>NZ_QOLD01000092.1 GCF_003333305.1 Candidatus Colwellia aromaticivorans | reverse complement strand
GAACATCCTGAGCGATGGTCAAAAAAAGAGAGAAACTGGCAGCCAATAGGCGCTGTGGAGTTAAATCCAGAGCAGCACAAAGAAGCTGCTTAACAATTTAGGCGACAACTGCCTTGAAAAACGCCGGTATACGTAAAGTCTAACGTCTTAAAATTAAAGTAGAAAGCTGAAAGTAGAAAGTAGAAAGTAGAAAGTAGAAAGAATATATTTTTGCGTAGTGTGTACTCGAAAAATCATCAAGTATATCGAACCTGAATATTCAGTGACAATTAATACCAATCAGATTAATTCATGGTTCAAATTTTAATGAGGGTAAATTTTCAAGAACAAGACGCTTGATTGAGCAATAGCTGGCTATTGGGATTGAAAGCAACGATGTTATTGGATATTTAGACCATTTAAAAAGATCACTTAGTTAGTCTTATTGGTATAAGAGAGGTTAGATACATAGGCCAGTAGCCGCAATAAAGTAAGTGAAGCTTAAGGTCAAATGCCACTTGCCTTCCAAGTTCATGTGTTTTAATTAGGTCTCCATCACAATTGACCTTCAACAAGTAATGTAGACATTTTCATTCAATCCCTAGCAATTAAACAAAAAAGTGATCAAATAAAATGTATTGGCAGTCTTTGTCTGCCAAAATCACCTTTTTGGCCATCAAAAACACCTGCTAGCGGATAATGGCAATGCTGACAATGGCCATTATCGTCTAACTGATATTGGCCTAACTGATACCAGTTACGCTCTATTACTCGTTGATGACAATTTGGGCAGTAAGTACTGTCTGATTTTACATCACTAACGTTTCCACAATACACAAAATGCATACCATAATTTAATGCGATACTTCTCGCTTTGAGTAAGGTGGCTAGCGGTGTTGCTGGTGTATTTAACATTTTAAAGTCAGGATGAAATGCTGAAAAATGTAAGGGAACATCCTGACCTAAATGTTCGACTATCCATTGACACATTGCGTGTAATTCTTGATCACTGTCATTTTCACCGGGAATCAATAAAGTGGTTATCTCAAACCAAAGCTGAGTATCGTTTTTCAAATAGCAAAGGGTATCTAGCACTGGCTGCAACTGGCCATGGCATATTTTATGGTAAAACTGCTCGGTAAAACCTTTTAAATCTATATTAGCCGCATCCATATAAGAAAAAAACTCACGACGCGGTTCATCACAGATATAACCTGCTGTCACCGCGATATTTTTCACTCCTACTGCCTTTGCTGCCACCGCAACATCAATGGCATATTCTAAAAATATTACCGGATCATTATAAGTATAAGCAATGCTTTTACAACCAGCAGCTAAGGCGGCATTGGCAATAGTTTCCGGCATAGCGCTATCACATAAGGTGTCTATTTCCCGTGATTTACTGATATCCCAGTTTTGGCAAAAATTGCAACTTAAGTTACAACCTGCTGTGCCAAAAGACATCACACTTGAACCTGGATAGAAATGATTGAGCGGTTTTTTTTCAATCGGATCTATACAAAAACCTGACGAGCGGCCATAAGTTGTTAATACTATTTCACCTTGTTGATGCATACGGACAAAACAGTTACCACGTTTACCTTCGCGTAGTGTGCACTTATGTGGACATAGAGTACAAGTAACTCGCCCATCAGCTAACTTGGTCCAATACTTGGTCGGAAAATAATCTAGATTTGGAGTGTTCATAGTGATTTTTCTCTATTTGCAGCTATGCTAATAAGTATAGACAGTCAATAAAGGTTTGTGATGATGAAATACCGAATTCCTGCTGTTGCGGGTAGTTTTTATCCGGCACAAGCAACACAACTAAACCAAGAGGTAATGTTATTACTCAGCGCAGTAAAAGTGCCAAAACCTGTCGAAAAAACACTTGAAAAAAAAGTACCCAAAGCGTTAATTGTGCCTCATGCCGGTTATTGTTTTTCAGGTGCTATTGCTGCAAGCGCCTATGCTTGCTTAAAAAAATCAGCGAGTGCAATCCATAGAGTTATTTTACTGGGGCCTAGTCATCAAGTTGCCTTTCAAGGCTGTGCCATTTCCAGCCATGATATGTTTACTAGTCCCAATGGAGAAATTCTTATCGACCAACAAGCTTGCCAGCAACTGCTTGATTTAGGCTTGGTCAGTATTAATGATCAAGCCCATGTGTGGGAGCATTCACTGGAGGTGCAACTGCCCTTCCTACACTTTTGTTTACCTAGTTTTCAATTAGTTCCCATTGTGGTCGGTCGTTGTCATCCTGAAATCATCTCTAATATAGTGTCAGTATTTGCGCAAAGATCAGATACTCTAGTGGTGGTGAGTTCAGACTTAAGTCACTATCATGCCTATCTCGATGCGCAAGATATTGACCAAAAGACGATTACAAAAATTGAGCATTTAGAGCCGATTATACAAGCTGATGAGGCTTGTGGCTGTGAGGCAATAAATGGCTTACTTTATTTTTGTCGTCTGCATCATTGGCAAGTACAGTTAATACAGCAAGCCAATTCCGGTGATAGTTCACCTTATGGAGATAAAAACAAGGTGGTCGGTTATGCCAGCTTCATCATCCACTAATCATAATTCAGGTTGTAGTTCTCGTTCTGGTTCTGGTTCATCAGATAATGCGTCCATTAATCTTAGTGAAGCGGAGCAAGTACAGTTAAAGGCATTTGTCTGGCAGGTTTTACAAAATTCAGTTGCTCAGGGAAAGTTTACCCTTCCGCCACCCCCCTCATCTAAGGCATTACAACAAATTGCTGCCACCTTTGTTACCTTATATCTTCATAACGAATTAAGAGGCTGTACAGGTGCATATATTGCTAATTATCCATTGTGGGAGGATGTTTGCCGCCACGCTTACAGTAGTGCATTTGAAGATAGCCGTTTTGCCCCGTTAAGTGGTGATGAGCTGAAACACATCCATTTTGATGTTTCCATTTTATCGCCACTCATCCAGATAAAAAACAGTTCAGAGCAAGCATTAATAGATCAATTACACGTAGGCGTTGATGGTTTGTTATTAAAACAATATCCGCGCACAGCCCTATTTTTACCAACGGTTTGGCATTCACTACCCGACCCAAAATCGTTTGTACGTGAGTTAAAACAAAAAGGCGGTTGGCCTGTAGGCTATTGGGCCTCATCAATTGAGCTATTTCGTTTTACCTCCACATTGATTAAATAGCATTCCAACCAGACGGCTTGCTATTTTAGAGTGATATTGATAGACGAATTACTCGTAATAGCTCACTAAAAATGGATCAATAAACGAAATAATATTTTTATTATCAGAGGGCATAGGAAACTGGGGATATAATGAATAACGCTTTGTCGATTCAACTTGAATAAATACAATCGAAGGCGAACCACAATAGGCAACACTTGCGAAAGCTTTACTGCTTTGACGTAAACTTTCAATGCCATTATCTTGCGACTGGACGGGTTTTACAAAAAACAACAACACCAATAAAACAATAATGGCAATAATACTGATTCGGACCTTTTTCATATTCCCTCCTTCGAAGGGCTCGCTTAATCCCTGCGTTTATTATTAGCTGACATTTATATTTATTCACTGATTTATGTCAGCGCTAAAGGTACTAGAACGATTTATGATAGCGAAGGTTCACAAACGAATCCTTTGGGCTTAAGTACTCTATTATAATTTGGTCGGTAGCTCTTAGGTAAAATGGATTTAACTCAATTTAGCCTTTTTTATTTTGAGTTATGCTTTTTGCTGGATTAGGCCTAAAGTACAAAAGTATCCTATTTTTCAAATAAAGGAGATTGTTATGAATAACTGGGTAATTGTTGGTGACAGCGCACGCGCACGTTTTTATAAAACTCAAGATTCTACATCTGATTTTGAAGAGTTCCAAACTCTGATCCATAATGAATCCCGTATGCAAGAACAGAAACTCACAAGTGATCGTTCGGGTAATGCTCATGATACTGCAGGCATGAGTCGTTTTAATATTAGTCCTGATCAAAATGCTAAACAAAAGGAGTCAGAAATATTTGCCCATGAAATAGCGAGTTATTTGGAAAAAAGTCGTACCGAAAACAAATTTTCTCAATTAGTCGTGGTTGCCGCCCCAAGATTTCTCGGTCAGCTAAGAAATGAGCTAAGCGATAGCTGCAAAAAAATGATCGTTTCAGAATATGACAAGAATATTAGCCATATGCGAACATCTGATCTGAGGTCACATTTACCCTCGAAGCTTTGGTAATCTATACCCATGATACTTCAAGATGCGAGTTTCAGGATGCCTGAGCGATTCATGATCAAGGCGCATCTTTTTATTAATGGTAGTTCCCTTAAAAAAAGATGCAACGAAGAGCATGATTTGCTCAGACATCCCCAAGGGGCTGGTTTAGAAACGCTTTATACTGCATTATTGATTTCGACAAGGGAATAACCATTTTCTTCAATCAATACCTTGCCTAAAGGCGTTTCTAATTCCAGCTGAATCCTGCATCTTGAGGTAACATGGGTATAGAGCCACACCAAGTCCATCATTTATTATACAAAACTTAGGTTAAATGGTAATGGGTAAGATGCACAATATGACTAGAAAAACATACAGGAATTACATTAAGTCGGCCCTAACAAAAGACGCTCGAACCTTTGATGTGATTATCATTGGCTCAGGGACCGGAGGCATGAGTGCCGCCTCCTGTTTGGCTCAAGCGGGAAAGCGCGTACTTTTGCTTGAACAACATAACGTACTAGGCGGCTTTACTCATACATTTGAGCGTGCTGGATATATCTGGGATATCGGTTTGCACTATGTAGGCCAAGTTCATATAGAAGGGAGTATATTGAACAAGGTCTTTCGCTATATTTCGAAAGATAAACTCAAATGGGCCCCCCTTGATGACATTTATGACAGAGCCATTTTTGGCGACGAAGAATACCAATTCCCCAGAGGAAGAGAGAATCTTAAGGCCAAGTTAAAGGAATATTTTCCCAACCAAAAGGATATACTTTCAATCGATAAATACTTCACCTTACTCGATGAAGCTCAAAACATGGGTAGCGGTTACTATATTGAAAAAACCCTGCCTCCATTTTTATCTAAAATAATTGGTAATTTTCTACGTCGCAGCACACTTAAGGTTTCCGATAAGACCACATTGGAAGTATTAAGGGGAATTACCGACAACGCTAAACTGATTGGCGTACTTACGGCGCAATATGGAGATTATGGTTTAGAACCATCAAAGAGCAGTTTTTACATGCACACACTGCTGGTTAACCACTATATGGAGGGCGCGGCCTATCCTGTTGGTGGCGCATCAAAATTTGCCGAGTATATCGTTCCAATTATTGATGAGTCAGGAGGAATGGCCCTAACACAGGCCGAAGTGGATGAAATTATTGTTGAAAAGAATAGTGCTATCGGCGTTCGAATTAAAGATGGAGAAGCGCTTTACGCTAAAACTATTATCAGTGCTGTTGGCATTGTCAGTACTTATTCACAATTACTGTCAAAAGAAGTGAGCAAGCGTCATGAGCTCGATAAGCTACTTGATGAGCTAGAGCCTGCAACTGCCCATGTCGGATTATATGTTGGTATTAAAGAGTCTTCGACAGCATTAGCATTGAAAAAGTGCAATTATTGGATTTTTCCTCAGCAGTATGACCACGACAAAGGCCGAACAGAATACAAAGACTTTAACGCCACAATACCGGTTTCTTTTGTATCATTCCCTTCGGCTAAAGACCCGTTAGCAGAAAAAACACATCCGGGTAGAACTACCGCAGAAGTGATTATGTTACTTCCTTATGGTTGGTTTAAAAAATGGAAAAATACAAAATGGCAAAAACGTGGTGAAGAATATGAAGCGCTCAAAGAAGAATTAGCACAACAAATGTTTGAGCAGTTGTATCGTGTTGCGCCGCAACTCAAAGGGAAAGTAGATTATTATGTAGTATCCACACCTCTCAGTACTCGTCACTTTTCAAAGCATAGACAAGGTGAGATTTATGGCATTGCACATTCTCCACAACGTTTTAGGCAAAAATTTCTACGTGTTCATACGCCAGTAAAAAATCTGTTTCTTTCGGGGCAGGATGTCATTACTGGGAGTATCGCAGGTGGCACCATGGCGGGACTGCTGTGTGCGTCGACAATTTTGAAGGAGCACCTGCTATGGAAAATAAACAAAACAATAAAATAAATTTAAATCAGCGTATTGCCATTTTAGGTGCTGGTGCAGCAGGGCTAAGTGCCGCGGAAGCTCTCAAACTCAAAGGTTATAAGCACGTAACATTATTTGAACGCACTGATCATGCTGGTGGAAAATGCCTAAGTATCGAAATTAACAAAAAAAACTATGAGCTTGGTGCGGGTATTTTAACTAAAAACAATATAATCCCCCTTCGGTTGGCTAAAAAATATAAAGTCGCGATAGAGCGAGCCGATATCGGGCATAGTATTTTTGTTAACAAAAGTGGCAGACAAATTCCTCAACAGTCACTGCTGCTAAAGCTTAAAGTGCTATGGCAGCTGATATTTCGCTATAGGCGTATCTTAAAGAAATACAAGGTTCTGGAATTACCAGGCTTTGATAACCTTGATCCATCAGTTACCTTGCCATTTGCTCAATTTGCCAAAGAAAATAAAATTACCGATTTAGCTGACGTCTTTAGCTTATTCCTCACGGGATTTGGCTATTGCTATGCTGATCATGTGCCAACGGCTTATGTACTGAAATACGCCAACTGGGAAACCATTGTTGCTTACTTAAAAAAACAAGTTTACATTTTTCCCAAGGGCATGCAGGGACTGTGGACACGTGTTGCGAAGGAGCACGATATCAGGTTTAACTCAGTCATTACTAAAATTACCCGAGCAGAAAAGATCACCATTGTCACTGACGCTGGGACAGATAAATTCGATCGGCTTATTGTCACGACGCCTTTGGACGAAATGTTATTATTTATGAATGTGAGTACTCAAGAAACAGCGCTCTTTAAAAAAATCATGTATCTGGATTATCAAACCATTCTTTGTACGGTGAATAACTTTGTTGAAGCGACTGGTTATGTACCAGATAATTTTATTAAGGAGCGAGCCGGACACCCTGTTTTGTGGTATTACCGACAAGTGGGAGAGCCAGTCTATTCTTTTTATGTCTTAACAGATAAAGATATCAGCACAGGAGGAGTCTTCAATGAGAGTAAAACCTTTAACCAAACGAAAACATTCAATGAGACAAAAGTTATCGATAACCTTAAAAAATTTGTAGTACAAATGGGAGCCGAGGTTGAATCGGTTCATCAATTTGTACACTGGAAATACTTTCCTCATATTGGCACCGAGGAGATGAATAACGGCTTTTATGACAAACTCAACAATATACAAGGAAATCAGCATACATACTACGCTGGCGAGATACTCAATTTTAGCTGTGTTGGGTTTACCAGTGAATATTCAGAACATATTGTAAACCGATATTTTTAATTACGACTATACCCTTTCCACTGAATCATGCATCTTCAAGTGGAACGGGTATATACCTGAGCTCTCCGTATAAAGGCCAGTTTTAAATAAAGCCCTTTAAGGCCATCCACACAAGTAATGAGAATGTCATTTACACCACGCCTTTGTAAGTTAAGTCAGTACGTTTAACCAGTATGTTTAACAATATTGGTACCTCCATTTTCTCGCTATTATAGCCCTAATTGGTCGTTGTAATAGAAAACAAGCTAACAAATGACATTTATCAGGGAGCTTAATATACCGAAATGATAATATTAATACCGATAGAAGCGGAGTCGGTATCTTCGATGAGCGTCGGTATCTTCGATGAGCGGCGTTTAACAAACGATATAAGCTACTATTCACGAGATCGGTTCTAGCGTATAGAAGATATTTGCCAAATAGGAGAAACTCTCATGTACAAGACTATTACAGCAACATTTACGGATAAATTTGCCATTGAAAATGTGGCTAATGAACTGGTGAGCAAGGATGTTCCAAGGGAAAATTTTTTCATTGATGAAGAAGCTTCCCAGGTCAAGATAATGATACCAGAGAGTGCAGAAGCTGGAATAATGGATATTCTCAATCGTCATAAACCAACTGAGGTTCACTAAGCAAGTAACGGCACAGAGTTATTAGCCGTGTGGCTACTGACAGAAGAAACAGAATTAAGTAGTTGGAATAATAATCTGCGATGGAATACTAAGTGATAGATTTTAAGATTTTAACAACAGGCGAATAGCCTGTTGTTTTAACTCCGGTACAGAAACGACTATTAACCAGCGATGCTGTATTAGCACTCACGGGTTCGATTACGTATAGAAAGTGAATTTTAGCGTTACTTTGTTTGGCGAAACTTACTGCCATACGAAAACGGGCCTTTTATGTGGCATTATTCCAATCTTTTTGTAGGCTCGCCATACGGTATTCAGTGAATAAAACCATCAACTTTTAACATATTCAATAGCTGCCATCATCGTTTCAAATATCTGCTCTATATTTTCCATTGCGATGGCTTGAGCCTCTGTAAAATCTGATCTAGTGGCTATAAACAGCCAAGTTTTAACAAGTATTTTAGGTGGGAGTTGAGTCATAGTGTTTCTCCTGTAGTGAATTTTAGAATAATATAACTCGTACTTAAATATCAGCCCTGACAAATATCAGATGGGCAATATAAATAACTCATTACTTTAAAGTTAGTTAAATAATTAAAATTCATCATAGATGTAGGCATTAAAAGCCTCACTGACATTTATCAGTTTATTCACTTGTTTTATTCGCTAAAATACCTGCAATCGAAAGAATAAAAACTTATTTCAGTTAACTTAGCGTATATCATAAGGCTTGTAGGTTTATGCTAGGGTTGAGGAAATGTAATATGAGTGCACTTAATATCAGTAAAGTATTTATTGTTGATGACCATGAACTGGTTCGTCAAGGTCTACGGCAATTAATAGAAGGAGAAATTGACCTGAAATTATGCGGTGAAGCGGCTAATGTCAGCGATGCATTAAAGATGAGATCATCATTAAGACCTGACGTTGCAATTGTTGATATTTCATTGCCAGACGGTAACGGATTAGATTTAATTAAACAATTACATAGTTGGCAACCCCAAATGCGGATAATTGCCTTATCAATGCATGATGATGAGTTATATGCAGAGCGCGCCATAAATAATGGCGCCTCAGGGTATATTAACAAACAAGATTCTGCCCAAAAATTATTAGTCGGTATTAGACAAGTAATAAACAATAAAATATTTGTCAACCCAGAGATAGCTAAACGTTTGAAACAACGTGAGCCTAATTATATACCGTGTGAAAAAAATAGCAGCATACTAAAACTTACTGATCGAGAGTTACAAGTATTTGATTTAATCGGTAAAGGAATGAAAACAAAAGACATTGCAAAAAATTTAAAGTTAAGCATTAAAACAATTGAAACTCATCGCCGTCATATAAAAGACAAATTGTCATTAACCTCAGGAACAGAGCTTGTTAGAGCGGCAATAATGTGGA
This sequence comes from Candidatus Colwellia aromaticivorans, assembly GCF_003333305.1. Lineage (GTDB taxonomy): Bacteria > Pseudomonadota > Gammaproteobacteria > Enterobacterales > Alteromonadaceae > Colwellia > Colwellia aromaticivorans. The sequence goes on along the minus strand of NZ_QOLD01000092.1, from coordinate 7,488 downwards.
CATTAGAAAGCCAATCATGAGCGATTTAGGCAATAATACCAGTTTCATTAAGTTTGTGATCTTGTTGTACGTAGGAAAAATATTTCAGGGTAAGGCGCTCGATTGAGTAATAGCTGGCTATTAGGATTGAGAGCAACGCCGACATGGACTATTTTAACCAGTACAAGTGAGCAATAACTCAATCAAATTGGTATAACATCTTGTGATATTAATATAATTTATATCTGGTTATACTAAATGCACTTATCAAAAGTGTTTTAAAAAATAGCTATTGAGTATCGAATGTCTGTAAGTAAAACGAATAAACCTAAACTCATTATTGGCATAGGTGCATCGGCCGGTGGCCTTGATGCATTCAGAGCTTTTTTTTCTAAAATACCAAAGAATACCGGCATGGCCTTTGTACTCCTGCCCCATTTAGATCCCTCTCATCATAGTTTGATGGCTCCCTTACTCGCAAACAAAATTAACATGACAGTATTAGAAGCTAAAGACAACATGATTGTCGAGGCTGATCATGTTTATATTTTACCCCCTGGTAAAGAAATCACTATTACCGACCTTCATTTACATCTCAATGAAGTCACCCTACCTCGTCAGCAATGGACAGCCATTGAACATTTTTTAAGTAGCTTAGCTAAAGATCAAGCTGAGCGGGGTGTTGGTATTATTTTATCTGGAACGGGTTCTCACGGTACCTTAAGCTTTCGAGATATAAAACTTGCTGGTGGTATGATCCTCGCACAAGACCCATCAACCACCCCACACGGTCAAATGCCACAAAGTGCCATCAATACCGGCTTGGTTGATTTGATTGTAGCTCCTGAAGATATGCCAGCCATATTGATAGAGTATGCATCGCATCCTTATTTAGAACAAACGACGAATGCCATTACAGAAGAAATACTGCAAAACATGTACCGTATTTTGGCCTATTTGTGCACTCGTATTAAGTATGATTTTAGCGGTTACCGACAAAACATGCTATTACGACGTATTCAGCGACGCATGTGTGTTAATCAAACAAATAACCTCGACGCTTATTATGACTTCTTAAAAGCCAACCCAAAAGAAGCGATTGCGTTACATAAAGACTTATTAATTGGCGTAACCGCTTTTTTTCGAGACAAGGATGCCTTTCAAATTCTCATTGAAGAGGTTATGCCTGAACTCGTTTCCACTTGTACCGAAGAAAAACCCGTTCGTATTTGGGTGCCTGCTTGTTCTACGGGTGAAGAAGTCTACACAATCACCATGCTAGTGTTTGAAGCATTTGAGCAAGCGAAGAAAAACGTCACGGCGCAAATATTTGCCAGCGACATTAATGATGAATCATTAAAGGTTGCCCGTGAAGGTGTCTATCCTAAAAGCATTGAACGTGATATTAGCTCTGATCGTTTAGCACGCTTTTTTGAACTAACCGCTAATGACGAGTATCAGGTTAAGAAGGTACTGCGAGAAACCATTATATTTGCGAACCAAAACCTGATCAGTGATACACCTTTTTCACGCCTTGATCTCATTAGTTGCCGTAACCTCTTTATTTATCTTCAACCTGCATTGCAACATAATGTGCTTAATACTTTTCACTTTTCCCTAAATCTTGGTGCCGTTTTAATGCTTGGCCCTTCTGAGTCATTAGGAAAAAACAAAAGTCAATTTGAAATACTCTCCAAAAAGTGGCGTTTATTTAAGTCGATTAAAGCGACAAATAAACTGCCCGTTAATTTTCCTATTGAACGTCTTTCACAACTTAGTTTTCCAGCTAAAAGCTTCCATAAATCGGGGGATTATCAAACCACGTCACCAGCACGATTTGCTGAACTTGTTAACCGAGACCTATTAGAAGAATATGCCCCCGCAGCGGTGTTAATAAACCGTGTTTACGAAATATTGCATTTTCAAGGGCCAACCGTTAACTTTTTAGAATTCCCTAAGGGTATGCCAACGCACGATTTAATGACCTTACTCCGTGAAGGCTTGCGCGCTCGTATTCGAACCGCTGTAGATTACGCACTTAAAGTAAATCAGCCTATTGTTGACCTTGAGGCTAAAGTCAAACGTAATGGCCATTATTTACCCTGTACCTTAACGGTACGTCCGGTATTTGATCCTAAACTTCCCAGTGATTTATTGCTGATCACCTTTGAAGAAAAGACAGGCTCCGCGAGTAATAAAGTCATACCAACCACAACACTAAATTTATCTGAACAAAACTCTGATATTGTTGAACAATTAGAGTATGAATTAAACGCAACACGCGAAGATTTGTATAGCACGGTCGAAGAGCTTGAAAGTTCAAATGAAGAACTTAAAGCCTCTAATGAAGAAGTCATGTCGATGAATGAAGAACTGCAATCAGCCAATGAGGAACTTGAAACCTCAAAAGAAGAATTGCAATCGATGAACGAAGAGCTCAACACCGTAAATAGTGAACTACACTTCAAAGTTGAAGAACTGGAAAAAAGTTATGACGATACACAAAATTTACTGTCAAGCACCGATATAGCAACGCTTTTCCTTGATAGAAAATTACAAATCAGGTTGTTTAATCCTGCAATAGGTCAATTACTTAATCTGAGAGAAAGTGATATAGGTCGTTCAATTAGCGATTTTTCTGCGAAAGTTGCCAACAGCGATCTGTTGACTGATGCCCATCTGGTTCTTGAGAAGCTGTCGCCTATTGAAAAAGATGTATGGTCAGTAGGTAATACCCAAAAAAGCCGTTGTTACTTAAGGCGGATAGTGCCTTACCGCACAGTTGATGATCATATTAACGGAGTTGTGATTACCTTTGTCGAAATAACTAAACGCTACGAACAAAAAATACTCTTAGAACAGCGCGTGCTAGAGCGTACCAAATCACTTAATGACCGTGAAGCACGACTGACCAGTATAATGCAGTTTGCATCTGAAGCGATCGTTGTTATGAACGATAACGGTTCAATAACAGATTTTAACCAAGCAGCAGAAATGATGTTTGGCTATCAATTCAATGAGATTTCAGGTGTAAACATTAAGAAATTAGTACCACTGGTACAGCTTGAACGCCGAAAATCGAAGGATAAAATAGACCTTGAGTTACAAAACAAAATAATAGCATTGTCCCCACAAGAGCTAAATGCTATTCGAAAAGATGGTAGTGAATTTCCTATCAAGTTGACAACCACTATAATTGCCAACGATAAAATTTGTATTGGTATTATTTCCGATTTAAGTGAAGTGACGATATTAAAGAAAGCCATTGTTGATGTCAGCACCATAGAACAAGAAAAAATAGGCAGAGAAGTACACGATAATTTGGGGCAACGTCTAACAGGTATTAACTTATTAATAAGCGATTTACAAAGAAAACTGTCAGTTGACGATATACGAAGTGGCAAACAGCTTGAGCAAATAATGGAACAAATAAGTTTAGCGATAGGTGAAACACGCAACATAAGTCATGGCTTATCACCAATTTTGTTTCCGCCACAAAAATTACAAGACGCTTTGATTGAACTGATTGGAATGGCTGACAAAGCCAATATTCAGAATGACTGTGAATTTTCACAAATATTGAATATCCCAGACAATACGGTTGCTGTTCAAATTTATCGCATTGCGCAAGAAGCGATGAATAACGCTATTAAATATTCCAAAGCGAGTCATATAACACTACAACTTAAAACACATACAGATAAAATGATGTTGGTTATTCAAGATAACGGTGTAGGTATTGAGCTAAAAGGAAATAAAGAAAATTGGGGCATGGGTTTAAAAATAATGCAATATCGTGCATCCAGCATTAATGCTAATTTAATCATAGAGTCATCTCCAAACAATGGCACGATAGTCCGTTGTCTCTTTTGAGAACGAGACGACTACCTTAGCTAATAAGATATGTGCAACATATGGGATAAATATGCCCGCAGGATTCTTTACTACTATTTGTTTGTTACTACTGCTTGTTTTGTGGCCATTTATTTTGATGGACTTCATGCTAATAGGCTTATACAAACTCGGTATCCCCCCTTTTATAGGGCTTGGTATTATCTTTTGCATAATACTTGGTAGCTTGATAGATATCCCATTAAAACGAATTAAAACGGTCTCAAAAGTGCCAACTGATTTACGCCCGTTATTTGGCTTTAACCCTTGGTTTCCCCGTCAAACACACCAAAAGAAACAGCTAATTATTGCTATTAACGTAGGTGGCTGTGTCGTACCATCAGTACTTGCCCTTTATCAGTTAGCCCGCTTATTTAGCGCTGAAATGATATTAATGCCCGTCATTGTAATAATAATTAATGTGATTATTTGCTATCAACTCTCTGAAATAAAAGCCGGTGTGGGGGTTTTGCTACCGGCTTATGTGCCAGGCGTTATGGCCGCATTGTGTGGGGTAATACTCACCCCAGAAAATCCCCCCGCCACAGCATTTTGCGCCGGTATTTTTGGTCCTTTGATTGGCGCGGATTTATTACGTTTAAAACAAATCATCGCATTAAATTCGGGAACCGCGAGTATTGGTGGTGCTGGCACATTTGATGGCATTATTATTTCAGGTTTTATTGCATTATTGCTGTCTTAATTATTCACAATAGTTCACAAATTCTCGTCAACGCTCTCAACAACTGATATAAGTCAGCTAAAACTTTAAAACTCAACAATCTCACCTAAAACCTCAACTACAATACTAACTCAACTGCTACTATCAACAAAGACAGATGAATAATTGATACAGTAATAATGACGTTATACCAAGTTGATTAAGTTCTTTCCCACTCAGCGAGAATTAAAAGGCTTAAAGGCAAGACATTGATTTAAGAGAATGGTTATTCAGGATAATGTGCTCCTGCATTATCTAATAAGCTACATCCATGTAGCGCCATTCTCAAAATCAATAACGCAGCATGTAAGCCTTTTAAACTCGCCCTTTGGGAGCTTGCTCGATGCCCATTAACATCGTTAAATTTATTTAATTTAGAATGACTAAATCTAAACAAATTTGCCTTGTTATTGAACATCGAGCATAGCTCTGAGTTGGGAAGAGATTTAATCAAATTGGTATTATTCAGATGAAACGTAAGATAAATCTATTTAATGAAGGATACTTTGCCATGAAAATCAAACATATTCTTGTGATCATGGACCCAACAATCGATGAACAACCCGCATTGTCTAAAGCCATTGAAGTGGCAAAAAAATTTGATGCTAGCATAGAGTTGTTTTTAGTGGTTTATCACAGTGGTCTTGCGCCTAAATGGTTTAATCAAGAACATCCGCAAGCGCATATTATTAGTAATTATTTAAAAACCAAACAACGTTGGCTTAATACGTATCTTTCCCAAGTATCTAGACAGAATATATCAGTGACCTCAGAGGTTCGTTGGAACAAACCTCTTTATGCTGAAATCCTCAAAAAAATCACCGAATGTCATGCCGATATGGTGGTAAAATCGACTCATCAGCATCCTGTGCTTGATCGATTACTTTTTACTCCTAACGATTGGCAACTATTAAAATGTTGTCCTGTGCCTTTACTGCTTGCAAAATTGGCCACTGCTGCCACTTATACAAAGGTAATGGCCGCAGTCGATCTAGAAAAAAGTGAAGATGAACGTAAAGATTTAGATGAAGTTATACTTGATTGCAACGTGATGATGTCAGAATATTTTAACGCTTTTGCACATGTAATACATGCTTATGACCCTTCAGGACATGAACTATGGCCAGCAGAACATATCAATATTTTAGGAATGGATGTACCTTCATATGACTACCAAGGTCATCAAGATAACTTGAAAGAGCAGCATGAAACAGAATTGACTCAATTAGTAGAGCATTATCCGTTTGATAAAAACAATATCCACTTTGTACAAGGTATTGCTGCTAATCAACTCGTTGATGTTGTCAATGATGAAAATATTGATCTGTTGATTATGGGGGTAAGGTTTCATTCGGGTTTTGTCAATTCAACGACAGAGAAAGTTTTAGACCAAGTGAACTGTGATATTTTAGCGATAAAATCTTCTTATTAAGTTTTGTATCGACCCGTTAATAAATTCTTCCATTTAGGCAAGCCGCTTGATTGTTCAAAGGCTACTCTGGGGGGAATAACACTCACCTAATCCATGTTCTAAAGCCACCGCAAACGATACGACCTGTTTAATCATTAAAAATCATGGCAAACTAAAATGGCCTTAGTAGTTATGTTGAATGATTATCCGCTTCGTGTTTTTCTATAATTCCGGCAATTTTCCTTTTGGCCAATTTTTCCATATCACCAAATAAAAAAGAGACCGCAATGGAAAAATAATCATCAGCAATCTGTTTAACTCTAACGACAGAGCCAAAAATCAAGATGGGATTGTTATCATTGAAATCGATAGCAATTTGGATAAAATCACGGACGTGATAATGTGGTGACGTTTCAAATAAAACGCCACCAAAACAAATGTCCTGAGAAATAGCTTTTTGAATAGTCGCGCCATCAAAGTTAATTTTTATATTTTTATATTTTTATATTTTTATATTTTTCACCAATGGAACGCGTAAATAATGGCGACGTTCATTTTTAAAGACTTTGATATTATTTTTACCTGCGCCTTTGGCTCTATACAAGGCACTATCGGCAAAATAAATAAGTTCGTCTGCCGTTTTTGCATGTGTTGGATAAACGGCAAGCCCGCCACTGATGGAAATATGAAGATTGGTACCATTTTCTCTAAAGGGCGTGTTTTTAACATTCAATCGAATTCGGTTGCTAAGCATCAACGCATCTTTATGATTTGTGTTTGGCATGAGAATAACAAATTCTTCTCCCCCATAGCGCAACGCAATATCACTTTTTCGTATCGCACTTGATAATAATCTTCCGAATTTATGTAAGACCATATCTCCCATTTGATGCCCATAGGTATCATTGACCAATTTAAAATCATCTAAATCTAACAAGACTAAAGATAACTCAGAGTCTTCTCTTTGCGTTAAAGCGAGTAAATGTGTGAGCGTGTCATTAAAGCAATTTCGGTTAAATAGCCCGGTAAGGCGGTCAATAGTAGAATGGTTGACTAGGCTATCGAAATGTTCAAGGGTAGTGCGTTTTGGGTGGTTGATTAGTTTATTTTCTTGATTGGCAAAGTAGTCACATATGATGGCAACTAATGACAAGGGGCGACCAACCTGCTCATTTAGTCATAGTGAATGTCGGTTCACTTGTATCCAGTGATTGAAAGCAGTATCTCTATCTAGATGTAAATCAGCTATCACTTGAAAAATCATTTGACACGCAATATTACCATATTCTTTCACCAAGACATTAAATTGACTTAAAAGATTTAGATCGCAGGTCGACTGATTGATGCAATTTATGATATCGGCGTTTTTCAAGGCAGTTGTCGCCTAAATTGTTAAGCAGCTTCTTTGTGCTGCTCTGGATTTAACTCCACAGCGCCTATTGGCTGCCAGTTTCTCTCTTTTTTTGACCATCGCTCAGGATGTTCA
>NZ_QOLD01000016.1 GCF_003333305.1 Candidatus Colwellia aromaticivorans | reverse complement strand
GCGACAACTTGAAGTTTGTTGTAGAGCTTATCAACCCAGTAGCGATGGACGAAGGTTTACGCTTCGCAATCCGTGAAGGTGGTCGTACTGTTGGTGCTGGTGTTGTTTCTAAGATTATGGATTAATTTGTAGTTAACATCGATTTAGCGTCGTTGTAGGTACTCATTGACTAGCGTCAACTCCGTGCCAACGTCTTGCTAAATCATCTGTTATCTAACAAATTCATATAGAAATAATATCTATTATAAAAAGGTCGCTAACGCGGCCTTTTTTGTTTTATGATTTTATAAACTCGTACTTCGACAGTTCGTCCCTCACGCTCAGCACTAATGGAAAGTTGTTCCGTTCACCCAGAGCGTCTCCGTTTACCCTGAGCTTGTCGAAGGGAGCTGGCGAAGGGGAACTCGAAAATATTTGCTCGTATCGTGGCTCCTGAGTCAAATACTTCTTGAGTAATATGCTTGGCTGAGTATAATAGCGCCTCACTTCTCGAGTATCTCTTAATTCCCTTTAAAAACTAAGATTCACCCGATAAGTGTAACTATTGATTTAGTAAGTTATAAGAACTTATTAAATCTTTGTAGGGGTGTAGTTCCAATTGGTAGAACAGCGGTCTCCAAAACCGATGGTTGGGAGTTCGAGTCTCTCCACCCCTGCCATTTAAGAGCCTAGATAAAGAGGCTCTAATTAACCACACGAGTGTGGCTATATTGTTTCAAATTAGATTGATAATTACGGAATAGAAATATGAATGCAAGTACAGAAGAGCAGCCAAGCAGTTCTTTCGACGGTTTAAAATGGGGTGTCGTTGCCTTGTTATTAGCTGCAGCGATTGGTGGTAACTATTATTATGGTCAAGAATCAGTATTACTTCGCGCTATTGGTGTTGTATTTGCTGTAGGTGTTGCTGGCTTAGTTGCTATGCAAACATTTAAAGGTCGTAATGCTGTTGCATTTGCAAAAGAATCGCGTACTGAAGTACGCAAGGTGGTTTGGCCAACACGCCAAGAAGCTATTCAAACAACAGGTATCGTATTAGTAGTGACGTTATTGATGTCATTACTGCTTTGGGGATTAGATTCGGTTCTTTTTTGGGTAGTCGGCTTAATTACAGGTATGAAGGTATTATAATGTCTGAAGATTTTATGGAAGACTCTGTTGATGGTAACGAAGCAGAAGAAACTGAAGAAAAAATTGTCAATACCAATCCTAAATTAAGATGGTATGTTGTTCAGGCTTTTTCTGGCTATGAAGGTCGTGTACAAAAAACTTTAGTAGAGCATATTGGGATTCACGGCTTAGAAGAAAAGTTTGGTGAAATTTTAGTACCTACTGAAGAAGTTGTTGAGATGCGTGCGGGACAAAAACGTAAAAGTTCTCGTAAGTTTTTCCCTGGTTACGTACTGGTTCATATGGAATTAGATGATGAGTCATGGCATTTAGTTAAAAGTGTGCCACGTGTATTAGGTTTTATCGGTGGTACTAAAGAAAGACCTCTTCCTATTTCTCAAAAAGAAGCAGATCGTATATTACAGCGTTTAGAAGATACTGATAAACCTAAACCTAAAACATTATTTGAACCAGGTGAAGTTGTTCGTGTTATTGACGGACCATTTGCTGACTTTAATGGTGTTGTTGAAGAGCTGGATTACGAGAAAAACCGTATCAAAGTTTCTGTGCTTATCTTTGGTCGTTCAACACCTGTTGATCTTGAGTTCGGTCAAGTAGAAAAAGGTAGCTAATCGCTCATCCTTTTAATCTTGCTCAAAACAAAACGCTTGCCTTATGCAGGCGTTTTTTGTTTATGTGATCTTAAAAAATTGATGAAATACCACTCTTTAAAATAAAATTCTTGAAATACATCACTTGGTTAATATATAATCCGCTGCCGCGTTTTTTTAGCGCGGACTAAAGTCACCTGTTTTTGAGTGAAATCATTGCGAAAAGGTGTTTTAGTAAACAGGGAAGCGAAAACTGCTAACGCGGTAATTAGCGTTAACTACCCACAATAAAGGTATTTTTAAAATGGCTAAAAAAGTCCAAGCTCTAATCAAGCTACAAGTAGCTGCTGGTGCAGCTAACCCGTCACCACCTGTTGGTCCTGCATTAGGTCAGCATGGTGTTAACATCATGGAATTCTGTAAAGCGTTCAACGCAAAAACAGATTCTTTAGAAAAAGGCGCTCCGGTTCCAGTAGTAATTACTGTTTATAATGACCGTTCGTTTACTTTCGAAACAAAAACACCACCTGCATCATTCTTATTAAAGAAAGCTGCTGGTATTAAGAGTGGCTCTGGCCGTCCTAACACAGATAAAGTTGGCACTGTAACTACAGCTCAACTTGAAGAAATCGTTAAGACAAAAGAAGCCGATTTAACTGCTGGTTCATTAGAAGCTGCAGTGCGTACCATTGCGGGCAGTGCCCGTTCAATGGGTTTAGTGGTAGAGGACTAATCAATGACTAAATTAACAAAACGCGCTCGTCTTATCCGTGAAAAAGTAGACGTAACAAAAGAATATGATATCAGTGAAGCAGTTTCTTTATTAAAAGAATTTGCTACAGCAAAATTCCGTGAAAGCGTAGATGTTGCTGTAAATCTTGGTATTGATGCTCGTAAATCAGATCAAAACGTTCGTGGCGCAGCAGTATTACCAAATGGTACTGGTCGTGAAGTACGTGTTGCTGTATTTACACAAGGTGCAAACGCAGAGAAAGCTAAAGAAGCTGGTGCTGATATTGTAGGTATGGAAGATTTAGCTGAGCTAGTAAAAGCTGGCGAAATGAACTTCGACGTTGTAATTGCTTCTCCTGATGCAATGCGTGTTGTTGGTCAACTAGGTCAAATTTTAGGCCCACGTGGTTTAATGCCTAACCCTAAAGTTGGTACAGTAACTCCTGACGTAGCTGGCGCGGTTAAAAACGCTAAGTCTGGTCAAGTACGTTACCGCAATGACAAAAACGGTATCATCCATACTACTATTGGTAAGGCTGATTTCGAACCTGCACAATTGCAAGAAAACTTAGAGTTTTTGCTAGAAGCGCTTAAAAAAGCAAAACCAGCAAATGCTAAAGGTCAATACCTTAAAAAAGTTTCTCTTTCTACTACTATGGGTGCCGGCGTTGTCGTTAGCCAAGCTAGCTTAACGCAAGCCTAGTTTCAGTTTCTGTACTGAATAAAGTACGGAATGTAGAGAAAGTAAAGCTTCAATTATTGAACCTTTACAAGGGCGGATTTATGAACTATAATTTCGCCCCTTAAATTTTGGTAGGAGTTGTGTTAGTTGTTTTCTTCTAGATAACAAAAATACAACCCCCGTCCAAGACCGTAGGAGTATTTATTGGATAAGTTTGCCTTCTGGCTTTCTGATGAAAATAGAAACTTAATATTTCCTACGTAGATGGTGATTACCCAGATATTTTCCTTAAATTCTGGTCCTCGCCGTAATGGTCTAACTGATAGATTACTATCAGTTAGGGATTGTAAATACCGGTACTTTTTACCGGTTTGAACCAGGAGTTAAAGCCAATGGCTATCAATCTTGATGACAAAAAAGCAATTGTTGCTGAAGTTCAAGAAGCTGCTAGTGGCGCTCACTCAGTTGTAATCGCGGATGCCCGTGGTGTAACAGTTGAAGCAATTACTGTATTGCGTAAGCAAGCACGTGAAAATGGCGTATGGATGAAGGTTGTCCGTAACACATTAGCACGTAGAGCAGTAGAAGGTACTGATTTTGAATGTGTTGCTGACGTATTCAAAGGTCCTTCATTAGTTGCTTTTTCAAGTGAACACCCAGGTGCTGCTGCACGTTTATTCACAGATTTCGCTAAAACTAACGAAAAATTTGAATTAAAAGCAGCTGCATTTGAAGGTAACGCAGTAGACGTAAATATGTTAGCGAAGCTACCAACTTACGACGAAGCGATTGCACGTTTAATGAGCGCAATGAAAGAAGCATCTGCAGGCAAATTGGTCCGCACGATTGCTGCAGTTCGCGATCAGAAAGAACAGGAAGCTGCATAGGTTATTTAAGCTTATTGCTTAAACCTGAGTTTTTTGTATTTATAGTTATTTCAAACAGTGTTTTTTATTACTTACATAAGAAAGTAAAAAGGCCTGTTTATTAAAAATTAGGAAATTATAGTATGTCTATTTCTAAAGACGATATCTTAAACGCAGTTGCTGAAATGTCAGTAATGGACGTTGTTGCTTTAATCGAAGCAATGGAAGAAAAATTTGGCGTATCAGCTGCTGCAGCTGTTGCTGTTGCTGGCGGTGACGCTGGTGGTGCTGCTGAAGAACAAACTGAATTTAATGTTGTTATGACTAGCTTCGGTGAGAAGAAAGTTGCAGTAATCAAAGCAGTTCGTGGCGCAACAGGCTTAGGCCTTAAAGAAGCTAAAACTTTAGTTGAAGCTCTTGGCACTGTTAAAGAAGGCGTAGATAAAGCTGAAGCAGAAGAGCTTACTAAACTTCTTGAAGAAGCTGGTGCTTCTGTTGAGATCAAATAATCTGTTTTTAAACAGATTATTTGCCTGAAAAGGCATGGCTGGTGATTTAAACGTCACCGGCCTTTTTGCGCTTTTTAGTTAGAAAATAAATGTTATTTTCATAATCAAAAATGTGCATTATTAAATGTCGGATAAATTGTTTATTAAATAACAACTTATCTCGTAATGTTTAGACGTAAATGTTACAGAATAACCTGTCTGACTGAGCTTTGCTCAGTAGGCAGATTTGGCCATAACCAGCAAGCTGAGGAACCCCATGGCTTACTCATACTTTGAGAAAAAGCGAATTAGAAAGGACTTTGGTAAAAGTGCACAAGTAATGGAATATCCATTCTTATTGTCCATTCAACTCGATTCTTTCCGCAAGTTTATTGATATTGACGCAACAGGTGAAACCGGTCTAGAGGCTGCTTTTCGTTCTATTTTCCCAATTAAAGCTTATTCAGGTAGCTCAGAATTACAATATGTAAGCTATCGTTTAGGTGAACCATTATTTGATGTTAAAGAATGTCAAATACGTGGTGTGACTTATTCTGCTCCGTTACGCGTAAAATTACGCTTAGTGGTTTACGATAAAGAAGCCGCAGCAGGTACTGTTAAAGATATCAAAGAACAAGAAGTGTACATGGGCGAAATCCCGTTAATGACAGATAACGGTACTTTCGTAATCAATGGTACTGAGCGTGTTATCGTTTCACAATTACATCGTTCTCCTGGTGTATTTTTTGATCATGATAAAGGCAAAACGCATTCATCGGGTAAAGTGTTATATAACGCACGTGTTATCCCTTATCGCGGTTCATGGTTAGATTTTGAGTTTGATCCAAAAGATAACTTATTCGTTCGTATTGATAGACGTCGTAAATTACCTGCGTCTATTATGTTACGTGCGCTAGAATTTTCTACTGAAGAAATTTTAGATATATTCTATGACACAACTGAATACACCATTAAAGGTGATAAGTTGATCATGGATTTAATTCCTGAACGTCTTCGTGGTGAAACCGCTACCTTTGATCTTAGTATCAAAAAAGGCGAAGTTTTAGTTGAGTCTGGTCGTCGTATAACTGCACGTCATATTCGTGCGTTAACGAAAGCTAAGATTGAAAAATTAGAAGTACCTGCAGAATATATTGTGGGTAAAGTATTATCAAAAGCTTATATTGATAAATCAACAGGTGAAGTCATAGCAGAAGCGAATGCTGAGTTAACTTTAGAGTTACTAGCAGAACTTAGCCAAGCAGGACATAAAACACTTTCTACTTTATATATGAATGAATTTGATGTTGGTTCATATATGTCTGATACCATTCGTGTAGATAGCTCAACTAACAAGTTAGAAGCGTTAGTTGAAGTTTACCGTATGATGCGCCCAGGCGAGCCACCAACAAAAGACGCTGCAGAAACATTATTTAACAACTTGTTTTTTGCACCAGAGCGTTACGACCTATCAACAGTTGGCCGAATGAAGTTCAACCGTCGAGTTGGCAATGCTGATGATATAGGTTCTGGTATCTTATCAAAAGAAGACGTCATCTCTGTTATGAAAACTTTAATCGGTATTCGTGATGGTAAAGGCGAAGTTGATGATATCGATCACTTGGGTAACCGTCGTATTCGCTCTGTAGGTGAAATGGCTGAAAACCAATTCCGTGTTGGTCTTGTTCGTGTAGAGCGCGCTGTACGTGAACGTTTAAGTCTTGGTGACTTAGATGCGATCATGCCACAAGATTTAATCAACGCTAAACCAATTTCTGCGGCAGTGAAGGAGTTTTTTGGCTCATCACAATTGTCACAGTTTATGGATCAAAACAACCCGTTATCAGAAGTAACGCATAAGCGTCGTATTTCTGCCTTAGGGCCGGGTGGTTTAACTCGTGAACGTGCTGGTTTTGAAGTTCGAGATGTACATCCAACGCATTATGGTCGTGTTTGTCCAATCGAAACGCCAGAAGGTCCAAACATCGGTTTGATCAACTCACTTTCGTGTTATGCACGTACTAACGATTTTGGTTTCTTAGAAACGCCATATCGTAAAGTAGTTGATGGTTTAGTCACTGATGATATTGATTACTTATCAGCGATAGAAGAGGGTAACTTTGTTATCGCTCAAGCTAACGCGGTTCGTGATGGAAATGGCAAATTAAATGAAGATTTAGTTAACTGTCGTTTTAAAAATGAGTTTACTTTGAAGTCTGCTGACGAAGTTCAGTATATGGATGTATCTCCACAACAAATTATTTCAGTTGCAGCATCACTTATCCCGTTCTTAGAACACGATGATGCTAACCGTGCCTTGATGGGCTCGAACATGCAACGACAAGCAGTACCTACGTTAAGAGTTGATAAACCTCTTGTTGGTACGGGTATGGAAAAAGTAGTTGCTGTTGATTCTGGTGTAACGGCTGTTGCAAAACGTGGCGGTGTTATTACTTACGTTGATGCTTCACGTATCGTAGTTAAAGTAAATGAAAATGAAATGCACGCTGGTGAAGCGGGTATTGATATTTACAACTTAACTAAATACACACGTTCCAACCAAAATACTTGTATTAACCAACGTCCAGTGTGTCGTATGGGGGAACCTGTAGTACGTGGTGATGTATTAGCTGATGGTCCATCAACTGATATGGGTGAATTGGCTCTTGGCCAGAACATGCGTATGGCTTTCATGCCGTGGAACGGTTACAACTTTGAAGATTCAATGTTGTTATCTGAACGCGTGGCCATAGAAGATCGATTTACTACTATCCATATTCAAGAACTAACCTGTATCGCTCGTGATACTAAGTTAGGTAGTGAAGAGATTACTGCTGATATTCCAAACGTAGGTGAATCTGCTTTAGGTAAGTTAGATGAAGCTGGCGTAGTGTATATTGGCGCTGAAGTTAATGGTGGTGACATTTTAGTGGGTAAAGTTACTCCTAAAGGTGAGACACAATTAACACCAGAAGAAAAACTTTTACGCGCTATCTTCGGTGAAAAAGCGGCTGACGTTAAAGACAGCTCTTTACGTGTACCAAACTCTGTCAAAGGTACAATTATCGATGTACAAATCTTTACGCGTGACGGTGTTGAAAAAGATGCTCGTGCTGTAGAGATTGAAGAAATTCAACTTAAAGAAGTTAAGAAAGATCTTGGCGATGAATTAAGCATCTTAGAAGATGGTGTTTTTGCCCGCACTAAAAAATTACTATTATCAGCTGGCTTAAACGAAGCCGATTTAACGGGTATGTCTCGCGATAAATGGTTAACTCAAAGTTTGTCTGATGAAGTTCAGCAAGCAGAACTTGAGCAAATTGCGGAGCAATACGATAACATTAAAGCAGACTTCGATAAGAAGTATGAAATTAAGCATCGTAAAATTACCCAAGGTTCTGATTTAGCACCAGGCGTATTAAAAATTGTTAAGGTTTACTTAGCGGTTAAGCGTCACATCCAACCGGGTGATAAAATGGCGGGTCGCCATGGTAACAAAGGTGTTATTTCAAACGTAGTGCCAGTTGAAGATATGCCTTACGATGAGTTTGGTGTACCAGTTGATATCGTATTGAACCCGTTAGGTGTTCCATCACGTATGAACATCGGTCAAATCTTAGAAACTCATTTAGGTATGGCATGTCGTGGTGTTGGTGAGAAGATCAACCGTATGTTAGAAGAGCAACGTGAAATTCATAAACTACGTAACTTCATTCAAGAAGTTTACAATGTTGGTGAATCTCGTCAAGAAGTTGATGTTGCTACTTTCTCTGATGATGAAGTATACCGTTTAGCCGATAACTTACGTGCAGGTCTTCCTATTGCAACACCAGCATTTGATGGTGCAGCAGAGAAAGAAATCAAGCAGTTATTTAAACTTGCTGATATGCCTGAAAGTGGTCAGTTCTGGTTAACAGACGGTCGTACCGGTCGTAAATTTGAACGTCCAGTAACCGTAGGTTACATGTATATGTTAAAACTAAACCATTTAGTTGATGACAAAATGCATGCACGTTCTACTGGTTCATACAGCTTAGTTACTCAGCAACCACTTGGCGGTAAAGCGCAATTTGGTGGTCAGCGATTCGGTGAGATGGAAGTATGGGCACTAGAAGCATACGGTGCAGCTTACACGTTACAAGAAATGCTTACGGTTAAGTCTGATGATGTTGCTGGTCGTACTAAGATGTATAAAAACTTAGTTGACGGTGATCATCGTATGGATCCAGGTATTCCTGAGTCATTCAACGTATTGTTGAAAGAAATTCGTTCTCTCGGTATTAATATCGAGTTAGATCAGGATTAGTCCAGAGCAAATAGTGGCTGACTTGTAGTTTGAGTCAGTATGGGAAGAAGGCAATTATATTATTGCCTTCTTCTAAAGATTTAACTCCGACAGGAGAAGAGTGTGAAAGATTTACTTAAGTTTCTTAAGCAACAAAATCAAACAGAAGATTTCGATGGTATTCGCATCGGTCTAGCGTCACCAGACTTAGTTCGTTCTTGGTCATTTGGTGAAGTGAAAAAGCCAGAAACCATTAACTATCGTACTTTTAAGCCAGAACGTGACGGTTTATTCTGTGCGCGTATTTTTGGCCCAGTAAAAGATTACGAATGTCTTTGTGGTAAGTATAAACGTCTTAAGCATCGCGGTGTAATCTGTGAAAAATGTGGCGTTGAAGTAACATTGACTAAAGTTCGTCGTGATCGTATGGGTCATATCGAATTAGCAAGTCCAGTAGCGCATATTTGGTTCTTAAAATCATTACCATCACGTATTGGTTTATTACTTGATATGACGTTGCGTGATATTGAACGTGTACTTTATTTCGAATCATATGTTGTTACCGAACCGGGTTTAACAACGTTAGAGAAAAGCCAAATTCTAACGGAAGAAGAATACCTTGATGCGTTAGAAGAGCACGGTGATGAATTTGATGCACTTATGGGTGCTGAAGCGGTTCTAGCTTTACTACAACAAATCGATTTAGACGGCGAAGTAGCGCAAATGCGTGAAGAGCTTCCTGAAATTGGTAGTGAAACTAAACGTAAGAAAATCACTAAGCGTTTAAAATTGATGGAAGCATTTGCTGCTTCAGGTAACAAACCTGAATGGATGATTTTAAATGTTTTACCAATTTTACCACCAGATTTACGTCCACTAGTTCCACTAGACGGCGGTCGTTTTGCGACATCTGATCTTAACGATCTTTACCGTCGTGTAATTAACCGTAATAACCGTTTAAAACGTCTTTTAGACTTAGTTGCTCCAGACATTATAGTACGTAACGAAAAACGTATGTTACAAGAGTCTGTTGATGCATTACTAGATAACGGCCGTCGCGGTCGTGCTATTACTGGTTCTAACAAACGTCCTCTTAAATCTCTTGCCGATATGATTAAAGGTAAGCAAGGTCGTTTCCGTCAAAACTTACTTGGTAAGCGTGTTGATTACTCTGGTCGTTCAGTAATTACTGTTGGCCCTACATTGAAATTACATCAATGTGGTTTACCGAAAAAAATGGCATTGGAATTATTCAAACCATTTATTTACGGTTTATTAGAGCGTCGTGGTTTAGCCACTACTATTAAAGCGGCTAAAAAATTAGTTGAACGTGAAGGCGCAGAAGTATGGGATGTACTTGACGAAGTAATTCGTGAACATCCAGTGATGCTTAACCGTGCACCAACACTTCATAGATTGGGTATCCAAGCATTTGAACCGGTACTAATTGAAGGTAAAGCCATTCACCTTCATCCGTTAGTATGTGCGGCATACAATGCCGATTTCGATGGTGACCAAATGGCGGTACACGTACCGTTGACAATCGAAGCACAAATGGAAGCACGTACGTTGATGATGTCAACGAACAACGTACTAGCACCCGCTAACGGTGAGCCAATTATCGTACCATCACAGGATGTTGTATTAGGTCTTTATTACCTAACAAGATTTTGTATCAATGGTTTAGGTGAAGGTATGGTATTTACTGACGCCAAAGAAGCTGAAAAAGCTTACCGTACTGGTGTTGCTGAACTTCATGCTCGCGTTAAAATTCGTATTACTGAGCATGTTAAAAATGCTGCAGGCGAATTTGAAGCTGTTACTACATTGCGTGATACGACTATTGGCCGTGCCATTATGTGGCAAGTATGTCCTAAGGGCTTACCTTATGACTTAATTGATCAGCCATTGGGTAAAAAGCCAATTTCTAAACTGATTAACCATGCTTACCGTAACTTAGGTTTAAAAGAAACGGTTATGTTTGCTGATCAGATTATGTACACAGGTTTCCATTACGCGATGATCGCGGGTTGTTCTGTTGGCATTGATGATATGGTTATTCCTGATGCTAAGTACACTATCATTGAAGATTCAGAAGCAGAAGTTGCTGAAATTCAAGCGCAGTTTGACCAAGGTCTTGTAACTGCCGGTGAGAAATACAACAAAGTAATCGATATTTGGTCGTCTGCAAACGAAAAAGTATCGAAAGCGATGATGGATAACTTATCGAAAGAAATGATTAAAAATAAAGATGGTGAAATGGAAGAGCAAGACTCATTCAACTCTATCTTTATGATGGCTGACTCAGGTGCTCGTGGTAGTGCTGCTCAGATTCGTCAGCTTGCTGGTATGCGTGGCTTGATGGCTAAACCAGATGGTTCAATCATCGAAACACCAATCAAAGCTAACTTCCGTGAAGGTTTGAATGTATCTGAATATTTCATCTCTACTCATGGTGCGCGTAAAGGTCTTGCTGATACAGCATTGAAAACAGCTAACTCGGGTTACTTAACTCGTCGTTTAGTTGATGTTGCACAAGATTTAGTGGTAACTAACCACGATTGTGGCACTACCGATGGCTTATTAATGACGCCATTGATTGAAGGTGGTGATGTAGTTGAACCATTACGCGAACGTGTTTTAGGTCGTGTAGTTTGTGATGATGTGTTAATTCCAGGTACAGAAGAAGTATTACTACCTCGTAACACGCTAATTGATGAAACTCTTTGTGATGTGATTGAAGCTAACTCAGTCGATCAAATCAAAGTACGTTCAATTATCACTTGTAAAACTGATTTTGGTATTTGTGCTCATTGTTACGGACGTGATTTGGCTCGTGGTCATATGATCAACCAAGGTGAAGCCATTGGTGTAGTTGCGGCACAATCAATTGGTGAACCGGGTACACAGCTTACCATGCGTACGTTCCATATCGGTGGTGCAGCATCGCGTGCTACTGCTGAGAACAGCATACAAGTGAATAATACCGGTACGTTGAAGCTACAAAATGCTAAATTTGTTACTAACTCTGACAAGCACTTAGTTATCACTTCACGTTCATCAGAAATTACTATTATTGATGAAATGGGTCGAGTAACAGAAAACTATAAAGTACCTTACGGTGCTGTAGTTTCTAAAAGCGATGGCAAAGCGGTTACTGCTGGCGATACCATTGCAAACTGGGACCCGCATACGCATCCTATTATTACTGAAGTAAAAGGTAAGGTACAATTCGTTGACTTAGTTGACGGTATCACCATGGTTCGTCAAACAGACGAATTAACGGGCTTATCAAGCATTGTAATTACCGATGCTGCACAACGTAATGCTAGAGGCAAAGAAATGCGCCCAGCATTGAAATTAGTTGATGCTAAAGGTAAAGACGTAATGATTGCCGGTACTGAAATACCAGCATTGTACTATTTACCTGGTAACGCGATTGTTAACCTTGAAGATGGTGCAGATGTAGGTGTTGGTGATGCGTTAGCGCGTATACCACAAGCCAGTTCAAAAACTCGTGATATTACTGGTGGTCTACCGCGTGTTGCTGATTTATTTGAAGCACGTAAACCTAAACTTCCTGCTATTCTTGCAGAGAAAACAGGTGTTGTTGGCTTCGGTAAAGAAACCAAAGGTAAAGTACGCTTATTGATTACCCAGCCTAGCGGTGAAGTGTACGAAGAGATGATCCCTAAAACGCGTCAATTGAATATCTATGAAGGTGAGCCAGTAATCAAAGGTGAAGTAATTGCCGATGGTCCTGAATCTCCACATGATATCTTGCGTTTACGTGGTGTTGCACCAGTTGCTAACTACATTGTTAACGAAGTACAAGAAGTTTACCGTCTACAGGGTGTTAAGATTAACGATAAGCACATTGAAGTTATCGTACGTCAAATGATCCGTAAATGTGAAATTCTTGATGCAGGTGATTCTACTTTCCTTAAGGGTGAGCAAGTTGAAGTGGCGAGAGTTAACATATCAAACCGTGAACTTGAAGCTGCAGGCAAGCAACCAGCTGAATATGAAATGCAAATGATGGGCATTACTAAAGCATCATTAGCAACTGAATCATTTATTTCAGCGGCGTCTTTCCAAGAAACAACACGGGTGCTTACTGAAGCTGCTGTTGCGGGTAAGAAAGATGGTTTACGTGGCTTGAAAGAGAACGTAATCGTTGGTCGCTTAATTCCTGCCGGTACGGGTTATTCGTATCATCAGGAACGTGCTAAAGCCAAGGCTGCTTTCGATGCTGTTGAAGATACACCAGTATCTGCCGACGAAGCTGAACAAGCGTTAGCTGATGCATTAAGTGCTGACTTGGGTTCTGCTAGCTAATAGCGTTAATCTTGCCGGTCGTCCAATTGGGCGACATTGGCAGATGAATATAAAAACCGTGCTCTGAAAAGTGTACGGTTTTTTTATATTTAGAACTTGGTGAAAGATCACTAATGTCTTGACAGGTTAAGCTTTGACCTATAGAATTTCGCGACCTGATATTCTGTACCAAGTAGGTATTGAATTTTAAGGTATGATATTTCACGTTTATAAACGGGTGATTCGGCAAACTTAGCCAATAGTAATTACCCAATGTTTTAACTAATCAGGAGCCCTAATGGCAACTATTAACCAACTAGTACGTAAACCACGTGTTAGACAAGTAACTAAAAGTAATGTTCCGGCGTTACAAGCTTGTCCACAACGTCGTGGCGTTTGTACTCGTGTGTATACAACTACACCAAAAAAACCTAACTCAGCACTTCGTAAAGTAGCTCGTGTTCGTTTAACTAACGGCTTCGAAGTTACTTCATACATCGGTGGTGAAGGTCATAACTTACAAGAGCATAGCGTGATTTTAATCCGTGGTGGTCGTGTTAAAGATTTACCAGGTGTGCGTTATCACACCGTTCGTGGCGCACTAGATTGTTCTGGTGTAAGCGATAGAAGACAAGGCCGTTCTAAATACGGTGCTAAACGACCTAAATCTTAAGTTTTCCTTTTTTCCTAATTGCTAGGTAAAAGATAAAAAACGTTAAGTAAGGCCAAATTAAGAAATTTTAAAATTTATATATTTTGGATTATTCCTGAATACTACGGAGAATTAAGATGCCAAGAAGACGCGTCGTTGGGCAACGTAAAATATTGCCAGATCCTAAGTTCCATAACGAACTTTTAGCAAAATTCATCAACATCCTTATGGTTGATGGTAAGAAATCTACTGCCGAAAAAATTGTTTACGGTGCACTAGATATTTTAGCCCAAAAATCTGAAAAAGATCAATTAGAGCTTTTCGAAGAAGCTTTAGATAACATCCGCCCATCTGTCGAAGTTAAATCTCGTCGTGTTGGTGGTTCTACTTATCAGGTTCCAGTTGAAGTACGTCCAGTGCGTCGTAATGCTCTAGCCATGCGTTGGTTAGTTGAAGCAGCTCGTAAACGTGGTGAAAAATCAATGGCTCAGCGCCTAGCTAACGAAATGTTAGATGCGTCTGACAGCAAAGGTTCAGCGGTTAAGAAACGTGAAGACGTTCACCGTATGGCTGACGCTAACAAAGCGTTCGCTCACTACCGCTGGTAAGCTAGCAGTATTGACCGAATGTCTTGCTCACTTTAGGTTTTTTTGCTTAAAGTGGCATATGGCTAGCAAGAGTTTCTCTTGCTAGCCATACTTGTTTTTGAAATAGTTGAATTAACCAAGTGTTTTAGTAAATGAATATTTGGTTTATTTAATTATTTAGTTTTGTTACTTATTAGTTAGTAACAAAAAAGAGGATTTAAAATTGGCCCGTATTACCCCTATAGAGCGCTACCGCAATATTGGTATTTGTGCGCATGTAGACGCAGGTAAAACCACCACCACAGAACGTGTGTTATTTTACACTGGTCTTTCTCATAAGATTGGTGAAGTGCATGACGGCGCAGCAACTATGGATTGGATGGAACAAGAGCAAGAGCGTGGTATTACAATCACCTCAGCGGCAACAACTTGTTTTTGGAAAGGAATGGAAGGCCAATTTGATGATCATCGTATTAATATTATTGATACCCCAGGACATGTTGACTTTACCATTGAGGTAGAGCGTTCATTACGTGTACTTGATGGTGCTGTTTTAGTGTTGTGTGGATCTTCAGGTGTACAGCCGCAAACTGAAACGGTTTGGCGTCAAATGGAAAAGTACGCTGTGCCGCGTATAGTCTTTGTTAATAAAATGGACAGAACAGGGGCGGACTTTTTATCTGTCGTTGAGCAACTTAAAACTCGCCTAGGGGCAAGTGCAGTACCCATACATTTAGCTATTGGCGCAGAAGACGAATTTGAAGGTGTTGTTGATCTTATTAAGATGAAGGCCATTAACTGGAACGAAAGTGACCAGGGTATGACTTTCAGCTATGAAGAAGTTCCTGCTGAAATGCAAGAGCTTGCTGAAGAATGGCGTGAGAATCTAATATCTGAAGCTGCTGAAGCCAATGAAGAGTTAATGGATAAATACCTTGAAGAAGGTGATTTAACCGAAGCTGAAATCAAAACAGGTCTACGTGCTCGTACACTCGCTAATGAAATTATTTTATGTAGTTGTGGTAGTGCATTTAAAAATAAAGGTGTACAAGCTGTTTTAGATGCGGTGATTGAATACTTACCTTCACCAATTGAAGTTGCTGCTATTACGGGTATCAATGACGATAAAGATGAAACAGAGGGAACTCGCTCAGCTGATGATGACGCCCCTTTTTCTGCACTCGCTTTTAAAATAGCAACAGACCCCTTTGTTGGAACACTCACATTCTTCCGTGTGTATTCAGGTGTAGTGCAAACAGGTGATAGTGTTTATAACCCAATCAAAGGTAAAAAAGAACGTTTTGGCCGCATTGTACAAATGCATGCGAATGACAGGCAAGAAATTAAAGAAGTCCGCGCTGGAGATATTGCCGCAGCAATAGGTTTGAAAGATGTTACCACGGGTGATACATTGTGTGATCCGAGTCATATTATTACGTTAGAGCGAATGGAATTTCCAGAGCCTGTAATCTCTGTGGCGGTTGAGCCAAGAACGTTAGCAGCCCAAGAAAAAATGGGTATTGCTTTAGGTAAACTTGCAGCGGAAGATCCCTCGTTTAGAGTTCACACGGATGATGAAACGGGTCAGACTATTATTTCTGGCATGGGTGAGCTACATTTAGATATTCTAGTCGAGCGTATGAAACGTGAATTTGGCGTAGAATGTAATGTCGGTAATCCACAAGTTTCTTATCGAGAAACAATTCGCAGTAGTGTTGAAGTGGAAGGTAAATTTATACGTCAATCAGGTGGTAAAGGTCAATTTGGTCATGTTTGGTTGAAAATGGAACCAAATGAAGAAGGTGTTGGTTTTGAATTTGTTAACGAAATCGTTGGCGGCACGGTACCAAAAGAATTTATTCCTGCAGTAGAAAAAGGCTGTAAAGAGCAAATGGATAGCGGTGTTTTAGCAGGATATCCATTATTGGATATTAAAGTAACGCTTTATGATGGATCATTTCATGATGTCGATTCAAATGAGATGGCATTCAAAGTGGCAGCTTCAATGGGCTTTAGAAAAGGCGCATTAGAAGCAAACCCAGTAATACTAGAACCAATGATGAAAGTAGAAGTAACCACGCCAGAAGCTAATATGGGTGATGTTGTGGGTGACTTAAACCGTCGTCGAGGTTTGATAGAAGGCATGGACGATGGTCCTGTCGGTTTGAAAATTGTAAATGCATTGGTACCATTAGCCGAAATGTTTGGTTATGCTACCGACTTGCGTAGTGCTACTCAAGGCCGTGCATCTTACTCTATGGAGTTTCAGCAGTATAATGAAGCGCCGAAAATGGTAGCACAAAAAATTATGGAAACTCGTTAGAGTTCCAATAATTATTTACAACAAGCACGGTCATTTGGCCGCGCTTTATTTTATTTAACGGTAAGTTATTAACCGTAATTTTTTAACATATAAGTTTAAGGTATTTTAAGATGGCTAAAGAAAAATTTGAACGTACGAAACCACATGTAAACGTTGGTACAATCGGACACGTAGATCACGGTAAAACAACTTTAACAGCTGCAATCTCTGCAGTATTAACTAAAGTTCATGGTGGTGAAGTTAAAGATTTCGCACAAATCGATAATGCTCCTGAAGAGCGTGAACGTGGTATTACAATCAATACTTCTCACATCGAGTACGATACAGCAGCCCGTCACTACGCACACGTAGATTGTC
>NZ_QOLD01000013.1 GCF_003333305.1 Candidatus Colwellia aromaticivorans | reverse complement strand
CTACGTTCACCAATGCCGCGGATTTGATAATAACGAGCACGTTGTGAGCCACTGGCAAAATTAACGTTGGGACTAGCCGCTATTAATTCCTCAAGGTGTTGGGCATTGCGTTGTTTAATTTCAATATCAGTTAATACCGATAATGAAGAAGGTGTTTTTAATAGGTTTTGATGACGAAAGTCACTGTTGACAGTTATAACTTCAATAGTAGAGTTTGACGTTTTCTTTTCATTAGCGGTAGCACTTAAGCTAAAAATTAATACAGAAGAAACAGCGAGTGTTAGTGTAGATTTGGTAAAATTCATAAAGATCTCATTAGTATGAAAAAATAAATACTATGGGACCCGGCACTGGGAGGTTATCTTGAATAGACTGTGATTTGATCACTAACCATTCCTACGCCGGGTATATTAATCGATAACTGTTAAGTTATTGACTAATTCTCGTCCAGGTTCAAAGGGTTTGTTGATATCATCAACATCTCAGCGATTGGATATTTATTTTATAAAAATAAAATCGCACTCCTTGGTTTCGCGGAAAGTCTAGCAAAGTTTTTATATGGCTGCGCAACTATTTAACACCAAATAGCTAAAAGTAGTATTTATCAGGATGAAACTAGTTAGATATATTGCTATTCTTAGTATTTATACCCGTTCCACTTGAAAATGCATGATTCAGCTGGAATTAGAAACGCCTTTAGGCAAGGCATTGATTGAAGAGAATGATTACTCCCTTCTCTAAATCAATAACGCAGCATAAAGCGTTTCTAAACCAGCCCCTTGGGGAAGGCTGAGCAAATCATACTCTGCGTTACATTTGTTTTTAAGGACGCTACATGGATGTAGCTTATTAGAGAATGCAGGAGCATATTCTCCTGAATAACCCTTAATAAAAAATGTGCCTTGATTATGAATCACTCAGACTTCCTGAAACGAGCATTTTCAAGTGGAACGGGTATAGCTTTTAGATTCTGATTTCGTTCAGAATGACAACGATAGAGAGTCACAATGTTTCCCAATTGGCAATTAGTCAGTATCAGTTTAACTTACATTGGCTTGTTGTTTTTTATCGCCTTTTTAGGGGATAAATATAAACACCAATTAGCGAAAAAAGGGCAAGGAATCATTTATGCTTTAACGCTAGGTGTATACTGTACTTCATGGAGTTTTTTAGGGACAACAGGGCAATCTGCCTCAGGTTTTTTGTCACATATTCCTATTTATCTTGGGCCAATACTCTTATTTGTTTTTGCTTGGCCTTTTATTCAACGTATTATTCGCGTTAGCTTAAAACTAAATCTAACCTCTATTGCTGATTTGCTCGCAGCACGTTTTGGTAAATCACATAATCTTGCCATCATTGTTACTATTGTTGCGTTTGTCGGCACTATGCCCTACATCGCTTTGCAAATTAAAGCGATGGTGTATACCTTTCAGCAGTTACAAATTGATCAAAGCCTTGCGAGTTGGGATATTGGTTTAGTAGTCAGTTTAGTGTTGGTGCTTTTTACCATCTTATTTGGCATTCGAAATATTGATGTTACCGAGCGACATCCTGGGGTAATGTTGGCGATTGCCTTTGAGTCATTAGTTAAACTTATTGCTTTTATTGCGGTGGGTTTATTTGTTTGTTTTTCTTTATTCGACTCGCCTTTAGATATATGGCGACAATCAGGCGCTAGTTTGAAACTTGAACAGCAAATGAATGTTGATAATATTAGTGCAATGGTAGCTATGTTAGTCATTGTTATGGCGGCATTTTTATCGTTACCAAGACAGTTTCAGGTAATGGTAGTTGAGCTGAAAGATCAAAAAGATACTTGGTTAGGTCGACGGGTATTTCCTCTATATGTTCTTATTTTTGCTTTTTTTGCCGCACCGTTAGGTTTAGCGGGGCAATTATTATTAGGAGATACTGTCCCTACGGATACCTATGTCTTGTTCTTGCCAGGCGTTGGAGGACAAACGTGGTTAACCTTGTTTACTTTTCTTGGTGCGGTGTCTGCAGCGAGTTCTATGGTAATTATCTCAGCTCTCGCTTTAAGTACTATGCTGAGTAATGAAATTGTTTTTCCGTTTCTTTATCGCCAACAAAATGTAGCACAAACCAATTATGATACTTTTAGGCAACGCTTATTAAACATACGTAAGTTTTTAATCCTCTTTGTTATCATGTCGGGATACGCTGTTTTTGTCATGGCATCGCCTGATACTTTATCTTCATTAGGCGAAGTTGCTTTTGGTGCTTTTGCACAACTAACACCAGCATTAGTGGTAGCTTTTTATTGGCGACGAGCCAGTTTGGTGGGCGTTTATGCAGGTATATTAGTTGGCTTTATCTTATGGTTGAGTTTAAACTTTTTACCACAATTTGGTTTGTATGCTTCCCCTTTTGCTGAAGGTATGTTACCTGCTAAAACTACGGCAAGCTTATTTAGTTTAGCGGCGAATATTATCGTGATGTGGGCGCTATCACAAATAAGCCGACAAAGTGTACAAGAACGGGTGCAAGCCTCATTATTTTTAGAGTGGCAATCACCCACTTTATTGAAAGTAGAAAAGAAACGTCAGCTAGATGTGAGTGAATTAGAGTTATTGGCTTCTCGCTTTGTTGGCGAGTCTAAGGCTAAAGCGAGTTTTAGTATATTTCTTTCCTCTAATGATAAAAAACAACTAGGTAACGCAACTTATAATCAACTATTGCTGCAACATACTGAAAGTACTTTAGCGCTAGTAATGGGAGCGTCATCAGCGCGCTTGGTATTATCTTCAGCGCTTGATGGTAGAGATATTGCCCTAGATGAGTTGGCGGTATTAGTTGAAGATGCTTCCAGTCAAAAGCAGCAATTTTCACAAAATTTATTACAGAGTGCAATAGAAAATGCGAGTGAAGGTATTTCTATTGTTGATGAAGATTTAAAGCTTGTCGCATGGAATAAAAAATATTTGGACTTATTTGATTATCCTTCTGACATTGTTTATGTGGGTTGCCCTGTTGAATCATTGATTCGTCATAATGTTAGAAGCGGTTATTGTGGTACAGGCGATATTGATAATCAAGTCTTTAGACGTCTTGAATATTTGCGTAAAGGCAGCTCTCATAGCTCAGAGCGACAACAAGCCAATGGTCAAACTGTTCGTATTGAAGGTAATCCATTACCTGATGGTGGTTTTGTTATGTTGTTTTCCGACATCACCGCTTATCGTCAAGCCGAGCAAGTATTAAAAGAAGCTAATTTAGATTTAGAAACGCGAGTATATGAGCGTACGCTCACTTTAGCCAAAACCAATGAAGCATTAGCGAACGCCCATGATAAAGCTGAACAAGCCCATATTAAAAAAAGCCAATATTTAAAAGCCTGTAGCCACGATTTAATGCAACCTTTGGAAGCTGCCCGTTTATTTACTTCAGCATTAACGGAGCAACAAGATTTATCGTCGGAGCAACAAAGACAAGTAGACAATATTGATAGGTCTCTTAAGGCTGCAAATGATTTGTTGGCTGATTTAGCAGAAATTGCTCGTTTAGAAAGTGGGAACATAAAACCGCATATTGAAGTATTTGCCTTAAATGAGCTGTTTGAAGATTTAGCGCAAGAATTTTCTGCTTTGGCTGTCGAGCAAAATGTTGAATTTAGGTTAGTGGGAAGCAAGGCATGGGTTAAATCGGATCAACACTTATTAAGACGAATCATTCAAAACTTAGTTGGCAATGCATTTCGTTATGCTAGTCCTGGGAAAGTGCTATTGGGTGCACGGGTGTCTAATGATCAGGTTTTTATTCAAATATTAGATAATGGTCCTGGAATTCCTTTAGAAAAACAGGGGGTAGTTTTCGAACAATTCACTCAATTAGACACACCTACTAGTCAGTCAGCTAGAGGCTTAGGTTTAGGCCTAAACATTACCCAATCATTAGTGCAATTATTAGGACATTCATTAAGTTTACAGTCGAGAGAAATGCAAGGTTGTAAATTTTCTATTTCGGTAGAGAAAGCGACTCAATTAATGGCCAAACCAAAAATAGCAATGCCAACGATGAGTACGGGTTTAAAAGATATCACTGTGCTGTGTATTGATAATGACCCAGATGTTTTGAGTGGCATGGTGGAATTACTGTCGGCATGGCAATGTAATATTTATGCTGCTGATTCACGTGAAACAGCATTACAGGAATTTGCTAACCATCGAAATGAGATTGATATTTTATTAGTTGATTATCAATTGGGTTATCAATCGGGGTTACCAGTAGGCCATCAAGCAGATGGCTTAACCTTAATCGCTGATCTGCGACGAGAAGGTAATTATTCTATACCTGCTATATTAATTACGGCGACTTCAGAGAATGGCATTGAAGAGAAGGCAAAAAATGCCGATGTTGGCTTTATGCGTAAGCTGGTTAAACCTGCGGCACTTAGAGCGATGATGAGCGCTAAGTTAGCGCAGAAATTACAAGAGGATTATGGGTATTAGTAGTGAATGTAGGTTGAATTTTAGTCTGAAAAGGCGCAATAGATTACGCCTAGAATTAACGTTTATTTAAAACCTGCTTCTGTTAAGTCTAATTGAGCAATAGCGATAACCGCTTGAGTTCGGTTTCGTACATCTAATTTACGAAATATTGCGGTAGCATGCGCTTTTATAGTGGCTTCTGAAACATGTAGATCATAGGCAATTTGTTTATTAAGTAAACCTTGGGCAAACATCATTAATATACGGTATTGCTGCTGAGTTAAGCTGGCAACACGTGATGCAATATCACAATTTTCATGATCTTCTTTGCTGTTTTCAAATGATTCAGGTAGCCAAATATCACCGGATAAAACTTTCAATATCGCTGCCAAAATATCATCAACAGGCGTCGATTTTGGAACAAATCCCGCTGCTCCATACTTCATCGCTTTGCTAATAGTTACATGATCTTCATGTGCTGAAATAACGACTACAGGAATTTGAGGAAAGTGGTTTCGTACATGAATGAGTGTACTAAAGCCATGAGCACCTGGGATATTTAAATCGAGTAATAAAAGGTCACTGTCACTATTTTCTTGTAGTTGTTGTTCAAGTTCAGCGATTGTTTGTGCTTCAAGCCAGTTGGTGTAATTTAGCTTGGGTTTCAATGTGCCTAATAATGCTTGTCTAAATAAAGGGTGATCATCAGCTATTATTATTTTTTGTGGCTGAATCATAAAATAGTTCCTTAGAAGTGATTTAGTCATTCTAACGGAATAATACCAGATAACCAATCGGACTTGTTTGTTATCTGCTATTTATGTTTATTATATACCCGTTCCACTTGATTATGCATGATTCAGCTGGAATTAGAAACGTCTTTAGGCACAGGTTCATAGTTCCCGACTGAAGCTAAGTACCTACATCCATGTAGCGCCCTTCTCAATATCAATAACGCAACATAAAGCGTTTCTAAACCGGCCCCTTGGGGAAGGCTGAGAAAACCATACTCTGCGTTGTGTTATTTTTCAAGGGAGTGACCCTTAATAAAAAAATGCGCCTTGATTATGAATTACTCAGACTTCCTGAAACGAGTATCTTCAAGTAGAGCGGGTATAATCGTTTATTTTCGGTACTTTGGCTAATACAGCAGTCAGTAATTGCCAATATTGTGCAACGGTGGCAATTTCTATTTTTTCATCGGGTGAATGGGGGAACTTAATTGTTGGTCCAATTGAAACCATATCCCAGTGTGGGTAAGCGGTTTTGAATAAGCCACACTCCAAACCTGCGTGAATAACCATCACTGCGGGTATTTTACCAAATAACTCTTGATAGGTATCACGTACAGTTTTCATAATAGCGGAGTCAGTATCAGGTTTCCAACCGGGATACGCGCCACTAAACTGTATATCAGCGCCAGCTAACTCAAATACAGACTGTACTGTACGTTGGGTTTCTAAACGCCCATCATCATGTAAGCTACGAATAAGCACTAAGGCATTTAATTTTTTCCCTCGGGTGTGAATAACACCAAGGTTTAATGAGCTTTCTACTATACCTTCAATATCATCACTCATGCGAATAACGCCATTAGGGCAAGCATTGAGCGCACGTAAAATGTTATTTTGCGTTATGCTATCCCAGCATTGCTCAAAGTCTTCTGGCGAGATTAGTAGTATATCAATATCAGTTTCAATGGCGCTTAAGTTAGCTTTGATTGTCGATAGGTAAAGTGATAATGCAGATTTTAATCGCTTGACTTGGCTTTTTGCGATAACAAAGCTAGCATTTGCTTCGCGTGGAATAGCGTTACGTAAACTACCACCGTTAAGCTCAGTTAAACGAATGTCAAACTGATTACTGGCGTCAAGTAAAAAACGCACCAACAACTTGTTTGCATTGGCGCGTCCGGTGTGAATATCAACACCTGAGTGGCCACCTTTTAATCCGGAGAGTGATAAGTTAAAAGCTTGAAAATTATTAGGAACGTTTTCAAATTCTAGTGCGAATGTAGCAGAGCCATCAATGCCGCCAGCACAGCCCATATAGACTTCACCTTCTTGCTCTGAGTCGGTGTTAATTAAAATATCACCGTCGAGCCATCCGGCTTCTAAACCAAATGCGCCGCTCATTCCGGCTTCTTCGTCAATAGTGACTAACACTTCAATTGGCCCATGGGGAATATCATTACTGGCTAATACCGCTAAAGCAGAGGCTAAACCAACACCGTTGTCTGCACCTAAGGTAGTGCCATCAGCAGTTACCCAGTCGCCATCACTTTCGTTGATAATATAAGGGCGAATGGGGTCGGTTTCAAAGTTGTGATCAGTATCATTATTCTTTTGCGGAACCATGTCCATGTGCGCTTGTAAAATAATGCCTTGGCGATCTTCCATGCCTTGAGTTGCTGGTTTTTTAATGAATAAATTACCAATAGCATCTTCTTTGACAGATAAACCAAGCTCATTTGCCCAAGATTGGATCCAAAGGGATATTTTTTGTTCATGCTTTGATGGATGAGGAATGCTGCAAATTTTTTCAAATAATTGCCATAAACTAGCCGGCTTCAGTTGTGATAATGTGCTCATGAGGGGATCCTTCATAAATGTTTTGACTGTTCTCGCTCAGATTCAACAAAATAAGCCCTGTATGTTAAATTTTACTTGTCCTTCCTTCGACTGCTCCCTTCGACTGCTTCGCGCTCAGGACGAACGGAGACGCTCAGGACGAACGGAGACGCTCAGGATGAACGGGTTCTTTTTGTTTTCTCCCTGAGCCGCTTGCCCTGAGCTTGTCGAAGGGTCGAAGGGTCGAAGGGTTATTTACTTGCCATTAAAAATTGCCATTGTTCATTAAAGTCACTGCTTGGTTTTTTATCAAAGCCAGACCGAACATATTGACAAATTTTTCCTTCCGCAAATGAGACTAAAATGTTAGCAAGGGCTTGTTCGCTGATACTAAAGGTTTTACCTTCACGTAACTTTCGTTCACGTAATACTTGCTTAAATTGAGATTCAAGCTTTTCGAAAAATTGATGTACTCTACTGTGTAAACGTTCATTTTCACCCATTAAGGCATCACCTGATAAAATACGACACATGCCAGGATTACGCTCAGCAAAAATGAGCAACACATGTAAAATATGATGACAGCGGACTAGGGTTTCTTTGTGATCGGTTAAAATTAAGTTGATACGGGAAAAAATGGACTCTTCAATAAAGTCAATTAAGCCTTCAAACATACGCGCTTTCGATGGGAAGTGGCGATATAATGCAGCTTCTGATACGCCTACTTTTTCAGCTAACTTTGCCGTAGTAATTCGTTGGCCGGGGCTTGATTCCAACATAAGTGCTAAGCACTCTAATATTTGTTGTTTGCGATTAATCTTTTGCGCAGATTTCTGTGTGCTTTTGGGACTAACGGGCATAGTAAGGTGTTCTCTATTTAATAATTTTATCGTTATAATAATTTAATTAACTTTAGTTCTGCTTTGCTAAAAAATGTTGGTTAATTAGCGAGACTAATTTTTTGGCGATAATCTGCTTATTGGCTAAAGGTATTTCAGTTTTATCAATCGCGCTAAATAACGTTAACGCGTTATTCTCACTGTTAAATCCTTGTCCTGATTTTGCCACATCATTTGCAGCAATTAAATCAAGATTCTTACGCATTAATTTACCACGGGCATAATGTTCTACATTTTGTGTTTCCGCAGCAAAGCCAATAATAAAGGGTTTATCAGTTAAACTGGCCACATCGGCAACAATATCATCATTTTTAACTAACTCAAGTTGCATGGCATCATTTGTTTTCTTGATTTTTTGTTCGGCGATATTTGCAACGCGATAATCAGCAACAGCGGCACAAGCAACAAAAGTTGTGCATTTTTTTGCATAGTTAAGTGCTTGTTGATGCATTTCGTCAGCGCTAATAACCGGTATTAATTGGCAGCCAATAGGCGGGCTAATAGCAACAGCACCTGAAATTAAAGTAACTTCTGCACCAGCTCGTAAGGCTGCTTGAGCAATAGCATAACCCATTTTACCTGAGCTATGGTTTGAAATATAGCGCACGGGATCAATTGCTTCACGGGTGGGTCCTGCGGTAATAACCCAGTGTTGACCTTGTAAATATTTATCAGCAAAAAAATCATTACTTAAATTGACTAATTCACTGATTTCTAACATGCGACCTAAGCCAATATCGCCACAGGCCTGTTCGCCACTACCGGGCCCCCAAAGATGGTAACCACGTTCATTCAGTGTAGCTACATTGGCCTGTGTCGCAACAGCATGCCACATTTGTTGGTTCATAGCGGGCGCAAGGGCAATAGGCGCATTGGTTGCTAAACACAGTGTAGTAAGTAAATCATTTGCCATTCCTGCTGTAATACGAGCAATGATGTCTGCAGTTGCAGGGGCAATAATAATTAAATCGGCCCATTTTGCTAGCTCAATATGTCCCATAGCAAGCTCTGCTTGAGTATCAAGTAAGCTATCAGCAACGGCATTGCCTGATACTGCTTGTAAGGTTAGTGGCGTGATAAATGCCTTAGCCCCTTCGGTCATGACAACACGTACGTTAGCACCTTGCTCTTTTAATCGACGTACTAATTCTGGGATTTTGTAAGCGGCTATACCACCACTTATACCAAGAACAATTTTTTTGTCCTGAAGAATTTGCATAATCTGCTAATCTTAAACTTATAAATATTGGTAATACGATAGCATTTATTATGAATGTTGAAAAATAGAAAACACTAATTAAACGCAAGGAAGCCGTGTATGTGTAAACCTGACCTATTGAGAAACAATGAATTTAAAGATCAAACCTTAAAAAATTGGCCAAGTGCGGAGCGTCCGCGGGAGAAGTTACTTAAATTAGGCGCCGTAAGTTTGAGTGATGCTGAGCTACTGGCTATTTTTTTAAGAACAGGGGTGAAGGGTTGTAATGTCGTAGATTTATCAAGAAATTTATTACTGAATTTTGGTAGTTTAGCCAATGTTTTTCGCGCGAATCAAGAAGAGTTTTGTCAGCAGCATGGGTTAGGTAGCGCTAAATATGTTCAACTTCAAGCCTGTTTAGAAATGTCAAAACGCTATTTGGCTGAACAATTAGTTCAACAAGGCAGTGCGTTAACGTCATCACAAGCGACACGAGATTATTTGATTAGCGAACTACGCCATGAAACTAGAGAGGTATTTGCCGTACTTTTTTTGGATAATCAACATCAAGTGTTAAAATTTGAACGGTTATTTTTTGGTACGCTTGATGCGGCAGCCGTTTATCCTAGAATTGTAGTGGAGCAGGCGTTAAAACACCATGCAGCAGCCGTTATTTTGGCCCATAATCATCCGTCAGGAATAGCGGAAGCAAGTATTGCCGATAAACAAATAACGCACAAATTAGAGCAAGCATTACAATTGGTTGATATTCGTGTGTTAGATCACATGATAATTGCAGGGCCTCAGTGTTATTCCTTTGCAGAAAATAGCGAGCTTTCATGACTATATTCCAATATTCCAATGAGATTAGTGATTTAAGTTGATAAATAGTTCAATGCCAGTTACTTTTAGGGGATATTAAATATTTAAGTATATACCCGTTCCACTTGAAGATGCATGATTCGAGCATCTTCAAGTGGAACGGGTATCAATAAAAGGATCCTTTTATGGCTGATAGTAGTATTGATGAGTCGGAACGCCGTAGTTCATTTCGTTTGGATATGGAAAAAGAGTTTATAGATATTATGTGGACGGATGAGAGTGGTCAAGAAAAAAGCAAAAAAATTGTTTGTTTAGATTTTTCTCGAGGTGGTTTGAGGCTTGATTGTGATGTCGCTTTGCCAGTACAAACCGCTGTTACAGTGATTTTTAAATCGGCATCTGCGAATAATCAAAAGTTATATGGCAAAGTTTTGCGCTGTATCAAGCAAGATACTGGTTGGTTTGAGATAGCTTTAGTACTTGATAAAAATAATTAATATTTCTACAACGGGCTGTAAAAAGCTTTTGTTAAAATTGGACCATAATTAACACTTGGCCTAGTCTTCTGTTTTTAATCAAGAGTTAGGTAGTATTTAGGAAGAAAAATATATGATGATATTAGTGGGTGGCGAAAAAGGTGGTAGTGGTAAAAGCTGCTTGGCGCAAAATTTAGCGGTATATTTCGCCCGAAATAAAAAAGCCATAGTATTAATGGTTGATTGTGATCCTCAGCGTACCACATCAGATTGGATACAGGCTCGCAACAGTGATCCATCTCTTCCTGCAATTAATTGTATTCAACTTTACGGTAAAATTCGTAATGATTTACTTAGTTTAGCCCAACATTACGATTATGTGGTTGTTGATTGTGGTGGCCAAGATAATTTAGCGTTACGCGCGGCAATGTCAGTAGCAGATCACGTTGTTATTCCACTAAGGCCTAAACGACGTGATTTAAAAACAGTACCTCATATGGAAGATATGCTCAGTACTTGTAAAATGGTTAATCCGAAAATGTTGGCTTCTTTTGTGATGACTCAATGTCCTTCATTGCCTAATCAAGCGCGTCGGATTATAGAAGCTAAGGACGTTTGTACTTCATTTGGTATTAATGTTCTCGATGCTTTGACGTATAATCGTAATGTTTATGACGATAGTGAAGAGCTAGGTTCATCGGTTATTGAAATTGATCCCGGTGGTAAAGCTGCCGCCGAAATGATAGCTATAGCTGAAGAGCTAATGGCAATGAAACCGGACAATGCGCATGAGTTTAACTGATCTAAAGAAAAACAAGGACAGACCCCATTCGAAGGGAAAGGTTAAAGGACAATTTACCATTGATGAATTTATTGCTGATGCGGATAACTATGCGAAAGGCACGCCGCAAATAGTTAGTAATGAGAATCACGGTAAAATGAACCTTAAACAGGCAATACATGATGCTAAGCGTCTTATTGAGCGAAAAAAATTGGCGGATGTTCAAAGCACACCTTTTAGGCGCGCAACATTTACGTTGAGTGAAAACACCATAGAACAATTAAAACAATTGTCTGAGGGCACAGATCTAGCTAAGTCTCATATTATTCGTATTTTAATTGATGATTTATCGAGTAAAGAACAAGAAGAGCAAATTAAAAAATTATTTGAATCAGATGTGGGCTAAACCGACTTACTTTTTTGCTGGTTTGTTGACGAATAAAACGAAAAGTATTAAAAAACACCTAAAAACTCACCTGCGCGGTGAGTTTTTGGGTGTTAGACCTATTATAATCTATTGATTACTAATGACTAAAATTGATCTGCAGCCTTTTTGTTAGCTTTTTACGCTTAGGGCTAGCATTCATAATTCAGTTTCTCTATAATATGCCACCTTTTTCAGGATCCCGAGACGACGGTCTTGGGGAACATATAGCTCGAGCTGAAATTAATATTGGAGTACTCACATGTCTAAAATTTGCCAAGTAACAGGCAAAGTGCCAATGGTTGGAAACAACCGTTCTCACGCAAGAAACGCGACTCGTCGTCGTTTTTTACCTAACCTTCAATCTCACCGTTTTTGGGTTGAGAGTGAAAATCGTTTCGTTAAATTACGTTTAACTCCGAAAGGAATGCGTATTATCGATAAAAAAGGTATTGATGTAGTATTAACTGACATCCGTGCCCGTGGCGAAAAAATTTAACCTAGTGTTAACTTTTGAAAAATTAAGGAATTATTATGCGCGATAAAATTCGTTTAGTTTCTAGTGCCGGTACTGGTCATTTTTATACTACTGATAAGAATAAAAAGACTATGCCTGAAAAAATGGAAATCAAAAAATTTGATCCAACCATTCGTAAGCACGTGATCTATAAAGAAGCTAAAATTAAGTAATTAACTTTAGTCTCTATTAAAAACCCGGTATTTACCGGGTTTTTTATTGCCAAAAATTCAGTATGATAAAGAGATACATACTTTAAATATTAAATTATACCAATACTAGTAAGTTAGTGATCAAATATTAATGAGGATAAATCTTCAAGAACACAGGTTTTTAGTTCCAGACAAAACCTAAGTACCTACATCCGTGTAGGCAAGGAGCTTGATTGAGCAATAGCTCGCTATTGGGATTGAAAGCAACGACGTTATTGGAGTATTTAGTCCATTTAGAATGATTACATATTTATTTGTATTGGTATTATCTACGCTAAGTCTATTAATCTATGAAACTAACTCGAACTGGCTGGAATAATGTTATTATTTTTTCAGTAATGATTATTATTTTACTTATAAATGCCACCAATGATCGTTTATTTCCTGAAGGAGATAGCGGCAGTGATAAGCTACTTTTACCTGAGCATAGTGTCATTTTAACGTTAGTTATTAATTTTTCAGATAATCGCCAATTAAAATTTGAACGTGTTGGCAGGGCATGGCAAATGACCAGTCAAGGCTTATTGCTAGATTTAAGTAATCAACAAATAGAGCAGCTGATGTTAGCATGGCAGCAAAGTAGCGGTTTAGTTCAAGCTGATGATATTGTTGTTGAAGGGTTGAAAGGTATTGAGGTTTTAATTAACACGGCGACAAATAAGCATGAGCTAGTTTATATGCTGTATCCTCTTGTTGATCAGTTATTGGTATTCAATTTACAAAATAAGTTGTGGTTAGCTTTACCTAAAGCCGTCGCTCATCAACTAGCTCCAATCAATAAATAGTTATACTCATGTTACCTCGAAATGCTCGTTTCAGCGAGAATTTAAAGGCTTAGAGGCAAGGCATTGATTGAAGAGAATGGCCTATTTCCTTGTCAAAATCAATAACGCCGTATGTAAGCCTTTAAAACACGCTCTTCGGGGGCACCTGAGAAAATCATGCTCGTCGTTGCTCCTTTTTTTAAGGGAACAACCATTAATAAAAATAAGCGTCTTGATCATGAATTGCTCAGGCGTCCTGAAACAGACATTTTGAAGTGTCATGAGTATATATATGCCTGAATTACCCGAAGTTGAAGTATGTCGTTTAGGCATTAGTCCCCATGTTCTTGATAATGAAGTGAGTAACGTTATTGTGCGTAACGCGCGATTACGTTGGCCTATTCCTGAGGAAGTACAGAGTATTGTTGGTCAACGCGTGATAGCGGTAGATCGAAGGGCTAAATATTTATTACTCCGTTTTTCTACCGGTACTTTGCTTTTACATTTAGGTATGTCAGGCACTATTCGCGTAATTGACAAAAGTATACCGGTTGCCAAACATGATCATTTTGATTTGGTTTTTGTCAATGGTACAACGTTACGCTTGAATGATCCCCGTCGTTTTGGGGCAGTACTTTGGTTTGAAGGGCATAAAGATGAGCAAGGCTTATTAAGTAAGCTAGGTCCTGAGCCGTTAAGTGATGACTTTTCGCATGGGCATTTATTCAGTAAAGCCAAAAATAGAAAAGTACCCATAAAAACTTTTTTAATGAATAATCATATTGTGGTTGGCGTGGGAAATATATATGCCAATGAAGCTCTGTTTCAAGCCGGAATATTACCAATGGCAAAAGCAGGAGAGATTAGCGAACAACGTTTTAATAAATTAACAGATATTATTAAACAAGTATTAAGCGCCGCCATCGAACAAGGCGGTACAACCCTAAAAGATTTTACTCAAGCAGATGGTCGTCCTGGATACTTTGCTCAATCACTTTTTGTTTATGGTCGCGCAGGCCAAGCTTGCTTGACCTGCAAAGAAACTCTGTTAGAAATTAGACAGTCAAACCGTAGCTCTGTGTATTGTCCTAATTGTCAGAAAAACTAGCTTGGCTTTGGTTCAAGTGCTGCTTTAACGGAAGGATGAACAAATTGACTGACATCGCCATTATGCAAAGACACTTCTTTTACTAAAGTTGATGAAATAAAAGAATTACCTTCAGCAGGCGTTAGGAAAACACTTTCTAAGTCAG
This sequence comes from Candidatus Colwellia aromaticivorans, assembly GCF_003333305.1. Lineage (GTDB taxonomy): Bacteria > Pseudomonadota > Gammaproteobacteria > Enterobacterales > Alteromonadaceae > Colwellia > Colwellia aromaticivorans. The sequence goes on along the minus strand of NZ_QOLD01000013.1, from coordinate 109,056 downwards.
GGGATAACCGTCGGTTCATATTCGCTAATTGAAATTCATATTCAAAATCAGACACTGCGCGCAAACCACGTATCAACACTTTAGCTTGATGGTCTTTAGCAAAATCCACTAGCAGACCACTAAAACCAACGACAGTGACATTGTTTAACCCCGTGGTAACTTCTTCAATCATATCGACTCTTTTTTCAAGAGAAAAACGAGGCTTTTTACTGGGGTTTGAAGCGACGCCAACAATAACTTCGTCAAACAACCTACTAGCTCGAATTATTAAGTCTGAGTGCCCATTCGTGACAGGATCAAAGGTGCCGGGATAAATTGCTCTTATGCTCATAAGTTATACGTCAACCTTAGTGGCTATTGTTACTCTTGTTGCTATTGTAATAGCTTATGTAAGTTTTTGACAAGAGAGACATTTAAAAAAAATCATTTAATATTAAAGTATTTACTCAAAATCATTTAATATTGACGAATTTTGGTAGTATGATAGACAGCTTATGATTGATTGATTTTAGATTATATCCAAGTGAATTCTTATGTCGAGTTTGCTTGGATATAATCCTCAACGGAAAAGAAGCAAAAATATGAAGACCCGTGATAAGATAATTCAGGCGAGTATTGCATTGTTTAATGAGCAGGGAGAGCGAAATGTTACTACGAACCATATTGCAGCACATTTAAGTATAAGCCCTGGTAACTTGTATTATCATTTTCGTAATAAAGAAGACATTATTTTGTCTATATATGAAGAATATGCGCGTAATCTACTTCTTGATACCTTTCCGCAAGTAACCAGTGAAGTTGAGCCACTCGATGCCATTATTTTATACATGGATTCTGTCTTTCAAACGACAATGAAATTTCGTTTCTTTTATAGTAATTTGCCAGTGTTACTTGGTAAAAGTCCAAGTCTTCGTGAAAAATACGTGGAAGTTCAGCACGCTATCGCTGAGCGGGTTAGCCAGTTACTTGTATCACTTCGTACTGCAAATATTATAATATTTGAGGATGAAGAGTTGGTCGATATGGTGAGTATTTTACGTCTTATTAATACATTTTGGGTGAGTTTTTATCAAACTCAAAATATTGTCAATGAAATTAATGATTCAGTATTCTACCAAGGTGTATTGAAAATATTAGTTATTTTACGCCCATACACCACAGAGGCCTCTTTACCTGGGTTACTTAAAGCGCGAGATATGTATCAGCAGCGTTATCAAGATGCATTATACCCGTAATCATTCAAAATGCTCGATTCAGAGTGCTTGAGCCATTCCAGTTTGAGGCGCATCAATTAAATCATGGTTATTCCCTATTTCTTTGATGCAACAATAAAATGGGATGGCTCAAGCGCTTCTACGATGGGGCTAAAAACGATTTATACGTCGTTATTGATTTTGATAATGGCGCTACATGGATGTAGCTTATTAGATAATGCAGGAGCACATTATCCGGAACAACCATTCCCTGCAATCAATGCCTTGTCAAAATCGTTTTTTTCTCCCACTGAAACATGCATTTTGAATGGTCACGGGTATAAATGTAGCATAGCAGCCGGTCTAAGTCGTTCATCTTCAGTGACTAAGATAGCCTTCAAGCAGTAGCCGCCAATTATCATCTTGCCAATGAAATGTTGGTAGTTTGTTAAACTCTTTTAAAAAAGAGCGTTGTAATCTTGCCATATTAGCCTGTTGCCAACTTGCTTGGTCATTTTTTCTGACCTCTCCGCGATCAAAATCAATTAAAAAAACATTGTCATCTTTATCTATTAAAATATTATGCGCGTTTAAATCATGATGATAAATATTATTATCATGAAAGCGTTTAATCGTTATGCCTATTTTTTTCCACAAAGCGTCTGATAAAGTTGTTTTTGATAATAATGCGACTAAGTCTTGAGCATGTTCAATACGGCTACTCAGTAGATCTGCGCTGTAAAACAATCCGTGGCGAGTAACTCGACAAGCAATAGGCTTCGGTGCAGGTAATGCCAATTTTTGCATGTAAGTCAGTAAATCAAACTCACGCGCTGCTCGAGTGTTTTTCTGTGAAGTAAACCAATAGCTGTCGCTGATTATTTTACCGATTAAACCACCGCGATAATAATGGCGCAATACCCAGTGCTTTTCTTGCTTGCTGGGTTTGCCTGAGTGTTTAACAAACCAAGTGGTACCACGCCCTTGTGCTGAGCCAGTGATAGTATTTTTCTTTTGCCAATAGCTTACATCGAGCATGTTGGGTACAAATGAATTAATTTCATGGCTATCGTAAAGGCAGTAGCTTTTACCTTGTTGAAAGGTTTTTATCTGTAAGCCGTTATTCATGACATTAGTTCCTGCACTTGTGACAATGTACGATCACTTGCGCCTTGATTATTCATCACAACTTGAAGGGCTTGCTTGCCTAATAATTCTGCTTTTGGTTTATCTTGTAGTAAATTAATAATCATTTTGGCTAGCTGAGATGCTTGCCTTGTACTGGTTTGATTTACGGGTAGTTGCACTATGCCTTGAAGTTGCTTTAATTGTTTTAAAATATCAGTAAAATTACTCATATCACTACCAACCACAATAGGTTTTTTAAACAAGGCAGGTTCCAACGGGTTGTGTCCGCCGATATGGCTAAAACTGCCACCCATGGTGACTATATCTGCTAAGGAATAAGCGGCCATTAATTCACCCAGGGTATCAAGGAGCCAGATGTCTTGTGACTCTACAGGATTATTATCACTGCGCTTAACCAGTGTAAAATCATGACTAAGACAAAGTTTTTCAACTGCATTAAAACGCTCTGGGTGTCTAGGAACTAGCACTAAAAGTAGCGTTGGGAATAGGGCTTTAATTTGTTTAAATGCCGTTAAAGCAATTTCCTCATCCCCTTGGTGGGTACTGGCGACTAACCAAAGTTGCCTGTTTTCAGGCAGTAATGCTGTTAACTGAGCTTTTTTGTCTAATATTGTGGTATTGATGCAGATATCAAACTTAAGGTTGCCAGACACCATACAGCGCTTATTGTGTGCGCCTAGTTGAAGAAAATTCGTTAGATTATCTTGGCTTTGGCATAATATTTTATCAAAACTATTGAGTGTTGGTGTAATCAACGGGCTTATTTTTTTATAGCTTTTCATTGAATTAGCAGACAATCTACCGTTAATTAATAAAAGCTTTATCTGCTTTTTTGCACATTGGTTAATTAGGTTTGGCCACAACTCTGTTTCCATAAAAATCATGAGTTTAGGTTGTAATCGTGATAAGAAAAGCTGTGTGCATGGGAGAATATCTAAGGGTAAAAAGCTATGTTGCACTCGTGATGAAAACTGTTTCTTTACTTGCGCTGAGCCCGTAGGGGTAAAGGTGGTCAATGTGATTGGTAGTTCAGGATAAGTTTGCAATAGCTGTTCAATAAGAGGTGTTAGCGCTATAACTTCACCGACACTAGCAGCGTGTACAATAATGCCATTTTTTTTATATGGCTTTGAAATTAAGCCAAAGCGCTCACTTAGTCGTTGGCGGTATTGCGGGTTACGGATTGAGCGAAATAATAACACCAATAATATAACAGGCAAAAGTAATAGTAATATTATTCGGTAAATTAGTAACGCAAACATAAATTGTTCTATAGTGAGTTTATGATAGATTATACCTAACTTTGATTAAATGCCTATTAATACTGATGAATATGCCTAGCCAACAAAAAATAAAATATTTTTTCCCACTTTTGAGCGCTTTAATGGTGACGTTAATATTTCTCATGTCAGTTAATGCGTATGGTTATGAAAAAGAAACCCCTTCGATAAGTAATGCACAACAAGTTAAATTCAAAGCAAGAGTCGACAATGATTTTTTACTCGTTGCTGACTATTATGCGGGTGGAAAAAGATCGGGTGGCGTTATTGTGTTGCATGATTGCAAAAGTGATCGTAGTCGCTATAGCACTATGGCGAATGGTCTTTTTCAACAAGGTTTACATGCCTTAGCACTTGACCTTCGAGGATATGGAGATAGTGTTTCACCCGCATTTTCACGAGAGTTAATTAAACAAAATGCTACAGACATTGTGAGTTATCAAAGTGAAATGGCATTGTTAACTACTTATTGGCAAGATGATTTGATAGCAGCTTACCAATTTTTACGTAGTAAGGTTGATTCAAGCCAAGGTATTGCTATTGTTACAAGCGGCTGTAGTTCAACTTATGGGGTTGCGTTAGCAGAGAAAATCTTGTTGAATTCTATCGTTATGATCACACCACAAATGACTTATGCGGATAAAGAGCGTTATAAAAATTTAATTGATATTCCTAGTTATTTTGTTACTTCAGCACATCACGCTGATAGCTATCAAGTTGTACAGGAATTATTCTCTTGGAACGGTTCAGAAAAATCAAAAATGCAAATATTCAAAGGTGGCCGTTATGGTTATCATCTGATTGCTCGTGAAAAGTCGTTAATTAATGACATTTCCCAGTGGATTGAATTAAATGTTAGAAAATAAATCAGCAACTTTTTATCAAAATATTCAAACACAAATAGATCAAGTGAAAGTTGAGGGATTGTATAAAGCTGAGCGAATTATTACTACCGCCCAACAAGCTAAAATAGCGGTAAATACTGGTGAGCAGGTTATTAACTTTTGCGCCAATAACTATTTAGGTTTGGCTAATCACCCTGAACTCATTGCTGCAGCAAAAACAGGCTTAGATGAGCATGGTTTTGGTATGGCTTCAGTGCGCTTTATTTGTGGTACGCAAGATATTCATAAAATGTTAGAGCAGGGTATTAGCAAATTTTTAGGTATGGAAGATACTATTCTATATTCTTCTTGTTTTGATGCTAATGCGGGTTTATTTGAAACCATATTAACCAGTGAAGACGCTATTATTAGTGATGCTTTAAACCATGCCTCTATTATTGATGGTGTGCGCTTATGTAAAGCTAAACGTTTTCGTTATGCTAACAATGATATGGCGGCATTAAAGCAAAGCCTTATTGCTGCTGAGGAGTCTGGAGCTCGTTTTAAGCTAATTGCCACTGACGGTGTGTTTTCAATGGATGGTGTTATTGCCAATCTTAAAGGCGTTTGTGATTTAGCGGATAAGTATAATGCAATGGTAATGGTTGATGATTCTCATGCGGTTGGTTTTGTTGGCGAACATGGTCGTGGTAGTCATGAGTTTTGTGATGTGATGGGTCGTGTTGATATTATAACTGGCACCTTAGGTAAAGCCATGGGTGGAGCATCGGGCGGCTTTACCTCTGCTAAAAAAGAAGTGGTTGAATGGTTACGTCAACGTTCGCGTCCATATTTATTCTCTAACTCGTTAGCGCCAGCAATTGTGAATGCTTCATTACGGGTACTACAATTATTGGCAGAAGGTGGTGAATTACGTAAAACCTTAATAGATAATACGGCTTATTTTCGCAACAATATGGAAGCAGCTGGTTTTACTTGTGCGGGCGCTAATCACGCCATTGTACCTGTGATGTTAGGGGATGCCAAAGTAGCAAGTGATATGGCTAATAAGCTTTTGGCTGAAGGAATATATGTTATTGGTTTTTCTTTTCCTGTGGTACCAAAAGGGCAAGCAAGAATTCGCACACAAATTTCAGCGGCACATACTAAAGAGCAGCTTGATCAAGCTATAACAGCCTTTATTAAGATTGGCAAAGAAATGAATGTGATTAGTTAAGGCCGTTGGGAAATATGATGAAATCTTTATCTAAATTAAAAGCTGAACCGGGCATTTGGTTAACGCGCACAGAACGACCGAAAGTAGGCCATAACGATCTATTAATTAAAATTAAAAAAACGGCTATCTGTGGTACAGATATTCATATTTACAATTGGGATGAATGGTCGCAAAAAACAATACCTGTGCCTATGGTTGTTGGCCATGAGTATGCTGGTGAAGTGGTTGGTATTGGTCAAGAAGTCAAAGGGTTTTCATTAGGTGATAGAGTCTCAGGCGAAGGTCACATTACGTGTGGTCATTGCCGAAATTGCCGTGGAGGTCGTACGCATTTATGTCGTAATACTGTAGGTGTTGGTGTAAATAGAGCAGGCTCTTTTGCTGAATATTTAGTTATTCCTGCTTATAATGCCTTCAAATTACCCGATGAAATTTCTGATGATTTAGCTGCTGTTTTTGATCCTTTTGGTAATGCTGTACATACTGCTTTATCGTTTGATTTGGTGGGTGAAGATGTACTGATTACGGGTGCTGGCCCTATAGGTATTATGGCAGCAGCGGTAGCAAAACACGTAGGTGCTCGTCATGTAGTTATCACCGATATCAATGAATATCGTCTTGATTTGGCGAGAAAAATGGGAGTTACTCGTGCGGTTAATGTTTCAACAGAAAGTTTAACGGATGTTATGGCTGAACTCGGTATGACAGAAGGCTTTGATGTTGGTTTAGAAATGTCAGGTGTGCCAATAGCCTTTACAAGTATGTTAGACAATATGAATAATGGTGGTAAAATCGCTATGCTAGGGATTCCTGGCAAAGAAATGGCGATTGATTGGAGTCATATCATTTTTAAAGGGCTAACCATTAAAGGTATTTATGGTCGTGAAATGTTCGAAACTTGGTATAAGATGGCGAGCCTTATTCAATCTGGTTTAGATTTATCACCTATTATCACTCATCATTTTGATATTGATGATTTTCAACAAGGTTTTGATGTCATGCGTTCAGGGCAATCAGGAAAAGTAATTTTAAATTGGGAGTAAACTAGCAATGTCTGACAAGAGCGCCTCTAATGAAGAACGTTTTATGCACATGCAAGTAGAAGAATTAGCGCAGGTGCTTAACGATAAAACTCACGTAGTAGTGGATATTCGTGATGCCACTTCATTTGTGAATGGCCGTATTACTGATGCACTTCACTTAACTAACGAGAGCTTAGCTGATTTTTTACGTGAAGCAGACCCTGATGCACCCGTAGTGGTCTGTTGTTATCATGGGCATTCTAGTCAGCAAGCCGCGCAATTTTTGGTTAGCCAAGACTTCACCAAGGTTTATTCGCTTGATGGTGGTTTTACGCAATGGCAATCACAATATCCAGATAATATTTCTCGCTGATGGTTGATCATGAAGGTTTACAGCCATTAGTACAGCTTGAACAGCATAATATAGCACTACTTTTTGCTAATTATTTAGCTACCTTAGGCATTGATGCTAAAGTGGTTAGTGAATCAAAACAAGCCCATATGGTTTATTGTCAACAGGATAAAATTTCTCAAGCTAAAGCTGAATTTGATGTTTTTATTACAAAGCCTTTTGATAAAAAATATCAACAAGCGGCTTGGCAGTATGGTGAAACGGTTACTATCAACAGTAGTGACGTGTCATTATTTGCTAATTTTAAAGAAAACTTCCTTGATCATGCAGGTATCGTAACCCTGCTAGTTTTTGCTTTATGTTGGTTGGTATTTATCGGCAGTAATATTGGTTGGGGCCAGTCAATATTTAACCAACTGCAGTTCTATCCTCATCTATCTATTGATGCTTTCCTTGCGGAGCCTTGGCGTTTATTAGGACCTGCTTTTTTTCATTTTTCTTGGTTACATATTGTTTTTAATACCATGTGGTGGTGGCAGTTAGGTGGCAGTATTGAAGAAGCATTAGGTAAAGGCACATTGATTAATATATTATTAATTTCAGCTATTTTTTCAAATTTAGGGCAGTTCATTGTCTCAGGAGCAAGCTTTGGTGGTTTATCAGGTGTTGTATATGCCTTGGTAGGCTTTATTTGGTGGTATGGCTATTTAGCGCCGGAAAAAGGTCTGTCTTTATCTAAGTCTATTATTGGTTTTTTATTGTTTTGGTTGTTGTTGGGTTTTATGGATATATTACCAGTAAATATGGCGAATACAGCACATTTACTCGGTTTAATTTCAGGGTGTTTGTTGGCCGTGTTTAGTGTGAAGTTATCTCGTAACTAGTTAACCTGAGCTCGGCTTAACAAATGTTTCTCTAGCAGCTGTTTTTACTTATTTCTGCGTTAAATTCACTTGCAATAGGCAAGCTATTGACGCGTAAATTTGCCTTGAAATAAGCAAAACTATCAAGCTAGAGATAGTGTAGATTAATTTATATTTTAATTATCTAACCATTGGGTGAATAATAATTTTTTGATCAAAGGCTGACCGGTTTCTTTGGTGAGTAACTCTTTTACTTGCTCTTCACAGAGTAATTGAATTTCAGAGCGGCCTTTAATGGATTTGACTTTAGCTTCAGCTTGTCTACCAATGATATCGATAATAGCATCACGTAGTAATGGTGAGTGATGCATAACTATTTCTAAGTTATCACTTTCAACCATTAATTCGACCGTGAGACGCACATAACCCATTTTTTTCTTTTCGGCGACATAATTTGTGACTATGTCCGGCTCAAAGCCAAAATAAGCATAATTACTAGCCTTAATGGATAGTGAAGTAAAAAAGAAAGATAAAACTATTAAATATTTGATCATTAGAAACTTATTGTCATCAAAAGAAAAAATCACTATTCATCTCACTCTGGAAAGCTCGTTATTCCGTAGGTTTTTATACGGAGCGTTGTGCATTAATCCTGAGATCCTCAATTTAGACATAATGAGGATGATGAAAGATGAATAAAAACATATAAAACGTTGGCTTTATCATAACCTGATTTTTTCTTTTTTCCTGAATAATTTTAAATTATTTTTATTACAAGTTGGGGTGAGCATGCTTTTCTTTATTAAAGCCTGTTACTATACCCGTTCCACTTGAAGATGCATGATTCAGCTGGAATTAGAAACGCTTTTAGGCAAGGCATTGATTGAAGAGAATGGTTACTCCCTTCTCAAAATCAATAACGCAGCATAAAACGCTTCTAAACCAGCCCTTTGGGGAAGGCTGAGCAAATCATATTCTCCTGAATAACCCTTAATAAAAAAATGCGCCTTGATTATGAATCGCTCAGGCTTCCTGAAACGAGCATCTTCAAGTGGAACGGGTATATACCCTTATTTTTGTCTAATTAATATTCGATAGTACGTTATGAATTTGCAGTTACTTTTTCCCGTTACCCTACCAAGCCATTGGCAAAGTTCAGATTCATGTGAATTGCCAGATAATTTACAATCTTGGTTACTTGATCCTGATTCACTGACGGCGCGCTTAAAAACACATTGTCATCAATTTAGAGTTGAATTGTTAGGCCAAAAAGTTGAACACTGTCAAGCATATGAAGCAGTAGCTTGTATTCCTGTTGGAGAGAAAGTGCTAGTGCGTGAAGTTTTGCTTTATTGTGACGATAAACCACAAGTTTTTGCCCGTAGTTTATTACCTATGTCTAGTTTAACTGGTGCGGAACAAGCATTAGCAAATTTAGGTACGCAATCACTTGGGCAGGTATTATTTAATAACCCATCGCTTGAACGAAAATTTATTGAAGTGGCAACGTTTGATTCAACTAGTTCAGTCGCTAAATTAGCGTGTGACTTACAGTTAAATATGACTCATACACTATGGGGGCGACGATCTGTTTTTGTGCTAGAAAATAAACCCTTAATGGTTGCAGAGGTTTTTCTGCCCGGTGCCTTCTCTTATCAAACAATTGAAAATTTAGTTACTAACCCAAGAACTGATCATGTTTAATAAGCTGCAACAAAAATGGTTAGCCATTAAATTAATCACGCGTATGGATAAACCCATTGGTACTTATCTATTGTTGTGGCCAACTTATTGGGCATTATGGATTGCTAGTGATGGCTGGCCTAATTTACATTTACTCATGGTTTTTAGCTTAGGCGTTTTTATTATGCGTAGTGCAGGCTGCGTAATAAATGATATTGCCGATATAAAAGTAGATGGTCAGGTTGAGCGGACTAAAAATAGGCCGTTAATTTCTGGCTTAATGACTAAAGCACAAGCAATTAATTTGTTTGGCGTATTGATTGGTTGTGCTTTAGGTTTAGTGTTAACTTTGAGTTGGCCAACTATTTATTTGTCTGTAGTTGCTTTCGTGTTAGCGTCATCTTACCCATTTATGAAACGCTATACCCAGTTGCCACAAGTGGTATTAGGGGCGGCTTTTAGTTGGGGTATGATCATGGCCTTTTCTGAAACAATGGGCGAAATTCCGCTCATTGCTTGGTTATTATTTTCGGCAAACTTATTGTGGACCGTTGCTTACGATACCATGTATGCCATGGTTGATAGAGAAGATGATTTAAAAATAGGTGTGAAATCGACGGCCATTTTATTTAACAATCATGATAAGCGGATTATCGGCTTTTTACAGATAACAGTATTGGGCTTGTTATTTACCGTGGGTGATATGTTAGCTTTTGGTTGGCCGTTCCAATTAAGTTTAGTGGTATGTGCTGGTTTATTTAGCTATCAACAATTATTGATTAGTAATAGAGAACGAGATAAGTGTTTTCAAGCATTTTTACATAATCACTGGGTTGGTATGATCATTTTTATCGGTATATTTATTGAATACTTGTAGGAACTGCTGATCTTTCGCAGTTAAATTTTGTTTGAAATAAAAATATCTTAATCGCGGCGAGTGGTGTGTAGCCTATTAGGCAATGAAGGAGCATATACCGATGTTACTTCAATATGTCGGATTCAGCTGGAGTTAGAAACGTCTTTAGGCACAGGTTCATAGTTCCCGACTGAACCTAAGTACCTACATCCATGTAGCGTCATTGTCGAAATCAATAACGTAGCTAAAGCGTTTCTAAACCAGCCTTACAGGGGCCCCTGATCAAATCATGTTCTTCGTTGCATCTCTTTTTAAGGGAACGACCCTTAATAAAAAGATGCGCCTTGATCATGAATCGTTCAGCTGCCCTGAAACGCACACTTGAAGTATCATGGGTATATAGTCCTGAACAACCACATGACAAATACTCTATCTTGTATAAATTTCCAACAAAGGCCTGCAAAAATAATCTCGAAAGATCAACAGACCCTAAGGGTTTGAAAAACAAAACTAGCTGTCAACTAAGCCATGATTAACGGCATAGCGTATTAAATCGGCCAAGCTCTCTAATTGTAACTTTGTTTTTATATTACGGCGATGAGCCTCAACCGTTCGAAAGCTAATATCGAGCTTTTTTGCTACTAGCTTGCTTGATAAACCTTGAGCTATAAAAGCTAGCACCATTTGTTCTCGTGTTGTTAATTTTTCTTGTTCTTCTCTTAATGGATTTTCTAATAATGCTGCTGCTACTGAAGGGCTAAAATGTGTTTTTCCTGACGCTACTGCTTTAATTGCTAAATAAACTTCAGCTGAACCAGTATCTTTTAAAATATAGCCTGAAGCGCCGGCTTGCATTGCACTGTTAACAAACTCTAAACTATCATGCATGCTAAAAATAAGTATTTTTGTACTCGCTAATTGCTCAGTAATTATTTCAGTAGCATCAATGCCATTCATATCTGGCATGCTTATATCCATTAATATCACATCAGGTTTTAAAGTAAGAGCCTGCGCTAGCGCACTTTTACCATCTTGTGTTGAGCCAATAATTTCAATGTCATGATAGTAGGATAAACAAGCCGTTAAGCCGTCTTGAACCATTGGGTGATCATCGACAAGTAATACTGACGTAGGTCGTTCATTTTGTGATGATATTGTCATGCCGCGCCCTTTTATTTAACTGGAGTTGATGTGTTAGTTTCTTTAGTGTTATACGAATTGCCTTTTTGAGCATTATTATTAAAATAATAAGCAAAAACATGGCTTGGAATTATAGCGGTAATACTTGTTCCCTCTTTTGAAGTGCAAACCTTAAGTTGGCCACAATGGTATTCAATTCGCTCAGTTAAATTACGTAAACCTATACCAAAAGATTCAATAGGAGCGCCTTTTTTATTTTTTTTGCTACCACAAAAGCCTATACCGTTATCTTTTATGGTTAACGTGAGCCGTTTATTTTCTATAGACAGGTCAATGGTAACATGGGTTGCTTGTGCATGCTTTTCGATATTAATTAACGATTCTTGAACGACCCGATAAAGGCTAATATTAATATCATCAGGGAGCAATTTACTTAATTTGGGCTTAGTTAAACTGATTTTAATGTGAGTTTGTTTGGAAAATTCTTTAGCTAAGCCTGCAATTGCTGCAGATAAACCTAACTCATCAAGCACTCTAGGGTGCAAATGATGAGAAATGCGCCGTACCTCTTGAATTGCTATCCTGAGATTTTTTTCGGCTTCTACTAACGGTTTTGGCTTTTCATGTTTTGACTGCATTAAAAATATTCCGGTTGCTTCAATAGAATACTGGATAGACACTAAAATTTGTACTATTCCATCGTGCAATTCACGGGAAACATGTCGATGCTGATCTTCTTGCAGGTTTATTATTTTTTGCCCTAACTCGTTTATTTTTTTATCGGTTTTTTTCTTATGGCTTAAATTAATAATCAACCCAAATAGGAAAATAATAAATATTGAGCTTAAAGAAATGATCAGGATGATTTGTTTTGTATTATTAATATGCTGATCTATTTTTTCCTGTATTGCCGCTAATTGTTGATTAACATCGTCTAGGTAAACCCCTGTTCCTAACATCCATTGCCAATCGTGCAAGTAAGTTGAATAGCTCATTTTACTCGATTTTTGTTGGTTAGAAGGCTTTCGCCATTGATAGTGAAGAAAATCACCACCGGCTTTTGCATTGCTAATTAACAGTTGAATGATTTTGTCGCCTTCATCACTTTCTAAATTCCACCAACTCTCACCAACTCGATGTGGTTCTTTAGGGTGAGCCATACTGATCCCTCGATCATCGTAAGCGAAAAAGTAACCGTCATCTCCGTTATACAATAATTTATTGATCAAGTTTTGAATAGCAAGTTGTTTTGATATTGACTCAGGCTCAGCATCAGGATGAATATGTTTTATTGCCGCACTCGCGAGTGAAGTATAATTTTTTAGCTCTTGTTTTTTTTGGTTGATCAAAAATGATTCTAAAATCTTTAAGTTATTATGAGATAGCTCTCGGTACTCACTAGATACGAAAAAATAAATAACGATAGAAGTAAAAATTACTTGTATCACTGCAATATAGAAGAGGCGAATTGGCAGAATCATTCGAAAATTAACCCGTAATAAATAATTTAATTAATCATTACAAATTTCGACATAGATCACTAGCTAGTATGTTATAAATTATAGTTTGCGACTTTAGTCTTAGGTGTTCTTACCGATAGCCATATGATGATTATTATACTATTGTAGGTATATGCTTAAAAAGCATAAAAAAGTTATTCAAAAAAAGAAAATAATAATAATTATTAAATTACAATAAGTTAAAGGATAAACAAATGAAAAAATCAGTGTTTTTAAAGGCGGCACTTATCGTATCGCTTGGTCTTTCTTCGCTTGGCTTGTCAAGTGTAGCAATGGCCGCTAATGATAAAGTATATCGTTGGAAAATGGCGGAAACATGGGGGCCGAATTTCCCTATTTTTGGTGAAGCAACTAAAAATTTAGCCAAAACGGTAAAAGAAATGTCGAATGGTCGCTTAATCATTCGTGTCGATTCATCCAATAAACATAAATCACCACTAGGTATTTTTGATTTTGTTAAAAGTGGTCAGTATCAAATGGGGCATTCAGCTTCATATTACTGGAAAGGTAAAAACTTCAACGCCTTGTTTTTCACTACCGTACCATTTGGTATGACAGCGCCAGAGCAATATGCATGGTTCTATTATGGCGGTGGCATGGAGCTAATGAAGAAGGTTTATGATAAGTACGGTATCTTATCCTTCCCAGGTGGTAATACAGGTAATCAAATGGGTGGTTGGTTCAAAAAAGAAATCAACAGTGTTGCAGACCTTAAAGGTTTGAAAATGCGTATTCCAGGTTTTGCTGGTGAAGTGTTAGCAAAATTAGGCGCTAAACCTACCAATATCCCAGCGGGCGAGCTTTATACTGCGTTAGAGCGTAATACTATTGATGCACTTGAATGGGTTGGTCCATCGTTAGATTTACGTATGGGCTTTCATAAAATTGCCCCTTATTACTACACAGGTTGGCATGAGCCGGGTGCTGAATTACAGTTCATGGTAAATGAGAAAGCTTATAACAAGCTTCCTAAAGATTTACAAAAAATCCTAACAGTAGCAATGAAAACCGCTGCTTATGATATGTATATTCAGTCTTACCATGAAAGTGGTAAAAACTTAGCAACCTTGAATAAAGATTATCCGAACATTAAAATGCGCTCTTTCCCTAAATCAGTGATGACAGCAATGAAAGAAACGAATGATGTTCTATTGAAAGAGTTTGCTGCTAAAGATCCAATGACTGCAGAAATTCTTAAGTCAATTCAAGAATATCAAACAAAAGTTCGTGCATGGACTAATTTATCTGACCGCGCATATTTAGACACTACTGATCCTAAGTAGTTTTATACCCATAATACTTCAAAAATCGAGTTTCAGGATGCCAGAGCGGTTCATGATCAAGACACATCTTTTTATTAATGGTCGTTCCCTTAAAAAGAGATGTAACGAAGAGCATGATTTGCTCAGATATCCCCGTAGGGCTAGTTTAGAAACGCTTTATGCTACGTTATTGATTTCGACAAGGACGCTACATGGATGTAGCTTATTAGAGAATGCAGGAGCTTATTCTCCTGAACAACCATTCTCTTTAATCAATGTATTGCATAAAGGCGTTTCTAATTCTAGCTGAACCTGCATCTTGAGGTTATATGGGTATCTATGTGTAAAAGCAGCTGCCATTATTTATTGATAGTGTGGTAGCTGCTTTTTTTATGCTTTAAATGAATCGTTGTTATAATAGATAAATGACAGAAAAATGTTGCGGGAAAAAAAATGAAAACTAGTTTAAAAATAATTGGCAAATTTATCGACATGCTTGGTAATTTTTGTAGTTTGTTAATGGTGTTAATGATACTGAATGTTTTTTATGATGTAATTATGCGCTACTTCTTTAATGATGTAAGCATTGGCATGCAAGAGCTAGAGTGGCACTTATTTGCTGCCATGTTTATGTTTGGTATTGCTTATACGCTAAAAGAAGATGCACATGTACGCGTAGATATATTTTATGATGCCATGACCAAACGTAAAAAAGCTTTCATTAATATTTTTGGTTCAATCATTTTTGCTCTACCTATCACGTTATTAATCTTTTATTACAGTATTGATTATACATTAGATGCTTACACTATGGGCGAGGGCAGTGGAGACCCTGGTGGTTTACCGCATCGTTGGATAGTACGCTCGGTTATCCCCTTATCTTCACTTTTTCTAGTTTTAGCCATTATTCATGTGGTGCTTAGCCAAATTCAAATACTAACTAACAATGATAGTAGTAATACAACGAAGCATGAAGGAGAGCACTAATGACTGGATTGATTCTTTTTGCCATTGCGCTAGTTTGTCTATTTTTAGGCTATTCCGTTGCCTTTACTTTTGCCGGTATCTCATTAATTGTTGGTGCGTTAACCTTAGGTGTTGAACTATTCGAATTCATGCCATATCGCATTATGAGCATTATGGAAAACACCATCTTAATGGCCGTTCCTATGTTTATATTTATGGGCATAGTTTTACAAAAAACAGGTTTAGCAGAACGTTTATTGGAATCTGCCGCGAAGCTATTTGGTGGTATGCCAGGTGGTGTTGCTATTTCGACTATTGTTGTTGGCGCCTTGTTAGCTGCTTCTACTGGTGTTGTTGGCGCTAGTGTTGTCGCTATGGGAGTTATTTCCTTACCTGTGATGTTGAAAAATAACTATCATCAACCGACCGCAGCAGGTGTTATTTGTGCGTCTGGTACGTTAGGGCAAATTATTCCACCTTCTATTATTCTCATTATTTTGGGTGATGTAATGGGAGTACCTGTTGGTGATTTATTTAGAGCGGCAATAATTCCCGGAATGTTGCTGATTGTTTCTTATGCTCTATACATAGTGATTTTAGGGAAAATAAGACCAGATTTTTGTCCTCCTATGATAGTTAATGAGAGTAAACGCGAATTATTAGTGCAGGCGCTAAAAGATATAGTGCCACCATTGACACTTATTCTCGCGGTGCTTGGTTCAATATTTACCGGTATTGCCACACCAACTGAATCCTCTGCTATTGGCGCTGTTGGTGCTGTTATTTTATCCATTTTCTATGGTGGATTTTCATTTGCTAAAATGCATGAAGTGTCAAAAGAAACGGTAAAAGTTACCTCGATGGTCTTTGCCGTATTAATTGGCGCAACTGCATTTGCGATGGTTTTTAGTTACTCAGGCAGCGAATATTTAATTGAAGAATTCTTTATGGAATTACCGGGAGACAAGTGGACCTTTATCGCCTTAGCGATGATAGCGATTCTTATTTTGGGCTTCTTTATTGATTTTATTGAAATCGCTTTCTTAGTGGTGCCGATATTAACACCAGTCGCTATTGCACTTAATATTGATTTGGTTTGGTTTGCTATCTTAATTTCAATGAACTTACAAACCTCCTTCTTAACACCACCCTTTGGTTTTAGTTTATTTTACTTAAAAGGGGTTGCACCAAAATCGTTTAAAACCACCACTATTTATAAAGGGGTCATACCGTTTATTCTTATACAAATAGCCGTATTAGTCTTAGTGCTACTATTTCCTGAATACTTGATATTCTCTTAGGGCAGGGGTGAGGCTTGTGATGTAATAAAAATCTCGGTTGCCTCTATTCTATTTAATAGAAAAGAGGCAATGATATCACTGCAACCCAAATTAGCACCTACAGAACCATGTGAAATTTATGGTGCTTTAAAAGAACACACTAGAAATGATTGGCGCCTAAAACTTAATTCAAAGAACAATACATCTCGTTATAAGCCAAACTAAGCATTGATTTTACAAAAATCCTGTATATACTACCAGTATAACTGTCAATATATACAGGAAGTCCTTCATGGTTGCTATTCACGAACTCAAACCGTTAACTAATAGACAACAACAAATATTTGATCTTATTAAAGAGACCATTAGCGATACTGGAATGCCGCCAACTCGTGCGGAAATTGCTAGATTTTTTGGTTTTAAATCAGCTAATGCGGCAGAAGAACACTTAAAAGCGTTAGCTAAAAAAGGCTATATAGAAATGCTACCTGGCACATCTCGTGGTATTCGTTTAGCTGAACAGTTTCTTGAAGAAGAAGGCTTACCTTTAATAGGCCGTGTTGCTGCAGGAGAGCCAATTTTAGCCCAAGAACATGTTGAAGATCACTATAAGATGGATGGCAGCTTATTTCATCCTGCGGCAGATTACTTATTACGAGTAGATGGCGAAAGCATGAAAGATATTGGCATTCTAGATGGTGATATACTTGCTGTGCATCAAACGACTGATGTACAAAATGGGCAAGTTATTGTTGCCCGTGTGGAAAATGATGTTACGGTTAAGCGCTTCAAGCGAGAAGGAAATGTCGTTTATTTACAGGCTGAAAATGAAGATTTTGAGCCGATTATAGTTGATTTAACTTGCCAAGAATTTAACATTGAAGGTCTTGCAGTTGGTGTTATTCGTAATGGTAACTGGATGTAGTATGTATTTACGAATTATGAGTTAATCATTTGTAAATACATAGAATGAGTATCGAAATATGGTACTCGTTTACATTTTTTAAAAGCTGTTCTGTTAAAAAGTTATTTTTTATATTTCAATAACCCCTATCTGCCCTTTATTAGTTTGTATCAAAATAATTGATACAAATAAATTACTTAAACATTTCAAAATATTTATTTTCTGAATGATGAAAATATTCCTCGCATATACCACTAAAGCCTGTACTGCTTGAGCCTGTGCCTTATCTTAGAGTTGTTACTCTATT
Organism: Candidatus Colwellia aromaticivorans; assembly: GCF_003333305.1. GTDB lineage: Bacteria > Pseudomonadota > Gammaproteobacteria > Enterobacterales > Alteromonadaceae > Colwellia > Colwellia aromaticivorans. The sequence goes on along the minus strand of NZ_QOLD01000013.1, from coordinate 91,218 downwards.
GAAATTATTGATATTTATTTATTTGCAGTTGAAAAATTGTTTGACCTAGATCAAATTTTGAGTGATTCTAGATCTGAAACCTAACAAAAAATAACAGAATACAATAATAAAAAAGGCGTTAGTGTGCTCGATATCTGCCTCGCAAGTTAAGGTGTGCCATTTCACGTCGGTAAATTTAATAAAACAATAATAACTAAATTAATAGATATTCAGTTTAATTAGTTGTAATGAGCATTACAGCATTTCTGTTTTCTATTTTTAATAAATAGGGGAGAGGTTGAGTGAGTAGAGGTAACCAAAATTGGTTGGTGAGGGCTTGGCTGTTTTTAGGAGCTATGCTTTCTAGTTCAGCATGGGCAGATACACAGTTAAATCTAACTAAAGGGGTAACAGCAGTTAGTAGAGAGGTATATGACTTACATATGCTATCACTCTATATTTGTACTGCTATTGGTGTGGTTGTGTTTGGTGCTATGTTTTGGTCTATGATTTTTCATCGAAAATCTAAAGGCGCGAAAGCTGCTGACTTTCATGAGAGCACTAAAGTAGAGATACTTTGGACTGCAATTCCTATTGTTATTCTTATTGCTATGGCCGTTCCGGCAACTAGCACATTGATTAACATGGAAAATAATGACAATTCAGATGTTACTATTCAAATCACTGGTTCACAGTGGAAGTGGCATTATAAATATTTTGATGAAAATATTGAATATTATTCCGTGCTGTCAACGCCACGAGAAGAGTATGAAAATCAAAATGGTAGTTTTGACGGTAACGGCGCCCAGAAGGGCGAAGATTATTTACTTGAAGTAGATAAACCCTTAGTTATCCCCGCTAATAAGAAAGTCCGTTTTTTAATTACCTCTGATGACGTTATCCATTCGTGGTGGGTTCCTGCCTTTGCCGTTAAGCAAGATGCTAATCCAGGCTTCATTAATGAAGCTTGGACTAATGTTGATTTACCTGGAACTTATCGAGGTCAGTGTGCTGAGCTTTGTGGTAAAGATCATGGTTTTATGCCCATTGTTGTTGAAGTTAAATCAGTGGAAGATTATGACGCTTGGTTAAAAGAGCAGCATGAATTGACGGCTAAAACAGCAGATGCAGAAAAAGCGTCTTTAAGTGCTTCTATGGGCAAAGACAAGTTAATGCAGCTAGGTGAAACTACTTACATGGCTTATTGTGCAGCATGCCATCAACCCACAGGTGTAGGATTACCGCCAGCGTTTCCTGCGCTTAAAGCTAGCCCAATTGCCACAACAGGCTCAGTGGTCGACCACATTAATGTAGTCTTCAATGGTCGCGCAGGTACGGGTATGCAAGGTTATGGTAAGCAACTTAGTTTGAAACAAATAGCTGCAGTGGTTACTTATGAGCGAAATGCTTGGGGTAATGATACTGGTGATCTAGTGCAAAGTTCAGATGTTAAAGCGGCAAGCGAGGAGTAAAACATGACAACAGAAACAATAAATGAATCGCTTGATGATGCGCATAATGATGATCATCACGACCATAAAATGACTGGAATAAAGCGTTGGTTATACACTACAAATCACAAAGATATTGGCACATTATATCTATGGTTTGCATTCATTATGCTACTAACCGGCGGTGCTCTTGCAATGGTGATCCGCGCTGAGTTATTCCAGCCTGGTTTACAAATTGTAGAACCTGACTTTTTTAATCAGTTAACGACAGTGCATGGTTTGATCATGGTGTTTGGCGCGATTATGCCCGCTTTTACAGGATTTGCTAACTGGATGCTGCCTATGATGATAGGTGCGCCAGACATGGCGTTACCACGTATGAATAACTGGAGCTTTTGGATTCTACCTTTTGCTTTCGCTATTTTACTTGGCTCATTTTTTATGGAAAGTGGTGCTCCTAACTTTGGTTGGACATTTTACGCCCCATTATCAACCACCTATTCAAATGGTAGTACTGCCTTTTTTGTATTTGCTGTTCATATTATGGGCATATCTTCAATTATGGGGGCAATTAATATCGTTGTAACCATTATGAATTTACGTGCTCCGGGTATGACCTACATGAAAATGCCGCTATTTGTTTGGACATTTTTTATCACCGCTTATTTGCTCATTGCCGTAATGCCCGTGTTAGCGGGTGTAGTGACAATGCTGTTAACGGATACCTATTTTGGCACCAGTTTCTTTGATGCAGCAGGCGGTGGCGACCCAGTAATGTTTCAGCATATTTTTTGGTTCTTTGGCCACCCTGAAGTGTACATCATGATTTTGCCTGCTTTTGGTATTGTTTCAACCATTATTCCAGCTTTTTCACGTAAGAAACTATTCGGTTATAGTTCAATGGTTTATGCAACATCGTCTATTGCGTTGTTGTCATTTATTGTTTGGGCGCACCATATGTTTACTACGGGTATGCCGTTATTTGGTGAATTATTCTTCATGTATTGCACCATGTTAATTGCTGTACCAACCGGGGTTAAAGTATTTAACTGGGTTGCGACTATGTGGCGCGGCTCTCTGACCTTTGAAACGCCGATGTTATTTTCTATCGCCTTTGTTATTTTGTTCACTATTGGTGGGTTCTCTGGTTTGATGTTGGCATTGACTCCGGCAGATTTTCAATATCATGATACGTACTTTGTTGTTGCCCATTTTCATTATGTACTCGTAACAGGTTCGTTGTTCTCAATTTATGCTGGAGCTTATTTTTGGCTACCAAAATGGACTGGGCACATGTATAACGAATCTTTAGCTAAATGGCATTTCTGGTGTTCGTTAATTTCGGTCAATTTATTGTTTTTCCCTATGCATTTCTTAGGGTTAGCTGGTATGCCTCGCCGTATTCCAGATTATGCATTACAGTTTGCTGATTTTAATAAGTGGGTCAGTATTGGTGGTTTTGCTTTTGGCTTATCACAGTTGATTTTCTTAGCTGTTGTGATCAAATGTATTAAGGGTGGTAAGAAAGCACCAGCTAAACCATGGGATGGCGCAGAAGGTTTGGAATGGACAGTGGCAAGCCCTGCGCCATATCACACCTTTAGTACGCCACCAAAGGTTGACTAGAAATGGGTGAAGGCACAGAGCAAAAAACGGATAAGCCAAACAACGGTAAAGTTATTAAAAAGCTAGTGTTGGTCGTGTTTGCAATGTTTGGTTTTGGCTTTGCGCTTGTGCCTTTATACGATGTGTTTTGTGATATTACCGGTTTGAACGGTAAAACCAACGATGTTGGTGTAGCGTATGAAAATGAGGGTATTGATACTTCACGCACAGTAAAAATACAATTTATTACTCGGATGGCTAAAGGGATACCTTGGAAATTTGAGCCGATAATCAATGAAATACTGGTTCACCCCGGTGAAGTGAAATTTGTTAACTTTTATGCTAAAAATAAATCGAAACGCGATATCGTTGGACAAGCTGTACCTTCAGTTTCGCCAGGATTAGCAGCAGGTTATTTTCAAAAAATCGAGTGTTTTTGTTTTACGCAACAGCCGTTACAAGCGGGTGAAGAAGTAGAGATGGGCTTGCAGTTTTATGTTGATATTGATTTGCCGAGTGAAATCAATACGCTAACGTTGTCTTATACGTTATACGACATTAGCTCAAAAGTGGATTCATAGAAGCGTAAATATAAAAATTCTTATTTAAGATAAGAGAAAAGATAAGGGAACAAAAATGACTACAAAAGAATATGAAAGTTATTATGTACCAGCACAAAGTCACTGGCCAATAGTTGGCGCAGTGGCATTATTTATGATTGCTTTTGGTGCGGCTAATTATGTTACCGACCTTAAAAATGAAGCTAATGGTTACGGCGGTTATTTATTGTTAGCAGGTATTGCTTTAGTTATTTATATGCTAGTTGGTTGGTTTAATAATGTGATTAATGAATCAATGACAGGGAAATACAGTCATCAAATGGATCATTCCTTTCGACAAGGAATGAGTTGGTTTATTTTTTCAGAAGTTATGTTTTTTGCCGCGTTTTTTGGTGCACTGCTATATGCCCGTACGTTCGCCGTACCTTGGTTAGGTGGTGCAGGTAATAATATTGAAACGGGGGCTGTTTTATGGCCTGAGTTTACTGCCAGCTGGCCTTTATTGAAAACACCTGACGGCACAGAAACTACCGGTATGGGTTGGTTTGGATTACCCTTAATTAATACCGTTTTATTATTAACGTCATCGATAACCGCTCATTTTGCTCATGTGGCGTTAGAAAAAAATAAACGCCCGCAATTAAAAGCTTGGTTAGGGGTAACTATCATCTTAGGTTTAGCTTTCTTATTTTTCCAAGTGCTAGAATATTCTCATGGTTATTCTGATGAGATGCAACTGTATTTAACCAGTGGTATTTATGGCAATACCTTTTATATGCTGACAGGTTTTCATGGTATGCATGTAACACTGGGTTGCATTATGTTAATTGTGATGTTTTTTAGGATATTAAAAGGGCATTTCACTCCTGATAGTCATTTTGCATTTCAAGCGGCCAGTTGGTATTGGCATTTTGTAGATGTTGTATGGGTTATGCTATTTGTCTTCGTCTACATAATGTGATGCTAAATGCGTTGGTAAACACGTAATAACGGCATTGAAGGTACTCATTGACTAGCGTCAACTCCGTGCCTTCGCTTTGTTCTAACGCGTTTATCTTGGCATTGAACTATCACAAAGAAAAAGAAGATAAATCGAAAGTTACAGATATTTTTCAGAGAAAAGAATAAAGTATTAATAAGGTTGTGGGTTAGGGGTGATTAATCCAGTTAATAAGCCGATAAGTAGTAATACGACAATGGCGACGGAGAGCATTAATCTTCGACCAATATATTTACTCATAGATGGTTTGTTTGGGTCATTTTTATTCATTAGCAGGAGAGCACGGAATAAGTTGTAAACCATGAAAGCGAGCATAGCGACAATAACAATTTTAAATAGCAAATCAATCTCCCATAATTTTATAAAGTTAAATCTATAGTTAAGCCTATAGTTAGTTAATTATTAACACGTTGTAAGGAAGTAACCTTAGGTGTCAAGTAGTAGCAAAATGAATATTCTGTGGTTATTACTTACTGTGCTAGTTTTTTCTGCATTAGTAAAGCTTGGTTTTTGGCAAAGTAGTCGGGCGTTAGAAAAAGAACAGCGCTTATCACGCATTGACCAACTTAAATCAAAAAATCCTCTGTCGTTGCAACAAGTCAACTTACTTACAATGAATGAGAACATTAATGACATGCCAGTAGCGATTGAAGGGGAATTTGATGAACATGCCGTTTTCCTCCTCGACAACCAAGTCAATAATGGGCGTTTAGGCTATCGAGTCTATCAAGTGTTAATTACTGAACAATATGCCGTATTGGTAAACCTTGGTTGGGTACAAGGCTCCGTTAATAGGCAAGAGTTACCTAAAATAAAATCATTATCAGATAAACATTATGTTCATGGAAATGTGCGTTTAATCGAAGTAGGCATTCAATTACAAGAACAGGTTTTTAGCGATGTACAATGGCCATTGAGAATTCAGCAAGTAGAGTTAGATAAATTTTCGTCATTAATTAATCGTCAGCTATTGCCCTTTGTTATTTATTTAGATAAAAAGGAAGACATTGGGTTTGAAAAAAATTGGCAGCCCATCGTTATGCCACCAGAAAAACATCGAGCTTATGCTTTTCAATGGTTTAGTTTAGCTATTGCTTGGATCATGTTAATGGGTTGGGCTAGGTTTGGTGCTAGAAAAACAAGTGAAAATAATCAAAATAATAATTTAAAGAAAAGTTCACCTTTGAAAAAAGAGGCCTAAGTAAGTATGAGCACCATCGAGCTACCTGAAAATAACAATAACTTAAATAAAAGTAAGTCAAAGAAAAGTCGCCGTAGCTTATTTATGGTATTAGCTGCTTTTGCTTTACCTATTATTTTGGCGAAATTGGCTTTAGAACAACAATGGTTAGACATGGGTGTTACTAACAAGGGTACGTTATTAACGAATGAATTAACCTTAGAGCAATTAGGCTTAAAAACGACTGATTTTGAACAACACTGGCTTATCTTATACAATCTGCCTGAACACTGCTCTATTGATTGTCAGAAAACGTTTGAAGCTATACACAATACTTATGTTGCTTTGGGTAAAGAAATGCCAAGAGTTTTCCCCGTGGCATTGTATCAAAATGAATTATCTGGTGAACAACGTCAAAAAATTTCAGAAAGTAAATGGCAGTTACTTGCTATGCCTGAACAAGCAAAGCAACATTTAACTAAACCGCAAATATTCATTGTGGACCCACTTGGTAATGTTTTTTTAAGTCACCAATTACCTGAAAATACCGAGCAGTTACCACAACTTGGTAAACAAATATTGGCCGATATGAAAAAGCTGCTTAAATATTCTAAGGTAGGCTAGCAAGTGGATGATGACCTTTATACACAACACAACCATGTGGTGAAGAAACTAGTTTTCGTGAGTATTTTACTGGCCTTGGTAGTGGTGACTTTAGGTGCTTATACTCGATTAACTCATGCGGGACTGGGTTGTCCCGATTGGCCTACTTGTTATGGTTTAATTGATGTACCCGAAACGGCAGAGCAAATTGCTTTAGCTGAGCAGGCATACCCTCAAAGTCAAGTTGAGCCAAGTAAAGCGTGGAATGAAATGATCCATCGCTATTTTGCCGGTACGCTTGGTTTATTGATCCTCGCTATTGCTATTCTTTCGTTTAAAAATCGTGCTCAGGGTACACCATTGCGCTTACCTCTACTTATTCTTGTTATTGTTATTTTTCAGGCTGCGTTAGGTATGTGGACAGTGACATTGAAGCTGATGCCAATAGTTGTTATGGGGCATTTGTTGGGTGGTTTTACTACCTTATGTTTGTTATTTCTACTGTATTTACGTTTAATGCCGCACCGTATAAATCGTAGCGATTTTTCAATAAAAAAATATGGACGATTTGCTCTATTGGGCATTGGTCTATTAACAGGGCAAATAGCATTAGGCGGTTGGACGTCGTCTAATTATGCAGCGTTGAGTTGTGTCGAGTTGCCAATTTGCCAATCAGGATGGCAAGATCAAATGAATTTTGAGAAATCGTTTGATTTGATCCCCCCAGAGCGAGAAAGCTATGAATTTGGTCATCTATCCCATGATGAACGAGTGACCATTCATGTGGTACATCGATTTGGCGCTATTGCAATTACAATATACTTAACTTGGTTGTTGTTAATGATCTACTCTAAAGCGCAAACCTCAACATTTAAAACGTCTGCTGTTGTTGTTGGTATAGCTTTGATCACTCAGGTAAGTTTAGGAGTGAGTAATATTTGGTTTTCGCTACCGTTATCTATTGCGGTAGGCCATAACTTGGTTGCTGCTTGCTTAATGCTTACTCTAATCGCGTTAACTTACCGATTACGTCGAAAAATATAGGAAAAACTTATGTCTGATGAAATGATGAGTGAAACAAAAGTGGCTCCAGTAATCATGTCTAAATGGCGTGCATATTATGATCTCACTAAGCCTAGAGTAGTCGCGCTTTTGGTACTTACTGCTGTAGTTGGTATGAGTTTATCTGTACCTGGAGGGTTGCCTTGGCAGTTGTTTATACCTGCTATGTTGGGTATTGGTTTGTTGTCATCAGCAGCGGCGGCAATTAATCACATTGTTGATGAAAAAATCGATGCGATTATGGGGCGAACTCATAACAGGCCTTTACCTGAAGGTAGGGTTAGCACAAATAATGCTATTGTGTTTGCTTGCAGCCTTGCCTTGTTAGGTTTTGTTTTACTTATAGTGTTAGTGAATCCATTAACTGCTTATTTAACTTTAGCTGGCTTGGTTGGGTACAGTTTTATTTATACTTTATATTTGAAGCGAGCTACGCCACAAAATATCACTATTGGTGGTTTGGCGGGGGCAATCCCTCCTTTACTTGGTTGGACGGCAATGACTAACCAAGTTGATCCTAATGCTTTATTGTTAGTTCTATTGATTTTTACTTGGACGCCACCACACTTCTGGGCGCTAGCGATTCATCGTAAAAATGAGTACGCCAAGGTAAATATTCCCATGTTACCGGTAACCCATGGAGTTAGTTTTACTAAAACACAAATATTGCTTTATACGGTATTGCTGTTTGTGGTTGGTTTATTGCCCTATTTGGTCGGCATGAGTAATTGGCTGTATTTGATTGGCGCAGTTACTCTGAACCTAATGTTTTTTGCTTATGCATGGAAACTTAAATTTCATGCTGATGAAAATACCGCGATGGATACTTTTAAGTTTTCGATTATTCACCTAATGTTATTGTTTGTAATTTTATTGCTCGACCATTATTTATTACCTGTAGGCTAATATATCTATGAATAAAGTTTTTTTTGGTCTTATAGCGATAGCAGCTGCGGCTATTGGTGTTATTAGTTTTAAAGCTATAACGAAGTTACCTTCACCTGAATATGCCTTATATTATCAACAGTCGAGAGTTATTAAGCCTTTTGAATTAAGTGATCATCATGGGCAGTCTTTTACTAAAGAGCAGCTAAATGGTAAATGGTCACTGGTATTTTTTGGATATACCTCTTGCCCAGATATATGTCCTACGACCTTGCAAAATTTAAATTTTATCTATGATGATTTGAAAGCTATTACTCAACATAGCCAAGTGTTGTTAGTTAGTGTAGATCCTCAGCGTGATAGCCAAGAAAAATTGGCGCAATATATTGCTTATTTTAATCGTGAGTTTATCGCACTACGAGCGGGGCATGAGGTGTTGTTCCCATTTGCTCGTAACATGGGGTTAATGTACGCGATAAGTGGAGAAGGCGATGATTACTTGGTAGATCATAGTGCTTCTTTGGTATTAGTTAACCCAGCGGGGAAAATAGCAGCTATTTTTAAGCCTGAACAAGCCGTTGGAGAAGTACCTAGTATTGATAGTGATAAGTTGTTGAGCGACTATCAAAAAATAGTCGCATTGTATTAATCTGAGTTACAAGCAAGAAAAGTGTCGAGTAACGAAAACATTGACTAGCAGTAATTTGTCTTCGTAACTATTAACTCGCTACTAGCAACTATTGTTTTTATAAGTGATACCATTCTCCGCCTGTTTTTAAAACAAACCATGGTTTTGAATACCAATAATAGCGCCCCGGTTTACTAATGCTAGCGGCAGTACAGTTACAACGTACTCTTCCTATAGGTAAGTCACTGCTAAAATTAATAGTGAAGCTACTCTCTCCCTGCCAAATTATTTTCTGTTTCCCCAAGCCGGATATATAACAGTTTAAACCAGATTTATAAAAATCTTCAGTTTCAATATTGAAGGTGATGCTTTTAGTTTGCTTGAATTCAAAAATGGTTTTGGCTTGTTCACCTTGTAATTTGATATTAAATGGCAATGAATTCAGTTTATCTCGTAAACCTGAAATTTTGTCATATGGCATAGAAGCTGGGAAGCGGGGTACACTCGTTAAATCTGTATATAAACCTACTGCACCAGATTGTTGAGAAAAACCAATAAAGTTATTTTCTTTAACCCAATGCTGTATTTCAGGGCTAAATTCACCGTAAGGGTAGGCAAAATAATACCAACTCTGCCCGGTTTTTTCTTTAATAATAGCTTCAGCCTTTAACAGTAATGTCGTTTGTTGTTCTAGCCATTGCTGTTGAGATAAATTATCAGTGATTCGTGTTAATGAATCATGTTCAAAGCCATGATTGGCAATGATTACGCCTTCATCGCCCAAAGCTTTTAATTGCGCCCATGAAAGGTAATGTGAATTCATTCCTTTAATAAGAGCACCTTCATTACGATTGATAATGCCGGGGTTAACGTAAATAGTGTAGGGGAAATTATATTCATCGAGTATAGGTTTAGCATTGGTTAGTACATCGATATAAGCATCATCAAAGGTAATCGCAACAGTTTTATTTTTTAATGGTTGTTGATTTTTTATGTTGTCAACTATTTGTGATAACGGGACAACATTGAAACTATTTTCTTGTAAATACTTCAGATGTACCGCAAATTGTTCTGGTGTGATACTCGTACTTTTGGGCGTAGTGCCGCTAACATGGTGGTATTGTAAAATTACAGCGCCGAAACTAGAAAAATGAAATAAAAGTAAAAAAACAGCTAAAAGGTTAGTTTTCATGACGTTTTCTCTTATGATAGCGACAATAATATAAAATAGCGCCTTTTGCGTTAATAGGAAACACTTCTTGTTAATTAATACCAATCTCACTAACTATGTGATCATTTCTACTTGTTAAAACGACCAACTACTTCGTTATTTATTTAATAGCTAGAACAACTAGTTATTGAAATAAACGCCTTGTATTTGACCGTTTTTCCTACGTATAAAATAGATCACCTAATTAATGAAACTGGTATAATACCAATATAGATCAATATAACCAGTTATTGCTAACAGCATTATCTATGATTTTATCAAATATCACTGTGTCATTATAAGGGGTAGTTGATACCGTTGTTACTGCTCATTTAACTTATGCGTATTTTATAGGATATAGCGCTATTGGTGAGATGATTGTTGCTTAGTAGTGCTACTTTTATGCTTGTGACTACAGGATTAAGTGCACAAGCTTTTGGTTTTATACTTGATTTATTCTAAGCAAGCTCTAATCTTGATCAGGTTTTAAGCAAGGGATACTGGTACTTCCCATAACATTTAATACCACGCCTATAGCAAAGCAGATAAAGGTAATGGCTCCCATTGAAGCTTTATTGGCTTCACTGACATCGCCAGCATAAATTAGTGTAAGTACAACGCCAATGGCGGCACAGGCAAAGCTCATTTTAGCAATAATAGCTGTGATTTTTTGCCATAAACGTTTAGGTGGATGTCTAACTTCTTGCATGATAAGGCCATTAATTGTTGAGTAATAGATACGAGCACTAAAGACTAGTTTAGCCTATTAATAAAAAGTTGTATTGATAATGGTCAAGGAACTGTGTGATTTTATTGAAGAGGAACATTTTTTTTAAAAGCAAAAAATACCATTATTTTAGCTAATATAAAGCCACAGAATAAGCCAACAGCATTAGCAGCCATATCTAACCACTCACCATAACGATTTACATAGGGTTGTATTAATTCTATTGAGCCACTAAAAGCGAGAAAAGCAAAAGCAATAATCAACCAATGCTTAGGTTGACGCAATGCTGTAGGCAACATTAAAGCGGCATAAGCTATAAAGTGATGGGTTTTATCTGTGCCTGGCACACTAGGTAAATAGGCTGCAGGCCAAAGTGATAAAGTAGCAATACTAACAAGTAGCATTAAGGTAATATGAAGCCAATACTTTTGAATTAAGCAAATCATTAAATGGGTTATTTTCTATTATTCGGGCTGTGTCGATTTAAAATGTTAAACCAACGATTGGCAAAAAGACCTAAGTAACCCCAAGCCGCTATTGTACAGGCAAGTGCAAGAATAAAAAGGCCGAGTATTTGCCAGAAATGGTGATAAAAATAACCGATAGCGATAAATACTAAACCAACGGTAAAAAGGCCAAGCCCGGATAAAAATATAGACAAACTACGTTTTGGATTTTGGCCTAATTTAGCAAGTAAATTATTCATGAACTGGATGTCTTTCGACTGTTCACTCCCTCGATCAGGATGAGCGGTGTCATTTTTCGTATATCCTTAATAGCTCTTCCGTATGTCCTGAGCTTGTCGAAGGGTTCCGTATGTCCTGAGCTTGTCGAAGGGTTAATAATATGAATGCTCGCCGCGCTCATGCTCAGTTGCATCTTTCACGCCTTTGATTTCATTACCCATTAACTCAATTAGTTGCGTTTCAATACCATCTTTAACAGTAACATCAATTTGGGCACAACCATTACAGCCACCACCAAATTGTAATACCGCATAACCGTCGTCAGTTATTTCAACTAAGGTACATTCACCGCCATGTCCAGCAAGTTGCGGGTTAACTTCTGCTTGAAGAAAATAATGTACACGCTCAAATAGCGGCGCGTCATCAGCTACTTTACGTAATTTAGCGTTCGGAGCTTTTAAGGTAAGTTGTGAGCCCATTTGATCGGTAACAAAATCGATTTCCGCCTCTTCTAAGAAACTTTTACTGTCCGCATCAACCATGGCAGAAAAACCTTCAAAAGGTAATGTAATGTCATCGGGCTCTACTGCATCAGCAGGACAATATGAAACACCACATTCAGCTTTAGCTGTACCTGGGTTTACAACAAATACACGAATATGTGTGCCATCTGCTTGTTGAGATAGCAGCTTAGCAAAGTGCTCTTGGGCGGTAGGTGAAATAGTGATCATAATACGGTACTCTCTTTGCTCTTAAACTTAAACAGGTATACTTGAGTGTTTTACTCAAGTATGGCTATTTTACTCCGCAATCATGTGATGTGCTAATGATTTTTATGCTTTTATTTGCTATTTTAATAAATATCAATATAAAGGAAAATGTAATGTCGCTTTCTCGCCTGCTAATTGTGTTAGTTTTATTTGCTTTATTTTCTTCTTCACATGCTGCGTCGGTACAAGATTACTTACCCAAACAAGCCACTTTTGATTCGCTAATCCCATTACCAAAGCAAACTCTGGGCTTTGAAATAGGTCAAAGTCATGTAAGGCATGACCAATTAAAGCAGTACTTTAATATTCTAGCCGATAGTTCGAAGCGTTTGAAAATTACTACTATTGGACAAACTGCTCAATTACGAGAGCAATTTTTAGTCACCATTTCTAGTGAGACAAATTTAGCTAATCTAGATAACATTCTCGCTAAGCGGCATGTCCATCAAAAAGAATCACAATCAAATATAAAAAAGCATACAGAAAAGGAGCCCTTAGTTTTATGGCTTGGTTATAGTGTACATGGTGATGAAATTAGTGGCGCAAATGCAGCAATGGTCGTTGCCTATTATTTAGCTGCCGGTACAGAACAAACCATTGAAACGATGCTAGAAAATACCATTATTGTGTTAGAGCCAAGTATCAACCCTGATGGTATGGACAGATTTGTTAATTGGGTGAGTACTTACCGTGGCTCAGCTAATAATGGTGATCCGGAACATATTGAGCACCACCAAGGTTGGATTAGCGGTAGAACTAATCACTTTTGGTTTGATTTAAACCGTGATTGGTTATTATTAACTCAGCAAGAAAGTCGTCATAGATTAAAGTACTTTCATCAATACCAGCCGCATGTTTTGGGTGATTATCATGAAATGGATGCTAACAGCAGTTATTTTTTTCAACCGGGGATTGTAAGTAGAACGCATCCGCTGACACCCAAACAGAATATTACCCTCACTAAGGAGTTAGCAAAATATCATTCCAAAGCGTTAGATAAAGCACAGCGCTTGTATTACAGCGAAGAAGAGTATGATGATTTTTTCTATGGTAAAGGTTCTACTTATCCTGATATTAACGGCAGCATTGGTATTTTATTTGAACAAGCAAGCTCCCGCGGCATGCAACAAAATACCATCAATGGCTTACTAACCTTTGAGTTTGGTATTCAAAATCATGTATTAACGTCACTTTCAACTATTGAGGGTGCTTGGCAAAACCGTGAAGAACTCAAAAAATATCGGAAAAATTTTTATGTACAAGCGCTAAAGCAAGCTAAAAAAGAAAGATTTGATGGTTACCTGATTAATGAAGAAAAAGATAACTATCGACTACATGCCTTACTAAATACGTTAGCTCAACATCAAGTTAATGCTTATCCACTTGGTGACGACTTCAGTTATAAAGGAAAAAAATATATAGCTGAGAATAGCTATTATGTGCCATTAGCGCAAAATCAATATCGATTAATTCAAGCGTTATTTAATCAAGAAACTAACTTTGCTGATAACACCTTTTATGATGTTTCAGGTTGGACCATGCCACTGGCAATGAATATTGATTTTCAACAACTTGATAATACATGGGGGTTAGTGTTAGCGGATAAAGCTTGGTCTAACAAGGACATTATTCAAGTGAGTAAAATTAACACTAACAGTGAAGATTATGCCTATGCTTTTGAATGGCACCATTATTTGGCACCAAAACTATTAAACCAATTACTGAATAAAAAAATTAAAGCCAAAGTGGCAACGGGTGGCTTTTCAAGTCAAGTACAGAATAAAAATCACACTTTTGCTAGTGGCACGATAATAATTCCTGCTGCAATTCAATCTGAGCCAAATTGGCGAGCCGAATTAGCCGCATTAGCGATGACCGCAAACATTGATTTATTCGCAATAAAGAGTGGTTTAACTAGTCAAGGTATTGATTTTGGTAGTAACTCTTTTAAGCTTTTAGAATCGCCGAAAGTTTTATTGTTGGGCGGTAAAGGTATATCTCAATATGAAGCGGGAGAAATTCGATTTTACCTTGATGAAACATTGCAGATACCATTAAGCATCATTGAACATTCTCGATTGAATAATGTTGATCTCTCTCATTATAGCCACCTAATTTTAGTGGATGGTAATTACACTACAATATCAGATGACAATGCGAGTAAACTGAAAGCTTGGGTAAAGCAAGGAGGCGTGATTTTTGGTCAAAAGCGTGGCGCGAAATGGTTAGCAGCGCAAGAGATTCTATCAGCAGACTTTGTGAGTAAAAAACAAATAGCACAATTATTTGATAATGAACCATTAAGCTATAAAGACAAAGAAAAGCTTAATGCAAGAAAACGTATTGCAGGTGCCATTTTTGCGACTAAACTTGATACATCACACCCATTAGCTTTTGGTTATAGCGATTATAATTTACCTTTATTCCGTAATAGCACCTTAATTATGGATACAGGACAGCAGCCTTTTATCACAGTAGCAAAATATACAGATACCCCCTTACTCAGTGGCTACACAGACAAAGAAATAGTAAACCGTTTAGCGCATAATGCCGCTATTGTTGCTCATAATTATGGCGAAGGCAGGGTAATTGCTAGTTCAGATGTTTTAGCATTTCGTGGTTATTGGTTAGGAAGCAGTAAATTACTGGCGAATAGTTTATTTTTCGCTAAGACGTTTAGTACCAAAGCGAAGTAACCTCAGTGCTTTGGTAGGGTTAAACAAACGGTAACCACGGTCACTTTTTCAACACCTTTGTATTTTAATAGTTTACTGATTTCACTGGCGGTGCTACCTGTGGTTAATACGTCATCGATCAGCATGACATGCTTAACCCCTTTAGTTAACGGTTGGCGTAAGGCAAAAGCATTCGCTAAATTGTTACGCCTTTGCGCACCTGTTTGTCCTACTTGACTAGAATTCTTTTTAATGCGAACTAAAGCTGAACTTTGATAAGGTAGCTGCAACAATTGCGAAAATGGTTTGGCAATTAAATGCGCTTGATTATAGCCACGCTGTTGCCATTTACTGATATGTAGTGGCACGCTCAAAATAAGATCTACAGATGATTTTAACTGTGTTTCTAACCATTCTTTTGCCAGTAAAGAAGCAAATAATGAAGCTAATTCAAAACGTCCTTGGTATTTTAGTTGTGACAACCAATGATTGAATGGCGCTAAGTATGGCGATAGACAAAATAAGTGGTCGAAATGAATACTAGGTAAGCTTCTGTTTACGGCTGGCCAATTAAGCAAGTCTCCTTGAGTAATCTTTTGTTTGAAAAGAGGTAGATCAGCTAAACAAGCCGAACATACGAGTGTTTGTTGTTGGGTGGCATTACCGCACAAATCACACTGAGAAAATATTAGTAGTATTCGCTGATAATAAGTGTGAATTTGCGATTGCCAATTGTTTTTCAGTTTGATTAACGCTAGCCATTCCATTGTTATCACCCATTTTGTAAAATAGTGTTCATTCAACTACCTACTTCTTAAGATATAAGCATGGCAGATACGCTTCAATTTTCCACTTACCTTGAACCTAAAAAGCAATATATTCCCATTATTTTACTCCATGGATGGGGCTTTAATTCAGCTATATGGCAACCACTGATTGCGAATTTACCTACTGAATTCACTGATGTGTTTCATATTATAACCATAGATTTACCTGGCTTTGGCACCAATATTAATAAAAAAGTTAGTCCTTATTCTTTGTCGAATATTTGTGAGCAGATCACTAACACTATAGAACAACCGGCAATTTATTTAGGTTGGTCTTTAGGGGGCTTAGTCGCTACTGAAATGGCGTTAAAATATCCTGAAAAAGTTTTGGGTCTAATTACCGTAGCAAGCTCACCACGCTTTACTGAACAAAGAACTGAACAAAGAACTGAACAAAGATCAGAAGACATTGTTGAAGACAAAATGCTTAATCAGGATATATGGCCGGGAATAAAGCCTCAGGTTCTTGATGGCTTTCATCAGCAATTACAAATAGATGCTAAAAAAACCATTAGTGGATTTTTAAAATTACAAGCGATGGGTAGCCCACATGTTCGCCAAGATATAACACAAATTAGTCAATTAGTCTTTCAGCATGATATGGCTAATGAAAAGACGTTAGATGAGTCATTAAAGCTACTAGAAACAAGCGATTATCGCTCAACGCTCAGAGACATACACCAGCCTTTTTTACGTTTGTATGGCAGTGCTGATAGCCTCGTGCCTAAATCAGTTATTGGTCAGGTAGCTCTGCTTGCTAAGAATAATAGTGAGCAACATATATTTGAGCGAGCATCTCATGCGCCCTTTATTTCACATATTGATGATTTTACTCAAGTACTAACAGATTGGTTGTTAACTCAGTTTACCCTTTGATTTTTATTAACAAGATCAGTTTATTATACGACAGTATTTACTTTTTTGCTGTTTTGATTGATAATTAATCAGTGCGAAGTGGTGAAAGAAGGTGGCTTTGATGGAAATACAATCAGCATTTAATTCAGGTATACAAGGCTTTCAAAAAGCAACAGACGAGGCTAATCAAGCAGCTGCAAATATAGTTGCTGGGACGGCTAGCCGTGATGAAAGTACTGTTAGTCAAACAGAAAGTAGCCAAATTGCAGTGAATAGTGAGAAAAAAATACCAGACTTGAACCAGTCAATTGTCGATTTAAAAGTTGCTGAGTTTCAAGCGAAATCATCAGCGCAGGTAATAAAAACGGCTGATGAAGTGCTCGGTACTTTACTTGATGTAACCGCTTAAGCTTTTTGGCTATGATTTAAATAATTATGAATATTACTCCGCAGGCGCCTAATTTATCTATTCCAACTGTGCTTAATCCGCATACGGAAAGTTTGCGTCGTGAAAATAACCAACGAGAAATTATTACTCAGCCTGCAGCACTTAATCAGTCGGCAGCAGAGAAAGGTGTATCTTCTGATCGAGAGCGAGGTAGAACACCAGCTCAAAATAGTGAAAATATTGATTTTGCCAATCTAAAAGAAAAAGCGGAATTAGCTAACAACACCATCTCAGAGCAAAAAGGCGAACACAAAGAAGAGCAAAACAAAGAATCATCTCAACATTTTGCAATAAATGAAGTACAAGATGATGAAAAGTCGAATGAATCAGCTGAAAGTGACTCTAGGGATAAAGACGTTCAACAAGAACGCGTAATTAATGAGTTACAGCGTCGAGATAAAGAAGTACGCTCGCATGAATTAGCACATGCAGCGGTAGGGGGATCTTTTACCGGAGCGCCTAATTATTCTTTTGAAACAGGTCCTGATGGCCAAAAATATGCAGCGGGAGGTGAAGTGTCGGTAGATCTATCTACCGTAGCAGGTAACCCCTCGGCAACAATTGCAAAAATGCAAAAAGTGCATGCTGCTGCATTAGCTCCAGCCAACCCCTCAGCACAAGATACTCAGGTTGCCGCGAACGCGATACAAATTATTCTTCAAGCTCAATCTGAATTACAACTACAAGATAGCCATACCGTAAAACCCGCTGACGATAATGAAAGCTCATTAGCGATTGACTCAGGTCAAAAAGATGAAAGTGAATCAGATGATGAACTTAGTTTTGATGCTTTTATTAATAAAACACTAACAGCGCAAGAGTATATTGCACCAACACAGTCGCATGAGGTGTTGCAGCGTGCCGTAAGAGTTGAGACTTTTTATTCTAATATCACAGAGGCTTATGGAAAGCCTGCTACTTATCAGTTTGAATTAACGGCCTGATTTTGAAATAGCTTGCTCAAATTTAACCAATAAAAAAACCTGCAACTGCAGGTTTTTTATTGATTAATTTATGGGACTAAGGAAGTATTTTGTTGAACGCTAAATTCCGTAGTCTTGGCGGTATTGTTTAATACTCGCTAAGCTCAACGCTAATTCAGTATCTGCAGCCTCATCACCGGTAAGTTGTTCTTCTAGAAAAGTGACTACGTCAGCGAGGGTAACAATAGAAATTACCTTAGTACCAAAATCGCGCTCAACTTCTTGAATGGCTGATAATTCACCTTGGCCTTTTTCTTGGCGATCTAAGGCGATTAGTACCCCTGAAAGTTCAGCATTATGGGATTTAATTATTTCCATTGATTCACGAATTGCTGTGCCAGCGGTGATCACATCATCCACTAACATAACTTTTCCGTTAAGCTCAGCACCAACTAAACTGCCACCTTCACCATGGGTTTTTGCTTCTTTGCGGTTAAAACAATAAGGCACATCAAGATTGTGATGATCAAATAATGCTACCGTGGTAGTGGTGGCAATAGGGATACCTTTATAAGCAGGACCAAATACTAAATCAAAACTGATATCAGCATCTACCAGTGCAGCAGCATAAAATCGTCCTAAGCGTGCTAAATCACCACCGGTTTTGAATAAACCGGCATTAAAAAAATACGGGCTAGTACGGCCAGACTTTAAGGTAAATTGGCCAAAGCGCAGTACTTGTTTAGATAAAGCAAACTCAATAAAGTCACGTTGATAATCTTTCATAATTTTCTCCAAGTTATTTGCTTTTCTTAGCTTAATGCAGCTTTCTGGTGGTCGAATAATTCATTAATTGCATCTTTAGATAGTTGCATCATGGCTTGCATTTCTTCAAAGCTAAAAGGCTCTTCTTCAGCGGTGCCTTGTACTTCAATAAGCTTACCAGTATCAGTCATTACAACATTCATGTCCGTTTCTGCATTTGAATCTTCGGCATAATCTAAATCAGCAACAGGTTCGCCTTTATATATACCAACAGAAATAGCAGCAATCATGTGCTTAAGTGGGTTTGTTTTAATGATATCTTTAGCACGCATATAATTAAGTGCATCAACTAAAGCAATACAAGCACCGGTAATTGAAGCGGTACGTGTACCACCATCGGCTTGAATTACATCACAATCTACGGAAATAGTATTTTCACCTAACGCTTTTAAGTCAACTGCAGCACGTAAAGCACGGGCAATTAAACGAGAAATTTCTAGGGTGCGACCACTCTGTTTTCCCATTGCAGCTTCTCTGCGCATACGCGTATGAGTAGAGCGCGGCAACATGCCATATTCAGCGGTAATCCAACCTTTACCTTGGCCTTTCAAAAAACGAGGCACACCTTGGTCAACTGAAGCAGTACATATAACTTTGGTATCGCCAAACTCAATAAGTACAGAGCCCTCAGCGTGAGCTGTAAATTGACGAGTAATGGTTACTGGGCGAATTTGCCCTAATGTTCTGCCGCTTGGACGCATAATATGACCCTTTTAATAAGCTTAAATAAAATAATTGGCGGTATTATAATGCCTCAACAGATTTTTTGAAATATAGTTAAGACAATAAAGGTCATCTATACTCATGATACTTCAAGATGCGAGTTTCAGGACATCTGAGCGATTCATGATCAAGGCGCATCTTTTTATTAATGGTCGCTCCCTTAAAAAGAGATGTAACGAAGAACATTATTTGCTCAGATATCCCCATAGGGCTGGTTTAGAAACACTTTATGCTACGTTATTGATTTCGACAAGGGAACAACCATTCTCTTCAATCATTGCCTTGCTTAAAGACGTTTCTAATGCCAGCTGAATTCTGCATCTTGAGGTCACATGAGTATAACCAGTAGATCGTCATTTAATGCGATATTTTCAAAAGTGAGAAAAAAATGAAATCTGTTTTATTAGTCGTATTCACTTTAATGGTAAATACTGGTTTGTTTTACGTCGGCTCAACTTATGCCGCCGAGCCAGTTAATGATAAGCCGTTACCTCACTTATCAGTAGAAGATGAGCTACCAGAGTATAGTAAAGTCTATGATGATCAGCGTAATCCTTTTAACGATGCAAATGCGGCTTTGGCACTAGCGAAAAAAACTAACCGTAATGTGTTGATTGAAATTGGCGGGAATTGGTGTACTTGGTGTCATAAAATGGATGCTTTCTTATTAAAAAACCCTAACGTTTATCAAGCGCTTCATAACAAGTATGTACTCTTAAAAATCAGTGTTAGTGATAGCAATGAAAACGATGATTTTATGAAATCATTACCACCGGTACTTGGCTATCCACATATGTATATCTCTACGGCGAGCGGAAAAATGTTGTTGTCAAAAGATACCGCTGAACTGCAAGATAGTGACGGCTACTCAACAGAATATTGGTTGGACTTCCTGCAACAGTGGCAACTAAAACAACAAAACCTATAGGGAGTTATCCGTTGAAATCATTTTTTGATAAAGCTTATCAAACACCTCTTTGGTTTAAAGAAAAAGAACTGTCCAAAAAGGTACTCACGCAGCAAGTGAGCCGACGAAACATCTTAAAGTCAGCAGCAGGTGCAACAGGAGTGATGGCATTACCTGCCTTTTCACTTGATTCACAGACACAAACCTCTTTAGCAAAATCAAAAAAAACTGATCCCTGGTTAACACTTGATGCCACCCTTGCGCATTTATTACCAACATCAGCAACAGGGCCAAGTGCAGCTGATATTAATGCGCTAGCGTATTTGTATCAAGTGATGACGGTACAACCAACCCCATTGCAAGAAAAAGAGTTTATTGTTAAAGGCGTTGGTTGGTTAAATAGCTTTGCTAACAGTGAATACAGTAAGGCATTTGTTCAGTTATCTGTTGATGAAAAGGAATTGTTACTTCGTGGTATTAGCCGTTCAAGTGCAGGTGAAAATTGGCTAAATACCTTATTGAATTATATTTTTGAAGCAATGTTAACACCACCTGCTTATGGTGGTAATCCTGAAGGCATTGGTTGGCAGTGGCTAGAGCATCAAGGGGGCTTTCCATTGCCGAAAGCAGGGCAGCGATATTTTGAGTTACCGCCGCGTGGAAAGGCAAAAAATCAAATTGCTATTCATGAAATAGAAATCGTAAAAGATAGCAATCGTCTTGCTAATATTTTGTTAATTAAGAGAATAAACAAAGCATGAAAAACATAACTTATGATATATGCATTGTTGGTAGTGGCGCTGGTGCTTCACCTGTGGCTTACACTATGGCAAAAGCGGGAGCCAAAGTTTTAGTATTAGAAAAGGGCCCATGGTTGACAGAAAAAGAATTTTTTAAAGATGAATTAGCTATCAGTATTCATGACGCATATAACCCCAAACTGAGTGATGAGCAGCATGTTATTGAAGAAGAATACGAAACTGAAGAAGGTAATAGTTTCTGGCAGGGCGAAGCGACTAGTGATTCAGGTTGGTCGTGGTGGAATGGCACGGTAGTTGGCGGATCCTCTAATTTTATGAGTGGTTATTTTCATCGGTTAAAGCCAATAGATTTTCGTTTAAAGTCCGAATTTGGCGCAATAAAAGGTGCTAACGTTGCCGATTGGCCGATTAGTTATGATGAACTGGAACCTTATTATGCAATGGTTGAACGTGAAGTAGGCGTTTCGGGACGTGTAGTTGAACACCCTCACCAAGAGCCACGTTCAACCGATTTCCCTTACCCCCCTATTAGCGAAGTGCCAATGTCGTCATGGATAGATAAAGCCGCAACCAGCATTGGTTATCATGCCTTGCCAGTACCAAGAGCGATATTGTCGCAACCTGCCATGGGCCGCCGCAGTTGTGAGTACTCAGGCTATTGTAGTAGTTATGGTTGTTCGTCGGGTGCTAAGGGCGGTGGTAGAGCTGCGCTACTTAATCATGCGGTTGCTACGGGTAATTGCACCATTAAACCGAATGCTAAAGTATATAAAATAGCCACAGATAGCAACGGTGAAGTTAGCGGCATTCATTATTATGATGCCCAAGGTCGTCAGCAAAGTGTTCGCGCAAAAACCTATGTGGTTGCTTGTCAGGCGGTAGAAACTTCTCGCTTGTTGTTAGCTTCTACAGGCGAAAAATTCCCTAATGGTTTGGCTAATAATAGTGGTCAGGTAGGTAAAAATTTACTGTTTAGTGGTGGTGGTACAGGCAGTGGCGATTTCCTTTATGATCAGCTTAATGAACAGCAGGTAAAAGAATTAAAAGTTGTGGGCCCATTTATAAATAGAGCATTGCAAGATTGGTATCAAATTGATGATAAAACTTTTACTGGTGCCAACACTAAAGGTCAGGCAAAAGGTGGCACCATTGATTTCTTATTCCATCAAAACCCTATCGCTAGAGCCAGTGGAACACAGTGGGGTGTTGATAATGAAGGTAAAGACAAACTACTTTGGGGTGAAGAATTAAAACAAAGTATCAAGCAAGAATTCACCACATACAAAACCTTACGCTTTGAAGTGTTTAATGATTGGTTACCAACAGATGACTGCTTTGTTGCGTTAGATGATGAAGTAACAGATAAGTGGGGCGATCCGGTAGCCAAAGTACGTATTGGTTATCATGACCATGATTTAGAGGTGGGTGAATATCTATCAGTAAAAGCCGAAAAGTTATTGATTGCTTTAGGGGCAAAAAATATTTCTTCTTCGGTGAGTGGTTACCCAGCAACGAACTTAATGGCGGGAGGTTGTCGTTTTGGTGATGATCCCAAAACATCGGTACTAGATAAAAATTGCCAAGCGCATGAAGTTGATAATTTATATGTCACCGATGGTTCATTTATGCCAACAGGTGGCAGTGTGCCTTATACTTTTACTATATACGCGAATGCCTTTCGCGTAGCTGAGCACATAAAACAGCAATGGCTATCTGCATTAAAAGAAAGTTAGCGCGAAGCGAATAACAAGGTGTTTTATAGCACTGTTGTCATTACCAACTACTTTTAAATAAATATGACTTTAATCAGGAAACAAAACGGCAAAAGATGAAATAAAAACCAAAGATAACAACGTTTATATTACTGCTTTTTCTTCAAGTACTAAGCGCTTGGTGCTGGTATCTAAAGTGGCTAAGGCACCAACAGGGATAGTGGCTAAATCTTCTATATGACCAATCATTACACCACTGAGCACCGGAATGTTTAAGCTTGCTAGTCTATCGCGTAATACTTGCTCAACACTTAGTGAAGGCGCTTCGGTTGCATCACAATCACTACATTTACCAAAAACAACGCCAGCTAATTTGTCTAATCGACCTGCTAGCCATAAGTGAGTTAACATGCCATCGACACGGTAAGGTGCTTCTTCAATCTCTTCCAAAAAGAGAACTTTTCCGGTGTAATCAGGCTCAAAGGGACTACCGACCAGTTTAACCATTAATGATAAATTACCGCCAATTAACCTACCAGTAGCTTTACCTTCATGTAATACGGTTAGCCGATTGTCTTGTTCAGCCGTACCTTCTTTGGCTTCAAATAACGGCGGTGTTGCTAACTCGATGGGCGCACTTGGGTTAAATAAAATATTTTTAAAGCTCGCCAGTGTGTAATCACTAAAATTTTGTTTCGCGATTGGACCATGAAAGGTAATTAAGCCGGTACGTGCAGTAATGGCATTTAATAAGGCGGTAATATCGCTATAACCTATGAATGCTTTTGGGTTTTTTTTGATCAAATCATAATCTACATAAGGCAACATTCTTGGGGTACCGTAACCACCGCGAATACAAAAAATACCATCAACCGTTTTATCAGCAAACATAGCGTTAACATCTTCGGCACGCTCTTTATCTTGCCCGGCTAAATAGCCATAGCGTTTGAATAGATTTTTACTGTGCTTCACTTTAAAGCCAAATGATTTCAAAACATCGGAGGCGAAATAAATGTCTTCGTCTTGCCAAACATTACTTGCGGGTGCAATTAACCCAATGGTATCACCTGCTTTCAACCGTTTAGGTTTGATCATATTGTTGATTTCATCTGATGCAGACTTTGCTAAAGCAGATGGCACTATTGCTGATACAAGAGTAGCAGCAAATAATGTTTTGAAAAAATTTCGTCTTTGCATCGTATTTAATCCTAACCGTTTGAATAAGTATTAACTCAATAATTGATATTAAAGTAAATAGTAATTACTTTTTATTTATCTTTATACCCGTTACCAATCAAGATGCACTCAAATCCTGCACTTTGAATGGTAATGGGTATATATGGTAAATATAATATAGAAAATATTGTTAGCTATCTCAACTTCGCATTTAGAGTAGGCTTGGGTATAATAAACTCTCTTTTTTGATTAGTTATTCGGAATATTTATTATGATTCACAGCATGACGGCATTCGCCCGAGTTGAAATTAAAGGTGAGTGGGGCAATGCAGTTTGGGAAATTCGCAGTGTTAACCAACGTTTTTTAGAAACGTACTTTCGTTTACCTGAACAGTTTCGTGGCATCGAGCCAGTATTACGCGAACGTTTCCGCAAACAATTAAATCGTGGCAAAGTTGAATGTAATTTACGTTTCAATGCTAATCCTGGAGCCAAAAGTGATCTAGCGCTCAATGAAAAACTAGCCTTACAGTTAATTCAGCATGCCAACTGGGTTAATGAGCAGACGTTAAACTGTAAAATTAATCCACTCGAAGTTATGCGTTGGCCTGGCGTAATGGAAGCGCAAGAAAGTGACATGAGTGCTATTCAAAATGAATTGTTAGCCGCATTTGATACGGCTCTAAAAGACTTTATTCTCGCTCGTGCTAGCGAAGGTGAAAACCTTAAAGTGATGATTGAACAACGCCTTGATGCTATCAGCAGCGAAGCGGATAAAGTGCAGAAATTTATGCCAGAGGTTATTGAATGGCAGCGTAAACGCATTACCGACAAATTTACCGATGCTAGCATTGACTTAGATTCTACTCGTGTTGAACAAGAGCTAGTCTTGTTAGCGCAAAAAATGGATGTTGCTGAAGAGTTAGATAGATTAAATAGCCATGTGAGTGAAACCAAAAAAATTCTTAAAAAAGGCGGTGCCCAAGGCCGACGTTTAGACTTTATGATGCAAGAATTTAATCGTGAAGCGAATACGCTAGGCTCTAAATCAATCAACACTGATGTTACCGCCAGTGCAGTTGAGCTTAAAGTGTTAATTGAGCAAATGCGTGAACAGATTGCGAATATAGAGTAGTTATCAAACGAATCTTGTCTATTAAAAAGCCATAGCTAAGCAATGCCTTCACTATGGCTTTTTTATGAGCAATCAAACACTATTACATAGTAAAGCTGCATATTGCTTGGTATAACATGGCTAGATGTTTTAATAAGGGTACCTTCAATATGATCACACTATCCGCAGAGCAATGCCGCATTATCGGCGTAATGCTAGAAAAAGAAACCACAACACCAGAGCAGTATCCTCTTTCTGTAAACGGTATTACCACCGGCTGTAATCAAAAAAGTAACCGTGAGCCAGTAATGTCACTTTCAGACGGTGACGTACAAAATAGCGTGGATGAACTGGTGAAAATGAGCCAATTAATGGTAGATCACAAAGCTTCAGGCCGAGTAAGTAAATATTTTCATCTTTTTTGTGATACAGAATTTGGCAGTTTGAAATTTACACCTCAACAAAGAGCCATTATTTGTGTGTTATTGTTAAGAGGGCCTCAAACGCCGGGTGAGTTAAGAACTCGCACTAATCGTTTAGCTGACTTTGCCGATGTAAGTGAAGTTGAAACTGCCCTTGAGCAATTACAAGATTTAAACAACCAAGCACTGGTTAAAAAACTCGCACGAGAGCCAGGAAAACGTGAATCCCGCTACGTGCATTTATTCTCAGACATTGATGAAAGCGACTTGGCTGAATCTAACAGTACCCAAACAGATGTCATCCCCTCAAAAAGTAATAATCAACTGGCTGATAGAGTAACTGCGTTAGAGCAACAAGTTGCTTCATTAACAGAACAAATTACTTGTTTAACGGAGCTGCTTGAAGATAAGTAATCATTGGTTTATTGCGTGTACTGGATCTGAATATTGAATAATTTTTAAAATCTTTTTATAAGGTACCTATAAGTCATGTTCAGCCCTTGTAAAATAAGGGATAGCCATTTTTAGCTAATTCTCTTGCACACAATAAAATGATCATGAATAGCCTATTAATCGATAAAAGTGACAGCAAAATGGTGATCTAAAAAGCATTCGTTCTTATTAATTATAGGAAGATTGATGAATAATACCAATCAGACTAACTAAGTGATCTTTTTAAATGGTCTAAATATCCAATAACATCGTTGCTTTCAATCCCAATAGCCAGCTATTGCTCAATCAAGCGTCTTGTTCTTGAAAATTTACCCTCATTAAAATTTGAACCATTAATTAATCTGATTGGTATAAATATCTGAATCAGGTATGAAACACTTCCTATTAGCTGCTTTTACAGTGACATCATAAAAATGATGTATTCATTTAAAGTCGAATTTTTGCTCTCACGGAGTTTTTGCAGGTCTGTCTAACTATTAAGTGAACAAGGTTAGATAAATACGGACAGGTGACACCATTCTTGAATTCAACTGATGGATGTAACGCATTCATTACTTTCCATTAAAGTTAACTATTATTTACTTATAGCCACTGATAATATTTTTACCAAGCATAAGTGATATATAGTTTACTTATATATATTTAACAGGCTAAAATAACATAAAAGTTAATTATTATTGACTTTTATAGCTTGTACTATTAGTTTGTATTATAAAAGTAAACTAAAGTTAACTTATATGATAAATAAACCGGT
Source organism: Candidatus Colwellia aromaticivorans (assembly GCF_003333305.1). Classification (GTDB taxonomy): domain Bacteria; phylum Pseudomonadota; class Gammaproteobacteria; order Enterobacterales; family Alteromonadaceae; genus Colwellia; species Colwellia aromaticivorans. The sequence goes on along the minus strand of NZ_QOLD01000013.1, from coordinate 64,297 downwards.
AAAGAAGGCATTAGGTCGGGTAGTCAAAAGTACTGAGATGCCTGATATAACTAAAAATTTTTCACCAAAGCAATTAGCTGAAGCTATTACAGCGAAGCGTACGGGTATGAAACTCACACTAGTTGACGTATCTGAAGCTCTTTCTATCTCAAAACCCACTCTGATCAAAATTGAAAAAGGAGATACCAGCGTTAAGCTCGCCAACCTACTCAAAGTGATGGAATACCTTGGTTTGTCATTCAGTATTGTCTCAGATGATCTCATACCAAATAGTACTACTACCGGAGTAAATGATGACGAATGGTACTAACGTAAACGCTCTACATGTATTCATTGGTCATCATAATAAAATCGCTACGATTAGTATTCCAGTAGGTTCAGAAACTGACATCTCGTTAATTTATGAGCCTTCATGGGTCGAAGAAGGCTTTGCCATTTCACCTCATCTTCCATTGGATGGTAATTTTGATCATCGAGCGGTTCGAAACTACTTACAAAACTTACTACCCGAAGGGAAAGGCTTAGAAGAAATCACCAGTAATACCACCATTTCTAAAAATAATACATTTGGCTTGATCTGGATAATTGGCGAAGATACCTCTGGCGCACTCTCTTTCAGAGGGGAAAAAAACGCTGCTAAAGAAACGAATTTTCGAGAAGTAACGGAAGATGAGTTAGATGAAAAGCTTGCTCGTTTCAAGGCGATGGGAGAATCCATTACCTATTGGGATGGCCAGACTCGACTTTCTGTTGCGGGTGTTCAGGATAAACTTAATTTATTTGAAGTAGATGGTAAGTTAGGGTTTGGCGAAGGTGACTTATGTTCGAATAAAATCTTTAAATTTGAGACAGGCAAAGCGCCTTTTATCGCCGTGAACGAATTATTTACCATGTTACTCGCGAGTGAAGCAGGTATTAAAATTTCTCATGTTGAAGTGCGCACATATGGTGGCGTGAGAGCTTTTGTGATTGATCGTTTCGATAGACGTATTGTCTCTGGAGGAAATCGTGTGTTACGCCGACATGTCATTGACGGTTGCCAGGCGACTAACCTTCCCCCCTCTTATAAATATGAACGCCAATACGGCGATGAAGGCGATGGAGTTTATATGCGAGATGGTGTTTCGTTTCCTAAATTATTCGCAGTTGAAACAGCTAACTCTGAGGCTTATCAGGCTCAACTCGTTCGTTGGATGACATTTAATATTTTAGTACGCAACTATGATGCACACGGAAAAAACATTAGCTTCTTTTCAGGAAAACAAGGTTTAGAGTTAACGCCTTTTTATGATCTTGTGAATATTGAAGCAATAATTAGAGAAATTAAAACCCGACAAGCAGACGCTACTCGTGGGACATTGCATAGCATTTCACAACACTATGCAATGTCCATTGGAGAGCACCGTACGGGAAGCGAGGGAAACTTTAGTAATCCTATTACAGCTTATATGCTAGCCGACCTTGCTGATGAGTTTGGGATATCATTACCTCGTATGCAATTACTCATGAGTCAAATGATCAAATCGGTACTCAATGCTGTAGATACAGCAAAGAATAAAGCATTTGAACAAGATTTATCAGACGAAGAAGTCAACCATATCGATTTGTGTATCGCGATTATCATTGAGGCTGCAGAGAAGTTAAATGAAGAGGTTAAACAGTTACCTGCTATGAAAGAGTTGTTTTAATAAGGGAGATTAACTTGGATCATGTTGGTTCGCAAATCAGATATAAAATACTACAAATTAATTTTGGATGTGCCTCAACAAGTCGAGAATTAAATTAGAGCGATAAAAAGCGTGGCCAAAATTAGTTTGCCACGCTCGTATAAATGAAATTGGATATAGTTTCTTTGAATCGACGTTTTTTTAATAAATTTATTTTTCATCAATTTTAGTTGATTGAACTTTGTGAAAAATCCAATGATTTTAATTACTCATACCTATTCCTAAGCTCAGGCAAGTCACTATGATATTGCACAAATTCAACTTCATAGCCACTTGGATCTATAAAGTAAACATTAGTGCGATACTCGTCTTCAGCGCCTTCCTTATCAACGGAAAATCCAGCTTCTGCTAAGCGCTTAATTACGTCCGCTAAATTACTAGTTACATAAGCAAAATGAGCAAGGCCAATTTGGTGACCGGTCAAGTCACGGTTTTTACCTACGCCATCATCATTAAAAGTAAGGTATTGATAGTCATCGCCAAAGTGTATCCAATTACGAGGTTTACCGTGCCATTCGCTAATACCGCCACCGCGAACAGCCCAATGTGGAAAGGCTGCTTGGTAAAATTTTATTGTTTTTTCAATGTCGCTTACGACTAAGTTTATATGCTCTAAAGTAATCATGTTGCTCTCCTGTTTTTCTCTCGTTATTGGTTATTAACCTTATACCAATTACACTAACTAAGTGATCATTTTCAAATGGCTTAAATATCCAATAACATCGTTGCTTTCAAGCCCAATAGCCAGCTATTACTCAATCAAGCGCCTTGCCTACAGGGATGTAGGTACTTAGGTTTTTTCTGGAACCAAAAACCTGTGTTCTTGAAAATTTATTCTCATTGAATTTTGTAATCTTAATTAATGTAAATGGTATTACATGCCATTAGAATAACGTTCTTCATTATTATAGGGGTGAATTGATAAATTTGTTCTTAATGCCCGTAATGCTTCACTGTAATGATATAAAACATGCAAGCTGTAACCAATGCGATGGCGTATATTGCTATCTTTATCGGATAATTCTGATTCATTAGCACTATTAAGTACTTCCTCTACATTTCTAATAACAAGATGATCAGGAATAGCGACTAGCTTGTTATTTTTAAAAGCATTCATGCGTAATTCTGCAATGGGGTAAACACCACTGATGCCACCGGAAAGTCCCACAAGTAATACCGGTTTGTGGGCGGTATCTTGCCCTGAGCACATCAATAAGACATTTTTAAGTAAAGGTGATGCCATGCCGCTCCATTCTGGCGTAATCATAATGAATGCGTCTGCTTGGCTTATTTGTTTGTTCAATAATGGCCAGTCGCTTAGCTCAGCAGATTTGCTTGCCAGATCACCGTCCCATAAAGGTAGGTTATATTGGCAAAGCTCGAAATGGGTGACTTCTTCATAGCCAGTAACGGACTCTGCTATGTATTGTGCTACTTTTACGCTTTGTGATTGTTTTCTTTGACTGGCACTTATAATAACTAAATTCATTACTTATCCTTTGGCTTTCTTATGTAAACCTTATTGTTTACTAATTAACGTGTAAATTATACCCTTTACTTAATTATGTCAATGGCAAAGAAAAAATAAAATAAATTAAAAAGTTTACATAAGGTGTTTATAAGCGATAATAGCGATACTCAGTGCATTGGAACGATTATGAAAACCCATCATAGAATTATTGATTTACTTAAAACTCAAGGACCGTTGACCGCTAAAGCGTTAGCGCAAGAACTTAACGTGACTACGATGGGCGTGCGTCAACATATGCTGGCGTTAGAAGAGTCAGGTGAAGTTACTTTTCAGGATGAAAAAGCGCCCCGGGGTAGGCCAACCCGTTATTGGTCATTAACGCAGAAAACCAATAGTCATTTTGCTGATCGACATGATGAGTTAACGGTGCAATTAATTGACTCGGTTATTGCTGTGTTCGGTGATGATGGCTTAGATAAACTCATTACTAATAGAGAAGAGTCTTCAATGCGAAGTTATCGTTTGGCTTTAGCGGATAGATATGGCGTACTAGAAAAGCTGCAAACACTGGCGAAAATACGGTCTGATGAAGGCTATATGGCGACGGTTGAGCAAGAAGACGATTTTTTCTGGTTGTTAGAAAATCATTGTCCTATTTGTGCAGCGGCAAAAAAATGCACGAACTTTTGTCGCAGTGAATTACAGTTGTTCCAACGTTTGCTGAGTGATGTGGCTGTGATTAGCCGAGAGGAGCATATTGTTGAAGGCGCAAGGCGCTGTGCATATAAAGTAATCCCCGTATAAATTCGGCAACAGAGACTACTTTATCAAGCGCTTTTCAGTTTAGGCGCTTTTTCACCCCGCAAGATTCACAATCAAACTTATATACCCAAACCACTTGAAGATGCAGTTTCAGAGTTAAGCTAGGAAATAAGATCAAGGCGCAGCACGAAGGTAATGGTTATTCCCTTATCAAGTACTGTAACGCTGAACTGTTTTTCTAGCTTAGCTCCCTTCGGGCAAGGCGATAAAGGGTCATCTCCAGCGTTATTGATTTCGACAATGGAACAACCATTCTATTCAATCAATGCCTTGCAGCTGACCCTTTCTCGACTTGCTGAATCCTGCATCTTCAAGTAGCTTGGGTATAGGTATTAGCCACATTTAGAATCTGCACACGAAACACACGTTAAACAACCATCGAGTTTGATCACCGTATTGCGCACTTTACACTTAGAACAATCTAGCGCATTTGGCATCCCAGCATCTTCATCAACACTTTCTGGTGATGCCATGCTGGATGTGTGTTTTTTCAGGTATTCGGCTTTTTTTTCTTCGATGATTTCTTTTGCTTCACTTGATAACTCAATCTTTTTAATAGCAACGCCACAGGTTTGCTCAACATGGTAAGCAATTGTATCGGCGATAGCTGAAACCATCGACTCAATATACCTAGGATTACCACCGCGGGTATGTTGTCCAAACCAACCCGCATTTGATGAAGAAACTTCACGTAATTCATCCAATAAAAACATGTATTCACCTCCTTTACGAAAGATGGCTGACATCATAAAGGTTAAGGCATGTACCCATTGGACACTTATTTTGTCTTTGGTATTGATGAATATTTCATAAGGGCGCACTTCTTCTAGCTCAGTGCCTTCATTAAGGACTACGTTTGAAATGCTGACGTAATATGCATGGTCATAACCTGATGAGGCTTTGATCTTATACGTTCTTGAATCCAATTGTATAGGGCGCTTAGTCTTTTCAATTAATTCAACTATTTTGGCTTCTTTTTCTATGGCACTAACAGAGCTGCTTTCTTTATTTAATACGGATACGCCGATAATTTTTTTACTGATCTCGATCGGTTTTGTTGTCGAAGATGAGTGTGTCATGATGTCGTCTCTTTTAAATGACTGGTAAATAAACCAGTTAAACAAATTAAGTATTGCTTGAAATTGTTCTACAAGCCTTTTGTGTTGGTTAATATGCCCCAATACCAATAGACCCAGTACAATGAGGCATCTTAACTATTCCACTATATAAGCGCTAAAAACGTCCGTACTGCCCTTCTTTGATCGCATCAAATAAGTTAGAGGCAATATGCTCTTGGCCTTCATAAATCACCTTAGCATTACCCTTAACGGTGATCACGTCACCACCTTCAAGGGTAAATTGATAATCTGTATTTGCCAGATCAGCTTCGTTGACAAGAACACCTGAAAAGTTTTCAGGATTGAAACGAAAAGTTGTACACCCTTTTAACCCTGCGGTATAAGCTTCCAAATAAACATCTTCAAATTGAGAGAAAGGGAATTCTGTTGGAATATTTATGGTTTTAGAAATTGAACTGTCGATCCAACTTTGGGCCGCTGCTTGAACCGCAATATGCTCTGATGGCGTAACCGTCGACGTATCAACAAAACTTTCAGGCAGCTGCGATAAATCCAGTGATAAGATTGGCCCTATTTTGGTCATCGGCAATTGCCAATCATCCCCGTGTGTGGTTTTCATCAAACGTTCATACGCTAACACTTCAGCAGAACGAACGTTCACTTGCTGTTTAGTTGATTTTCCGGGGACAATAACATTACGTTTGTAGTCATGCGCAAAACTTGGTTCTATACCATTACTGGCATTATTCCCTATAGATAATGCAATGGTTCCTGTGGGTGCTATCGAGCTATGGTGAGTAAAACGTAACCCTGTTGCTAGCGCTTCTTTTACCCAGTTGTCACCTAACTCGGCGACAATGTTTTTCATGTAACGGCTATAGTTAACGTGTAGTTCAACCCCTTTAACTTGATCACCTAACTTGTACTTTTGTGCTAACTCGGGACGTTTGCGTAATAAAGCCCCCGTAATGCTATACATTTCATTTAAGAATGGCGCCCCGCCTTTTTCTTTGGCAAGCTTTGTCGCTTCACGCCATCCTTCTAATGCCAACTGTTTAGTGACTTCACGGGTGAAGTTCACCGAATTGTCTTTACCATATTTCATACCAAGCATGGTCATGGCGGAGCCTAAGCCTAAATATCCCATACCGTGACGGCGCTTGCTTTCAATTTCAGCAACTTGCTCTGGCAATGGTAAGCCATTAATTTCTACCACGTTATCAAGCATGCGCGTGAAAATACGGATAACTTTCTTAAATCGTTTCCAATCAAAACTCGCTTGGGCGGTAAAAGGGTTTGTAACAAAAGCGGTTAAGTTAATTGAGCCCAACAAACACGAACCATTTGGAGGTAGCGGTTGTTCGCCGCATGGATTGGTTGCACGGATAAGTTCAGCAAACCAATTGTTATTATATTCATTCACCTTGTCGATCAGGATAAAACCCGGCTCCGCATAGTCATACGTTGCACTCATTATCATGTTCCACAAGTTTTTTGCACGTATCGTGCGGTAAACTTTACACGCGATTTCACCAGCATCGTTTCCTAAGTATCCTTCCATAGATAACGGCCATTCTCGCCAGATCACATCTTCTGAATTATTTATCGGATCGTACTTCAATCCTTCGAGAGCAATTTCGTTTTGATTGGTAGGGAAAACCAACTGCCAATCGGTATCCGCTTTAACTGCTTCCATAAAAGGGTCGGTGATTAATATTGAGAGGTTAAATTGACGTAAGCGACCATCTTCACGTTTCGCTTTAATGAACGCCATGATATCTGGATGTTGACAATCAATTGTTCCCATCTGCGCCCCACGACGTCCACCAGAAGATGAAACGGTTTTACACATGGTGTCGAAAATATCCATGAAAGGTAAAGGGCCTGACGTCGTTGCGCCGGCACCCGCAACAAAACCACCATCAGGGCGGATCGTTGAAAAATCATAACCAATACCACAACCCGCTTTTAGGGTTAAACTCGCTTTACTTACCGCTTCACCGACGATGCCTTGCATAGAATCTTTAATCGTATCAGATACGGTACAATTAATTGTTGAGGCCGTAGGCTTCTGCTCACCAGCTCCTGCATTTGAAACAATACGGCCCGCAGGCACCGCACCATTCATCAGTGCCCACAAAAACTCTTCACTGTATTTTTTCTGTTTCACGGGGCTAGTTTCAACACTGGCAATAGCCTTTGCAATACGTTCAAAGGTATTGATGACAGTATGGTCGACAGCCTCTCCTGATGGTGTTTTTAATTGATACTTTGACCCCCAAATATCTTGTGAGGCTAACTGTAAATGATTTGGGTCAAAAACAGCGGCAGTTTCGGTAGTCTCTGCCATTATTTGTTCTTTCATTATTTTCCTTTGGATAAATTATTTTCTTTAATGTATTTTTTACAAATAAGTGATTAAGCTTTTCATCTGTCGCTAAATTGCGAAAGGTTTGGTTGGTAATTAGGCTTTCTAGGCCGACGCACTATGCACTCGGTTTTACAACCCGTTATGCTAAAATAAAGACTAATTTCATCGGGGACTTCTTGAAATACAATGCTAGGAGATAGGTAGTTAAATTTCATGATAAACCTATATGTTGTGTTGTTTTTATAATAGAACACAATATATAGTAACTTGCTTGGTTCGATAGTTGATCGAGATCAACTATTTATGTTATTGCCACAATATACTGTGTTGGATGTTATTAATTTGTCTATATATAGTGTTTTGATGGGGTACGGTTTATTGGTTTCTAACTGGTATAAGTTTTGTGTCGAAAGAAGGATGTGGGTATAAGGCAGAGCTGAAGCAAGCAGGAATACTTGAAATAAAGAGCAGCAAAAAGTCATTTCAATTACGTATGACTTCATAGTATTTTAGATCAGGGGGATTTCTTCAATGAGCTCAGGATGAACGGATACGGTCATCCTGAGCAATATCTAGCGCAATAACATAGGAACTAATTAGTTAAGGAATGCTTGATAAGCTTGATTATCAGTTGTTTCTTCAAATTGATAACCTAAAGCATTTAAGTGTTCAAAAAATTCATTTTCTTTATCTTTGTTTACATCAAATCCTGCGAGCACTTGCCCAAATGCCGCACCATGATTTCGGTAATGGAACAAGGTGATATTGAACAGTTCACCCATCGCATCAAGAAACTTCTCTAATGCGCCGGGATGTTCTGGAAATTCAAAACTGAATAGACGCTCATTTTGAGCGGTAGCACCACTTTTACCGCCAATCATATAACGAACATGTAATTTTGCTAGTTCATTGTCTGTAAAGTCGCTAACTTGATAGTTTGCGCTTGCTAACTCATCAAGCACTTGTTGACGCTCTTCTATGCCGCCACCTAAACGAACACCGACAAAAACATTTGCACTTGCTTCGCCAGTATAACGATAGTTAAACTCGGTGATCACTCTGTTGTCTAACGTTTGACAAAAACGTTTGAAACTGCCTTTTTCTTCGGGAATGGTAACCGCTAAAATTGCTTCTTTCTTTTCGCCTAACTCACAGCGCTCTGACACATAACGTAAACTATGAAAGTTCATGTTCGCACCTGATAATATAGCGACTAAAGATTGATTATTCAGTTCATTTTGAATGCAGTACTTTTGTAAGCCTGCTAATGATAAAGCGCCTGCTGGCTCAGCAATAACACGAGTTTGCTCAAAAATATCTTTAATCGAGGTACATATTTCATCGGTAGTTACGGTGATAACCTCATCACAGTAACGTTCAATAAGGCTAAACGTATGCTCGCCAATGCGCTTTACTGCAACACCATCAGCAAATAAACCTACTTGATCGAGATCAACTGGCTTACCTGCGGCTAGGGCTGCTTTCAAGCAAGCTGAGTCTTCAGCTTCAACACCAATTATTGTAGTCTTGGGGCTAAGCTGCTTTAAATAAACGGCCATACCTGCTAATAAACCACCACCACCAACGGGGATAAAAACGATATCAGCATTAGGTAGTTGTTGTAGTAACTCTTTAGCAACAGTGCCTTGCCCAGCAATAACATCGGTATCATCAAAGGGATGAATGATAGTTTTATTTTCAGCTTTTGCGTAGTTAATTGAGGCTGCTTGGGCTTCATTAAAACTATTACCCACTAAACGTACTTCACCGCCAAAACGCCTAACATTATCCACTTTAATATCAGGTGTGGTTTTAGGCATAACAATTGTTGCTTTAATGCCTAATTTATTTGCTGCTAACGCCAAGCCTTGCGCATGATTACCAGCTGAAGCGGCAATAACACCATGAATACATTCCGCTTCACTTAAACCTGATAACTTGTTGTAAGCACCACGCAGTTTGAACGAATGTACTGGTTGTTGATCTTCACGTTTTAAATAAATTTGATTATTTAAGCGCGCCGATAATTTAGTTAAATGCGTAAGCTCAGTTTCTACAGCAACATCATAAACAGGCGCAAGCAATATGCGCCTTAAATAATCAAGTTGCTCAGCTTGTTCTGTTAGCTCTTTGTTTAGTGATGCTTGGCTTTGTTTTTCGGTCATCTTATTTATACATCGATTGTTATAATAATCTTTAAATCAATAAAAAAGCGTCACAACAATCGTGTTGGACGCCCTTTAACATAAATGCTTAGCTTAAATTAGTTTTTATTTATCAACTAAACCATCTAAAAGAGCGCGATTACGTACCGCACCTTTGTCAGCACTGGTTGCTAACATAGCGTAATTTTTTAGTGCATAACTGATTGGGCGTACACGATCAGTAGGTTTCCAAGCATCTTTCCCTTTAGCTTCCATCGCAGCACGACGCGCATCAAGTTCAGCTTCAGGTACTTGTAATGTAATCTCTCGAGTAGGGATATCAATATGAATGATATCGCCTTGTTCAACTAAGGCAATTGTACCGCCGTCAGCTGCTTCAGGAGAAACATGACCAATGGATAAACCAGAAGTACCACCAGAAAAACGACCATCAGTTAATAAAGCACAGGCTTTACCTAAACCCATAGATTTTAGGTAAGTGGTTGGATAAAGCATTTCTTGCATACCTGGTCCACCTTTAGGACCTTCGTAACGAATAACAACGACTTCGCCAGCCACTACTTTTCCGTCTAAAACACCGGCTACTGCATCATCTTGGCTTTCAAAAATGTGTGCAGGACCAGTAAATACTAAGTTGTCGTCAGTTACACCGGCTGTTTTTACAACACAACCATCTACAGCAATATTACCTGAAAGTACGGCTAAGCCACCTTCTGTAGAAAAAGCATGTTCAAGGCTACGAATACAACCATTAGCTCTATCATCATCTAAGGTATCCCAACGACAGTCTTGGCTAAATGCTTTAGTGGTACGGATACCAGCAGGGCCTGCACGATAGAATTTTTTAACGTCTTCATCGTCAGTAACTTTAATGTCATATTTGGCAATTACATCAGCCAACGTAGTACCTAAAACATTTGGCACATCAGTTTTTAATAAGTTAGCGCGTGATAACTCACCTAAAATTGCAATTACACCGCCGGCGCGATGTACATCTTCCATATGATACTCAGGCGTTGATGGCGCAACTTTACATAACTGCGGCACAATGCGTGATAATTTATCCATATCTTCCATGGTGTAATCTATTTCAGCTTCTTGTGCTGTTGCGAGTAAATGCAATATGGTATTGGTTGAGCCGCCCATGGCAATATCTAAACACATGGCATTTGAAAAAGAGTCTTTGTTGGCAATATTGCGTGGTAGTGCAGATTCATCATTATCTTGGTAATAACGTTTTGTTAATTCAACAATTTGTTTACCAGCATCTAAAAACAACTTCTCTCTATCAGCATGAGTTGCCAACATTGAGCCGTTACCTGGTAAGGCTAAACCAAGTGCTTCAGCTAAACAGTTCATTGAGTTAGCTGTGAACATGCCAGAACATGAGCCACAGGTAGGACAGGCAGAACGTTCTACTTGGTCACTTTGCTCCTCACTTACATTAGGATCAACAGCTTGGAGCATGGCATCAACTAAATCTAATTTGATAATTTGGTCTGAAAGCTTAGTTTTACCCGCTTCCATTGGCCCGCCAGAAACAAAAATTACTGGAATGTTTAAGCGCATTGCTGCCATCAACATACCCGGAGTAATTTTGTCACAGTTTGATATACATACCATAGCATCAGCACAATGAGCGTTAACCATGTATTCAACAGAGTCAGCAATTAAATCACGTGATGGCAAGCTGTAAAGCATGCCAGCGTGACCCATGGCAATGCCATCATCAACAGCAATAGTATTAAATTCTTTGGCAACACCGCCCGCTTCTTCAATAGCACCGGCAACTAATTGTCCCATGTCTTTTAAATGCACATGACCGGGTACAAATTGAGTGAAAGAGTTCACCACCGCGATAATAGGTTTACCAAAATCGCCATCTGTCATGCCTGTTGCACGCCAAAGGGCACGAGCACCGGCCATATTACGGCCTTGGGTAGAAGTTGCAGATCTTAATTTAGGCATGACTTTGATATCCATGTGAAGTAGGGGAATTTTATTTTTAAAAGCATTTATAGTAAACTGTTTCGAAATGTTTTTAAAAATGAAATTTATTTCATTTAGTGTCTGCAACCCCATGTACCAACACAGAGATACCCATGAGGAAGCAGAAAATCATGTTAAAAAATTGCTTTATGCAACAGGATCCAACCAACCATCAGGTGTTGCTGTAGTGCCGTCAAAAATACCGAAGAAAGCGTCTTGTAACGCTTTAGTAATCGGGCCGCGAGAGCCTGATCCTACTTTCATACCATCAACAGTACTTACTGGCACAAGTTCAGTGGCAGTACCACACATGAAAAACTCGTCTGCAAGGTAAAGTGCTTCACGCGCGATTAACTCTTCACGTACTTCATAACCTAAGCTGTTGGCTAAAGTAATAACCGTATCACGCGTTAAACCAGGCAAAATAGAACAAGAACCTGGAGGTGTATAAATAATGCCTTTACGAATTAAGAATAAATTTTGTCCTGCACCTTCACTGACATAATTATGCACATCAAGGGCAATACCTTCGGTATAACCATGGCGATATGCTTCAGCTGAAATCAGTTGTGAAGATAAGTAATTACCACCCGCTTTTGCGGCAGTTGGAATAGTATTCGGAGCAATACGGTTCCAGCTTGATACACCAACATCAACGCCTTTTTCCATAGCATCAGCACCTAAGTATGCTTCCCAGCTAAAGGCGGCAATCATTAAATCGGCCTTAACATCGGCAGGTGCACGAAGCCCCATGCCAATATCACCTAAGAAAGCTAGCGGTCGTAAGTAAGCAGATTTTAAGTTATTGTTGGCAACCGAATCTTTACACGCTTGGACTACTTCGGCTTGTGTATAAGGGATATCCATACGATAAATTTTTGCAGAATTGAATAAACGTTCAATATGTTCCTCTAAACGAAAAATACATGTTCCTTTATGTGTTTCGTATGCACGTATACCTTCAAATACAGACGAACCGTAATGTAGAGCATGGCTCATTACATGAACGGTTGCATCTTTCCACGGCATAAGTTTACCGTTAAACCAAATTAAGTCTGCATTTACTTTTGCCATTTTATTTTCCTAAATTTATTACTGTTATTGGCTGGTATATTTATCATTTTTTGATGTAGCCAGCCTAGGTACGATATAATTTATTAAGCTACAGCACGTACGTTTTATGCGCTGCAACGCTGTGACGAGCTATTGTCTACTGCAACACTCTTGATGTCGACCAGTTTGTTGATTTGGTCAATTAAAAGTGAAATAGGACGATCGCTACTGACCAGTAGTTCAATTGTCGCAATATTATTTCCTGTGTTGACTTGCGCAGTCATGCCATTAATTAGAAAACCACGGTAACGAGTTACTTGTAAAATTCGTTCAAGTACTACTTGTTTATCATCCGTCATGATGATTAATTTATACTTATTCATAGTTATAGGGTTCATGCTACGCGCTCTCCATCATTTCATTGTTAGCACTATTAGGTGGCACTAATGGCCAAACGTTGTCTTTTGCATCTATTTTAACTTGTAATAGATAAGCACCATCATGATCTAACATTTCTTTGATCGCTGCTGTCACTTCACTTTTTTGAGTGATTTGCTTAGCTTTTATATCAAAAGAGGTTGCTAGCATAACAAAATCAGGGTTATCAGATAAGTCAGTTTCACTTAAGCGACCATCGAAAAACAAATCTTGCCATTGGCGAACCATACCCAGTTTAGCGTTATCTATTAGAATAATTTTAACGGGGATTTGATAGCGTTTAATCGTGGCTAATTCTTGCACATTCATCATGATAGAACCATCACCTGAGACCACAATAACGGTATCGTGAGGGCGGCTAATTTGTGCGCCTATGGCGGCAGGTAAACCGAAGCCCATCGTGCCCATACTACCACTGGTTAAGAAATTACTTGGGTCGTCAAAATTCATGTGTTGCGCAGCCCACATTTGATGTTGACCTACATCGGTGGTAACACAGGTGTTTTCAGGCATTAAATCGCTAACTTCTTTTAATACTGCTGGAGCAAAAATCCTTTCGCCTGGATGATCATATCGCCAAGCACAATTTTCTTTCATTTGTCGTACTTGTGTTTGCCAGTCTTGAATGTCTAATGACATAGTCAATAAAGGAAGATTTTCTTTTAAGTCACCTAAAATAGGCGCGTCAGCAATTCTACGTTTATTTATTTCAGCGGTATCAATATCAAAGTGAATTACTTTAGCATCGGGAGCAAATTGATCTAACTTACCCGTTACACGGTCATCAAAACGGGCACCAACGGCAATTAATAAGTCACAGTCATGTACAGCTAAATTAGCCACTTTAGTTCCATGCATGCCAAGCATACCTAGATAATTTTCGTCATCAGGGTTTAATGCCCCTAAACCTTTTAAGGTGGAAACAGATGGCAACCCTGTTGTTTCTGCAAAGCTTCTTACTTCATCAATGGCATTAGCCATACCTACACCACCACCAACATATAAAATAGGTTTTTTGGCATGCGTTAGTAAATCAAGCGCTTTAGTGATATCAGCTAGCGGCAATTTCACTTTATTTTTTAATGAGGCAACTTTTGTAAATGTTTGTTCAACAGCTGCAATTTGAATATCTTTTGGAATATCGACCAATACGGGTCCTTGACGTCCTTCAAGTGCAATGGCAAATGCTTTGTGTAACACTTTTTCTAAGTCAGCAATATCAGTTACTTGAAAAGAATGCTTGGTACAGGCTAAAGATAAACCAAAAATATCAGTTTCTTGAAAGGCATCACTACCCATGGCAGCCGTGGGTACTTGACCAGTAATCGCTACTACGGGAATGGAATCAGCAAGAGCATCAGCTAAGCCAGTGATTAAATTTGTTGCACCAGGACCTGACGTAGCCATGCAAACACCCACTTTTCCAGAAGCACGGGCATAACCGACAGCTGAAAATGAGGCGCCTTGTTCATGACGACATAAAAAATGTTGAACATTGCTGTCAACGAGAGCGTCGTAAATAGGCATGATGGCACCACCAGGGTAACCAAAAATGTGCTCTACACCATGCTGTTCTAGTATTTTAAATAGTAATCCACCGCCTGTTAAAGGCTTGCTATCGTTCATGATAATTCCAAAATCTGTTGTCTAAAAGTAATGTCAGTTTACTTCTGCTTTTTTACGCAATATTTGTTGCTAAAAAAACAGAAAACCCTCGGTTCTTTCGAAGCGAGGGTTGGTATTTCAGTTTTGCTTTTCTTTAGCCCAATGAAAACCCTCGAGGTAGTTTTATAACCACCACGACGAGAACTTTTCTAATAATCAAGTTAATAATTGAGTTAATGTTTAGCATTTTGTCTCATACGTTGTTTCTTTTGGCTGACTATTTATAATATCTAATATTAGTAGTACTTACGCCTTTTTTGAATTTATACCATAGCTCTAAGGTTTTGAACAAGCTTTTTTTTCCAATTTTTAGCTCTATCCAAATATGAAAAGTTATAAGAGGCAGTTATATTCGAAAAATAAGTAATATTTGGCTACACTCAAAACATGGAATTAAATAAATGGAATTATTATGTCTCTTGCCTGTGTTTATAGCCGCGCCCGTGTCGGTTTAGAATCCCCTTTGGTTACCGTTGAAGTCCATTTAGCTAATGGCTTGCCTGCTTTTCATATTGTTGGCTTGCCTGAAGCGTCGGTGAAAGAGTCTAAAGACAGAGTGCGCAGCGCCATCATTAATTGCGGCTATGAGTTTCCCGCTAAACGCATAACTATTAATTTAGCACCGGCAGATTTACCAAAAGAAGGTGGTCGCTTTGATTTACCAATCGCCGTTGGCATTCTGGCTGCTTCGCAACAGTTGCCGCAAGTTGATTTAGCTAAGTATGAATTTGCCGGCGAGTTAGCATTGTCAGGGGAGTTGAGAGCAATAGTTGGTGAAATCCCTATGGCGATGGCTTGTTGTGAAAGTAGTCGGACGCTGATATTACCAGCACAAAATAGTGAACAAGCGAGTTGGGTAAAACAAGCTAAAATTCATGCTATTGAACATTTAACACAGCTTTACCCTCACTTTGCGCGGCAAACATTATTGCCACTTGTGCTCGAAAAGCCCATTGAGAATTTCGAGACAAAAAATCATCTTGATATCAGTGATGTTATTGGGCAGCCTCTTGCCAAACGTGCTTTGGAGATTGCTGCTAGCGGAAATCATAATCTGCTTTTTATTGGCCCTCCAGGGACCGGGAAAACTATGCTAGCAAGCCGCTTAGCAGGGATACTACCTAAAATGACTGAAGCTGAGGCGTTGGAGGTTGCCGCTATTCAATCAATTAGCAATCAAAATACTAATGCTAAATCATGGCTGACACGGCCGTTTCGAGCTCCACACCATACTGCATCATCAGCTGCATTAGTTGGTGGTGGCAGTCAGCCTAAACCGGGAGAAATATCACTGGCACATCATGGTGTGTTGTTTTTAGATGAGCTGCCTGAATTTGAGCGTAAAGTTTTAGATGTTTTACGTGAGCCGATGGAGTCTGGGGAAGTTACCATTTCACGTGCTATGCACAAACAATCTTTTCCTGCGCGTTTTCAATTAATTGCCGCGATGAATCCAAGCCCTACGGGTTTTTTCAATGATAATCGTAGCACTCCTGAGCAAGTTCTTCGGTACCTGAATCGTTTATCCGGACCCTTCCTCGATAGAATTGATATTCAAATTGAAGTCGCTCGATTACCGCGGGGAACTTGGGCGAGTGATACCCAACTAAATGAAACCAGTGAAGCTGTACAGCAGCGAGTACAAGCTTGTAGGCTGCGCCAAATTAGTCGTCAAGGCGAAGCAAATGCCCACCTAGGGACAAGTGATTTGAAAAACTATTGTCATTTAACTCCCGATGATAATGAGTTTTTGGAACTGGCGGTGGAGAAATTAGGGCTATCTACTCGCGCTCATCATAAAATTTTAAAAATTGCGCGTACCTTAGCTGATATGGTGAACAGTGAACATATTTTACATGAACATCTCATCGAAGCACTTTCATATCGGGCGATGGATCGGTTACTAAGACACTTAACCAGTTCGGTAATTGCTTAACTCGAAGCAAGTTGCGAGCAATAAAAGTAGCGAGTTGCGAAGTACCTCACTCGCTGTCATTTTTGTTCGATACTCGATACTCGTAACTCTTAAGCAATAGCATTAAAAAATGCTTTGATTAGTGGTTGGCTTTTACTCTGGTTCAAACAACATACGCCTAGATCAAACGGCGCTATCTCGCCGACATTAGCCAAATATTGCACGCGATCTTTTACTGGGCTATTTTCTACTACCACTTGGGGCACTATGCCAACGCCACATCCTAAGGCTACCATACTCACTAGCGCTTCATGGCCTGAAACTGTCGCGTAAATATTGGCTTTACCCTGTTGTTTTTTGCGATACCAAAGTTCAAAACGTTTTCGCGCTGGACCATGCTCAGGCAAAATGAACGGGATCTCTGACCATGCTAGTATTCTTTCATTAAGTTGCTGCTGCACTATGCAATTCATTGTGGGTGCTATAACAGCTAATGGAATGGTAGCAAGGTGTTGAAAGTAAACACTGCGAGGTAAGTTTTCAGGGTTGGCAGCAATAGCAAAATCGACTGATTTACTTTGTACTTGTTCAAGGGCATCTGAAGCATCGCCAGTGGTTAGCATAATCTCTACTAGGGGATGTTGTTGACGAAAGCGTTCTAGTAAGGGCGGTAAGTGACTGTAGGCGGCAGTTACTGAGCAATAGATACTGAGTTTACCGGTTAGTACTTGTTGTGTTTCATCTAATGATTGTTTAAATAACTGCCATTGCTCAGCCTGCTGTTGTGCGTAATGTTGAAATTTTTTACCTGCTTCAGTCAGTACTACCGACCGATTGTCACGCAATAGTAATTCAATACTTACTTCTTGCTCAAGACGCTGAATAGCTCTACTTAACGTGGAGGGGCTCATATGAAAAGCTTGTGCGGTTTTGCCAAAGTGTAATGTCTGACTCAAGTGTACAAACATGGCTAATGATTTTTGATCCATAAGTTCCAACCCATCAGTGTTGCAAAAAACGCAACGTGAAAATGCAAATATATCACTTTTTGCAATGGGATTGCTAGCGTATGATGTTTTTATGGTCAGAAAAGCTGACTAAATTAATTACAGAAATTAGAGGGAATACCATGAGCAATTATTTTAATACTTTAAGCTTACGCGAAAAACTTGGCCAATTAGGCAAATGTCGTTTTATGAAACGTGAAGAATTCAGCGATGGCTGTAACTTCATTAAAGATTGGAACATTGTTATTGTTGGTTGTGGTGCTCAAGGTTTAAACCAAGGTTTAAACATGCGTGACTCAGGTTTAAATATTTCTTATACATTGCGTGATGCAGCGATTAGCGAAAAGCGTCAATCATGGCAGTGGGCTACTGAAAATGGCTTTACTGTAGGTAGCTACGAAGAGTTAATTCCTCAAGCAGATTTAGTTTTAAACTTAACGCCTGATAAACAACATACTTCAGCTGTAACAGCGGTAATGCCATTAATGAAGCAAGGCGCAACGCTAGCTTATTCACATGGTTTTAATATCGTAGAAGAAGGCATGCAAATTCGTTCTGATATCACGGTAGTTATGGTTGCTCCTAAGTGCCCAGGTACTGAAGTACGTGAAGAATACAAACGTGGTTTTGGTGTTCCAACTCTTATCGCTGTTCACCCAGAAAATGATCCCCAAGGTAACGGTTTAGCGATTGCTAAAGCTTACGCAAGTGCAACGGGTGGTGATAGAGCGGGTGTTCTTGAATCTTCTTTCATCGCAGAAGTTAAGTCTGACTTAATGGGCGAGCAAACTATTCTTTGTGGTATGTTGCAAACGGCTGCTGTTTTAGGCCATAAGCAATTAATCGCTCAAGGTATGGACGCAGCTTACGCGCGTAAATTATTACAATACGGTTTAGAGACTACAACTGAAGGACTTAAGCACGGCGGCATCACTAATATGATGGATCGCTTATCAAACCCAGCTAAAATTAAAGCGTTTGATATGTCTGAAGAGTTAAAAGTTATTTTACGTCCTTTATTCCAAAAGCACATGGATGACATCATTGAAGGTCGCTTCTCTGAAACAATGATGGCTGATTGGGCAAACGATGATGTTAACTTATTAACATGGCGCGCAGAAACAGCTGAAACCTCTTTTGAGAAAGCCGCTGATTGTGAAACTGAAATTACTGAGCAAGAATACTACGATAAAGGTATCTTTGTTGTTGCTATGATTAAAGCCGGTGTTGAGCTTGCTTTTGACGCAATGGTCGATTCAGGTATCATTGAAGCGTCTGCTTACTATGAGTCACTTCATGAAACACCATTAATTGCTAACTGTATCGCACGTAACAAGCTTTACGAAATGAACGTTGTTATTTCTGATACAGCAGAATATGGTAACTACTTATTTACTCATGCCGCAGTACCATTACTTGAAGAATACGCATCAAACTTAACATTAGAACAATTAGGTGAAGGCATTAAAGATAGCTCAAACAATGTTGATAATGCCCGTTTGATTGAAGTAAATGAAGCTATTCGCAGCCATGGTGTTGAAGTTATCGGTAAAGAACTTCGCGGTTACATGACAGACATGAAGCGTATTGCATCACAATAGTTTGTTTTGCTCCCTAGCAAACAAAGGTGCCTGCTGACTAGCTAGGTACCTTTTTTTATGCGCGAATATGTTCATCCTATATGGGCATAGTGTGAAAACAAGCAACTTTGTATATCTATGAGAAATAATAATGACTGAATATAGTAATGTAACAATTAACGCAGAAGCTAATATTTATTTTGACGGTAAAGTTACCAGTCGTAAAATAACTTTTAGCGATGGTAGTTTTAAAACGTTAGGTATTATGATGCCGGGCGATTATAAATTTGCCACAGACGAAAAAGAGTTAATGGAGATAACTGCGGGCGATTGTGAAATTCTTTTGCCTGAAGCTACGCAATGGCAAACGATTAAAGGTGGAGAATCTTTTTACGTGCCTGCCAACAGTGAGTTTGAGATTAAAGCTAAAACGCTTATCGACTATTGTTGTACTTATATTAGTGAATAATGTTACTTGCCTATACCCGTTCCACTTGAAGATGCATGATTCAGCTGGAATTAGAAACGACTTTGGGGAAGGCTGATCAAATCATACTCTGCGTTACATTTCTTTTTAAGGAGAATAACCCTTAATAAAAAAATGTGCCTTGATTATGAATCGCTCAGACTTCCTGAAACGAGTATCTTCAAGTGGAGCGGGTATAAATAAGGCTTGAATAACACGCTTATTAAACCCCAATGTTAAGTATTTAGCATTGGGGTTTTTTTGATACATAATTTGTATTGCTTTCAACTAAAGAGTCAATTACCTTAATCGATTGTAAGTAATTATGGTTAAGTAATTATGGTTAAGTAATTATGGTTAAGTAATTATGGTTAAGTAATTATGGTTAAGTAATTCTCATTAAGGAATATCACTATATGGAAAATATCGCAGAAAGCATACTCACTAGCCCAGTATTATGGCTAACCATCGTTATTTTGTACACCTTGAAAAAAGGTATCTATTTTGTCCCGCAAAACCGTGGGTATGTCATTTATACGTTAGGTAAATATAGTAAAACATTATCAGCGGGTTTAAATTTTATTATCCCTTACGTGCAGTCAGTGGCTGCTGATCGTAATTTGAAAGAACAATCACTAGAAATCATCTCGCAACCAGCCATTACCAAAGATAATATCACCTTAGATATTGATGGTATTTTATTTATGAAGGTGACTGATGCAGCAGCGGCAACTAACAATATAACTGATTATAAACTATCGGTAACACAGCTTGCTATGACGACTATGCGTAATGCCATCGGCTCAATGGAGTTAGATGAGTGTTTTCAAAATCGTGATGCCATTAATGCACAAATTTTAAATTCGATGACTGAAGCGACAGCGCCTTGGGGCGTGATGGTGACTCGTTACGAAATTAAAGATATTACGCCACCGCAAACTATTCGTGAAGACATGGAAAAGCAAATGACAGCCGAGCGTGAAAAACGCTCTGTTATCTTAACGGCAGAAGGCGTTAAAAGTGCTGCAATTACTGAAGCTGAAGGTCAAAAACGTGCACGTGTACTCGACGCAGAAGCGGCAAAGGCTGAACAAGTATTAGCAGCTGAGGCGTCAAAAGAATCACAAATTCTTGAAGCAACGGGTAAAGCAGAAGCTATTCGTTTAGTTGCTGAGGCAGATGCTAGCGCACTAGAGGTAGTGGGTAATGTCGCTAATACTGAAAGTGGTCAATCAGCGGTAATGTTAACGCTAGCTCAAAATGCAATTACAGCGCATCAAGCTATTGCTAATGATAGTACTGTGGTACTTACTGATGGTAAAACCGGTGATAATATTGCGAACACTGTCGCGCAAGCCATTGCAGTATCGAGTAGCTTAAAATTATCGAGCTAAAATTTAGGATTTACATTTTACTCTTTTATTTTATCAATGAGGCTTTATGGATTATTTTTTAGAGAACCCAGATCACTTATGGTACTTAATTGCGGGTATTAGTTTTGTGATTGAATTGAGCATAATGGGGTTGAGTGGCCCGTTATTGTTTTTTGCTATTGCCAGTTTGATTACCGGTGCTTTAGTCAGTATTGGTGCTATTGATGGTTGGCAAAGTGAAATATTGACGGTTGGTTTATTAACCGCTTTAGTTGCTACTATTTTATGGAAGCCATTGAAGTCACTGCAAAACTCAAAAGAAAAAACCGACAATTCCAGTGATATGATTGGTTTGCAAGTACTGGTAAGTACAAAAGTTACAACGACAACGGGCAGTATTCGTTATTCAGGGATAAATTGGCAAGCACGTTTAGCTGATGATGCTAATGTGACATCAATAAATGAGCAAAGTCAGTGCCAAATTGTGGCGATAACGGGCAATATTATGTTGGTTAAACAGGTATAGTTTCTGTGAAATTTAAGAGCGGTATTTCCATATAATGGTAATACCGTTTTTATTACTTCTATCGATATGTTCTTATTGATATATTTTTTGCGCCCAACGGGCTAAACCAGCAGTAACACTACCAAAGTGATCACCTACTACAACAGGAATGTTAGGCATTTGTTGCTGTAAAAATTCACTTAATACTGGGGATTTTGCCGTTCCGCCAGTAACAAAAATCACTTCAGGTTGGCACTGAGCTTGTGCAACAGCTGATGGCATCAATTCACCAATACTTGCTAGTGTGCGTTTATTGGCTATGCGCAATGTTTCTCTATTCACTTCAACATTAAGTTGTTTGTAGACATCATGTAAATCAATCGTTTGTTGGTTGTGTTCAGACAAGCCAATTTTTGCTTGCTCTGCAGCATTCACTAATTGATAGCTTAATTTATGATCATGTACGGTTACTAAACGCTCTACTATATTACCTTCTTTAGCATCTCGTGATAATTGTATTAAGTCCCGTCTATTTTTGGCGCTGTAGAATTCGGTTTGCTCATTGATATTATTAATGGCTAAAGCTTGAAAGAAACTGCTCATAGGCAGTGGCTTACCTGTTTTCGATAAGCCATTCATACCTAGGCTTGGCATTATGCCTTGTAAAGCTAATTGAATATCGAAGTCATTGCCAGCGATACGAACACCGCTATGCCCTAATAGATGTGCTAGTCGGCAGTCATTGTCTTTAAGGTTTGGCCCCATCAGTAACATTGAACAATCACTGGTGCCGCCACCAATATCAACCACTAAAACTTTCGTTTCTTTCGTTAAACTAGCTTCAAACTCAAAGCCTGCCGCTACGGGTTCAAATTGAAACTCAACGTCTTTAAAGCCAACTCGTTTGGCAGCATTGGTTAACACTTCAATGGCTTGACGATTACTTTCTTCACCGTGTAATCCTTGAAAGTTAATAGGTCGTCCGATGACAGTCTGCTCGACTTGGTGGCCTAATTTAGCTTCCGTTAGCGTTTTTACATTGCACATCATGGCGGCAACCATGTCTTCAAAGAGTTGAATTTGCATTGGTGCTAAACCACTGGCACCTAGAAACGATTTTGGCGACTTTATGTAGTAGCCTTCTTCAGGATCTTCTAAATACTTATCAAGCGCGGCTTTACCAAACACTAATTCACTGTCAATGCCGTCAAAGGCTAATTCACGTAATGCTCTTTGGCTTTTTTGTAATTGTGGAGCACGTACACTTTTGAATGCTTTTTGTTGGTCGCTGGCAAGCTGTTGGCATAACCAATGACAGATAACGTCACGATCAGGCGCATATAAATTAGATGCTATGGTTTTACTTCCATTAACGAGGGGTAGTATTTCGGGTTGACCATTATGCATTTTGGCCACACTACAGTTTGATGTGCCGTAATCAAAACCTATCATTGACTCTTTTATTACTCGTACATTGAAAATGGTCGCGTAGCATAAAAGAAAAAACTCATCAAAGCGATAACAAAGATGAGTTTTTTAGTATTTAGTCTTTAAAGGTTAGTGCTACTCTCTAATTTGCCCATCACCATAAACGACAAATTTCTCTGTTGTCAGTGCTTCTAATCCCTATGTGAGTTCCATAAGCATACTGCTTATATTAGTTTCGCACTTGCCCATCACCATAAACGACAAATTTTTCTGTTGTCAGTGCTTCTAATCCCATTGGGCCATAGGCATGTAATTTACTGGTAGAAATACCAATTTCAGAGCCTAGCCCTAATTGATTGCCATCAGAAAAACGAGAAGAGGCGTTCACCATGACAACCGATGAGTTTATTTGACGGATAAATGTTTGGCTACGTGAGATATCTTGGGTAACGATAACCTCTGTGTGATCTGACGTATATTCATTAATATGGCTAACCGCATCATCAAAACTGTTTACCACTCTAACGGCTATTTCTTGCGCTAGATATTCTGCATGATAATCTTCTGTTGTGGCTAGTTGTCCACCGTCAAAGTAATTAATACTGTTTTCACAAGCATGTACTTTTACTTGTGCTGCCTCGGCAAGTGCTTTCGCGGCTAATGGTAAGAATTGTGAACTGATATCTTGATGTACCAATAGTGTTTCAAAAGCATTACAAGCACTTGGTTTTTGGGTTTTACCATTAACTAAAATGTTAACGGCTTTTGTTAAATCGGCTGATTTATCAATAAACAAGTGACACACACCTTTAAAGTGTTGAATAACTGGAATTTGGCTATTTTCAGTCACATAGCGAATTAAACCTTCGCCGCCACGAGGAATAACTAAATCAATAGTCTCTTTTTGTTTTAATAACTCTTCGATAACGCCACGACTTGTATCAGGAATAACACTAACAACATTTTTATCAAACCCTTGCTGTTCAATCACTTGATGTAAGCAGTTTGCTAACGCTAAGTTAGAATGAATAGCCTCAGAGCCGCCACGTAAAATAACTGCGTTGCCTGATTTAATACATAACGCTGCTGATTCAGCCGTTACGTTTGGGCGAGCTTCGTAAATCATCGCAATCACGCCTAAAGGAATACGCATCTTTCCAACTTGCATGCCGTTAGGGCGTAATGACAAGTTGGCTATATTGCCGACAGGGTCGGCGAGTGCAATTATTTCTCTAATGGCAGCGCTGATATCTTTTACGCGCTGCGTGGTAAGTAATAACCTATCAAGCATGGCGTCACTTAATCCCTTGGCGCGACCAGCATCAATATCTTTACTATTTTCACTGATGATTAACGCACTGTTTTCTTCAATAGAATTAGCGATAGCGTGCAGTAAAGTGTTTTTTTCACTCGTTGTTAATTGAGCGGCAACTCGGCTCGCTATTTTTGCTTGAGCAGCCATTGCTGCCATATTAAATACGGACATTTTATTTACTCTTCAAGTGGAGCGGTTATAGGTAAGGGCACTTTATAAAATAACCATTTCATCACGATGCACTACGACATCGCCTTCGTCATGGCCCAAAATACTAGCAATTTCATCACTATGCTTACCCATGATACGTTTTAAATCATTGTGGTTATATAAACTGATACCTTTAGCGATTAGTTTCTTGCTTTTAACGTCGATTAAATCAACCGAATCGCCAGCTTCAAATTTATTATTAACAGATGTAATACCCGAAGGTAATAATGATGCACCCTTATTTATCAAAGCATTTACAGCACCGGCATCTAAGTAAATTTTACCGTGGCTTCTCAGGCTATGTTTAAGCCAGTGTTTTTTCGCCGTAATTATATCTTTATCAGCAGAAAAACGGGTGCCGGGATTTATTTCTTGTAATAAAGAGGCAAAGACTTCACTACGAGTACCATTGATAATATAAGTATTTATACCATTTTCAACGGCTTTTTCTGCCGCTTGAATTTTGGTTTTCATACCGCCAGTGGCAAGATGATTTCTACTCACGCCGGCCATAGCATAAATTTCGTCAGTAATTTTATCAATTTCAGGGATCAGAACAGCGTCGTCATGAACGTTAGGATCTTTGGTGAAAACACCATCAATATCACTTAAAATAAAGAAGCAGTCAGCCTCACACACTTGTGCGACTAAAGCGGCAAGATTGTCGTTATCACCTACGGATGAACTTGCGCTAGCTATGGTGTCATTTTCATTTACTATGGGTAAAATGCCATTGTCTAACTGAATTCTTATGGTGTGTTTAATACTAATAAAACGCCGTCTGTCGGCTAAATCTTCTTGGGTGATTAAAATTTGACTACAAGGAATATCAAAAAAACGCTGCCAGTTAGCCATCATTTGCATTTGTCCAACAGAAGACATGGCTTTTTTAGTAGAGAGTGATAAATTGGGAGAACCATGTTGTATCAAACTACGACCAGCGGCAACTCCCCCCGAAGAAACTAAAATTATTTCTTTACCTTGCTGTTGGCACTTAGTAATAAACTGCGCTATCGCTAAGGTATACTTTCCGCTACAACCTTCTTGAGTTGGCGCAACTAAGGCACTACCCACTTTGATTACAGCTCGATTAAAATTCATTATTACTCCTATTACAAGACTTAGTTAGCATGCGGTATTGGAGGCATAATTACAACCAAACTGCCAATTTAACAGGCTAAAACGGTAGATAAAATTGTGCTTTTTAATAGCTTTATTGCATAGTTATCTTAAAAACAGTGAAATCACTCAATTGAAGTAGTTTGAGTCTCAACTTAAAGCATGATTAAATAAGGTCATTATCGCAATTGCAGTTAAAAGTTATCCATGCTTTATTTTCTCCCAGCAAAAATTATTGGCTTTTTGTCGCTGATACTATATACCCTGAATACTATTTTCTGGTTGATGCCTATTGTGATTTTTTCTTTACTTAAAGCACTAATACCAATAAATTTTTCTCAGAAAACTTTTAGCCATCTGTTAGATTTAATGGCAAGTAGCTGGGTTGCAGTGAATACCCTCAACCAGAAGTTATTTACTAAAGTTCAAATTCAGATAACAGGATTAGAAGAATTAAATAGAAAAGATTGGTATTTAGTATTAGCAAATCATCAGAGTTGGGTTGATATTGTGGTATTACAGCGTGCTTTGCATGGTGAAATTCCATTTTTAAAATTCTTTTTAAAAAAAGAGCTAATTTACGTTCCTTTTTTAGGCTTGGCTTGGTGGGCGCTAGATTTTCCTTTTATGAAGCGTTATAGCCAATCATTCTTAAGGAAAAATCCTCATTTAAAAGGTAAAGATTTAGAAACTACTCGCAAAGCCTGTGCTAAGTTTAAACATAAGCCAGTAAGTGTGATGAGTTTCATTGAAGGTACACGTTACACTCAAGAAAAGCATGATAAGCAAAACTCACCTTTTAATCATTTACTTAAGCCTAAAGCGGGCGGTATCGCTTTTGTTCTCGATGCCATGGGAGAACATTTAAATACTATTGTGGATGTCACCATATATTATCCGGATGGTATCCCAACGTTTGTTGATTTTTTATGTGGACGTGTTAAAAACGTGCAGGTGGAAGTACATACCATTGAAATTACAAAAGAATTAACGGGTGATTATTTTAACGATCGAAGTTTTAAAATTTATTTTCAAAAATGGTTAACACAATTTTGGCATGATAAAGATGTTAGGCTTAATAACATGAAACAAAAATCATCGGGTAAATAAGGTTAAAAGGACTGTAAATGAATGAGCTAATAAAAACATGGTTGATAGAGCAGGGCGTAAATTCTAACTATATTGAAATAAGCGCTATTAGTATTGGTTTATTTCTCATCTTGTTTATTTCTTTCATTAGTTATTATATAGCAAAAAATTATCTGCTTAATATGGTAACTAAGATTATTTTAAAAACGAAGAATACATGGGATAATGCCTTAATTGAACATAAAGTATTAAGCCGCATAACCTTACTGTTACCTTTTATTTTAGTGTTGTTTTTAACGCCATTAATTTTACCTGATGGTATTTTACTCGCTCGTTTACTAGTACTTATTGCGAAAGTTCTGTTAGTTTTTCAAATAGCGCAATCGATTAGTGCTGTGCTTAATGTAAGTAAGAGTTTGTACCGTGAAAGTGCTAAGCAGCGTTACCTCCCACTTAACTCTATTATTCAGGTTATTAAATTAGTCGTCTATTTAGTAACTGCTATTATTGTCGTTGCGCTTATTCTTGACCGTTCCCCAATCTATTTACTAAGTGGTTTAGGGGCATTGACTGCTGTTTTACTTTTAATCTTTCAAGATACGATTAAAGGTTTAGTTGCTAGCATTCAAATTTCAGCTAATAAAATGGTTGTTGCTGGAGATTGGATTGAATTACCAAAGTATGGTGCTGATGGTGATGTAATTGAAATTGGCTTAAGTACCGTAAAGGTCCAAAACTTTGATAAAACCATTACCACAATTCCTACTTATGCATTGATCAGCGATTCTTTTAAAAACTGGCGTAATATGTATCATACTGGGGCAAGACGTATTAAACGCACGTTAATTGTTGATATTGCTAGTATCGATTTTTATAGCTTGGAGAAAATAGATTTTTTAGTAAATACTAATTTATTAAAAAGCTATTTAACAGATAAAAAGCAGCAACTTGCAGTTGATCATGAATCTGTTGATTCGAGTGTCGTTCAGGATGATTCATTAACCAAAATTAATATGCGTCAATTGACAAATATTGGTACTTTTCGTGCTTATATTGAAATGTATTTAAATCAAAATAATAATATACGTAATGATTTAACTTGTATGGTGAGACAATTACCAGCTACCGCGAGTGGATTACCTTTAGAAATATATTGCTTTGCTAACACGACTGATTGGATTGCGTATGAAGCGATACAAGCAGATCTATTCGATCATCTTTTTGCTATAGCACCACATTTTGACATTCGCGTATTTCAACACCCGAGCGGTTTTGACTGGAAGCATTCAGTGTCTTGATAATAGTTACTAGTGATTAAGATATGAAGTGACGAGCCATGAAGTGTTATATTGCTAGTTTAGCATTAGACACAGATTATCTTTGTCTTATTACACCTTCTTGCATGGTTGATGCAACTAATTCACCCTGGCGGTTGAATATTTGTCCTCGAACTAGACCTCGCCCATTACTCGCAGATGGACTATCCATACAATATAATAACCAATCATCAAAGCGAAATGGGCGATGAAACCACATGGCATGGTCAACGGTCGCAATTTGAAAATTTGGCAGTAAATGACTAGCTCCGTGTGGCAATAATGCTGTAGGCAAAAATTGAAAGTCTGATGCATAAGCAAGCATACAGCTATGAATGCGCAAGTCATCAGGTAAATTGCCATTAGTATTTAACCAAATTTGGTATTTAGAATTGGTTTTTTCTGGCTTAAGCCAATTATATTGTTGAACGGGGCGAATTTGGATGGGTTTTTCAGCTAAAAATTTTTCACGCATACTTTTTGGTAACGCATTTTTATTCTCTAAAATAAAATCACAGTATGAAGGAACATCATCAGGGTTAGGTACAGTTGGCATGACATCTTGATGATTATAACCCTCTTCAGGGCACTGAAATGAGACTGTCATGTAAAATATGGTTTGACCATTTTGTATCGCTTTTATTCTACGAGTACTAAAACTAGTACCGTTGCGAATGTCTTCTACTTCATAAACTACAGGCTTTGATGCATCACCAGCACGTAAAAAATAAGAATGCAGTGAATGTACAAAACGATCAGAACCAACAGTTTCTTGGGCTGCGGATAATGCTTGTCCCATTACTTGACCACCGAATAAGGCCTTAAACCCTAAATCTTGACTTTGTCCCCTATAAATACCTTTTTCAATAACTTCTAATTTTAATAAAGCCAATAATTCATCTAACACAATACTCATAGTTCACTTCTCAGTTTTACTGTTGGTTTTGATATTATACCAATATGATTTACAATTTTTATACAAATACCTAGTAATCAGGTATTACCAGTAATAATAATAGAATTATTCGCTATATAATTATTGATGCATAGGGCAAAGTAAGATATTTTATGAAAAACCCGCTTAAATTTTCTAAGCTTAGTGATAGTTTGAATGCATCTTAAGTATTTAAACTCTAGAGGTTCGGCATGCAGGCAACAGCCAGAAGAGACGTTTTATTAGAAAGACGACAGCAGAATGTCATCGTAGACACTTTGTGGGGAAAGCTTTCATTAGCGCAAAAATTTGCCGCCAGCAGCTTGAGTCAGTTTGGTTATGACCTTACCTATATTCGAAATAGCAACGCTGGTAATATAGCCATACTATTATGTAATGGTATGGCTGCAACTATTTCTAGTGAAGGTGATATAGATACTTCTCCAGATATTATAATTCGAAATTAAATGATAATGCTTTTTAATTTTTCAGTACTCTAAGATCTTCTTTTAAGTTGATGCTTTTTGACTTGAAGCACTACTTGCTTCGACTGCATCATATTCCATTTAAAGTACTTCCATTAACACTAAATTCTTCAAACAGCTGATAATAAGTAATGGCTCTGTTTCAGACTATTGTTGTTACTTTACGAAAGCCTTAAATATAAAGGGATAGAAAGAAATTTAACATTTAAGTCTAAATCCTTTGTATGCCAATACCAGTAAGGGGTAATACCAACTTGAATTGAGACGACAACAGCTTTCTACAACAGAGCCTAAGTAATATAGATAACATTAATTTACCTGAATTTTTTTAGGCTAGTTTTATGGAGTTACTTAATTGTGATAGAAAAATATAGGGGTCAATATCTTGAAAATCTGGACTTTCTATTGAATAGGCTATTAGAACGGAAAATTCTCCTAAATTGGCAAAATACCGTAATTTTAATGTGGAAACTAGTTTTTCTATCGTTTTTGTCACATCTTCCTTATTTTGGTGAGGAAAAAACAGTAAATATTCACCATTATTAATTATCCCTGAATTTTCAAATTCATTCAGTTGCTCATTTATTAAACGGGCTATACCTCTGCTAACTTCTAAGACCGTTTTTTTATTAAATTGAAATGTTAGCTCTTGCCAGTTGGTAATTGAAATGTAACCTAGTGTTAATGGGTAGTTATATTTCCTAGCCATATTAAAATTTGCTTGGTATGACTGTTTAGTTTGTACGGGGTTAGCTAATATATAACTTGGTTTCTCTAGGGCATCATATTCTGATAGTAACCTTTGTCTACGCTGTTTAACCCGTAAAATAACAATAAAAATCAATAATAGAGCGGTGATGATAGTTGATATTAAAATAAATAGTTGCTGCTTACGAAATTTATCAGAAAAAGTGGAAGTTAACTCGCTTTGTTCAGCTAACTTTATTGCTAATTCTCGTGCTTTTTTGCTAGCGGGTATGTTTTTATTTTTGTGAGGTTTACCTATTTCGCTACTTACAGGGTAGTTATTAAATTCGATTGTTTTTTTGATAAATAAGATGTTTTCTAATAAAGCATCACTATATTTTTTTTTCCATAAATAAGCTTTATTTAGATCTTGTTTAACTAAGTACATATCTGCGAGATATTTATAAAAAATAATATAGTCAGCTGATAATTTGATATTTATTACTAATTTTTCCGCTTTTAATAATAAACTAAAACTCTGTTCCTCTTGTTTTATTGCATGGTATATTTGAATTAAAATAATCATACTTTCTAAATACGGAGTTGGTAAATTATGTTGATAAAACAATTTGTTAGCTTTTAAAGCTTCAGTTTTTGCTGCATCATATTGTTTTTGTCGCAACAATGTCAGTGAAAGACCTTGACTAGCATAACCCACATAGATTGGTGCCTCTTTCTTTATTGCATAATTTTTAGATTCCCAGTAAGTAGTGTATGCATCGTTAAATCTATTTAAACGGTAGTATGTATTAGCTAAATGGAAATATGTTTGGTCAATATTATTTAATATATTTAAATTAAATCGTAGTTTTAATATTCTCAACTGTACCGTAAGAGCTGTTCGATAATCACCTAAATGATAATAAGCATTTGCTAAAATAGCTAATAAGGATATATATTCAGAAAAAGCAGGGTTTTGTGAGATAACGATCTCAACTTGTTGAAGGTCAACTAGTGCTTTCGCATGCTGGCCCAACATTGCAAAAGCAACACTTCTATAACCTAAAGCAATTAAAAAAGAGGCGGTATATTTTTTATTTTGTGGAGTATTTATTGCTTTTTGCACAGTAGTTAATAATTGTTGATATTGCTTTTTAGCTGAAAATATTTTGGCTAAATTTATTTGTAAACGTAATCTAGTCGCTTGATTTTGAGTAGCGATTGCTAAACCATCATTGGTAAATTGTATGGCTGTTTCTAATTCACCTTTATTGCTAGCAACATTGGCGAGTAATAGGTATGTTTTAGCGACAATTTCACTGGGATAATTAATGCGCTGATTGATGATTTTTTTACTGATCTCAATAACTTTGTGATAATTCAATGTTTCAGCATTTTGTTTAAATAAATGTTCAACCTGAATAATAAGTTTTTCTTGAGGGAGTAAATTATTGTTAGCTAAGGTACTAAAGCTCACGCTAAGTAATGAAAGTACAAGTAAAGTGTAGAAATAACACAATGTCTTTTTTATTATTAACATGAGAAAAAACACAGTGTTAGATAAAATAGTTGTCTCATTTTAACGTGATATAGCATCATAGTGTTAGTTTTTTGTTTACAAATATAAAGCATGGCTTATAATGGCTTTGAGCTTCTAAAGCTCGACAAGGGCAAATCTAGTGAAAGCTAGATACGCAAAGTTACCGGTCTAACGGGAAACCTATGACAGCGGGACTGCCAAATTTAGATGTAGTGGGGGCTCTTCTATTTTAAACAGTTTTCTGTCTGTTTCTCCGGTGTACTTTGCGTGGCTTCCTTTGCCTGTTCCAATCTTATCAATCTTACCTACTTTGAAACTTTATATTTGAACGTAAAATTCACGATTAA
Organism: Candidatus Colwellia aromaticivorans; assembly: GCF_003333305.1. Taxonomy (GTDB): domain Bacteria; phylum Pseudomonadota; class Gammaproteobacteria; order Enterobacterales; family Alteromonadaceae; genus Colwellia; species Colwellia aromaticivorans. The sequence goes on along the minus strand of NZ_QOLD01000013.1, from coordinate 32,201 downwards.
ATTGTGGACTAATGCTTTTCTGCATCTATAGTGTAGTTGCTTAAGAGCGAACTCTTCTATTCTATACGTTAAGGCTTAATCTAGACATGACGTGTAGCTATCTGTTTTTTGAATATTATGAAATGACAACACTGTACTATTTCAGGGTAACTAATTGATTGTTGCAACTGTTGATGATTTGTACTTACGGTTAATTATTCTATAAATATAATTAATGTGGCTACAGATTCGTAAAATAATCTAACGTATAGCCTTTGAAAATAACAGTAAATTTAGTAGATCTTTCTCTATATATACTAGAGAATAAAGTTTATAAGTGCCAAAGAGCACTATTATAGTGAAATTATTATAGGGGTGAATCGGTGAAGTATCACGATTCCATAAAACAAGCAAACAAAACAATGACATTGGCAGTTGCCCAACTGAATCAGTGGCGCTTGCCAGTGAATCCAATAAACTATGCTGTGAGTTATGAATATTGTAAAAATAAAAAGCCAATTTTAACGGCAAGTATTAAACGTTTATTATTGTCAGGTAAAAATATAGACGGTTTCTTTATGGAGCAATTATATAAAGATCACCTACTTGAACAAAGTCAATTTCGAGATGATATTATTACTGATCTGTCACAGTTATTTGCTCAAATTCAAGATAACTGCCAACAATCAACTTTTGGTGCTCAAAACTTTATCGATCAATTAGATGATAATATCCCCGCATTAATGTCTCATGAAAAAACTGAAGTAAAAAAAGCAATTGCTAAGCTTCATCGTGCTTCTACAGCCTTTAAAAAGCAGCAGCAACAACTAGTAGAACAATTACAACAGTCTCAAATACAAACAAAAGCACTGGAAGAGGAATTAGAAGAAGTCCGCCAAGAAATTTATTTAGACCCAGTAACTGGCTTATATAATCGCAAAGCCATGTCGAAGCATGTGGACACTTGGCTTAGTGAAGATGCTGAAAGAGGTATTGCTGCCATTGTGATAAATGTTGACCATTTTGCCCAATTCAACGAGCGTTTTGGTGTCTTGATTGGCGATGTTATTTTGTCAAAAATAGCAAAAAAAGTAGCCAGTTATGTTGATGATAGTGGCTTGCCAGTTCGCTCAGCTAACGATGAGTTTATTGTTTTGTTCCCGGATGTTGATAATGATATAGCGAGTGAAATTGCTGAAAAAATAAAACAAGGAGTTGATAAAATTCGTTTTGTTAGTGTTAAATCAGGCGTTCGATTACCTAAAATGAGCATTTCATGTGGTACGAGTGAAATACAACGTAAAGAATCGCTAAATCAACTTATTAACAGAACACGAAAAATAATGCAGGATAAAGAAAACTTAAAAGAGAAAGGGTTTAGCTTTAACAAATAGCTTTATCAAGTAGTTTTTCTAGCCTCTCTATTGTGTTTTCAGAAAAAACTTTAATCTTGTGTTGTGTTAGCAGTTGACTTGTTATGCCTTCTCCTAAAACTTTATTATTGCTAAATGAACCATCATAAATAAGCGTGCTGCCGCACGAAGGGCTTGATTCTTTTAATAAAGCGAAACGAATATTGTGTTGCTGACATAAAGTTAACGCCTGCTGCGCTCCAAATTTGAATTGAGCACTGACATTAATACCTGATTTAGTTCTTACTTCTTTGGTTTTTTGTTGTATCTCTGCAGGCTCTCTTGGTACAGATAATCCGCCTGATATTTCTGGACAAATAGTTATAAAACGCTTTTGTTGCTGCCATAATTCTATCAACGGATGTACATATGTTAATACGATATTATTATATCGAACATTATCACCAAGAAAGCACCGACTAATAAGTATCTTATCAAACATAATGCTCGTTATTTTGAGTTAGTAAAGTAAATAAAGTGAGGGTTTCCGCCAAGCTATGAGGATCTTGCGCTTCAAACCAACAGGATTGACTGTAGTAATCAAAATTTAGAATAAACTCTGTATCTAGCCACTGAAAACGAACACTTTCTAAGTCAGCACCGATAACAACTTCTTTAATGTTAAGACTTGATATATCACTGAGTAACAATGTACGCAATGTTGTTATATTTTCTTGGAACCAAATTTTATCAAAAAGCACGGTAATTTGATTTTCAATAAGATCAATTGACTGTATTGCTATAGATGACATTTATATTCCAATGATAAAAAAGAGATGTTTAAATAATGGCAAGTTATTAAAAAATAAACAATATTTAAAAGCGAAATGATCAATATTTAATGTTAATCATATATTAAATCAAAAAAGCCACGACAGCAGAAATTATTTTACTTATACTGGATTTAGTCAATTTAACAATAAATAGTTCTGATAAATAAAGAGAGAGATAATTACTATGAAAAAACTTACTCTTGCAGTTGCTGCAACCGTATTAATGGCATCTCCTGTTTTCGCTGGTGATGCTGCTGCTGGTAAAGGAAAATCAATGATGTGTGCTGCATGTCACGGTATGGCGGGAATTTCTGCAGTTCCAACTTACCCTAACCTTGCTGGTCAAAAAGAAGCTTACCTTGTAAAGCAACTTAAAGACTTTAAATCAGGCAAACGTAATGATCCAACAATGAAAGGTATGGTTGCTTCATTACAAGATGCTGATATGGCTGATTTAGCGGCTTATTACGCTAGCTTAAAGTAAGATCTACAGTAATTAGCTACGAGTTATGAGTAGCAAGAAAAAAGCGCCTTTGGGCGCTTTTTTAGTTTTTAATATGTTGTTTAATTAGTTGCAAAAAAGGTTGCCCATAACGCGCTAGTTTCACATCCCCAATACCACTAACCGCTAACATTTGTCGTGAAGTTTGTGGTAATACTCGCGCTAGCTCTGAGAGGGTGGCATCATTAAAAACGATAAATGGCGCAATATCCTCACCATCGGCGATACTTTTTCGCAGCTCTCGTAACTTGGCAAATAAAGCTCTATCGTAGTTTTTTTGTTGTTTTTTATTTTGCCAATAACTGGCTTTTTGTAAGCGTGGGCTTGCCAACATAAGTGGCTCTGTTGCTTTAAGTACACTTCTTGAAGCGGTAGTTAAGCAAAGAGTGGATTGCTGTTCAATATCTTGTTGTAAGTAGCCTAAATGAATTAGTTGCCCGATAATAGCAAACCAATAGCCAGGCGTTTTGCCAGAGCCAATACCAAAGGTAGATACCTTATCATGATCTTGTTGTAATACCTTGGTCGTTTTCTCACCACGCAGTACATCAATAATATGGTTAATATCGCCTTGTTGTTTAATACGAAAAACGCAAGACAATACTTTTTGTGCTGCTTCAGTTGCATCAAATTGGCTAGGGGGATCTAAGCAAATATCGCAGTTACCACAGCGTTGCTCGGTATACTCGGCAAAATAGTTCAGTACCACTTGTCGTCGACAAGTTTGGGCATCTATAAAGGCACTCATCGCAGCAAAGCGCTGCATTTCAACATTGACTCGTTGTGGATTATCACCTTCACTGATACGTTTTTTAATACGTGCCGTATCTTTATCAGCGACTAAAAACAATGCTTCAGCAGGTAAACCATCACGACCCGCTCTTCCTATTTCTTGATAATAAGATTCTAACGTTCTAGGTGGTTCAAAGTGAATGACATAGCGAACATTCGGCTTGTTAATTCCTAAGCCAAAAGCCACTGTCGCAATGACAACTTGAACATTATCTTTGGTAAAACCTTCTTGCACTATAGCGCGAATATCATTTTCTAAACCAGCATGATAAGCCGCGCAGTTAATGCCGCAAGCCGCTAGATATTTGGTTAACTTTTCTACTTGCCAGCGACTATTACAATAAATAATGCCAGAATCATCACCTTGTTTTCGCACATAACCTAGCACTTGCTTTTCACCGTTGTATTTTGGTGCCAAAGTAAAGCGTATGTTAGCTCTGTCAAAGCTATCTAATTGAATGTAAGGGTTATTGAGAGCTAATTGCGTAAGGATATCTTTGCGTGTTGTTACATCCGCTGTGGCGGTTAATGCCATGACGGGTACTTGTGGAAAATACTGTTTTAAATAGTGTAATTGTGTATAAGCAGGGCGGAAATCATGACCCCACTGAGAGATACAATGGGCCTCGTCTATAGCAAATAAACTTAAAGACAGTTCGCTTAAGCTTTGTAAAAAGTAACGATTGGTTAAACGCTCAGGCGCGACATATAAGAGTTTAATTTCCCCCTGCGATAGTTTAACAAAAATATCCTTAATAGTTTGGGCGTCTAAAGAAGAATTAATAAATGCGGCGGCAATACCTTGGCGAGTTAAGCTATCAACTTGATCTTTCATTAACGCAATGAGTGGAGACACGACAATTGTGATGCCGGGCAGTAATATTGCAGGCAATTGATAACATAAAGATTTTCCACCGCCAGTGGGCATTAATACCAAAGAATCTCTACCTTGCATTAAGCTTGCTACGATCTCAATTTGACCGGAGCGGAAACTGTCGTAACCAAAGTAATGCTTTAAAGTATCAAGCAATAAGGTTTTGTCATCATCTGAGAGGGCTAAAGTGCTTGTAGCTGAATTCAACAGGTTATCTTCAATAAGGTTTTAAAGGGGTATTTTACCTTAGACTTGTCATTAGTGTGATGATTTTTTAATTCTATTTACCGTAAAAAGTGCTAATGTAGTCTGTTTTTCAGATCAGACTAGAAGGCGGTTAAATGAATAAAGAAGCAATGTTTCAGCAGGTGATTGATCATTGGAATAATAATATGCCATTTAATCAGTTGCTTGGGTTGGAAATAACCCGGTTTAATGCTCAGCAATCAGAGGTTCGATTTGATTGGCAAGATAAACTTATAGGTAACCCAACGCAGAAAATTTTACATGGGGGTGTAACAGCCTCGGCACTTGATTTAGCTGGGGGAGTGGTTGCCGCTGCAAATATTATTGAACAGTTAACGGATATGACTCCTGAGACACTGCAACGTAGTTTGAGCAAAATTGGCACTATTGATTTACGTACTGACTTTTTGCGCCCCGGTAGAGGTGAAGAATTTATTGTAACCGCACACATTATTCGTAGTGGTAGTAAAGTCGCAGTGGCTCGGATGGAAATGCATAATGAACGTGGTGAGCATATTGCTTTTGGTACAGGCACTTATATGGTTGGTTAGCTTTAAGTAATTTTAAATAGCAGTTATCACAACTTTATAAATATAACCCCACTAAATATAAGTTAGATTATAAAAAAGTAAAATAAAAAAGCGATCTAAGAAGATCGCTTTTTTGGTTTTATTTAAAATTACAAACAGCGTAATTTCAATATATATTTTTTACAATTTATACACGTTCAATTAAAGCAGCAATGCCTTGACCACCACCAATACACATAGTGATAACCGCATATTTACCTTGAACACGTTGTAGCTCATGAATTGCTTTAACTGAAATTAAAGCACCTGTTGCGCCAATTGGGTGACCTAAAGAGATACCAGAGCCATTAGGGTTCACTTTTTCCATGTCTAATTCTAGATCGCGACATACGGCTAAAGCTTGAGAAGCAAAGGCTTCATTGACTTCCCAAACATCAATATCATCTTTATTAATGCCGGTTTTTTCAAGTAATTTTTTAACAGCAGGTGTGGGTCCAATGCCCATAATTTCTGGTGCTACACCAGCAAAAGCATAACCTACTAACTTAGCAAGAGGCTTTAAACCATTAGCTTTGGCATATTCACTATCAGCCATAACAACAACAGCTGCAGCATCATTAATACCAGAAGCGTTACCTGCAGTTACAGAGCCATCTTTTTTAAATGCAGGGCGAAGTTTTGCCATATCAGCTATAGTACAATCAAAACGAACATGCTCATCGGTAGTGTATTGAACTACGCCTTTACGAGATTTTAATTCAACCGGTACGATTTGATCAGTGAAACGGCCTTCTTCAGTAGCACGCTGTGCTCTATTGTGTGACTCTACTGCTGCTGCATCTTGTTCTTCGCGAGTTATTCCCCACTTTTCTGCAACATTTTCTGCAGTAATACCCATATGAGTATCTGTAATTGGGCATGTTAATGCGCCAACCATAGGATCAACCATTTGTGTATCACCCATTTTGCTACCAAAACGTGCTGATGGACTCCAATAAGGTGCGCGTGTCATAGACTCAGCACCACCAGCGACTACCAGGTCACAATCGTCAAGTAAGACTAATTGCGCAGCAGAAATGATGGCTTGTAAGCCTGAACCACATAAGCGATTTACCGTTAAAGCAGGAGTAGACTCTGGTAATCCACCTTTTAAAGCAGCAGCTCTACTCATATACATATCGCGACGGTCTGTATGAACTACATTACCAATAACACAATGCCCAACGTCTTCACTGTTTGCTCCTGAACGTTTAACCGCCTCTGCAACCATTTGACCAGCAAGATCTGTTGGTGCTATTCCTTTTAATGAACCACCAAAGTCTGCAATTGCAGAACGAACACCACTTAAAAATACAACTTCACGTTTTGACATATTTATCTTCCATTTTATTTTGTCTAAGTTAACTTAGACGAAGGATTATTATAATTTAAATCAGATTTTTCAGGTACGGCAACTATAGTAAAATAGTATTTAGATATCAGATTCAAGTACATAAATTCAGCAAATTTTGCAAAAATAAATTCCGACAATAATATTTATCGAAACGCTGATTTTATGGAGAATACAGTTAAATTCATATGCCGCTTTAGTCTATATTTTCATCAAATATCACTTATATTCTGCGTTATTAATACAGTAAACTTAAATGTGGTTATAAAAAAGGCCAACCTAGTGAAAGGTTGGCCTTTAAAAATCTAATGTTATATATACCCAAACCACCTCAAGATGCAGGGTTCAGCGAGAATTAAAAGGCTTATAGGCACAGGTTCATAGTTCCAGACTGAACCTAAGTACCTACATCCATGTACGCAAGGCATTGATTGAAGAGAATAGTTATTCTATTGTCAAAATCAATAATGCGGCATATACGCCTTTTAAACTCGCCCTGCGGGGCTACATAGTAAATCATGCTCATCGTTGCATCTATTATTAAGGGAACAACCATTAATAAAAGATGCGCCTTGATCAAGAATTCCTCTGTAGTCCTGAAACTCGCATCTTGAGGAGGTATGGGTATAAAAATATTACGCTTAACGTTCTACCGCTAAAGCAACACCCATACCACCACCAATACACAAAGTGGCGACACCTTTTTTAGCATCGCGTTTAATCATCTCGTGAACCAAAGTCACAAGAACACGTGCGCCTGATGCACCAATTGGATGACCAAGTGCAATTGCACCACCATTAACATTTACTTTGTTGGTATCCCAAGCTAAATCACGATTCACTGAAATAGCTTGCGCTGCGAAGGCTTCATTAGCTTCAATCAAGTCAAGATCGTCAACTGTCCAACCTGCTTTTTTAAGGCAACGTTTAACCGCTGGAATCGGACCTGTGCCCATAATGGCAGGATCTACACCAGAATTAGCATAAGCTTTAATTTTAACGAGAACTTCAAGACCAAGCTCAGCTGCTTTTGTTGCACTCATCATGATTACACCAGCTGCTCCATCATTAATACCTGATGAAGTACCTGCGGTTACAGTACCGTCTCTTTTAAATGCAGGGCGAAGTTTTGCTAGACCTTCAGCTGTAACACCGTGCTTAGGGAACTCATCTGTGTCGAAAACAACTGGGTCGCCACGACGCTGCGGAATGACAACAGGGATAATCTCATCTTCAAAACGTCCAGACTTTTGCGCTGCCTCGGCTTTATTTTGTGAAGCAGCAGCAAAAGCATCTTGCTCTTCACGAGAAATATCATATTTAGCGGCTATATTTTCAGTGGTAATACCCATATGATAGCCTTCGAATGCATCGGTAAGACCATCGCTAAGCATAGTGTCTACTGCTTTCCAGTCACCCATTTTTACGCCATTACGACTGCCTGGTAAAACGTGAGCTGATTGGCTCATGCTTTCTTGACCACCGGCAATAACAATATCGGCATCACCACATGCTATTGATTGGGCTGCTAAATGCAAGGCTTTAAGACCAGAGCCACAAACTTTGCTAATACCCATTGCTGGCGTTGTATGAGGTAAACCAGCATTAACTGAAGCTTTACGTGCTGGGTTTTGTCCCATACCCGCCGTTAATACTTGGCCTAAAATAACTTCATCAACTAGCTCCGGAGCAATACCAGTTTGTTCTAACAAGCCTTTAATAACGGTTGTACCAAGAACATCTGCAGGTACTTTCGCCAAAGAGCCGCTAAAATTGCCAATTGCCGTTCTTCCGGCTGCGACGATTACTACATCTTCCATATCTCTACCTCAATCGATTTGAGCGCAAAATTGCACCGTTTTATAATTTGTAGATAACTTAAAATACTTCAAAGAAATCTACGAGTTTTGTGAAAATTCAATAATAAAAAAGCTATCAGACCAAACTTATGTGACAGGGCTCTTGTGTAACGAGGTCGCTTTGTATATTTAAAAATTACGGGGACTAGACTAAGCAATATTTTCAACAATACAATAACCTACAAAACCAACAACTTCGCCGTTTGTCACTTTAAACTTTTCGTATTTCGTCTTCTTAACTCAAGTTAGAGTTATAATAAATTGAATTTGTAACTCTAATGCAGATACTATAGTACGTAGCGAGTTTTTTTAAAACTGCATTTATGGAACTAATTTAGAAATTTCAAGTTCACCAGCGGTTAATTTCTTTAAAAGCAAGGTCTGTTAATATTTTCCAACGCTTATTCGGGATTAATTCCTTGCTAAGGGGGTATTCAAAACCAGTACATATTTTTATATAAATACTCAGATAAATCCTGTTATTGAACTCGCTTGAGTATAAGTGTAAAAAGCAATAAAATATTATCTCAGTAATAAACTTACCCGAAAATCCTCATCAGAGCTATTTTTTATGCACCAAGCAAACACTTCTGTTCAACATCCGCAATTATGTACGGTAACTTTATTAGGTAATTTGGTCGCTAAGCCGGATATTCGCTACCGAACTAACCCTGTCTCAGCAGTCACTGAAATTATTCTAGCAACAAGTACTAAATGGTTAGATAAAAAAAGTAATCAGTATAAAGAATGGACAAGTTATCACCCTATTAAAGTAGAGGGCGATTTAGTTGAGCAAGCACTGTTGACGGCAGATAAAGGGGATATTATTTTGGTTCATGGTTACCTGAGCAATATAAAGCCAAGTAATACTGAACTACAAAGTCATTCTGCTATTGTACATGCCAATTATATTCAAAAATTTAAGAAAGGTTATACCCAAACCGTTAATCAAATTTATTGTAGTGGTCAAATAGCATCAACTCCGCAGTTAATTAAAACACAAAATAATAAAAGTTTGGCTCAGGTAAATATTACAATTAATCAGCGAGTTTATTCTATTGATAAACAATGTTGGCAAAATATTTTAATTGAGCGGGAAATGCATGTTTGGGGTAAACAGGCTGAATATATGGTAGACCATGCTTTAGTTGGCGATAGTGTTATGGTTGAAGGTAAATTGAGTTATTTGACTTCGGCGAATAAGGTGCAATTTATTGACGCTAAAACATTGCATTGGCTTAAAAGTTAGAGCTTTTTACTTGTTTGAAAATAACCCCTTGATGTTGCAAAATTATCAAGTATTATTTATTTTATACGATTATGTCGTTTACTCAGGTGATTACTAATATTTGTCATGGTTGATGCTTCAGCTCAACGCTCCTGTTTAGTCGGCATAGTCATATTATTACCTACTTCTGATAATGAACACGGCGCTAAGGGATGAGAATGAGCTCTAAACGGTATTTATGTAATTTAAATCACTTTATCACTCGCGCTTTTGTGCTCGTTGTTAGTCTTTTTACTATGATGCAGCCTTTTGATGCTTATAGTAATGAGGATGGTTACCAGTTAACTAAAGTAGCACAACTAGAACATCAATTAATTTCCCAACCTAACTGGCAACAATTGATTGCTAATCCGAGTAATAAACAACAGCACTTTATTATTAGAGAGTCAGGGCAAGTTTACCTCATTGATGGTGATGAGGTTAATCCTAAAGCCATTTTAGATATGAGTGTTTTTCAGCAAAAAGATTCATCATTATTTAAACTGACGGCTATTGAATTACACCCCAACTTTTCTTTACGAGATCAAGCCGGTTATGGCACTTTTTATACTGCTCATATAGAAACGGTTAATAAAAATAGTAAAACTAAACGCTTACAAGAGCGGGCTGATGATCTACAACTTAGTTTTGATACCGTGATTACTGAATGGCAATTTAGCGCTGTTAATCATCAAAAGGTTGATGTTAATACCAAACGAGAAGTGTTGCGAATTGGCGTGCCTGATAATTTAATGGTTATTAAACAGATGTCATTTAACCCTTATATTAAATCATGGAATGATGATTTTGGTTTACTTTATGTGGCGCTAACTGGAAATGAAAAATGGCAACAACCGCTTTACTCTGGAGTGATTTTACGAATAAATCCTGCAAAATTTGGTTTGAGAAGCTTTAGGGTACCCGCTAACAATCCTTATATGAAAAACAGTAAAGTTAATGATGCGATTTATCTTTTGGGAGGGCAGCAAATTGAGCAATTTATTTGGCCGGGGAAAAATAGTGATCATATTTTAGTTTCACATCAGTATGAAAATAAATATCTACTGTCATTAACTGATGGTCGAAATGATTGGCGAAGCTCAGCGGTGAAACATATACTTTATCAAAGTGATGATGCTATTCATCATGTGTTGATGTATCAAGGTCGACAGCTGCCTTTATTACGTTCTAAATTATTATTGTTGAGCCAAAAAGAGCAACACTGGTTTGTTGATTCTTTAGCTTTTAATCTTTCGGATAATAAAAAAAGTCGTGATGAGAAAAAGCCACAACTAGTATGGCCAATCACTTCACAGCAATTACCAACTAAGAGTCAAATAATATTAAGTAGTAATCACGATGGCGAAATATTTTTATTGGAAAAAACTATAAATGTTTTATTTCGTTTAACTCAACAAGCGTTGGCTAATGATAATGTTGTTGTAGACAGTGATATTAATAGCACCATAGAAACCAATTCATCCGATAATAGTCTTTTTATACTGCTCCTTATACTCGTATTACTTGGTACTGTTTATTATTGGTTTAAGCGTAAAGGCAATTCAGTTAAGGCGATAGTGAGGGAACAGTTTGCTTCTCTTGAGTTAAGTGAGTCATGCCAGCAAATAGGCTTGTATCACAGGCATCAAAGCAATGCTGAGACTATTATTGATATTGTTAATATCGTCAGTAGTGAAATTAAACTTAATGAACAGTGCGTAAGTGTTGTTAACGGCGAGATTGATCATGGTTTTAATAATGAGAAGGAACAAGACTTACGGGCTATTTTTGGTCATGAAAAAACCGATAAGATGGTTGATGGTAAGGTCAGACAAATAAGTTTGTTATTGACCGATAATCGAAAGAACACTTATACCGTGTGTTTATATATGCGTAAGGGTAGTAACCGTATAACCAAAAAACCTTATGTTAAGGTGATTAATGAGTTAATTGACTGGTGTTGGCTTATTGGGGAGAAAATTAATGCTGATAACACTGATAAAAGAAAAGTGAAATCAATAGTATTACCGAAAGAAAAAGCAGGCATTAAGTCGGATAAGAAGAGCACAACCCCATTACATCATCAGGCTGCAGATATTAGATCAGAAACTCCTAAAATGGATAATACCAGCGAGGCTCTAGTAACGGATGAGATTTCCTCAACGTTGAAAATTGTAAATGAGAATAAGCACTCTGCTGAGCAATCAGGTGAAGAAAGCAGCGAAGCGCATAGCAAGGTTTATCAAAATAAGGTTATAAATACAGAATTAGTTAATGCTTTGGAAAAGTTGGTGAATTTGAAACAACAAGGTTTTTTAACAACGGATGAATTCTCAAAAGCAAAAGAGAAGTTGCTAAAGGATTTATTTGAAAAATAATATATAAGTTACGAGTTACGAAAATTCCTTCGCCACTCGTAACCTTTCTTGCTATATCACTACTTCAGTGTTAATAAATGCGTAATTAAATTTTGGTAATCTTGCTCAAAATTATTTTTATCTAGCGCTTGTGTATTAATACGATATTTGCCATTAATAATAATAGTTGGCACACCTTTTAAAGCACCTTTTTTGGCCATAATATCTTGATTCTTTTTCATTGATTTAGCTTTACTGTTAACGCTAAAACTTTTCATTAATTTATCAAATTTATCTCCGTCAACACCATTTAACACAAATATATTACGGATATCTTTTTCTGAGGTGATAACCGCTTTTTGTATTTGAATATAGTTAAATATTGCGCCGACTAATTTATCATCCAACCCTAACTGCTCAGCAACAACGACTGATTTAGTTAGCATGGCTTGTATTTTAGGTGATGCGGCACGTAGAAAATCAACGTGATTACGCTCAAATTTTACGCCTTCAGGTAAGCCCTTCTTAACGGTTTCCATAAAAGGTTCAAAGCGTAGGCAGTGCGGACAGTAAAATGAAAAATACTCTCGTACTTCAACTTTAGCCGAAACGGTTTCATTTACTTTAGTGTATTGTTTACCTTCTGTATATTTTTCCGCACAAGCGGAGATTGATAAGGCAAAAAATGGTATTAACAATACCATCAATAGTTGCTGCATTTTCTTCATTATTATTTTCCTAAGTTAATAAATTTGAGCTCGGTATCTTACTTACAGATAAGTACCTGTAGGTTAGCATTCAGTCTAACAAAGTATTATATACCCGTGTTACTTCAAAATGCTGAAACACGCATTTTGAGGTATCACGGGTATAGGGGTAATAAACTCAATGGTGGTTCTTGTAAGGCGAACAACTGCTCTTTTAGCATTAATATTTGTTCTTCCCAATATTTTTCGGTGTTAAACCAAGGGAAATTGTGGGGAAACGCAGGATCTTGCCAGCGCTTACACAACCAAGCCATATAATTAACTACGCGCATAGTTCGTAATGATTCTATCAAAAGAAGCTGCTTAGATTCAAATGAAAAGAACTCTTCATAGCCCATTAATAGCGTATCGATTTGTAACAATTGTTGTTGTCTATCGCCTGAAAGCATCATCCATAAATCTTGAATGGCAGGCCCTGTGCGACAATCATCTAAATCAACAAAGTGTGGTCCTTCATCACGCCATAATATATTACCGGAGTGACAATCGCCATGTAAACGTATTTGATGTCCCGGTTGGTATTGTTCAGCTGCTATTTCAATAACTTGTTCTAAAATAGTAAAAAAAGGTATTTGTAAAGGCTTCGGAACAAAGCCGCTTTTACTAATGATATTACGTGCTTGGTAAAGCATTTCGTCGATGTTAAAGCTTGGTCTGTGTTGAAATGACTCCAGTGAAGATACCGCGTGGATACGACCAATAAAGCGTCCCATCCATTCAAGTTGATCTAAATTGTCCACTTCAAATATGCGACCGCCGCGACATGGAAATACCGCAAAATGATAACCTTGATGCTCAAATAAGCTTCTTCCATCTATTTTCAATGGTGCGACTATTGGCAACTCGCGATCATCGAGTTCAAAGGAAAAATCATGCTCTTCCTGAATTTGCGCTAATTTCCAACGTTGTGGACGATAAAATTTTGTAACATATTTAGTCAGATTCTCATCATGAAATTGATAAACACGATTTTCATAACTATTCAGTGGTAATAACCCGCTATCAACAATAAAACCAGCACTTTCTAAGCCGTCAATAATAGTGTCAGGTGATAACGATTTAAAATCAAATTGTGCCATTAGGGTTCACTTAACGTTTATTGAAAAAACGGCTTTCATGTTCAATACTAACATCATCTTGTGGTGATACTTGCTCAACACTAAAAGTGATATCAGTCATATAGCCCTTGAGCTCATAGGGATCAACAGAAATACTAATGGGTAAAGTGTATACTGTTGCTGCTTTTACAGTAACTTCTTGTTTACCATGCCATTGAGGGCTGTCTAGGCCTTTTATTGATAACTTATAAGTATTATCAGTTTGCGACATGTTTAGAATTTTTAAGGTATATACGTTTTCAATATTGCCATTGAAGTTTTCTTTCGCTAGCTCAGTTCTATCGCGAATAATGTCTAATGAGAGGGGAACCCGGTTAACAACTTCTAATACCAACATAGTGCTCATTATCATTAGTACGATAGCATAACCTATTAATTTAGCGCGAACGAAATGGATTTTTTTCCCGTTAAGCTCGTGCTCTGTAGTGTAGCGAATTAAGCCTTGATCGTATTTCATTTTGGTCATTACGCCAGCACAGGCATCCACACAAGAGCCACAATTAATACATTCGTATTGCAAGCCATTTCTAATATCTATACCGGTAGGGCATACTTCAACACATAAATTACAATCGATACAATCGCCTAAATTCATGGCTTTATGGTCTTGTTTACGACCACGAGCGCCACGGTTTTCACCTCTGTCAGTGTCATAGGCAACCGTTAAAGTGTCTTTATCAAACATGGCTGACTGAAAACGTGCATAAGGGCACATATGTAAACATACAATTTCACGCATCCAGCCAGCGTTGCCATAGGTGGCAAAAGTAAAGAATGCTAAAATGATCGCCATCGTAACCGAGGTGTTTAAGGTAACTATATTGACAAATAGTTCACTCATGGGTGAAAAGTAGCCAGCAAAAGTCATGGCGGTAAATAATGAGAAAAGCAACCAACTGGCATGTTTAAGTGTCTTCTTCCATAATTTTTTTCCATTAATTTTCTGTTGATCTAGCTTTCTACGCTGATTGGCTGTGCCTTCAATTTTTTCCTCAAACCAAATGAAGATAAATGTCCATACAGTTTGTGGGCACATGTAACCACACCAAACACGGCCCAAAAAGGTGGTAACAAAAAACAATAAAAAGGCACCAAAGATAAAAATCCATGCCAATAACGTTAAATCTTGTGGCCATAAAGTTAAGTTCCACAAGGTAAAGCGTTGTTCGCTAATATCAAATAATACGGCCTGATGACCGTTAAATTGTAACCAAGGGAGAAAGGCAAAAAAGGCAAAATAAACTAAGTTCATGCGTTGTCTTAGTTTTTGAAAAAATCCTGAATTTTTTCGCACATATATTTGATCGCCGGGTTTGTAGCGTTCATTGCTATTTTTTGCAGGATGTATCTTTACATTTTTAACCGGTATTTTAACTGCACTTTTTGGCGATGGTTTTTCGTTAGCGCTCACGATGAATCCTTAGAAGACAGAAGATGCTAATTAGTATTGAAAAAAACATTATGTTATTGTTGTAAAATACAATAACATATTAGCGCATACTAATGTACGAGATTTTATGAAAAATTTATTGATCTTAATCGTCGCAACGGCATTATTTTTACATTTTTATCCTCAGCCAGAGGTAACTAAATTCTATAACGATCAAAAAAAAATGTTGTTAGATGGTTTTTCAGAATTTAGCGATACTAAAGTTCGTTTGAAAGCAGATAAAATATTTGTTGATTTAAAAGCCAAGTTAAGCCAATTTTCTGCTGAAGAAGTGGAGTATTTAAAAGAAGTTACTTCGTCCAGAGCTAATGTTAAAAGCTTTTTTGAAGAGTATTGTAAGAGTGAAAAACGTAGTGCTATTTTTCACTCTGATAACCAAATAGAAGTCTGTCAAACTATTAGTCAATACGAATCAATGTTATAAAAAATATTTTAGCGAAAGGCTATTTTTTACTTCACTAGCGATGCAGCTTTCAGTAGTAACTCTTCATGTAATCGTACCTTGTAATTAGGGTTTACATAACTAAATTGAACTAAACCCGAACTATCAATAACGTAAATTGCTGGTACAGGTAATACTAAGCGTTTATTTCCTGTTTTATTTTTTTGCAGTGGGTTCTTTAAATCCATTGCTGCAATATATATACCCATGTTACTTCAATATGTCGGATTCAGCTGGAGTTAGAAACGTCTTTAGGCAAGGCTTTGATTGAAGATAATGGTTGTTCAGGATAATGTGCTCCCGCATTCTCTAATAAGCTACATCCATGTAGCGCCATTGTCGAAATCAATAACGTAGCATAAAGCGTTTCTAAACCAGCCTTACAGGGGCCCCTGATCAAATCATGTTCTTCGTTGCATCTCTTTTTAAGGGAACGACCCTTAATAAAAAGATGCGCCTTGATCATGAATCGTTCAGCTGCCCTGAAACGCACATCTTGAAGTATCATGGGTATAGGTCAGTAGTTTTTTACTTGCATAATAAGCTAAGCCAAATGCCTTACTCGTTACAGAGTTAATGTCAGATAAGAACTGATAGTTTAGTTGATGTTTACCAATACTTTTTTGTAAATCTTGTTCATTATCGGTGGAAATACCAATAAGTTGAAAGCCCAATTTAGCCAGTTTTCTTTCTGTTTTTTTGAGCTGTCCCATTTGTGTTTCAAAATGGACACCAACCACCGCGGTAAAAAAATAAAATTGTTTTTTTATTATTTAACGCTTCCCCTAATGTTATTTTTCCCCGCCAATAGTAGTGACTCTTATAGCGCTAGGTATTTGCTGACCATTCAGTAATGGACTTATTTGTTCGGTTGTTTTCGCGATAACTTTATCTACTTGGCTATCATTTGCAAACTTACAAATAAAATAAATAGACTTGTTAGCAAGGTGGGTTTGGCTGTGATCACAGCGTTTCCTCAAATTCAGTGTAATAGATACTAATGAAAGACCAGATAAGTAGAAAAGAATTTCAACAAGACATAGAAATAGTTTTATCAACATAAATCTATTTTTTCGATTAAGATAATTACTTTTAATCACTTTAAGTGCAATGTGTTTTAATGAATAATAACCTCATTGAAATTGAACAACATCAGTCACTTTTATAAATTAAGGAAATGATATGTCTACAAACAATAGTAAATTTGAAAATAAAGAAGGTCAAAACGTTCCGGCAGTAACATTCCCTATTCGTGCAAATGACGATTGGATCAGCCGCGATACTCAGGACATTTTTGCAGGAAAAACGGTGGTGGTTTTTTCTCTACCAGGTGCTTTTACACCGACTTGTTCTTCATCACACTTACCTCGTTATAATGAATTAGCAAGTAAATTTGCTGCGAATGGCATTGACGAAATAGTATGTGTTTCGGTTAATGATACTTTTGTTATGAACGCATGGGCAGCTGATCAAGACGCTGAAAATATTAGTTTTATTCCTGATGGAAACGGCGACTTTACTGATGGAATGGGCTTATTAGTAGAAAAAAATGACATTGGATTTGGTAAGCGTAGTTGGCGCTATTCCATGTTAGTGAAAGACGGTGTCATTGAAAAAATGTTCATTGAACCTGATTTACCAGGCGACCCATTTGAAGTGTCTGATGCTGATACTATGCTTAACTTCATAAACCCAGAAGCGGTCCAAACAACACAAGTTAGTTTATTTACTAAACCAGGTTGCCCACATTGTGCCAGAGCAAAAGATCTACTTACGCAACAAGGCTTGCAATATGAAGAGCTGACTTTGGGAAATGAAATTAGTATTTCAGCTATGCGAGCTATCACTAATGCTGATAAGGTTCCGCAAATTTTCATTGATGGCAAGCACATTGGTGGCGCTGAGGAGTTAGCTAAACATTTTGCGTAAAAGCGAACTCGTAAATTACCTTTAATGCGTTATCGGCACCTATTTTCATCGTTTATTTTTGAAGATAAGGTGCCTTTTAGTTTGTAGGCCTATTAATACTTAATGGCTATTTTAATTTCCTAACCTTCGCATCTTGAAGTGGTTTGGGTATAATCTAATTACTCTCTTTCAGTGTAGAATTCTTTTATGGACAACCAGCCTTACAACTCACTACATGGCATCACTTTAAAAGCTATAGTTACTGAGCTTGAAGCATATTACGGTTTTGAAACTTTAGGAAAACAAATTAACATTAATTGTTTTACCAAAGATCCTAGTATTAAATCTAGTTTGAAATTTCTTAGAAAAACCCCTTGGGCGCGTGAAAAAGTAGAACAGCTTTATATAAAAAATAAGCATCGTTTATCTAATATACCCGTTCCACTTCAAGATGCATGATTCAGTGGGAATTTAAAAGACTTTAGGCAAGGTATTCATTGTAAAGAATGGGTATAAACCCTCATAAAATAGAAACATAGTGATAAATAAGCGATTAAATACTGGAATTAATTAGAAAAATAACCAATGATATTGCCTATATTCTTATTTATAACGCTAGTAAAACATCATGACCTCTCCAAACCACTATATTCTTACATGGCAATGTCCAGATAACTCTGGCGTATTAGCAAAAGTATCGCAAAGTTTATTTAAGCATGGCGCTTTTATTACCGAAACATCACAATATAGTGATCCCTATACAGAAACCTTTTTTTCTCGTATTGCTTTTGATGACCGTAATTTAACCGTGTCTGCTAGCGAATTTATCGAAGCGCTAGATGCGTTAGCTAAACCGTTATCTATGGAATATAAATTACGCAATAAGGCCGATGTACCCAATGTTGTTATTGCCGTATCAAAAGACGACCATTGCTTAGTGTCATTGTTAACTAAATGGAAGTCAGGTGCTTTGCCAATAAATATTGTTGCTGTGATGTCAAATCATCAAGATTGTAAGTCTTTAGTTGATTGGCATGGTGTACCCTTTCACCATTTTCCTGTAACAGTTGAAAGTAAAGCAGAACAAGAAGCAAAAATACTAACACTAATGAAAGAAACAAAAACAGATTTGTTAGTGTTAGCGCGTTATATGCAAATTTTATCAGATAATTTATGCCAGCAATTGTCAGGGCGTGCTATTAATATTCATCATTCTTTTTTGCCTAGTTTTAAAGGTGCTCGTCCTTATCATCAAGCGCATGCTCGAGGCGTCAAAGTTATTGGTGCAACGGCGCATTATGTAACTGCCAATTTAGATGAAGGCCCCATTATTGCCCAGGAAGTAAAGCCAATAAATCATACCTTCACCATTAAGCAAATGGTGCATATGGGACACGATTTGGAAGCAACGGCATTAAGCCACGCGGTAAGAATTCATGCTGAGCAACGCGTGTGTTTAAATGGTGATAAAACTGTCATACTTGCTTGATACATACCCCTGAAATTTGAGAAAAAACTTTCTTTAAAGTTTCCATAAAGCAAAGGTCTCAATGTTTTAGGGCCAGTAAATCACAATATCTTTAACTCTATTTGTTTCTTTGATTCAAATGGTCGAAAACTAAACGCGCGCCTCGTCATGCTAAATAGTTACATTTAAAAGATTAACCTATTAGCGATAAGTACTTAATTCACTGTTTAAGAAACTATTTTATTCACTTCGTGTAGTGCCTCTTTGATAACTTGAAACTATCCATTACTTTTTCACTATTAATGACGTAAAATAGCGCCATTAATAGTTAAAAAAGCATCAAGTTCATGGCTCGTACCAAAAAATCTAGAAAACCTGGTGGTGCACCCACCGCTAAACCTAAGTTAAGTAAAGTTGAATTAGCGAATGTTGAAAAAAGGCTGCGTAAAAAAAACGGTAACAAACCAGGAAACCGTCAACAAGAAGCTAAGTTGATTAAAAACCCTGATCAACAGTCTGATAAGAATAAAGATCCTCGTATTGGCAGTAAAACGCCGATAGATCTGGGAAGGACGGTGGCTCCTACTAAGAAGAAAGCAGTTAAAATCACCAAAGCTAAGCAAGATCCTATTGCGGCGATACGTGTAGTGAATGCAGAGGAAGAACAAAGCGCTGCTCAAGAAATGGTAAGTTTTGCTCAGGAATTGGACAATATTGAAGCTGACGAGCGTCTACAAGCTATTTTAGCTAAGCAAGAGGAAGCGCTAGCCTTAAGCGAACAAGAAGTCGATTACTTTAATGAGATGATGGAGCGTCATCAGCAATTAACTGAAAAGTTAGCTGAAAACGAAGAGCCTAAAGATGAATCAACTAACGTGGATGCTAACTCAGAAGAAGACTTATGGGATAAATTAGATAATTCATCTTTGCCCAGTGACGTTGATAAATTTGAATAAGGCTCGCTAATATGGATACTTACTGGCTTTTCGCCATTATATTAGCAGTGGTTATTATTGCCGCCTTATCTTTTTATGCGGGTAAATTATTACGACAACTGGCCAAGCAAAAACATTTGCAGCAGGAAGCGGAATTAGCTCGTCAGCAAGGACTTGCCTCCCATGATCATAAAGTGTTTGCTAGTGTGCTGATTATTACCCGAGCGATGAAAGAAGAACAATGTGATTTTAGTGAAGGTTGTTGGCGATTATCTGTTTTATTGACTTCGTTGAAAATGAGCAGCGATCTAGCACTGCAATTTCCTACTATATTTAAGCTATATAACGAAATCAAGCATCTTTCTATACTTGATGATCGAAAGCAGTTAACTAAGCCGTTACGTATGAAGCAGGATTATCAACGGATGACCATAGAAGCGGAATTGCACAGCGAAATTGTCAAAGATCTTGATCTACTTCAACAATACACCGTTGAAAGAATGAGTATACTAAATACATAGCTTTATCTTTCATTCTGGTGTTCACTAATCAGGAATATATACCCGTGTTACTTTAAAATGCAGGATTCAGCTGGAATTAGAAACGTCTTTAGGCAAGGCATTGATTGAAGATAATAGTTGTTCTATTGTCGAAATAAATAACGCTGCTTAAAACGTTTCTAAATCAGCCCTACGGGGATGTCTGAGTAAATCATGCTCTTCGTTGCATCTGTTTTTAAGGGAATAACCCTTAATAAAAAGATGCGCCTTGATCATGAATCGCTCAAGCATCCTGAAACACGCATTTTGAGGTATCACGGGTATAGAATAATTAAGCTTTAGATTCTCGATTGAAGTATTTCGGGAATACCCCTTCATTTTTTGAGATATGTATTATGACTGAACAATTAAAAGTACAATTTACTAAGCGGATTATTGAATTACAACAACGCATTAGTGCAATTCATCGCGACTTTGCTGATGGACGAGATACTGATTGGTCAGAGCAGGCGGGTGAACGTGAAAACGAAGAAGTGCTCAACGCACTTGAGTCTGAAGCTAAAGTAGAAATTCAGCATTTATCTAATGCGATCACGCGTATGGAAAACGGTAGTTATGGAATTTGCGAAACTTGCGGTGATGACATTGCAAAGCCACGACTACAAGTACAGCCAGCAGCAACAAACTGTATTAAATGTGCGGAGTAAGCCGTATACTCTCATTAAACCGTGTAACATTAACTAATTTAAATGGAATTATTCAGCTATTAAAAATTGAAAGACTTGCGCTTAATCAATACTGTTAAATGTTCGCTGTGTATAATACCCACTAGTTATTTAAATGGTGCCTGAACTTAAGGTGTGAACAAGATGCAAGTTAGTCAATTTTTCGATCCTCAATTACTTAGTAAATATAATACTAGTGGTCCAAGGTATACTTCTTATCCCACAGCATTAGAGTTTCATGATGACTTTAAGCATGGCGACTTTGTACAAGCAATAAAGGATTCACCAAATCGTGAATTATCTTTGTATGTACATATCCCTTTTTGTCACACACTTTGTTACTACTGTGGTTGTAATAAAGTTATCACCCGTCATCGTGACAAAGCGGATACTTATCTTGAATATTTAGCGCAAGAAATTGCGTTGCAAGCGCCTTTATTTACAGAATATACAGTAAAGCAATTACACTGGGGTGGTGGCACACCAAGCTTTTTAACACATAAACAAATCACTACATTAGTTAATTTATTGAAAGAAAAATTTAGCTTTTCTGATGATTTAGAGATGAGTATTGAAATAGATCCGCGCGAAATTGAAATGGACTTGGCTGAACATTTGTTTTCATTAGGTTTTAATCGTTTAAGCTTGGGTGTACAAGATTTAGATTTAAAAGTACAAGAAGCTATTAACCGTGTGCAATCAACGCAGTTTATTGGCGATTTTATCGGTCATGCTAAAGCCGTTGGTTTTAAGTCGATTAATATTGATTTAATTTATGGTTTACCTCACCAAACGTTAGAAAACTTTGCTAAAACCTTAGACAAAGCTCACGAGTGGGATGTCGATAGAATTTCACTCTTTAGTTATGCACATATACCTAGTCGGTTTGCTGCTCAACGTAAATTGCGTGATGAATGGTTACCTAATACCGAAGAAAAATTTGCACTAATGAAACTTGCCATTGAAACGTTATGTGATTATGGCTATGACTTTATTGGTATGGATCATTTTGCTAAACCTAATGATGAATTGTCAATTGCTCAAGGTAATGGCACATTACATCGAAACTTCCAAGGATACACAACCAAAGGTGGTTGTGACTTGCTTGGTCTTGGCGTGTCATCAATTAGCGCTATTGGTAATAGTTTTAGCCAAAACATTAAAGATCTTAAAACCTATTATCAAGCGATTGAAACACAGCAACATGCGCAAGTAAAAGGCGTAAGTTTGTCACAAGATGATATTATTCGTGGAGAAGTTATTCGTGAATTAATGTGTAATTTATTTCTAGATAAAAATAAAATCAGTGAAAAATATAATATTGATTTTGATAGCTATTTTAGTGATGATTTACCCTTGCTTGATACCTTTATCGCTGATGATCTTGTTGTGAATACTCCTGATAGTATTCAAGTCGCGCAAAAAGCTCGCTTACTTATCCGTATTGTTTGCATGAGTTTTGATGCTTATATGAAAAAGCATATTAATCAGCAACGCTTTTCTCGGGTAATATAATTTTTATATTTGAATAGTAAAATTGCTATTAAACAACCCCTAAACTAAATTCACATCCGGCACTGATAAATACCAATTCAGTGCCGTTTTTCGTTTGCACTTCTTTCGCTATATCAATCCATTGATAATAAATATTACGATGTATCTTAGCTAATAGGTTTCGACGAACAATAACGTATAACTCCCCTACCTCGTTAGCCGATATTGGATGCTGTGCATCTAAAACAAACTCATCCCCAACATTGTTTTTAACGCACATGGTCGTTTGCGATTCATCATGCCAATACCATTCAGTTAGCACAAAAGGCGCATCCTCAACGGTAATTTTTATTTTCTCTACGGGCGTTACTAAATAGTATTCATCACCTTCCATTTTCAGCACAGAAGCGAGTAATTTAACTAACTTGGCTCGTTTGAATATAGTACCCGTATAGAACCAGTCACCATTGCTTTTAATTTGAAGATCCATTTCACCACAGTACTCAGGGTTCCAATCTTCTACAGGAGGAATTTTACTTTTTGATGAAATACCTTTAGAGGAAAGTTGATTGGTAATTGCTTCTAGAGACATAAAAGGCAGCCTAAGTTATAAATAAGGGTCTATACCCATGTTACTTCAATATGTCGGATTCAGCACATCTTGAAGTATCATAGGTATATATATTAATCTTAGTTTAACCTTATACCTATACTCATGTTACCTCGAAATACTCGTTTCAGCGAGAATTTAAAGGCTTATAGGCAAGGCATTGACTGAAGATAATGGTTATTCCCTTGTCAAAATCAATAACGCCGTATATAAGCCTTTAAAACTCGCCCTTCGGGGACTCCTGAGTAAATCATGCTCGTCATTGCTCCTTTTTTTAAGGGAACAACCATTAATAAAAATAAGCACCTTGATCATGAATTGCTCAGGCATCCTGAAACAGACATTTTGAAGTATCATGAGTATAAAGACAAGCTTTGCATTAGGTGGTATGGCTTATGTTAATCAGTACGGTATTTGGATTGTTAAGTCTTAGATAAAAAATCAGAGATGAATACCCCATATTTTATGGCAACTCTTTGTTAGTTCATCACGAAAATCAGGATGTGAGATTTCAATTAACGCTTTAGCACGCTCTCTTAGGCTTTTATTGCGTAAGTTAGCAATACCATACTCGGTTACTATATATTGAACATGAGCTCTGGTGGTTACTACGCCAGCACCTTTATCTAATGTTGTCACAATACGCGACAATTGGCCATGTTTAGCTGTTGAAGGTAATGCTATTATAGCTTTGCCTCCTTTTGATAAACTTGCGCCTTGAATAAAGTCCATTTGTCCACCAACGCCTGAATAAATAGAAGTTCCTATTGAGTCAGCACAAACTTGACCGGACAAATCGACTTGCAATGCACTGTTAATCGCCGCGACATTATCGTTACGTCTGATGATTGATGTATCGTTAACATATTCTATGTCTAAAAATACCACTTGTGGATTATCGTCAACAAAGTCATATAATCTTTGTGTGCCAACGGCAAACCCTGTGACTATTTTTCCAGGGTGAATTTTTTTTAGCCGGTTTGTAATGACACCGGTATCAACTAAATCAAGCAAACCATCAGAAAACATTTCGGTATGTACACCCAAATCTTTTCTATTGGTTAAACAAGCTAATACTGCATCTGGAATAGCACCTATACCCACTTGTAGACAATCACCATCATTTATTAATTGGGCAACGTTTCTACCAATGGCTTGAGTTACTTCATCAAATTTCTCTTGAGGGTGTAAAGGTAACTCATCTTCTTGCCAATAGACACTATGAAAACTATCGTAAGAAATAAAACCATCACCATGTGTTTTAGGCATATTAGGATTAATATGAGCAATAATTTTTTTTGCTACTAGGCAAGCCGAATTTGTTGCTTCAACAGAAATCCCCATGGTACACATTCCGTGTTGGTCTGGCGGAGATACCTGAATAATTGCTGTATCTATTGGCTGCTCACCAGATCTAAATAGCTTAGGGAGCGCTGAAAGAAACATTGGTACATAATCCGCTTCGCCTATTGCCATAAGAGGTCGTGTTGAAGTACTGCTAAAATAACAACGGTGACGTAAATGACCGAATAATTCTGGTGATGCTAAAGAATCGGCTCTTTCAGTATGAAGCTGTAGTAATGTTAAATTCTGCCGCGTTTTAGCATGTATAGCTAATGCGTCGATAAGAATTCTTGGAGTGGCAGCCATTGAATGAGTCCAAATAAACTCATTATCTTCAATGACAGATATTGCTTCTAGCGCGGTATCACAAATTCTCACCGACATTTTTTCCTAATAATTAATTAATATATACCCATGATACTTCAAGATGTGCGTTTCAGGGCAGCTGAACGATTCATGATCAAGGCGCATCTTTTTATTAAGGGTCGTTCCCTTAAAAAGAGATGCAACGAAGAACATGATTTGATCAGGGGCCCCTGTATGGCTGGTTTAGAAACGCTTTATGCTACGTTATTGATTTCGACAATGGAACAACCATTATCTTCAATCAAAGCCTTGCCTAAAGACGTTTCTAACTCCAGCTGAATCCGACATATTAAAGTAACATGGGTATAGAGTTAACAGAAAACTATTTATGCTGTTAATAGAAAGATCATATCAGTTAATCTATACAATTAGTTAATCATCACATAACCGTATGGAGAATTTTATATTTTGAGTACTTAATTGTGATGTTATTTTTTAATGATATTTACTATCTTGTGCGCTTAATCTATTGAAAATTTTCCCTGTAATTTTAGATAATAGATAAATATGTGATCTCAATCTTGATATTGCTTAATTAGCCACCGGTACTGTTGAATATTCATGCTAATTAAGGCAGTATTTATCCAATTTTATCGAATTAACTTTTGCTCAACTTATTTAGTGACAAAAAAGTCAAATAATATAGAGCAACAACAATGACCCAATAGTCAAGGAACCTTAATGAAACCGAATACTAAACCTGCTAATCCTAACTTTTCTTCAGGCCCATGTACAAAACGTCCAGGTTATGATCTTGCTGCGCTTAATACCGACAGCTTGGGGCGTTCACATCGTAGTGCTATTGGTAAAGAACGTTTACAAAAAGCAATTACTGAAACTTCACGGTTATTAAATTTACCTGAAGGCTATAAAGTAGGTATTGTGCCGGGTTCTGATACTGGCGCTATGGAAATGGCCATGTGGTCACTGTTAGGTCAGCGCCCCGTTGATGTATTTGCATGGGAGTCTTTTGGCTCTGGTTGGGGCTCAGACGTTGCTAAACAATTGAAATTAGACAATGCTCGTACATTTACTGGGGAATATGGTGAGCTACCTGATTTTTCACAGGCCAATGCCGATCACGACATTATCTTCACTTGGAATGGCACAACCTCGGGCGTTAAAGTTGAAAATGTAGATTGGATCAGCGATCAACGTACGGGTTTAACTATTTGTGACGCTACTAGTGCAGTTTTTGCCATGGACATTGATTGGGACAAAATTGATGTTGCTACCTTTAGCTGGCAAAAAGTACTTGGCGGCGAAGGTGCTCACGGTATGTTAATTTTAAGTCCAAGAGCCATAGAACGATTAGAGTCTTATACGCCATCTTGGCCGATACCTAAAGTATTCGGTTTAACCAAAAAAGGTAAATTAATTGATGGTATTTTCAAAGGTGCCACTATCAATACACCGTCAATGTTATGTGTTGAAGATTATCTTGATGCGCTTAACTGGGTTGAAGAAATTGGCGGTTTATCTGCGGCCATAGAAAAGAGCCAAGCAAACTTAACGGTATTAGCCGAATTTGTCGCCCAAAATGACTGGATAAGCTTTTTAGCAAAAACACCTGAAACTTGTTCAAATACCAGCGTATGTTTTGAATTAAAAGCTAATGCTGATCAAGTAAAAGCAATTGTGAAATTACTCGATAATGAAGGTGTTGCCTATGATATAGGCGCCTATCGCGACGCCCCTGCGGGTTTACGAATTTGGTGTGGTGCAACGGTTGAAAAGTCAGATTTAGTCGCTTTACTCCCTTGGTTAACTTGGGCATATCAACAAGCTACCGCATAGTATCTATACCCGTTCCCTTCAATATGCACCTTGAAGTAGAGCGGGTATATACCCCGCTATTTAATTTTAATAGCGGGTTTTTTTATGCTCATAACGTTAAATAGGCAAGTTTCTCATTCTATTTAATTTCAGCGAATAACTACTAAAGAGTCTTATATGAAAAAGATTAGAACTTATAATAATATTGCAGCCAAAGGATTAAATAAATTTCCAGCAGACAGCTACCTTGTTGATGCTACTTGTGAAACGCCAGACGCGCTTTTATTACGCAGTCATAAACTACACAACGAAGAACTACCAGAGTCAGTTCTCGCTATTGCACGTGCTGGCGCAGGTGTTAATAACATTCCTGTAGCCGATTATACGCCTAAAGGCATTGTTGTTTTTAATACCCCTGGTGCAAACGCCAATGCAGTAAAAGAATTAGTGCTAGCGAGTTTATTACTAGGCTCTCGCGGTATTACCCAAAGCATGAACTACGTTGACTCTTTAGCGTCAGAAACCGATGCAGCAGAATTACATAAAAAAGTAGAAGCGGGTAAGAAAAAATATGGTGGTTCGGAGCTTAAGGGAAGAACCTTAGGGGTTGTTGGGTTAGGCGCTATAGGGGCTAAAATTGCCAACCTTGCTTTAAGCTTAGGGATGAAAGTTATTGGCTATGATCCAAAACTCAGTGTTGAGGCAGCATGGCAGTTATCTTCCAATGTGACCCGAGCAGCTAATTTAAACTCATTATTAGCCCGTTCTGATTATGTTACTTTGCATGTACCTATGTTTGAAGCAACACGAGGTTTGATGAACGACGACGCATTTTCTGCTATTAAAGAAGGGGCTAAACTGATTAATTTAGCTCGTGGTGAATTAGTTGAAGAAGCCGCAGTAATATCGGCTTTAGACTCAGGAAAATTAGGTGCTTACATTGCTGACTTCCCAAGTGAAGCATTAATCGCTCACGAAAAAGCAATTTTATTCCCACATTTAGGTGCGAGTACGGTTGAAGCCGAAGAAAACTGTGCCGAAATGGGTGCTACTCAATTAATAGACTTTTTAGATAATGGCAACATTGTTAATTCTGTTAATTTCCCTGCCGTTTCTATGGAGCGTACCACGGGATATCGCGTAACATTTGCGAATGACAATATACCTAAGGTATTAGGTACTGTTTTAAACTTATTGGCTGATTTGAATATTAACGTGCTTGATATAGTGAATAAAAGTCGCGACGAGATAGCCTATACCATTCTAGATATAGAGCAAGAGCCTACACCAGCGTTGCTAGATCAGCTCTCTAATGTAGAACATATTTTTCATGTAAGAAGTGTTTAGAGCAAACTAAATAATACAAGATGAGTCGAACAAAGCGCTTATCCTGTGTTCTTTAACCTTAAACAGATTAAAAATTGAGTATTATCTGCATAAAAACATTGTATGCATTAAAAAGGTAATACTTTTTCCATTTTTGCTTGCACAAATTGTGATAACTCATTAAAATCCGCGCATTGTTTCAAACCTAGAAACAATGCAAGCAACACCTCAGTGGTGGCTATAGCTCAGTTGGTAGAGCCCCGGATTGTGATTCCGGTTGTCGAGGGTTCAAATCCCTTTAGCCACCCCATTTTTATTCCTCTGTAGACCTTTAAAAACAATACCTGTAGATAATATTACAAATATGAAATTGGTTTTTCATCGCCTGCTCCTGTGCATATTCTGTGAGTATTTGAAGCTAATTAGGTCTAATTACTTACACATATATCTAACTACCAGCTCATATCCTCAACATCGACCGGAACTGATTAACTTTGCCTGATTAGGGAATTTACTGTCCAGTTCCTGTGCTTTTTCCCTAAAAGTACAATTATCAATCAAGAAAGAAAACGTCAAAAAAGTGCGCAGATATCAAGAGTTACATTTTTGCTATATATATTCTAATGAATTATTTGTGTCATATTACTGAAAAGTCTCCATAATAAGCAGTTAGCCTGTAAATTAATCACTGGTAGTATTCCATGACATCAATTTATAAATATACGCAATATAGACCAGATTTTTTTGAAAATTTCTTCCTGAAAATCTCTAGGTTTGGTGAGTTTAATGATCCATTTGAGATGGTAATGGGTAACTACCTCAGTTCAGTTTCACAAGAAGAGCATGATGAAATAATGTCTCTTTCTCACCGGTTGTCAGATGGTGCGTCATATAACTATGCGGCTTGGGATGCTGAATGCGGTGTACGAGCAAGTGTTGGTGTTCTATGTTTTGCATCTAAAAAGGACAACCTATTAATGTGGTCTCATTATGCTAATGATCATGCAGGAATTTGTATAGAACTTGATGCAAATGCTGAGTTTTTTAATGGGGAGTATACAGATGCCCCATCAAAAATATTTGATGATTTCTCACCTGACTATTCTCATAAAGATTGCTACGAAAATATTGGGGTTATTAAACCTGTTGATTATACAATTGAACGACCTAAATATATTGAGCCACAAGAACTCGAATATAATACTGAGTCATGGTTTGTAAAATCTCCAGAGTGGAGTTATGAAGAAGAGCAGAGATTACTGCTACCAATCGATCATGCTGAAATGGTAGAGACGCAAGATTCAACCTTGTTTTTTTATCCAATAGAGCCGAGTATTATTAAATCGGTAATTGTTGGATGCCAGATGCCCACTAATATAAAAAAAGAAGTGTATATAAAGTGTAAAGCTCTCGGTATTCAAGTGAAAGAGGCTTTTGTGCACTCTCATCAGTTTAAATTAGATATCATAGATTATGATGAAAGTAATCATAGTAGCTACAGAAATATGTATAATTTAAATAGGATAACTAATTGATAACCAGGAGCAAGCCTCTAGTATATTTAGATCAAAATATTATTGGTTTAATCGTTAATAAAGAAATAAATATTAAGCCATCGGATGAATTTATATTTGCATATTCCAAAGAGCACTTTAGAGAAATCCATAGATCTAACAACCCTCAATTATATTTAAATGCATTACATCAAATAGACGCGAAGCTATTGGATTTAGAATTAGACCAAAATTGGAAAATAACAGGAAAAGCCATAATTAA
This sequence comes from Candidatus Colwellia aromaticivorans, assembly GCF_003333305.1. GTDB lineage: Bacteria > Pseudomonadota > Gammaproteobacteria > Enterobacterales > Alteromonadaceae > Colwellia > Colwellia aromaticivorans. Next base: position 2,215 of record NZ_QOLD01000013.1, on the reverse strand, counting down.
AGAGTCAGGTACACCAACAGAGCTTTATTCTGAATATCTTGATGCCATATCTGATGTAGATTTATCAGAAGATATTTTTGACTCTTTCCTTGCTTGGGTTAATGGTGGTGGGGATAAAGAATCTCTAGAGTGTTTACCCGACATTATTTCAGAACAAATATTTGAAATTACAAAAGATCTAACAAACAGTCATGCAGAGTTGAACGATGAATTAGCACACATAACACCAGACTTTAAAGGTGTTATAAATGACCTTATCGAAAATGGCAATGATATTATCAAAACACGGTCAGCTTTAGGTAATGACAAAGGTGAAGTTGGTAGTGTTTTAGGTGAAAACATAATAGAAAAAATTTGGTGTATCATTCAACCTAGTTCAGGAGGGTTAACTTGCGATGAGTTTTTTGGCTTTAATCCTAAAGATAAACAAGGTTATGATACTTGGCCGATGTATTTAGGTATTGTTGGGTCATGTGCAGTTATGGATATTATCGGATATCAGGCTGAGAAAAAGTGCCGTAAAATCGATAAATTGCCAAATGTACGTAGTGATTCTGGTCATATTGGTATGGGAGCATTTTGTTCGTTGGTAGTATCAAAAGACAAAAGATTGGTAAAAAGAGCTAACGCTATTTACAAGTACAAAGGAATTAACTCATCTGCTACAGTATTGTAATTGCAGGCTAACAAACTAATTAATAAGGATAAAAAAAGTTGGCTGTTTTCGTTCCTCAACATTTAGTAAACTATTTTTAGCCCATTATTTGGGAGTTATATTGCTAAAGGATTATTTCGAATATGGATGTAGATTTAATAGTAAAAATATCAATGCCAATAGTAACGTTGTTTCTTGGCATATTAATAAACAGATTCATTGAAAATCGTGAAAAATTAATAGTTCACTTAGGTTATATCGCATCCCATAAGCTAGCTCCCAAAGAAGATGGGCGAGATCCTACAACTGTGAATACTCATTCTGTTATTCTGCGTAACAGCGGAAATAAAGCTGCAAAAAATGTTCGTGTTGGTCACAATTATTTACCTGACTTTAACGTATATCCAGACATAGAATATTCAGTTAATGAATTACCAGCGGGCGGTAAAGAATTACTTTTCCCAACACTCACTCCTAAAAAAGAAATTACTATTTCATATTTGTATTTTCCTCCAAATACTTGGGAAGGTATTAATACGCATATAGAATCAGATGAAGGTAAAGCAAAAGTAGTACAAGTACTATTACAAGCTCAACCAAAGCCGATAGTTCTTAAAGTAATTTGGTTTTTTATTATTGTTGGTTTAGTTGGGACTATTTATAGTGTTATAGAATTGATTAAGTGGTTCGCAATATAAGAAAATAAACAAGGACACGTAACAGTCGGCTACATTTCGCTTCGCTGCACATTTTAGCAAACTATTTTCAGTCCCTTAAGTGGGCTTACTTTCAACATGGATCTGTGATGACTACAATATTTTTTCCTGAACGGTTTGATAGAGATACTCTTGCTCCATTTTTTGAACAACTGGAACTTCACCAAGATACACCAGATGTCTGTATTGATTGCTCGACATTAAGGTACTCATTTCCTACGGCTATGCTTGTTGCTGGATCTAAGCTAAGAAAATGGATAATTAATCGTAAACAAAAAAAGCTAAACACAAAAAAGTCAGGTCACAATAGCCAAAATAAGGTGCACTCGTATCTTATGCATTTAGGTTTTTTTGATTTCATAATGATGGGTGGAGGAAATCAAGTAGGTCAAGCTAGAGGATCATCTGCATATTTACCTATCACTAGAATCGTAAAGCCAGCATATGATGCTAATTCACAAGAACTTCAAATTTGGTACGACAAAATAATGTCTAGTGTAAGAGGTCTCGCTAGAGTTGTTTCAGGTACAGTGGAAGATACTGAAGAAAATAGACTTTATAATTATGCACTTCGTGAAATTATTCGTAATGTATTTCGGCGTTTTTCAAGGCAGTTGTCGCCTAAATTGTTAAGCAGCTTCTTTGTGCTGCTCTGGATTTAACTCCACAGCGCCTATTGGCTGCCAGTTTCTCTCTTTTTTTGACCATCGCTCAGGATGTTCATTTCTTTTTGTCTGATATAACACTTTTCGCTTCGCTAGTATTTCAACATCAAGACCATCGTGTCTTTGGCTCGGAGTAACAAACTTGATCCTGCTATGCCTATGCTCATTGTTGTACCAAT
>NZ_QOLD01000051.1 GCF_003333305.1 Candidatus Colwellia aromaticivorans | reverse complement strand
AGGGAACGTCCGCTATCGGGAAGTTGTCAAAGTAATGTGGTTGTTCAGCCATGTCCGCTCTAGATCAAAACATACAACAACTTTCAGTATAAATTTTCAAATGATAACTTCTGCTCTGTGGCAAAAGTGACGGTTAAAGAAAATCCCTCAAACATCGTCGTTTTTTAGCACCAATAAATCTTGATGCTAATGTTCCCTTGGTGCGCAGTGGATACATTAGCCTCAATATTTTAGCCATATATTTTCTAATATTACAAAATCCATATTGTTGTTTATTTGTCTAATGTTGCGTGCTTTCCTCCCAAGTCACGAAATGAGGAAGGTTTCCCTATTTCCTGTCAGGGAGCATAAATAGAAAACGGCCTAAATAAAGAACTGGTAAAGGCTGTATGTATTTGCTAATAATATAGAAAATAAATAGGTGGGAAAGCTTCTGGCAGGAAAAGAGGAAAGTTTCCCCTGATTAAATTGTTATGTACCTTAATCGAAACCGGAGTATTAAATGGACGTTAAAGACTTTGTTACTGAAACACTTAGGCAAGTTACTGAAGCAATAAATGAAAATGAATCAAGTCTTGATAGCGGAGGCCAACATGTCGAAGAGTTAAAAAAATTAAATATGTTTTCCCTTCATGGTGGTTGGGTTACTCATGTAGATTTTGATATAGCTGTAACAGAGTCTCGCAGTAAAGAAGGTGGTGCTAAATTAAGTATTGCTGGTGTCGGTGGTTTAGGTGGAGATCTTTCTGAAGGTACAGAAACCGCTAGTAGAGTTAAATTCCGTGTTCCTCTTCAAATTAAGCGTAAAGTAAGTACATAAGCTGTTAAACAAGGACAAAAAACAGTTGGTTTTTCTCCTTCTTCTCTTATTTTAACCAACTATTTTATTGCCTGTTAACAGGGCGTTAGCAGCAAAAGTATTGGAGTCACATGGATATAGCATCATTCTCATCAGCTTATAGTGGATTAAAAATAGCTAAAGATATTTTCCTTGGTTTTACTGATCTAAAAATTGAAGCCGACTCTCTCGGTAAAATTAATGAAGCAATTAAAAAAGTTGGTGATGCTCAAGATGCATTATTTCAATTAAGAGAAGAGTTGTTTCGTCTACAGGAAGAAAACAACACTCTAAAAACTACTATCGGTGAATTTAACTCTTGGGGGGATAAATTGGCTGAGTATGAATTGGTTAAGACTGTTGGTGAGGCAGTTGTATACAAATCTAAAAGTGATCCAGAACACTATATTTGTCCTTCCTGTGTATCAAAGAGGTCGATTCAAATTTTACAGGACAACAAAACAATTAGTGGTACATATAGATGTATCAGTTGTAACGGAAGTTATCCAATAAGAGCAGCGGAACCTATGCCAGATATAAAGTATAGAAGTAGCTGGTAATTGCTGCTTACAAGCTAATTAGTAAGGATAAAAAATAGATGTTTTTTTATCAATATTTTAGCCATCTTTGATATTGAAGAATGTTTAGTTTGAATGAGTTGTTGTAGAAGCACTTTGTTACGGTGCTATATCTTAAAAAATCATGGAGTTTTTTTAATGGATTTATATGTTATTTATATTGTTCTTTGGGTTGTAGTAAGTTTAATTGTAGCTAGTGTAGCTTCGTCCAAGGGGCATTCATGGAGTGATTATTTTTTTCTATCGTTAATCATTTCACCAATTATTACTTTATTAATCGTTATTGCTTCATCTCCTAATCAAGACAAGCTTGAGAGCTTAGCTATAGCTTCAGGAAAAGAAAGAAAGTGCCCAAGTTGTGCAGAGATTGTTAAAGCTGAAGCTAAAATTTGTAAACACTGTAAATCTGAACTGCCTAAGTTTATCCCTCCAACTAATTCTACAACGGTTTCAGATGATTGGAATACTAGAGCTTAATCGTTAGAGATAAGTTAATTATTGTATGCTTAAATATTTTTGAAGTTACACGTGCTACTCCCCCTATACATATATAAAATATAGCTAGTCTCTTAACCGCCCCTGTGTAATCTATATTACAGGTTAGATTACACCGTTTTATTTCCTTATTTATCCAAAAATACATTTGATTTAGTGTAATCTTTATCGTAACCTTAGTATTGTAATCTAACTCCTAGATAAAAGAGTACAATATGAAAATTGCTTACGCTCGTTGTTCAACACAAAGTCAAAACTTAGATGCACAACTAGAACAGTTGAAAGACTGCGATAAAACATTCAAAGAAAAGCTAAGTGGTGGCAAAAGTGACCGTCCTGAATTACATCGAGCAATTGATTATTTGAGGGAAGGGGATAGCTTAGTAATTACCAAGTTAGACCGTTTAGCTAGGTCTTTAACTGACTTACATAAGTTGGTTGATATGATAGAAGCTAAAGGCGGAACTCTTAATGTACTAAATCAAGCAATTGATACTTCAACTAGTAGCGGTAAGCTTATGTTTAGCATGTTAGGTGCTTTTGCTGAGTTCGAAAAAGACATAATTAATGAGCGTGTTCAGGAAGGACTTGAAAGAGCGAGAGCCAAAGGTGTTAAGTTTGGTAAACCCCGTCAAATATTGGATGAAAAAAGAAAACGTATTGTTGAATTAATGGATGATGAAAGTAGCAATCTGACCAAAAATGAGATTGCTGATATTATTGGTTGTTCAAGAAATCAGTTGTACAAAATCTATAGAGAAGAAAAGCAATTATGACAACTGGTGCTTTGCTGACGTTAGCTACTGCTTGTTCTTTAGGTCAACTGATAGCTATTGTTAGACACCAGCCTGAGGAGTGAAGCTTGTTGATCCTATGGTGTTTTGTCGCGACTGGTATCTAACAAACCTAAACAAAAGCTGACGTTAACTTTTGAGTTATTAACGGCAGTTTGAGCTTTCAAGCTGCCGTTGGTAGTTACTTTATAAACGACATTTTAGGGTACGAAAGCTGACATTGTAGTGGCCAAATTAACTATGCCACTACAAATATAAGAAAAGTGTGGTGTAGGATTTAGGACATATGTGTTATTTTGATCATACATATAATTATTATCATGTTGTATTTAAATCGATTTAAATTTAGCTGTTAGGATTGACCTAACAATGTTCACACCATTCCAACGCATTTAATTCTATTATTGTTTATTAAGGAAGATACTTTTATGCTTATTAGTGATGAATCCCACCAAATCATTTGGTTTTGCACACTATTTCTATCAATTATTTTTACTGTACTTGGTTTTTCTAAATTAGGTACTCGTAAAGCTATTTTTTTAGAAAACGAACGCAAAGAAAGAAGCCTGAATGAAAAGCCTATTGAAGAGCTTGTTCAAGAACTTGTTAACTCCTTCAATAGTATCGAAGAAAAAAAACTTCTTGGTGAAACAGTTTTTGCTCAGCTCAATGAAACACTGACTAATAGCATCAATCAACTAAATCATATAAACGTTGGGCTACTCCCTCCGACGTATAAATTTGATGACAGTGAAGCATTAAAAGAGAAAGTAGATAGGATCATCAAACAACAGTTTAGTGTCATAAAAAGAGGGGATGCCACAACCGCATACACTAATTGGTCATGGTTTGGCAGTAAGAGAAAGGGTACCCAGATGGTCGATGCTTATAGATACCTATTATTAAAAGCATTTAATGCTGAGTTTGATGTTATTAGAAAAAAAATGCGGCATTCAAGCTATGATGCAACAATTAAAAAGCTTTACAGGTTAGAGGAACAACTAGAAAAGCTTGGCGAAACAGCTAATGTCACAATTTCAAATAGCTATTTTGATCTAAAAATAGCTGAACTGGCTATTTGGTATGCTGAGCTCAAACATAAAGAAAACTTAAAACAAGAAAAGAAGGAACAACAAGCACTACTTAGAGAGCAAGCAAAAAAAGGAAGTGGAGGTGATGTTGATGAAATTGAAGATGACATTTTTTATAGAAAGTCTGATCTTGCTAAAGCTCAAAAGCTAGCTAAACAACTCCACGGAGCAAGTGCTACCGATATAGAACTTAAAATTAAAAATATGAAAAAAGATATAGGTCGCTTAGAGAGCAAATTTGAGCGAGCCGTTTCGCAGGCACAATTAACGAAAGCTGGTTATATTTACGTTATTTCAAATATTGGTAGCTTTGGTAAAGGTGTCGTTAAAATTGGCATGACAAGACGCTTAGAGCCTATGGATCGCGTTAAGGAACTAGGGGATGCCAGTGTTCCGTTTAAGTTTGATGTACATACGTTAACCTTTGTCGACAATGCCCCTAATATTGAAAAAAAATTGCACCATAAATTCAACGACAGAAGAGTTAATATAGACAATCATCGTAAAGAATTTTTCAAAGTATCACCACAAGAAGTCGCAAGTGCTATGGAAGAATTAGATATTGATTCAGATTGGTATTTTGATATAGAGGCTAAGGAATACAGAGAAAGCTTACTTATTCGTGAAGCAAGAAATAATGTTTCAACTCAGTCTGAAGTAGCATCCACTCAGCTGCCTACGTCTATTTAATAAGGATATTAATTATGTACATAACTATTGCGTTATCTTTTTTGCTCTCATTATCCATATATTATTACTTAACGCAGTGTAAGCTATATGCTGATGTGAAACACTTAAGTGATGAAATTGAAAAAAAATATCTACCAATAACTATCGAAGAGAAAAACCTGAAAAATCTATCTAGTGAATATAGCGATCTTCAATCTGCATATAAGAAGAACCTGTCTATGTTGAAAAATAATGAGTCACGTTTATCACAATTCAATATTGGAGTAGGTACTACAGACAGTATTTCGTATACACGGTTACAAGGCACTAATAGCCTTGATGTTTTGGAAGACAAATTAGCTGGTGTTAAATCACATCTTAAAATACTTATTAGTGAAAAAAGAGCATGTGTTTGTTCTATGGGGTCTGATTTTGTTGTTAATGATTCTAAAGCTGAAGCTAAAAAGCTGTTTAATAGAGAAATTAAACTAAGACTTCGATGTTTAGATAACGATTTTAAAGCTGCGGCAGCACTTGCAGACTGGAATAATATGAATCGCTTAATTCAGAGAACAAAAGATACATTCAATGAAATAAACGCATCAGGTGTCATTGTTAAAACATCCCTTAAAGATTCCTACTTAAAGCTTAAAGTGGAAGAACTACAACTTGGATATGAAATAACCAAGTTAAAACAAGATATTAAAGAAGAAGAACGTGAAGAGGCAAGAGTAATACGTGAAGCTGAAAGAGAAGAAACACGAATTATCGCAGCCGCAGAAAAAGCAGAAAAAACACGTGTTTTGATGGAAAAGTTGGTTGCTGAAGAATTAAGTAAATTGGAATCAAGCTCTGAAGAACAAAAAGCTTTATATGAATTACATAAAGGAGAGCTAGAAATATTGAAAGATAAAGAAAGACGAGCTGTTTCATTAGCACAAACAACCCGAGCTGGTTATGTATATGTAATCTCAAATGAGCTTTCTTTTGGTAAAGGTATCTGCAAAATAGGTATGACAAGAAGAGCAGATCCTAATGATAGGGTGAAAGAGTTAGGTGATGCATCTGTACCTGAGCTTTTCAGCGTTCATGCTTTTGCATTTACTGAGGATGCCCCACAATTGGAAAATTACTTACATAAGCAATTTGCCGAACAACGTGTGAACTTGGTTAATAAACGTAAAGAATTTTTTCACGTATCACCTGAAGATGTATTACAACAATTAACATCATATGATGCCGACTATGAACTTAGCCAACAAACAACTATATAAAATAACAGGTAAAAACAAGGTTTTAAATTAGCAGTTGTTCCCCGCAGTCAAAAAGTCCGCCCTCAGATGAGTGTTCGTAAAATGGCATCAATCGCGGATAAATCTTTTTACGATAATATCTGGTATACAAAACACTCGGATGAAGTGCAAAAAATAATCAGGGGCTGTGTTTGAGTTTGACTAGATGATTTATACGCCAGCTATGCGTAAAGAAGCTAGTAGATAAGTGTCTGATCATCGGCCAGTTAGTGTTGAGGTTAAAATTGACTAAAAGAAAGCCCTCAACTTTGAGGGCTTTTCTATTTATTGCTTTTGAGTATATACTATTGGGGGTGAGTTACAGCTCACACATATGATATCTATAAAAGTTCTAGGGCTCGTTCGTCAAAATTAGTACCTAGTTCTTTTCTCAAAATATATTCCGTCATCTGCTATCCTCTTGCTGTAGTCGTACTGTATTTATCTTGCTCCCTTTTTAGTTTTACTAAATTCGCCTCTATTTTAAGTTTCTCCTCTTGTTTCTGGATAGCTAAAAAAGCTTGCTCTTCCCGTTTAAGACGCTTGAATTTAGCTATTTTTTTTGCTTTAGCTTGTTTAGATTTTTGTAAAGAAGCTAATAAGCTTTTAAGAGCATCCCTTAGCGCGGGTAGTAGAACCTCTTTATCTAAACCTTTTACTTGGCTTAGCGCTTCTTCTCTAGTTAATGCTCCCTTTGGCATTGTACGAGAACATTTGTTGTCGAAAACTTTAACGGGTGTTGTCCCGCCAAGCCTAATTGAAACCCTTTCAATCGTAGGTTCTTTAGTGTCCCTAATAATAGCCGTCATGTTTTCTATTAGGTCAGCGTCATTCCAAAGTGCTGGCTTTTTCTTTTCTGTTAGTTCTTGTGTCTGTTCTGCGAATAAATCAATCATTTTAATTACCTTTTAATATATTATAAATAGTTTGTCTTGAGCATTTATAGTACTCAGCTAATTCGGTTACTGTTGGCTGTTTTACACCTGAGATTTTTATAGTTCTCTTGCGTATGACTTCTTGGCGATCTTGTTCAGAAACCGCTATTTTCCGTCCAGCTTTGTAAGCCTTATAAAACCGAGCTTTATGTGCTCCCTTTTTTACTCTCATACCTGATATATAAGTATTAAACGCCATAAATGCTTTAATATGAGAGGAAAATGTACTTTCTTCCATATCAAGAACTTTCAACGTAATACTATTGTCTTCTATAGCTTTTATACGGTCATATAATATGTCCCGATTGTGAGCCAAAAATTTCAAGCTACAAATTACGAGTGTATCGCCATTAGTTAATCGGTCTATAAGATGATCAATTTCCATCTTGCCGTTGTAAGCAATGTGCTTTTCTACTGAGGTATTTTCACAATGATTTTTTAATTTCTTTGCTTGCATCTCTTTGTAGTCAAACTCTCCTAATTCATAATTTTGTAACTCTAGAAGTCCTATATATCCTGTCTGCATGGGGAATTAAACCTTGTCTTGGGGCTCGCCTGCAATCTCGATCATTGCCGTTGAGGTAGGTAATTAATTGAATGGTCGCTATGTATGTACGTTACATAGCTTATCGAGGTGTACATAAATGCACTGCTCTTGACACTTTACGTTATTTGTACAATAACCACACGTTTATCAAACAAGTATTGTGCGTTGCCCATACAAGCTTAATACTTTAATCATACGTTCGTTATACGTCATGGATGCTTTGTTTTTACGTGCTTCACGTCTTGCTCTATCTTCCACCTATGCTATGTATCTATTGGCTTGTAGGCTTTTATCTTCACTCTATTCCTAGTGTTTTCATTCGAAAATGGATTATTTTTCTGATTTTCCTAAAAAGAAATAAACTCCCATAAAAACAATTAAAAATAAGACCGTCCTATATCGTTAAATAATGACTCTTTACCTTAATGGTAATAATCGCAAGAAAGACCATAACCCATTGAAATATAAAAGTAGTTTTTTACAAAACACTGTTTTTTTGATATAATATACTGATAAATAAGGATATTATTTAATTTATGAATTACGCGTTAATTCGGCTGTAATGGTCTTTTTTGCGGGTTAACCTTCTGTATGCATGTGTAACTTCACTTTACGGGGGGTAATTGCCTATTTGATATGTCTTGGAAAATACATTTCATCTCAAAAAATAGCTCAATGATGTTAGTGCGGCTCTTGATGTAGCCGAGCTATACAGCTAACCCTATTAGAGTGCCACTCTTGGGTAAAATGAACTTTGCTAAATATAGCAGTGAGTAATTCTCGCTGACTTCACGTGTTGCTTGATTCCCTAAAGATTACAACCTTATAAAGTGACCTTTAAGCAAGGTTGGTTTTGTGGCCTTTATTTTGCCTTGGCATTGTCGAGATTTTGGCTTTCTTTTCTTTTTTAAGAAAAATGTATCAAATAATTAAATTTGCACACTCATTTTATGCCACTCAATCGAGTTGGGTTTCAATTACAAAAGTAACTACTACCAACAGACTCATTCAATAGGGCTAATCAGAATAAGCAGCCCTGTTACGACTCACATTATTACCGTGAAACATATTCTTTCAGGGTAATAATTATAATTTCAACACACTATAAAATTCTCAAGGAGAAATGAATGAACATTACAAAAAAATCAACAGAGCAAGAAATAATAGCATTGTGTGAAAGGCGAGGTTACTACCTGCCATTCAAGAGAGTTAACAATTTTGCACTATATAAGGTTTATGCAGGGGCAATAAAGAAAATGATTGCAATGGGCATACCAAACGTAAGGCAGTATTTTAATTTTCAAAAAGCGTTGCTGAAAGAGCAAGAGGAAAGTATTTACTTTAAGGCTAATTCATATGGGCAGATATAATAATTTGACGTTATTAAAAGGGAGTAGCCTTCCGTTTCAAAAAGGCGGTAAACATGGAAATAAACACGACAGCATACTGGAATTCATAAATAAACCTGTTGAGGCGCATCAAGATTTTCAAGAATTATGGAAAGAGCTACACCATAATCAACCCTTTGTATGCGCTCAAAACATGCCTATGTCATCAAGTATCCCTAATCAAAGCATGAAACCCCGCAAACAAATAATTTTAGGGGTTAATGATACTGAATGTATATGGGCGTTTGTAGATATTGACTCGTATGACAATAAAACATTTGTACCTAAAGGGCATAAAGATGCGGGCGGTAATATCGAATTACCCTATACCGATTTCGAAAGCTGCGTGATTCATATATTAGATAATTATACAGACCTCAAAGGTATTGCTATGGATATCAAAGCGAGTAGTAGCTATTACGGAAAAGGCCATATTAAGTTTCACGTAATTTTTGAACTGAGTAAACATGCAACCCATAAGCAGTTTAGTACTTATGTAAAGCATAATCTCGCGGATATTGCAGATACTAATTTTAATAGTACAGCGGGACAGTTGATTTACACCTCTATCCCGCAAGGCCCTAATGAGCATGAAAACTATACAGGATTTTTCATCGAAGGTGACAAGCTAATACTCCCAGATGTTGAGTATATGGCGACCCCTATCATCAAAGCTGGTTCCATAAAAGTTGATGATAGCGGTATCCAGTTTATGAAACTACCCAACAATAAGTTCGAAAAAAAGCTAGCTGAGTTAGACATGAATGATAATTGTAATAGCCAGTTATATTGGACTTTTCGAGAGGGCTTAGTTAACTGCTATGACCGAAGCGTTATGGCTTCGATGGAGGTAGCTACACATGCAAGAGAAGGAAAAGGGGCTAAAGTTGAACCCCAATATCAAGCTGCAATGAAAGACGTGAACAAGCGGTGTTTCGAGCCTTTCTTTGATGTGCAGCCAATAATATTAGAAAAGAATGAATGGGTAGATTACTCAAATTTAGTTCCTAATCATTGCACTAGTATGCCTTTGCCTGAAACGCCTGTTGGTATTTCAGATTTACTACCTTATAACTCAGTGTTGCAAGACTTTAAGCCTGATGAAGATATGACAATAACTGTAAATATCATCAAAGGAAGTACTGGATGCGGTAAAACTGAAGGAATGAGGCGCTTAATAAAACCTAACGATACGATATTAATCTCGACCCCCACAAAATCGTTAGTCGGCTTTAATGCCAATGCATTTGGTGGGGCAGTCAAAGTACTGGAAGGAAGTGAGAAAGGTGCAGAATTAGTTAAATATGACAATGTAGCGACTACTATGCACAGCCTTTTTAAGTGTGTAGACCGCATCCATGATAGGGGGCTCACCTATTTTTTTCTTGATGAGGCACACCAACAAATTCAGCTATTACCATTTTTATCTCATGCAAAAGAGATTATTAAGGCTTTGCGATTAGCATTGTGCTCTGCCGAATTTATTGTAATGACAGATGAAGGTATATCCACTAACACCATCGAAATGATGCAGAAGATATTGAATATTAAAATCAATATAGGCTCAGCTCAAAATTTAATAAAGAAACGTGAACAAGAGTGCGAGGCTCATTGTTGGTCGAATGGGGCTGCGCTAGTTCGTGAGTTTCAAAAGGCGGTAACGTCGGGTAAGAAATGTTTATTTATCGGAGATAGTATCCCTCTTGTTCAAAAGAAATTACCTGATGTAATAGGAAGGTCAGAAAATTTCCGTTTCTTCACAAATGAGCACAAGGAAACTGAAGAGTATAAAGAGTTTATTAATGACCCTGTTAAATTTACAAAGAAGAACGATATTAGTGTTCTTTGCTGCACAAGCTTGATTCAATCGGGTGTTTCTTGGGAAGGATATTTTGATGAAGTATTTGTCCACTACAATGCATCTAATAAAACAGGTAATCATATATTACAGATGCTTGGGCGTGAACGGCATCCTAAAGCTCTTCACTACGTCACTTGCAACTTTAACATGCCACAAAAGCTGGCTGAAAAGGGTGCAGATAACCTAGACCAATGCAAAGCCATGATTCATGAAGAAGAGCGGTTAGCGTTGTCAGTGAGAAAAAGGCAAGTCGCACTAAAACTTAACCAAGTAGGAATACCTACTTTTTTTCATGACGCACAAAGGTCTAAAGTCAGCTTTAAGAGTATTAAATATATGGAATATGTACCCCCCACAAACCAACAAGAACGAGCAGTATATCTAAGTTTTATTTGTAGAATGATTTGTAAATTTGACCACTCTACAATAAAAAACAAGTTGAAAGGGTTTGAGTCCTTAGGTGAAGAAGTACTTAATTTATATTACAAAGGTGACCGTATTGAGTTCTTTGAATACATCAAAGGCTTAAGTTTAGATAAAAAAGGCGCTTGGCCTACAACGTTTAAGGCGTTGGATAAAAAACTAAGTTCGTGGTGTCTAGATGATAAAGACGTGTTTAAAGCGTTAGTTGATGAGGGGATCACTTACGGTAAATCTCAGAGAGGTAAAGTAACTAGAGCTAATGAGATACTTAGGAGTGCCGAACTACCTGACAATAAGCCATACGTTGACTTAAAAGATACGCTTGCCCGTATTAATAAGTTAATGCCTTTGCTTGATGATTTTTATGAGACTTACACAGTTTCCCCCACAATTGAAGAAATACAGGAGTTATATGAGGCACACAAAACAAAATGAAGCACGTGTAAGGATCACCCTTTTAAACTTTCTAAGGACAATGGATTGCCTAGACAAGATGCGTTTTTCACGTAATCAATTATTATCCCTTGGTGTACCCGCAAATGTAGCCTATGCGTTTGCTAGTGGGCACAGTCGGAGTAAAAGTAAATGTTACAGTAGTATCTTGAATGCAGACCCTGAGTTCGTTAAGGCGGTCAGGGGATTAGTTGAACTGATGCGTACAGCCAGAAATACAGATGATTTTTACGATAATCCTCAGGTGATTTGTGGCTTATTCTTTAGAACAAGAAAAAAGAAATAATAAACCTCATAAGCAAACAATAACTCATAGAAAACCTCTCAGTACCCTACGCGGTTGCCAGAGCCTTTACTCAAGGCAAAGGTCGCAGCACTCAAAACACATATAAATCAATTAACGAAGCAGACCCTAAACTAGTATGGCTAATCAAAGAATTAGCTAACTGGTGTCGAGGGTCTGTTCATTTAGATAAATTAAAAGGAAACATAAACATTGAAACAAACATATACAAAAGGTAAACCGCTAACTAAATGCGAAAATTGCGGTAGAAAAATTGCAGGTCATCAATTGCGGATGCATGGTAAGGGGGTTTGCAGCAAAGAACCAACAGCAATAGAACTGAAAGTATTAGCGTTAAAAGCAAAGATAGATAAGCTTCAGGAAACCGCAAAAGCAGATAGAGCATTACCGCCAGCAATACAGAAACAGTGGGATGAGTATTGTGCAGAAGAATAACTTTGCCATTGCTACATGAACTGCTACAATTCACCTATAAATTCACAATGTGTATTTTGTTGAATCGGCCTGTATATATGGGCTTGCAGCGCATTCATGTGCCGAGGTGTGGCTGATTAGGCTGCACCCCAGCCTATTAGATTAGTATTGTTAATTATTTAAAGAGGACTCGCTAAATAGCCCATACTCAATTAAGTAACTCTCCACCTTTTGAAGTGCTTCTAGCTTTTCGTCAAAATGATCAAAGCTATTATATACAGCTTCAGACATTTCACTAAAATGATGACCAAGAACTCTTTTTCTAACTTCTAATGAAACTCTTTGACGAGCCATAATAGTACCGACAGTTCTTCTCAAATCATGAGTGGTTGCTTTAGCTAATCCAAGCTGTGATGTTAACCTTACAATAGCTTGATTAACTGTGTCATTTGCAAGAACAAAACCGTTTTCTTTTATGAGTAAGAAGCTTTGATTGCTACTGTATTTATTAAGTATAGATATTGCAGAATCAACTAAAGGTACTATTCTTTCTGAAGTTTTGCTTCTTTCCTCTGATAGTGTGAAAGTAGAACAAGGCAGTGATAGCTCTTGTTTTGTCATTAATCTAAGTTCATTTTTACGGCAACCAGTTAATAAATAAAGTTTTATAGAATCTTTAGTGAGTTGGCTGATTTGTTTTGAACTATTAAGTTGTTTTAAGAAAACCTTCAACTCTTGCGGTGCATCTAAGGATCTTTTACGCGGTTTTTCAGGGTACTTCTTCATTCTATGGCTGACGTTATAAGGTAGTAAGTCAGCATCAACTAGAAAATTTATTAACTTACTGATAGCTGCTTTGGTTCTATTTGCTGTAACTGGCTTGTCTCGTGCTATTTCATCTAAATAGCTTTTAATAATCGATCTTTTTGATAGGGATTGAATATCTTTAAATTTAGAGTTAATGGCTAGCTTATCTAGATGCCTGCTATATTCAACCTTTGACTTGGTTCCAAGCAGGCTCCAATCATATGACAGGTAAAGTTTATTTAGTTGATGAATAACGGTTTCTTTCGCATCCACATATAAAATCTCATCGATACATTTAACTTGGAGTACAGCACCTAATTCAAGGGCTTTAAATCTAGCGTCGTTTATTGAAATATCATTAATTCGAGCAATGGCTAGTTTGTTGCTTCTATTATTGATTCTATTTCTATAGATGAAGGTCTTGATACCAGAAGGAAATACTCTTACTGAAAAGCCTTTGCAAGCAGCTTCAGAGACTATATATTCCTTTTCTTTTGGTTCAAGCGCAAGAAGGTACTGATTAGTGAAAACGTCGACTGATAAACTCATGTTGGTATCCTCATTTTGAGGCTTAATAAAAAGCCGGATTTGAGCAATACGAATTGAAAAACTAAGGAGAGCCGTGGAAGTTCTATTTTGTTCCCGCGAGAGGTTATTAACCCCCAGAAACAGGAAAACCCTTATGTATCTCATAACAAGCTACATAAGGGTCTCAATGAATGGTGCCGACTGCCGGAGTCGAACTGGCGACCTACTGATTACAAGTCAGTTGCTCTACCAACTGAGCTAAGTCGGCACACAAAGCTGTGTGCGATAAATATATTCTTTATGAACTTATTATCTTGGCACCGTATTAACAGTAGCTTACTTGCGCAGTTAACTATCAACACTTATAAAATGGTGCCCCGACCCGGATTTGAACCAGGGACACGAGGATTTTCAATCCTCTGCTCTACCAACTGAGCTATCGGGGCATCTATATTCGAAGCGTTTTAGCTGCCTCGTTAAGATGGGCGCCATTAGACTGTTTTTATCTTTGTTCGTCAACTGTTTTTTATAACTTTTTTATAAAAAAAGGTTTGTTTGCTGTTTTTTTATGCTGCTTACTGTTTATTTAACTATAACAGTGATTTTTTTAGATATAACTGGAGTGCTATGAGGGATATGCTGATGGTTCCCTAAAACTAGTTGTAAGGTGTGTTTGCCTGGTGAAAGCGTTAATTGCGTTTCTGTTTGACCACCACCGAAATGTTTAATTTTATCGGTTGCTGGTAATGGAGCAAGCATATTAGGCAAAGTGTTAGTATCAATTAATATATGATGATGGCCAGTATTTTTTTTATCAAGACCTGCTGGTGATACACCCATGCCACTTAAACCAAATTTAACAGTGAAATTTGAACTGACCGTTTGTCCATCTACAGGTGTTATAAAATAAACATTGGCATTAGCTGGCGATGTAGATTTAACTTCATTGCTTAACGCAATTGAACTCAGGCTAGTAAAAACTAGTGCTAGTGTAATAATTATTGTTTTCATCTTTTATTTTTCCCTTTTGTTTTATTAAATTTGTAGACTATTTTGATGAAGGTGGAACATAACCTTCGATGTCTGGTTCTATGCCGTCAAATAAATAGGCGACCATGGCAGTTTCTAAGAAAGTGCGGTCGTCAACATTCATCATGTTCATTTTCTTTTCATTGATTAACATGGTTTGCTTTTTTTGCCATTGTCCCCAAGCTTCTTTGCAAATGTTGTCAAAAATGCGCTTACCAACTTCACCGGGATATAGTTGAAAAGCTAAACCTTCACCTTCTTTTTTTAGATTTTGGCAAAATACTGTACGGCTCATAATTTTCTCTTGTTAATGTTGATACCAATCTCACTAACTATGTGATCATTTCTACTTGTTAAAACGACCAACTACTTCGTTATTTATTTAATAGCTAGAACAACTAGTTATTGAAATAAACGCCTTGTATTTGACCGTTTTTCCTACGTATAAAATAGATCACCTAATTAATGAAACTGGTATAAGTAATTGTTACTGTGGTTCATTGCTAGCATTAATTATTTTTGCAATAAGCCAATCAGTTTTTTTGTTGATGCTGCTAGACCTACATTAGCTTCACTTCGTAAATCATACCATTTTTGTTTTCTTGGTTCGCGAATTTCTTGGCTATTAATTTGTGATAGTACGCCAGCCTTTACTTGTGTGCAGTCAATGATAATAGGTGAAATATCAAGGTGAAAATGGCTAAAGGTATGCCTAAATGTTCTCAGCTCTTGATGTGAACCATGTTTTGTAGAGGCTTTTAACCCTAACGATTGCAATAAACTGGTAATTTCACTTTTATCAGTTACTTCGTAAAAGCACCATAAACCACCCCAAATACCGGTAGGAGGGCGTTTTTCCATTAGAACGCTATCACTGGTTACTGTTGTGATTCTAGGAATTACCATAATAGTATTTTTTTCTGGAATTTTTTTCTTTGGCTTCTTTTGAGGGAAATCTGCTTGCTGAGAACTAGCCATTGCTAAACAACTTGTTCTTACGGGGCATATTTCACAAGTAGGTTTACTGCGTGTGCAAACAGTGGCGCCAAGATCCATCATGGCCTGAGTATAAAAGCCAGTATCAGTAGCGGGAGTAAGTGCTTCACTTAACGGCCATAGCGTTTTGTCAAATTTGGCTAAACCAGTATATCCTTCAACTAAGTAGTTTCGTGCTAAAACGCGCTTTACATTACCATCTAAAATAGGGTGGTGTTGATTTAACGATAAACTTAAAATGGCGCCTGCAGTTGAACGACCAATGCCAGGCAAAGCAATAACTTGTTCAATATCTTCAGGGAAAATACCATTATGTTCACTGTTGATTAGCTGTGCAGCTTTATGCAAATTACGTGCTCTGGCGTAATAACCTAAACCTGTCCAGTGGTGTAATACATTATCTTCATCGGCTTTGGCTAAACTTGATATGGTTGGAAAACTTGCCATAAAACGTTGATAGTAAGGGATTACTGTTGCTACTTGAGTTTGTTGTAGCATAATTTCAGAAACCCAAACGCTATAAGGGGTTTTGTTTTTTTGCCAAGGTAAGTGTTTTCTGCCTTGATGGTGATACCAAGCAATTACTTGAGTCGCAAATTGTTTAGCTGACTCAGGTGATATTTTTATTTTTTGTAATGGGATAGCCTGAATTGGTGTGTTAATGATTCTAAACTTCATTTTTAAGGACGTGGGGCAGTGTAACTAATTCTATTCACTGACTCAAAAAATGTTTCGCTTTTAGTATTCACTATAATTTAGCTTTTAATAAATTTGTTTTATTGCGCGGGTCGAACTCTGTATAATAGCGGCAATTATTTTTAGTACTATTATTTATAAGGCCATGCCATGAAAATTGATGCAAAAAACCGAAGCGAACGACTACGTAAAAAACTAAGAGTTGATGAATTTCAAGAGTTAGGTTTTGATGCTGCTTGGCAGTTAAATGATGACATCACTAGCGATGAACTTGATGCCTTTATTGATAAGTTTTTCAGTGAAGTTATTCAACCTAGTGGCTTAGGTTTTGGTGGTGAGGGTGATACTTTGTGGCATGGTTTAATTTGTACACAAAAATTAGGCTCTTGCACGAATGAAAATCGCGCAGCAGTTGAAAAGTGGTTAACTGACAATGGTGCCAAATCAGTGGCAGTAAGTGAGCTTTACGATGTTTGGTGGGCTGAATAGTTTTATTCGTCATAAGTGGAACTTTATACGATATTGTATAAAGCCCATTTGTTTAGAATTAAACGTAATAGCAAACAGTAGTTACCGTCACAAGATGTAAACTAAAAGATTAGAGAAAATGACAGATAAAACTGAAAACACACATAAAACCATTGAGCAAGCTGAGCAAGAAGGTAAGTACATCCGTAAAGTACGTAGCTTTGTTAAACGAGAAGGTCGATTAACCAAGGCTCAAGAGCGTGCTTTAAATGATCATTGGGAAACCATGGGTCTGAACCATAGTGATGGCTTAATTGATCTAAAAAATCTTTTTACTAATGATAACCCTGTAGTGTTAGAAATTGGTTTTGGTATGGGAAAATCATTGGTTGAAATGACCAAAGCCGCTCCAGAGCTAAATTTTATAGGTATCGAGGTACATAAACCCGGTGTTGGCGCTTGTATCGCTTTAGCGATGGAAGCATGCGTGCCAAATTTAAAGGTGTTTGAACACGACGCCATTGAAATTTTAGCTAACTGCATCCCTGACAATAGCTTAACGACAGTTCAGTTGTTTTTCCCTGATCCTTGGCACAAGAAGAAACATCATAAGCGCCGTATCGTTTCTGCAGATTTTGTTGAAACCATTCGCCAAAAACTTAATGTAGGTGGTGTTTTTCATATGGCGACTGATTGGGAAAATTACGCAGAGTGTATGTTAGAAGATATGCAAAGTGCTCAAGGTTATAATAACTTATCCCAAAGCAATGATTATGTGCCGCGACCTGACTCTCGCCCGTTAACTAAATTTGAAAATCGTGGCCAGCGTTTGGGCCATGGTGTTTGGGATTTACAGTTCGCTAAAATGTAATGCCTTCGACCCTTCGACCCTTCGACCCTTCGACAAGCTCAGGGCAAGCGGCTCAGGGCAAGCGGCTCAGGGCAAGCGGCTCAAGGCAAGCGGCTCAGGGCAAGCGGCTCAGGGCAAGCGGCTCAGGGCAAGCGGCTCAGGGCAAGCGGCTCAGGGCAAGCGCCTCAGGGCAAGCGGCTCAGGGCAAGCGGCTCAGGGCAAGCGGCTCAGGGCAAGCGGCTCAGGGCAAGCGCCTCAGGGCAAGCGGCTCAGGGCAAGCAGTACATTGCCGTTCATGCTGAGCGCGCAGCAGTCGAAGTGCGACAAACTTAGGGCTAACTACTGGAAATACTGCCTTTCAACATGAAATAAATGTTGGGCATTACGTAAATTACCTGAATCTTTAAGCCATTGCTCTGTGATGATATCTCTTTGTAAAGCCGCATGTAATATGCGGCTTTTATATTGGCACCAATAAAAGAGTGTTGCGGCTTGATGACATTCATTATTGGGGAATATTTTACTGCGATTGTCATTTAACTCTTCTTTAATACTCGCGATAACTTTATCTTTTAATTCATCTTCTATTTTTTTCTTAAAGCGTGTAAAACGCTTGGCTTTGATTAACTGCCAAATTAGCCAAATTAAAGAAGCTAAAGCGAGTATTGCTATAAATTGCATTTATTTATCCTGAGAAACATATTCACTTAGCATAATAACAATTTCACCGACAAAACACCTGATTAATTCATTAGTATTAGGTCTTTACCCAAGCGATTTCAAAATACTTGCTTAGAAGACCCTCATGAGTTGGTTTAGAAACGTTTTATGCTGCGTTATTGATTTCGACAATGGCGCTACATGGATGTAGCTTATGTGGACTCCCCCTTGTCAACAATAAAAATTATTTTTAAAGAATTAAATGCGAACTTATGTACGAGCTCTAAATTGAGTAGCTAAC
>NZ_QOLD01000043.1 GCF_003333305.1 Candidatus Colwellia aromaticivorans | reverse complement strand
AAGTGGAACGGGTATTACTTGTAAAGAGAATGTAAATGAAACAAAAACAAACGGCTTTACACTGCGGAGTTGGCTTATTAGCGCGACGAGAACATTCTGAATTTGAATTAAGACAAAAGCTTAGTGTTCGCGAATTTGAAGAAGCTGACATAGATGCGGCTATTGAACGATTCCTAGATAAAGGTTACTTATCAGACACACG
Organism: Candidatus Colwellia aromaticivorans; assembly: GCF_003333305.1. GTDB lineage: Bacteria > Pseudomonadota > Gammaproteobacteria > Enterobacterales > Alteromonadaceae > Colwellia > Colwellia aromaticivorans. The sequence continues at coordinate 18,609 of NZ_QOLD01000043.1, read as the reverse complement.
TTTTGCCATAAGTACCTGTCGGTATCGAGCAAATAGAGGTTACGGTTGGCGTTATATTGAGAATGAACTTAAGCAGAAACGCGTTTGCTCAATAATCATTCAACAATTGCGGAATAATTGCGAAATTGATTGGTATCTTCAAGCAGAGCTTGCGTATAATAAGCGCTTTGGTGAAAGGTGGATAAAAGATCCTAAGCAGGCTCAAAAAGAGCAAGCCAAAAAAATACGATTTTTACAATATCGTGGATTTTCACATGATGAAATTTTTGCGGTAGTAAGTATTTTCACTAGTAACTAACAGTTGAACAAACAGATTGATTAAGGCTCCCATGATTAAAAGCACCGCTGAAGTACGTCAGGCATTTTTAGATTATTTTGCCACTAAGCAACATCAAATAGTAAAAAGTAGTTCATTAGTTCCGGGCAATGATGCCACTTTACTTTTTACTAATGCCGGCATGGTGCCTTTTAAAGATGTTTTTTTAGGCGCTGAAAAGCGTAGTTATACTCGTGCTACTTCAGCACAACGTTGTGTTCGCGCTGGTGGTAAACATAATGATTTAGAAAATGTTGGTTACACAGCGCGCCATCATACGTTCTTTGAAATGCTTGGAAACTTTAGTTTTGGAGATTATTTCAAAGACGATGCGATACGTTTTGCATGGGAATTCTTAACGGTTACTTTAGGTCTGCCAAAAGAAAAATTATTAGTTACCGTTTATGAAGACGATGAAGAAGCTTTTTCTTTCTGGAATAATGAAATTGGTATACCGGTAGAGAAAATCATTCGAATTGGTGATAAGTCTCCTGATAAAAAGTTTGACTCAGATAATTTCTGGTCAATGGGCGATACTGGCCCTTGTGGACCTTGTTCTGAAATATTTTACGATCACGGTGCTGATATTTGGGGTGGTCCTCCAGGGTCTCCTGATGAAGATGGCGACCGCTTTATTGAAATTTGGAATATCGTTTTCATGCAGTTTAATCGCCAAGCTAATGGTGACATGCAGCCACTACCTAATCCGTCTATTGATACAGGTATGGGTTTAGAGCGTATTTCCGCTATTATGCAGAACGTACACAGCAACTACGAAATCGATCTTTTCCAAGCGTTAATCAAAGATACGGCGCATTTATTAGAGTGTAATGATTTAGATAATAAATCACTTCGCGTGATTAGTGATCATATTCGTTCTTGTAGCTTCTTAATTGTTGATGGGGTTGTACCATCAAATGAAGGTCGTGGTTATGTATTACGTCGTATTATCAGGCGTGCTATTCGCCATGGTCATAAACTTGAAGCTAAAGGGCATTTCTTTCATAAATTAGTGAGTTCATTAGTTGAACAAATGGGTGATGCTTACCCTGAACTAGCTCAACAACAAGCAATTATCGAAAAGTTGTTAAGAATTGAAGAAGAACAATTTGGTCGTACCTTAGATCGTGGCATGATCTTACTTGAAGATATGTTATCGAACTTAGATGGCGATACTATTAGTGGCGACGATGTTTTCAAATTGTATGATACTTATGGTTTTCCAGCAGATTTAACTGCAGATATTGCCCGTGAACGGCAATTGAATATAGATCACAATGGTTTTGATATTGCGATGGGCTTACAACGTGAACGTGCTCAACAAGCGAGCCAATTTGGCACAGATTACAATCAGCAATTAAAGTCTGATCACAAAACTGACTTTAAAGGCTATACCCGTCATTCTTATTCAGCAACCATTGTTGAGCTATTTAATTGTCATGATCAAGAAGCGGTAAGTCAGTTAAATGAAGGTGAACAAGGTTTGGTTATTTTAGACCATACCCCTTTTTATGCTGAATCGGGCGGTCAAGTTGGTGACTCTGGATTATTACATCTTGATGGTGGTGTTTTTGAAGTAGAAGACACTATTAAATTAGGTAATGCCTTTGCTCATCGTGGTGTTGCTAAAACCGATATGGGCTTGAATCGACGTGTTAAAGCAGAAATTGATATAGAGCGTCGTGCGGCTATCGTTAAAAACCATACCGCAACCCACCTTTTACATGCGGCATTACGTAAGGTGTTAGGCGAGCATGTTACCCAAAAAGGTTCATTATGTGATAGTGACAAGCTTCGCTTTGACTTCTCTCATTTTGAAGGCTTGACTGAACAAGAATTACAATCAGTAGAACAAATTGTTAACAATGAAATACGTCATAATCATGCCGGTGAAACCGAATTAATGTACATAGAAGATGCCAAAGAAAAAGGTGCGATGGCACTGTTTGGTGAAAAATATGATGATGAGGTGCGTGTAGTTTCTTTAGGTGAATTCTCTACCGAGCTTTGTGGTGGTGTTCATGTTGAGCGCACGGGTGATATAGGCATATTGAAAATAGTATCTGAGTCAGGTATTGCAGCAGGTGTTCGCCGTATTGAAGCCGTAACTGCAACGGGCGCATTAGCCTACATTAATGAGCAGAGCTTAACGTTGAGTAAAGTGGCCAGTTTAGTAAAAACTGATGTTGCCAGTGTTGGTGTTAAAGTAGAACAATTAATTACCCGTTCTAAGCAATTAGAAAAAGAAATTAGTATACTTAAGCAAGAGCTTGCAGCACATGCCGGTTCAGACTTAATAAGTTCAGCCATTGAAATCAACGGCATAAAAGTATTAATTGCCGATTTAAATGGTGTTGAAAGTAAATCATTGCGCGGTATGGTTGATGAACTTAAAAACAAAATGCAATCGGGCATTATTATGTTGGCTACCGCTAATGATGGCAAAGTTGGTTTAATTGCAGGTGTAACCAAAGACTTAACAGGAAAGGTTAAAGCTGGTGAGCTGGTTAATCTGGTTGCACAGCAAGTAGGTGGCAAAGGTGGTGGACGACCTGATATGGCACAAGCAGGCGGTAGTCAACCTGAAAACATAGCAACTGCGCTAGCCTCAGTACAACCATGGTTAGTTGAAAAATTAATTTAACAAAGTTTATTAAAATACGTATTTTTAAAAAGCCACTTGAATAATAACCAGGTGGCTTTTTTTTGAGGTCTATTTTGTGACAAAGACTAGGGTCTTTTGAGTAGTAAAGAGTGAGTGCGTATATTAAAGCTAAAATTGTGGAGTGCTGTCTTTGTATTAATTATATACAGCTACTTTGTTTAAATGTAACAAAACGGCAATAAATAACACAAATTAACTTAAAAACAACTTTAAAGCCTATTCAAAGTTAAGATAAGCTTGTTAGAATACTAAACACTTTGATGAAGTAAAAGCATTGGAGCTTTATCCTCATCTAAAGGTGGATTTTTTCGTAATCTCTACTATTACTTAAAAGGTATTATGGAAAATCAGACTAACTTTATATATTACTAGCTTATGTATATTTATTTAGTGGATCTCAATTTAAGAAAAGGAAGATGTAAATGTTAATATTAACACGACGCGTTGGTGAGACATTAATGATTGGTGACGAAGTCACTGTGACAGTATTAGGTGTTAAAGGGAATCAAGTAAGAATCGGTGTTAATGCACCAAAAGAAATCTCAGTGCACCGTGAAGAAATTTACATGCGTATTCAAGCAGAGAAAGATGATACTGAGTCCTCAGGCAACGTATAGATTATTTGTTGTAAAATTATCACGTTCTTAAAAACACCACATTTGATGGTGTTTTTTTTTGACTATCTTTTTAATGGTCGAAAATTATCATTATTGTTTGAATTGTCAGCAAACAGTTAAAAAACAAAAATAAATGCACAAAAAGGTTTGACTTATTTTTGAGATCTATTAATATGCGCACCACTGGAGAGGTGGCCGAGTGGCCGAAGGCGCTCCCCTGCTAAGGGAGTATCTGGTTTATAGCCGGATCGAGGGTTCGAATCCCTCCCTCTCCGCCATTATTTTATTTTGTGAATTTAATGGTTGTGTATCTTCATACTAAGATGTAAAACATAGTTTATTACGGGCGCGTAGCTCAGCTGGATAGAGTACCTGGCTACGAACCAGGCGGTCGCAGGTTCGACTCCTGCCGCGCCCACCACTTTTATTCGAGTGTTAAAATAAAGAATAATGGATGGTTCAAAGAAAACGAACCAGGCACTGTATAACCGAAAGGTTCGACATTTGCCAGTCCAACACTTTTCTTTAAGTGATAAAACAATGAAGATAAGCTAGTATTAAAGCTGAAAAATAAATACACTCCGGGCGCGTAGCTCAGCTGGATAGAGTACCTGGCTACGAACCAGGCGGTCGCAGGTTCGACTCCTGCCGCGCCCACCACTTTTATTCGAGTGTTAAAATAAAGAATAATGGATGGTTCAAAGAAAACGAACCAGGCACTGTATAACCGAAAGGTTCGACTCCTGCCGCGCCCACCACTTTTATTCGAGTGTTAAAATAAAGAATAATGGATGGTTCAAAGAAAACGAACCAGGCACTGTATAACCGAAAGGTTCGACATTTGCCAGTCCAACACTTTTCTTTAAGTGATAAAACAATGAAGATAAGCTAGTATTAAAGCTGAAAAATAAATACACTCCGGGCGCGTAGCTCAGCTGGATAGAGTACCTGGCTACGAACCAGGCGGTCGCAGGTTCGACTCCTGCCGCGCCCACCACATTTCTCACTCTTATTTGAGAGCAGAGAGTAAATAAACCTAGCCTTGGCTAGGTTTTTTTATGTCTGAAATAATCTGAAACCTATACCCATGATACTTCAAGATGTGCGTTTCAGGGCGCTGAACGATTCACGATTATTTTAGGCTGACGTGGCATGGATGCCACTTATTAGCAAAACAGCGGCTACGCCCCAACCATCTACTAGTAACATTGCTATAAGCATACACCAAAAATTTACGTCGTCATCCTCGTGGTGTTTTTGCCTACAGGACGTAGGTACTTAGCTTTGGTCTGGAACCACAAAGCTGAATCGAGGTTCCTGTTTTTAAACACTATGGATTTCCGATCAGAGACTTCGGAAATGACGGTGTTCCAGTTTTATGTTTACTTAAAAATCAATCTCTTAACTTTATGTTACTTAGAAGACTATGCATGGAGCACATAGTCCTGAATCTAAACTAAAAGACAATGGATCTTCGACAAAAGACTTCGAAGATGACGTATACAGTTACATCCTGAGTAAAGTACATAGGCAAGTTCTTTATAGAGAGTATTATTACTCACGAATTAACCGATCATATTAAAGTAGACTAAACTAAACCCTCCTGCACGCTGAGCTTCAATTTATTTGATCTTCGTTGATGAATAAGCGCTATGGCCAGAAGTACTTTTTCTGCGACTAACGTAATCTCAAACTAATGAATCTGTGATTAATTAATCGAGTGTATCGGACTTGAATTGATTGGAAGGCATTTAATCAATTCAATGACTATTATGAACGAATTCTAAACTAATTTAGTTGGAGTCAGTTAGTTTTAAGGTTCAAAATTAATTATTCTTAAAAAGAAATAAACCAATTAACTATTTATGTATATTGTATAAAATACTACTTATATATGCTGTAAAGCCTACATTTATTGTTATTATATTGTATACAATATCTCTTTTATGCAATTATTATTTCAATAACTGATGAAAATCACTAAATACCTCCCACTTTATGGCTTGACGTTTAGTTATTTTTCTGAAACATCAAAATAATGTTTGTTTTTAGTCAGTAGAGTGATTATTCTAATTTCATAAATTTTCGAATGAGAAGAAATAATGAACAGTATGGAACAACAGTTTTTAGAAGCTGGCACTCTTATGTTAGCCGGAATGGTGGTCGTATTCGCTTTCTTAAGCTTATTAATACTTTTTATTACTACAGTGCTAGCTAAATTAGCGATTAAATTCCCTGATCCTATCGCACCAACAACTAATCGTTCGAATAAAAACAACAAAAAAGCTGCCAGCGGTGAGATATCTCCCGCAATTGTTGCAGCGATAAGCGGAGCTGTTACTCGTTATCGCCAACAGCACTCTCAACAACCTTCTTCTTCACAGAAAGCAAAAATATAAGGGCATAATCATGAGCAAACCATTAGGTATTACCGAAGTTGTCTTAAGAGATGGTCATCAATCCATATTAGCAACAAGACTTCGCTTAGAAGACATGTTGCCAATAGCGTCAACACTTGATGACGTAGGTTACTGGTCTATTGAGTCTTGGGGTGGAGCAACATTTGATTCATGTATTCGCTATTTAGGTGAAGATCCTTGGCATCGTATTCGAGCGTTAAAAAAGGCGATGCCAAAAACAAAACAACAAATGTTATTTCGCGGTCAAAATATTCTAGGTTACCGTCACTATGCTGATGATGTAGTAGAAAAGTTTGTTGAGAGAGCCCACATTAATGGCGTTGATGTGTTTCGTATATTTGATGCGATGAATGATGTTCGTAACTTACAAACATCAATTAAAGCCGCTGTTAAAGTAGGTGCCCATGCACAGGGTACTTTAAGTTATACCGAAAGCCCTGTTCACACGCTTGAAGGTTGGTTGACTATGGCCAAGCAGCTTGAAGATATGGGCGCACATTCGTTATGTATTAAAGATATGTCAGGCTTATTAAAACCTTATGATGCCGAAGAGCTTATTAGCCGTCTAAAAGAAACAGTAGCTTTACCTATATCGTTACATTGTCATGCAACTACAGGCTTGAGCATTGCTACGCAAATGAAAGCAATTGATAGCGATATTGACGTTATTGATACGTCAATTTCTTCAATGAGTATGACTTATGGTCATTCACCAACAGAGACTATTGCGGCTATTGTTGAAGGCAGTAAACGTGCTACGGGTTTAAATGTGGAAAAAATGGCTGAAGTCGCCGCCTATTTTCGCGATGTTAGACAAAAATATGCTAATTTTGAAGGTAGTTTAAAAGGTGTTGATGCGCGCATTTTAACAGCCCAAGTTCCGGGTGGCATGTTAACTAATATGGAAAATCAACTTAAAGAGCAAGGCGCAAGCGATAAGTTTGATGAAGTATTAACTGAGATTCCTAAAGTTCGCAAAGATTTAGGTTATATTCCACTGGTAACGCCAACATCACAAATTGTTGGTACACAAGCGGTATTGAACGTACTAACGGGTGAACGCTACAAATCTGTCACAAAAGAAACTGCGGGCGTATTAAAGGGTGAATATGGTGCAACTGCTGCGCCTGTTGATGCTGAATTACAAGCACGTATTTTAGATGGTAAAGAAGTGATTACTTGTCGACCAGCTGATTTACTTGACCCCGAAGTAGATAAGTTATCTACAGAGTTGCAAGAATTAGCTAAAGAAAAAGGTATTGAACTGGCAGATGAAGTTATAGATGACGTATTAACCTATGCTTTATTCCCACAAATTGGTTTGAAGTTCTTAGAAAACCGTAATAACCCTGCAGCATTTGAGCCTATTCCTACTAAGGCGAGTACTAAGGCGGCTAAGTCATCCGAGCCAAGTTCAACCACAGCCACAGAAAACTATGCAGTCAGTGTTGACGGTAAAATTTATGATGTGATTGTGGCGCCAGGTGGTTCTATTGAAGCGATTACTCATCAAGCAGGTGATGATGCTATCAAGCAATCAGCGTCTATCACAGCGGAAGAAACCTTGAATGCACCTTTATCAGGTAATATTTTTAAAGTGCTTGTTGATGAAGGTGACGCTGTTGAAGCAGGTGACGTTGTTATCATCATGGAAGCGATGAAAATGGAAACAGAAATTCGTGCAGTGAATGCCGGTGTTATTACTAGTTTACACACTAAAGAAGGCGATTCTGTTTCTGTTGGTGATGCCTTACTTAGCTTTTCATAGGGGATAGCATGGAATCGTTAAATAAATTATGGTTATCAACGGGTTTAGCTAACTTTGAGTTAGGCCAGGTGATCATGATGCTAGTGGGTTGTGGTTTACTCTACCTTGCTATTGCTAGAAATTTCGAACCGTTATTATTATTGCCAATGGGATTTGGAGCAATTTTAACGAATATTCCAGTCGCTGGTTTTAGTGAAGCGGGCGGCTTTTTAAGCTATGTCTATCATGGTGGTATTGAAACCGGTATTTTCCCATTAATCATTTTTATGGGTGTGGGAGCCATGACGGATTTTGGCGCCTTAATCGCTAACCCTAAAACTTTACTTTTAGGGGCTGCAGCACAAACAGGTATTTTTGCTACTTTATTTGGTGCAATAGCACTTAATGCCATACCTGGTATTGAGTTTACCTTAAAAGATGCATCAGCCATTGCCATCATTGGTGGTGCTGATGGTCCTACGGCTATATTTTTAGCAACAAAACTTGCCCCAGAATTACTTGGCGCAATTGCGGTAGCGGCTTATTCTTATATGGCGTTAGTACCGATTATTCAGCCGCCTATTATGAGAGCGCTAACAACACTAGATGAACGTAAGATTGAAATGGCGCAACTTCGCCCAGTGACTAAAATAGAAAAAGTTATTTTTCCATTAGGTGTGCTGATGATGACTATCTTTTTCTTACCTGCAGCCACGCCGCTCGTTGGCATGTTCTGTTTAGGTAATTTGATGCGCGAATCTGGTGTGGTTGATCGTTTAAGCTCAACGGCACAAAATGAATTGATTAACATTACCACTATTTTATTAGGCTTAGGTGTTGGTTCAAAGTTAAGTGCAGAAGCCTTTTTGAATGTTGAAACCTTAGGTATTTTAGGCTTAGGTGCTGTTGCTTTCTCAATAGGTACTGCATCGGGCGTATTAATGGCGAAACTGATGAATAAAGTTTCTAAGGTTCCTATTAACCCATTAATCGGTGCTGCTGGGGTTTCAGCTGTACCAATGGCCGCTAGAGTTGCAAACAAAGTAGGTTTAGAGGCTAACCCTCATAACTTCTTACTGATGCATGCTATGGGCCCTAACGTGGCTGGTGTGCTTGGCTCTGCGGTTGCAGCGGGTATACTGCTAGCGTTAGTAGGATAAAGCGCAAGCATTTGCTTTTATGAAAATAAATAAAAAAACCGAGCATGTCTCGGTTTTTTTATGTCTATGCCCATGCATCAGGATCGTCATCCCCGTGGTGTTTTAATCGGGGATCCAGTGTCTAAAGCGCACTGGTTCTTCGATCAGAGACTTCGAAAATGATGTTTATAATGAATTCCTGAGTAAACACCATAGGCATATAATGTTATTATAATTTTTTAACTTCAATGCATTTACCGTTATGAAAAACTTTTATTCTATTTGTTTTATTTTGTTCGCTCTTTCTGCTTGCTCAACCTCTTCAACAGGTCGAAAGCAAATGTCGCTGTACTCGAATGCCGAGTTAAATCAGATGGGAATCACTTCATTTGATCAAATGAAAAAAGAGATCCCCATTAGCAAAGATAAAGCGACGAATGACTTTGTCATTTGTGTTGCTGATGCTATAACCGCTAATGTTTCACAATCTGCTCACCAAGGTGAGTGGGAAGTGGTGGTATTTGATTCAGCACAAGTGAATGCATTTGCTTTACCCGGTGGTAAAATAGGGGTTTATACCGGCATTTTAAATGTGACTGAAAATCAAGATCAATTAGCTGCAATTATTGGCCATGAAGTAGGGCATGTAATTGAACATCATTCCAATGAACGTTTATCCGCTAATAAAGTCTCTAACGTTGGTATGGCTGTTGCCGCTATTGCTCTAGGGGTAAGTGATGTTGATAATAAAGGCCTGTGGGTTGCTGGGTTAGGAATCGGCATTCAATATGGTGTTATAATGCCATATAGTCGCTCTCATGAAAGTGAAGCGGATATTGTTGGTCAAGACTTAATGGCTCGATCTGGTTTTGCTCCACAAGCAAGTGTTCAGTTATGGAAGAATATGTCAAAACTGAGTAAAGATTCGCCACCTGAGTTTATGTCTACCCATCCTTCAAATGAAACACGTATTAATCAATTAAATGAGCATTTAACTGTTTCTCAGCCATACTATTTAGCTGAGAGAAATACTGGAAATACCCCTCAGTGTGTTAAGCCAAAAGTTATTCCAGCTCCTCCTACTGAAAAGGCTAAAAAATAGTCTATTTGCCCTGAGCTTCGCTGTTTGCCCTGAGCTTCTCCGTTTACCCTGAGCCTGTCGAAGGGTCGAAGGGTCGAAGGGTCGAAGGGTCGAAGGGAGCTCCTCCGTTTACCCTGAGCCTGTCGAAGGGTCGAAGGGAGCTCCTCCGTTTACCCTGAGCTCCTCCGTTTGCCCTGAGCTTGCCGAAGGGTCGAAGGCTCGAAGGGATCATATCTTTGGATCTGCAGGTCAAAAGAAATAACCTCAGTTAATCTCACATCAGTAAAACAAATCAAAAAAATTAGCATTTTAAAAATCCTTTGCTAGGCTTGTTAATGTCATCACATTGAAGTGAATGTTATTAATATTACTTAAAAAAGGAATTTACTATGCTACTCAAATGGTTTTCTCGTCTATTACACATGTTTGTTTTTCTAGTACTACTTTATATCTTTAGCTATATTTTTGCGCCAATTCTGGTTGAAGCTAGCCCTATGACTAATGCTTTTATCAATGAAGTTCATTATGACAATAGTGGAGGGGATCTTGGTGAATACGTTGAAATAGCGGGTGATGTGAATATTGATTTAACGGGCTGGTCGTTACTGTTATATAACGGCAATAATGGTGAAATGTATAATTCATTCGGTTTTGATCGTTGGTCTACTATTGATGCTAGTGCGCAGTTTGGCTTTCACACAATTAAAACTACTGGCATACAAAATGGCTCGCCAGATGGCGTAGCACTATTTGATGGCTTCAATATTATTCAGTTCTTATCATATGAAGGTAGCTTTACCGCAACATCTGGTATTGCCAAAGGTTTGGTCAGCACAGATATTGGTGTAATGGAACCTTCGAATACGCCTATTGGCTTTTCATTACAATTAACAGGAAAAGGAAGTAACTATAGTGATTTTACTTGGTCTTCTCCACAAGCAAACACCTTTGGCGCGATGAATGTAGGACAACAATTCGTTAAACCTAGTGTTAATGCTATTACAGTGAGTGAACCGAGTAGTTTATTCCCGTTTTTCTTATTTTTAATTTCTGTTTTTATACTATCAAAACGTCAGTGTTATTAGGTTTTTACCCGAGCCTTCGACCCTTCGACCCTTCGACAGGCTCAGGGTAAACGGAGAAGCTCAGGGCAAACGGAGGGGCTCCCTTCGACCCTTCGACAAGCTCAGGGCAAACGGAGGGGCTCAGGGCAAGCGGAGAAAAGCATCACTTATAGTAGTTTATGCATTTCCGTTCGTCCTGAGCGCGAAGCAGTCGAAGGAAGCTCGTCCATAATACTTCAACTCTTCGACAGGCTCAGGGTAAGCGGAAATAAACTAAGGAAAACAGAAAGGAATTAGAGACACCTATGATGAAAGCTAACTAAATACATCAACTGATATTAACCATAATGACCATCAAGGAAGAATATGTTTTACGTTTATATTTTAAAATGTAATGACGGTAGTTTTTATACTGGACATACCGAGGTTCTCGACAGACGACTAGCTCAACATGATCAAGCTTATTTCAATAACTGCTATACAGCTAAGCGTTTACCAGTGGTACTAGTTTATCAAGGAGAATTTGACACAAGGGAGAGAGCATTAATTGTAGAAAGGCAGGTAAAAGGATGGAGTAGAAAGAAAAAACAAGCCTTAATAAATGACGATTGGAATGAAATAGCTAGGTTATCAAAATCCAAACAATAGTTTTGCTTCAATTTATTTTTAATCCCGCTCGCTCTGACGGCCGTAAGCTCACAGTATGAACGGAATAACTCGTTGGTCCTGAGCTTGTCGAAGGAAGCTTGTCGAAGGGCCCTTCGACGAGCTCAGGGTGAACGGAGTAATCTCAAGTTAGGCTCAGGGTGAAGGGTAGAACGGAGCAGATCAAGTTAATCGAGAATTAAGAGTCCTTTACATCCCCAACACAACTCTCATATAATATCGCAACTTTTATCAAGTCACTAAGTGACTTGATAACCCTATAAGCTTTTGATTGGTGTAATATTAAGTGTCAAAAACAATAGAAAACAGCGTGCCAAATAACAATCACGGAACGAATGAACAAAGTAATGCGGCATCTATAGCCCAGCAACAAATGTTCTTAGCACAAATGCAACAAAATCAAATGCAACAAAATCAAATGCAAGTTCAAGATGATGAAATTGATTTAGGCGAACTATGGAGAGCTGTTTGGGCTGGAAAATTCACTATTATCGCTATTAGTTTTATTTTTGCCGTCGCCTCTATTTTTTTCGCATTATCTCAGCCCAACGTTTACAAAGCCTCCGCAATTTTATCGCCCGTATCAGAAAAATCGGGTGGAGGTGGTTTAGCCGCTTTAGCCGGACAGTTTGGTGGTTTAGCCAGTATGGCAGGCATCAATTTAGGTGGTGGTGGTGGTGGTGACAAAACAGCCCTTGCATTAGAGATAATTAAATCTCGCTCATTTATTGAAAATTTTATCGCCAAGCATGAGCTATTAGTTCCTATTATGGCCGGTGAAAATTGGGATATTGCAACAGATACATTAATTTTAGATGATGAGTTATATGATCAAGTTAACAGTAAATGGATCAGAGATGTTTCTCCTCCTAAAAAAACAGTTCCCTCTTCATGGGAAGCTTTCAACGAATTTTCTGAGTTACTGAGTATTTCCCAAGATAAAGAAACCTCAATGGTTACCATAGAAATTGAGTATTTTTCACCAACAATGGCACAGCAATGGCTAACTTGGTTAATTAGTGATGTGAATGACTTTTTACGTGATGAAGATCAAAAAGAAGCGCAAGACTCAATTGATTATTTAACTAGGCAGTTAGAAAACATTCAAGTAACGACCATGGAAACAGTTTTTTATCAGTTAATTGAAGAACAAACAAAAAATATGATGCTAACACAAGTTAAAGCTGAATATGTATTAAAAACCATTGATCCGCCACAAGTTCCTGATGAAAAAAACGGACCAAAGCGTGCTTTAATTGTGGTATTAGGCACTATGTTAGGTGGCATGTTATCAGTATTAATTGTTTTAATTCGTTACTTCTCTAAAAAATAAGTTAATAATTATAATCCGTTCATCTAGAACGTATCCGTGCGCCCTGTGCCGCTTGCCCTGAGCCGCTTGCCCTGAGCCTGTCGAAGGGTCGAAGGGTCGAAGGGTTTAAGGGTAGAATAGTAATAATTATAGGAAAAATTGATGAATATTTCACTTGAAAAAGCAAGCATTGGTGTCATTGGTTTAGGGTATGTAGGTCTACCATTAGCGGTGGAGTTTGGTAAAAAATATCAAACTATAGGTTTTGATATTAATCAAACTCGTGTTGCTGAATTATCTGATGGGATCGATTCAACATTAGAATGCTCTTCTGATGAGTTAAAAGAAGCGCGGACACTAAGTTATAGCGCATCTACTAAAGATTTAAAAAAATGTAATGTCTATATTGTTACTGTGCCAACACCAATTGATGAACACAAACAGCCTGATTTAACCCCGCTTGTCAAAGCGAGTGAAATGCTCGGTAAAGTTGTCAGTAAAGGTGATGTCATTATTTATGAATCAACGGTTTACCCTGGCGCGACAGAAGAAACCTGTATACCTGTTGTAGAGCGTGTATCTGGCTTAACGTTTAACAAAGATTTTTACGCAGGTTATAGCCCTGAACGTATTAATCCAGGCGATAAAGAACACCGCGTAACCAATATCTTAAAAGTTACCTCTGGTTCGACGCCTGAAATTGCTGAGCAAGTAGATCAACTATATAAATCAATCATTACTGCAGGCACACATAAAGCAAGCTCTATCAAAGTCGCTGAAGCGGCAAAAGTGATTGAAAATACTCAACGTGATGTCAATATTGCTTTAATCAATGAATTATCAATTATTTTTAATAAATTGGGAATAGATACACTTGAAGTATTAGAAGCGGCTGGCACTAAATGGAATTTCTTACCATTTCGCCCAGGGCTAGTAGGCGGACATTGTATTGGTGTTGATCCTTATTATTTAACGCATAAGGCACAATCCGTTGGTTATCACCCTGAAATGATATTAGCAGGTCGTAGACTGAATGACGGTATGGGAGCTTATGTAGTTTCCCAATTAGTAAAACAAATGCTTAAAAGTCGTATTCAGGTTGAAGGGGCAAACGTATTAGTCATGGGGCTTACATTTAAAGAGAATTGTCCAGATTTACGTAATACCAAAATAGTTGATATTGTTAGTGAGCTTAAAGAATACAATATTAATGTTGATATAACCGACCCTTGGTGTTCAAGTGAAGAAGCAGAGCATGAATATGGTTTGTCTTTGACTGAAACACCGAGTCAAAGTCATTATGATGCTATTATATTAGCCGTTGCTCATAATGAATTTAAAGAGCTAGGAGCAGAAAACATTCATAAACTAGGTAAAGAAGCTCATGTGCTTTATGATTTAAAGTACTTATTACCTAAAGAAAGTGTGGATATGCGTTTATAATCAACATATAACAAAGGTCTTATTATGACAAGTGAAGTAAGATGGCACCAACGCTTGAATAGTTTTAATACCGCATTAAAACAACTAGAAGATGGTGTTGCTATAAGTCGTCAACGACAGTTGTCTCCTCTTGAAGAGCAAGGATTAATTCAAGCGTTTGAATATAATTTTGAATTAGCTTGGAATGTTATTAAAGACTTTTATGGCTCGCAAGGTGAAACAGATATACAAGGCAGCAGAGATGCCTTTCGTTTGGCATTTAAACGTGGGTTAATTCAACAAGGCGATATATGGATGGGAATGATCAAAAGTAGAATACAAACCTCTCATACCTATAATGAAAAAACAGCTAAAGAGGTAATTGACAAAATCAAATGTCAATATTTGAAAGAGTTTTTAACCTTGAGTTCAACCTTAGAGCTGAAAAAATAACCCTTTATGTTTGGTCTTCCTAATACTGCCATAGAACAAATGAATAATATTTTCTCTCAATATCCTGATGTAGAAAAAGTGATTATTTATGGTTCAAGAGCTAAAGGTAATTACAAAAATGGTTCAGATATTGACTTAACCCTATTGGGAAGTAACATCGACGTAGATATATTGAATAGTATATATACCGCGATAGACGATATTTTATTGCCGTATACTATTGATCTTTCAATATATCAACATATAGATAATATGGCGTTAACTCAACATATTAAAGATATAGGTAAACTTTTTTATCTTAAAAAACAGGATCTTTTGTGACTCGCTATAACGAAATAAAAAACAAATTAATTGAATCACCTAAAACTTGGTTAGTAACCGGTGTTGCAGGGTTTATCGGTTCAAATTTACTTGAAAGTTTATTATTGCTTAATCAAAAAGTGGTAGGTTTAGATAACTTTGCCACTGGTCATCAACATAACCTTGATGAAGTTAAAAGCTTAGTATCGAAAGAACAGTGGGAAAAATTCACTTTCATTGAAGGTGATATTCGAGACTTTGAAACTTGTGGAAAAGCAGTAATCGGCATCGATTATGTTTTACATCAAGCTGCGTTAGGCTCTGTGCCACGCTCAATTGCCGATCCTATTTTAACCAATTCAGCTAACATAACCGGCTTTTTAAATATGCTAACCGCCGCAAAAGAAGCTAAAGTTTCAAGCTTTACTTATGCAGCAAGTAGCTCAACCTATGGCGACCACCCTGCATTACCTAAAGTTGAAGAAAATATTGGAAATCCTTTATCGCCTTATGCAGTAACCAAATATGTAAATGAATTGTACGCTAGCGTATTTGCAAGAACTTATGGATTTAAAACAATAGGTTTGCGTTATTTTAATGTATTTGGCAAGCGACAAGATCCAAACGGTGCTTATGCTGCTGTAATACCTAAATGGACAGCAACCATGATAAATAACGAAGAGTTATTCATTAATGGTGATGGCGAAACTAGCCGAGATTTTTGTTTTATCGAAAATGTAATACAAATGAATATTCTTGCCGCCACAATAAACACCGTTCAGCCTGAGCCGTCTCCGTTTGTCCAGAGCATTTCCGCTTGCCCTGAGCTTGTCGAAGGGTCGAAGGAAGCAGTCGAAGGGAAAGAAAGTGAAGTTTATAATGTCGCCGTTGGTGATAGAACAACATTGAACGATTTATTTGGTGCAATTAAAGATTCATTAATTAAAAACGATGTAAATGTATCAATTGAACCTACTTATAGAGACTTCAGAGAGGGTGATGTACGTCACTCACAAGCTGATATTTCAAAGGCTAAAAATGCATTGGGCTTTTCACCTGAATTTAGAATTTCTGAAGGTATTGATAAAGCCATGCCTTGGTATGTTAAGTTTTTAAAGTAGAGTGTTTATAAAAGTACATGGCTATGCAGTTAACTCAGGATGTAACTGTATACGTCAGGACAATATGCTCCTGCATTGTCTAATAAACTACATCCATGTAGCGTATCTTCGAAGTATCTTATCGAAGATCTATTGCGCTTAATACATTAGATCCCCGATTCAGCTTTGTAGTTCCAGACCAAAGCTAAGTACCTACCTACATCCATGTGTAGGCAAAGAAATCACGGGGATGACGATCCTGAACCATCTACATAGGCACGTAAAAGTATTAGTTACAGGTGATGTGAATTTTATAGGCTTCAGAGTTTTTCGATACATTATTGAAAATATATAAGATTCAGTTGTTAATTTTGATATGCGAACCTATTGGCGATAAAGAAGAATTGAATGGCTAAGCTCTTATAATAAAGAGCTTTTTTAATTAATAAATGTTAGTTGAGTGCATCAATATATGCCTCAATGACAACATTTTTTGTCTCAGGTAGTAAATTTAGCTGAGTTTTGATGTTGAATAAATTCAACACTAATGTTTCAAAATTAAATATTAGTGTTGGTAAATAGGTGAGTTTTTTACTGCACTACTCTAAAAGTTACAGTATAATATCGCCGAATTTAATTTGTTGCTAAAATCGATTGATCTATCTCAAGTTAGCCTAATTGAGATAAAGTTAAAAGTTGTGATAGTGATATAAGGACAGTAGAAATAGATTATTACTGTCTATTGGGTACTTAACTCATTTTTTGTAAAAGATGCTACGCCTAATGGCACCAAATGAAAATGGAACGATATTTGAGATCTAACAGGAACGTTACCGGAACTTAATATGTATATATTAGTTACAGCATTCACCACCTTTTGCTTTGCAATTTTAGCCATAAAATTGTTTAAGCCTGTTGCTATTGAAGTTGGTTTAGTTGATAAACCAAACGAAAGAAAGCACCACGCAGGTCATATCCCTTTAATTGGTGGTATTTCAATTTATGTAGCCGTTCTGGCTGCTAGTCTTCTATGGTTACCCAATACACTAGAATTACGTATGTATCTTATCGCATCAGCGATGATGGTGTTTATTGGTGCTTTAGATGATAAATTTGATTTACGAGTAAGAATTCGTATTGTGGGTCAAATTATTGTTGCCAGCTTAATGATTTATGGTGTTGGCGATTCAATTTCAAACCTAGGTAACCTTTTCAGATTAGGTGATGTTGAACTTGGTCCCTTCGGTGTGATATTTACTTATTTAGCCATTATCGTCGTGATTAATGCATACAACATGGTAGATGGAATTGATGGCCTAGTAGGTATGTTAAGTTTAAATACTTTTAGCGCTATTGCTATTTTGTTTTTAATGAGCGGTAGTCAAGGTTATTTAAGTTATCCGTTAATATTGGCTACAGCCACATTACCTTATTTAATCTTTAATCTCGGTTTGTTCAAAAAACTCACCAAAAAAATATTTATGGGTGACGCCGGAAGTATGTTTATCGGTTTAAGTGTTATTTGGTTGTTGTCAATGGGCACACAAGGTGAAAATGCATCGTTTCGACCTGTAACCGCATTATGGATATGTGCAATACCATTAATGGATATGCTAGCGATTGTCTATCGCAGAGTAAAAAAAGGTAAATCGCCATTTAAGCCTGACAGAGATCATTTACATCACATTCTTCAACGTGCTGGTTTGTCATCAGAACAAACATTAGTGTTTATTTCTTTTTTCGCTGTATTAATGTCACTCATTGGCCTGTTAGGTGAGTACTTTGAAATAGCAGAAAGTACTTCGCTGTTGTTGTTTATTTTGATTTTTGTACTTTATAACAAATATGCGCGGCATTTTAGTTGGAAGTATGTTGAATAAAAGCTCTGAAGAACCACTATTCAGTAGGTTTTTTTAATGGTTTTGACCATTGAAAATTACCTTGATGACGATTGTTTTACCTAATAAGATGATAAATAATTATACGTGCCTATGCACTTTACTCAGGTGCTCATTGATAACGTCATCTTCGAAGTCTTTTGTCGAAGATCCATTGTCTTTGAGTTTAGATTCCAGCCTAAAACACCACTGGAATGACGTTTTCGAGCAATTTTGAATTGTTCCTGATTGATCTACATAGGCATGTAATTATATTTTAACAGAGCGTAGCGAAAATCTCGGGGGCTTGCCCCCGTGCTGAATAGTGTGGACTGGGCGAAGCCTAGTCTATATTATTCAGTACATGGAACTTCAAAGAAATACGCATCATGTTTTCAGGCTAATGTATCATTTTGTCTGGATACCAAAA
>NZ_QOLD01000036.1 GCF_003333305.1 Candidatus Colwellia aromaticivorans | reverse complement strand
GCTGAACAAACTGACGACACGTATTTTTAATGCCTGTGCTGTTGTCTTTTCTAAAGTCTGCGATGGTTTTAAAGTCAGGGGTTAAACGCTCGAGAAGCCACATTAATTCAACATTGCGGTGAGTTTCCTTTTCTAATCGTCGAGATGATTGGATACGATTCAAATAACCATAAATATAGAGTTTGAGCATCATGCCGGGATGGTAACATGGGCGGCCAGTTGCTTTGGTTTTGACTTTTTCAAACCCTAATGAAGCTAAGTCTACACTATCAACAAAAGCATCAATGACTCTTACAGGATTTTCATCGGTAACAAAGTCATCTAATGCTTCAGGGAACAGGGTAGCTTGGGTTCTTGATTGGCCTTTTATGTGATGAGACATTGCGGTAATCTCCTGCTTTGGTTTACCGCTTTATTATACTAAATCCTATCGTTGACTTGGATCCCCTGCTAAGACCGATTGATCATATCAATTGTGTACTTAGTCCAAAAGGTGATCAAAATTTAGTTTTCACACAGCCTGAGCTCAAAGCCGACTGTGGAGTTCAAATTCACTCACAACGGATAAAACTCCGTTAGTATGCATATGTTAAATTTTATTATATTGTTTCACTCGAACTTTATTAATATAAGCGAATATGATTTGTTACCTAAAATCAATACATTGAGTTCATAGTAATATCAACTGATGACAATCAAACATACTTGATTACAATTCAGTTGGTAGGTGCGTGCCGTATATACTGGTCTGTAGTGGTGTTGACGTGATTAGTTACAATAATCAACACCACTGAGTTTTTCAATTACACTACTGAAATCCATTAAATTACCGTTTGTTAACATTATCTAATGGATACAAGTTGTTGATGAATTATTTAGTGTCAGGATGTTTTACAGTGCTACTGAGTTGCAAATTCGTGTACGTATCAATATATTGAAATTGTTATACTTTTTATGTTGGTGCGTTTTTTGCTTGTGTCATATTTGTATTAATCATACTAATGATTCCCTACCATACATAATGGAAAGGGATTAATAAGGAACACATATGAATTTTAAAGGTTTAATCAGGATTTTAGTAGCTGTTTTTATATTCGGTTCTAGCTTCTACGCAAACGCTGGTATAATAACCATAGGATCTTTGACTTTAGATCAAGCAAACGATACCTATGTAAAGGACAGTTTGAACGGGTTAGAGTGGTTACGGTGGGATGAAGTAAATACACTAAATTATAGTCAACTTACTACTCAGCTGGAATCTGGTGGCACTTACGATGGCTGGCGGATCGCGCGTAACGCTGATGCGAACTTATTCGTTGATGCACTTTTCAACGGTTGGCATGGGGACACATGTAATAGTACATCCATATTAGAGATATGTTGGGAAAACTCCCCGTCAAGTGGACCTATCAGTGATTTTAGCATGATGATGGGTAATGGGTACGGCACAGACACATGGAACTACGCATGGTTCCTGAGTGATAATAATCTTGCAACAGAAGTGGGTTACATAGAACTATATAGCTCTGCGAATGACGACGCACCGACACGTGTACGAAAAAATAATGAATGGAGCACCATATCAAACTCGGACGCATTCTCAGCTACAGGATCTAACGCCGCCAACTCCATCGGATTTATGTTAGTACGAGAAGCGCAAGATGTACCCGAACCTTCGACACTTGCAATTTTTGCATTAGGAATGATTGGTTTAGCTTCACGTCGATTTAAGAAGCAATCTTAACTTAGTTTTTTAAATACTTAATTCTAGAAAACATCAATTGTAGTGATTGGTGTTTTTTTGTATCTGTTTTTTAGTTTAACCCTACTATATTCTGACGAATGTCTGCTGTGGTGGCTTTGTTCACATTCAGACTGAGCAGTTTATTGGTGAATAATCAGTTTCAAACGATACATGTATACATGAATGGGGAACGTCTGCTATCAGGAAGCTGCTTGTGTAATGTAGCTGTTCAGTTTTGTCCGCTGTAGATCACAACAAACAACTAATTATTTTATAAATTCTCAAATGGTAACTTTCGGTGTGTGGCATAAGTTGCTATTAATTTTATAGGTTGATTGTTGCATATGATTAAACGTTTGTGGAATACGATCATTTTAGAAGGCTCAATCCCCCAAGGTGAGATTGAACGGATGATTGATAATTCGTATTTGTTGGTGGTGAGTAATATGACTAAGAAAGATCAGCAGTCAATCTTACTGCACTTGTAAACGGATATTTAACTTATCAAATGAAGTTCATATTTCATTTGTTGATGTAATACACGAATGATAAAAATATCACGTTTGCGGACTTTAAAATAAACAGCATGTTTTCTATATAAGTAGCGGAAATAACCACTTCTAATATCTTCAACTTTATGCGCTAAATCAGGCTCGTTTGATAGCATGACAAAGCACTCTTCAAGTTCTGATAAGTACGATTCAGCTTGGTTTATATTGAAATTTTTATAGGTATATTGAAATATATTCGCGAGATCTATTGAGGCTTTTTCTGAAAGTGTATATTTAGCCATTCTTTATAATTTCTTTCTGTTCATTAATAATACCTGCAACGGTTAATGAACTTTCACCACTCATTTCACCTTCAATCAAAGCCATGCGTATTGCTTCTTTTTCACTTTGATTATGACGAATAAGGTCTCTAATATAATCACTCGCATTAGCAAAGTGGCCACTAGTAACTTGTAAGTCAATCCAGTGTCGCATTTCGTTTGGAATAGATATATTCAATGTTGCCATAGTCATTCCTCAATATGATTGTTCTATTGTTAATAATAGAAATTATTATGGCATATATTGGCAATGTTTGCCATGTGCTGGTTTTTAATTATGATTAAATGTTTGTGGAATACAGTGGTTCTTGATGGCTCAATTCCTCAAGGTGAAATAGAGCGGATGATAGATAATTCGTTTAAGTTGGTGGTGAGTAAAATGACCAAGAAAGATCAGCAGTCGATCTTGATGCGCTTATCATAATCATCCCCAAGATTCTTATTCATTTATAAAATTGCAGATCACTGATTTTATATAGGCATTTCGTTTGGTTTCAAAAGATTGACGGTTATGGCAAAGGTATAACGATTCTCCAACTGGGTGTTCAAGTTGATGTATCCGAATATGCGACTGTTTATGGAAGGCATTTACCGCATGTAATGGCAAAATGGTAAACCCTATACCACGGCTAACCGGTTCTAGAATTAAACTAATTTGATTAGAAAATCCTTTTCGATCAAATTGCTCTATATGCTCAAACGCTGAGAAATTTTTACCTAGTAATAATTGGGCATGATGCTGTGCATCGGGATGAAAAATAAAGCCTAGGTTAAGTAACTGTTGCCAATTAACTGATTTAACTTTATTTGATGTTACTAACACCAGTGGTTCCACGGCAATTTTTTTGCAAACGACATGATTGACTTTACTAAATTCGGTTAACAGACCAATATCGATTTTTCTATCAGCTATTTTTTCTTCAATATCACTATTCGGTGCAAAACTATAGTCAATCACTAAGTTTGAATGCTGTTGCTGAACATCTAATAGATAGGGGTATAACTTTAAGCCTACGCTGCCTGATGAGGCGATTTTAACAGTACCTGAAAACGGTTCATCTAATTTAACCGACGTTTCTAATTCTATTAAACTGTTGAGTAAATATTTGCCTTGCAGATGCAATTTTATTCCTGCTTCTGTTAATGAAAAAGATTTTCCATCTCTTATTAATAGCAGGGTATCAAGTTGATGTTCTAATTTTTTGATATGTTGACTAACACCAGACTGCGTCATAAATAACAGTTCAGCAGTTTGAGTAAAGTGACGAATATCAGCAAGGGTACAGAAAGTTTTAAGCTAAGTAGGATTTATCATAATACAATGTACTTATAACAGTTAAAGATAATCATTTTTTATAATCTATAATGTTGTCTATACTTTATCCATCAAATTAAGCGTTAGCTTCCGCTGACTAGCTCTTGTGTCGTTATATTACTGGCTGCTAGTGCTTCATTTTGTGGTAGAGCTCCATTACCGGCTAACAAATAAAGAACTCTTTGTCCTTGCTCTGCTAGCTCGATAGCATGTTGGTAATTAAGTAATATTTCAGATGAAATTGGTTGAGGAAATTTTTCTGCATCGCGACGAACATATTCAATCAGCTCGACATTTACCTTGTTATCATAAAAAACGGCGTCGACAAATTGCATTGCACGATGGGCGTTTAAAGTTAAATTATCAGGATTACCGTCTTGGGTATGAATAAAAATAATCTCACCACTAGGAGGCGCTATTTCTTGTTTAATACTTGCAATAAGTTGTTGTTCAGCTTGCTGTTGTTTACCATCAAGAACTGCTTGACCTATTGGGCCTCTAAGCGTATTTTCCCAAAAACTACGTCGATTACGTATGCCTTTCACCCGTGCTTTAACATGCTCTCGAAACTTATAAGAAAAGTCAGCTAATTTACCATAGCCTTGTGGCAGCGTTTTTTCTATTTGCTCGCGCAACATGCGAATTAAAATAGGTGCACTGCCAGAGCTAGATAACGCAATGATCATTGGGCTTCTATCAATAATCGCTGGAGTGATATAAGTACATAGTTCTGGTTGATCGACAACATTAGTTAAAATATTCAGCGTACTAGCTTCTTCAGCTATCGCTTTATTTACCATGGTCTCATCGGTAGCAGCTATAACTAGATTAATATGAGAAAAATGGCCAGTTTGATAATTATGCTTCAGCCAGGTTAATTTATGCAAATTAATTAAACGTTCAACACTAGCGCAAACATCTTTGCTCATTATTATAATGTTAACTGTCGTTTTTAATAATAGTTCAATTTTGCGTGAAGCTACTTCACCACCGCCAATAACCATAGCGGCTATATAATTTGCATCGAGAAAAATTGGGAAGTATTTCATTATTTTACGCTAGTGAGGAGGTGTTTCGATTATTTTAACACTAATTGTTTTTCGCTGATAGCTAAGCCATTCGCGTCACCATAAATAAATTGACCCGCTTTAAAATCAAGACCAGCAAATTGAATGTCTATATTGACTTCACCAACACCTAACTTTTCAGTTTTAATTGGGTTACAGCCAAGTGCTTTTACACCAAGCGCTAAAGTAGCTATGGTGCCTGCATCACGAATACAACCATTGATGACGATACCTTGCCAACCATTAGATACGGCGGATTCAGCCAGCATGTCACCTAACAATGCACGTATTAAACTTGCTTTGCCATCAACTACCATTACCTTACCTGTGCCGTTAGTTGCCACAAGTTCTTTTACTTTTGAATTATCATTAAAGCAAGACACCGTGACTATTTTGCCACTAAAGATAGTATTACCACCATAGTCGTTAAATAAAGGCTCCGCCAATTGCAGTTGCTCGCTATAGTCATCAAATAAATCGGGTAGTAGATCTAACATAGAGTTTACTCAGTATTATGTGAATTTGTGGTAACTCTATCATCAATGAATGATAAACTCTCATTGTGAATACTTATTGTCAGAATATACCCGTTCCAGCTGAATCATGCATCTTCAAGTAGAGCGGGTATAAAGCAAGAATACTTATTATTGGAATACTGAAATGCCTTGGATACAACTTAGATTAAGCGCCAATGAAGAAACAGCGGAAAAATATAGTGATTGGCTTGTTGCTTGTGGCTCGCAAGCGGTCACCTTTATTGACGCAAAAGATACGCCTATTTATGAGCCACTACCAGGCGATGAAGTTCTTTACTGGTCAAATACCGTTGTAATGGGTTTATTTGATGCCAATCATGATATGGATGAAGTGATTAGTTACTTACAAGGTATTCACCCTGATAAAACGGCAATGCAATATAAACTCGAGCAGCTAGAAGATAAAGACTGGGAGCGTGAATGGATGGATAATTTTCATCCAATGAAATTTGGTGAGCGCTTGTGGATTTGCCCTAGTTGGCGAGAAGTACCAGAGCCAGACGCCGTAAACGTGATGCTTGATCCCGGTTTAGCTTTTGGCACAGGCACGCATCCAACTACCGCGTTGTGTTTAACTTGGCTTGATGGCTTAGATTTGCAAGGTAAAACCGTGGTAGATTTTGGTTGCGGCTCAGGTATTTTGTCTTTGGCAGCATTAAAGTTAGGTGCGAAAAAAGTCATTGGTATTGATATTGACCCGCAAGCCTTACAAGCAAGCCTTGCCAATGCTAAGCGCAATAATGTTGACGACAGACTTGAATTGTATTTACCAAAAGACCAACCAACATTAAAAGCGGATGTTGTAGTGGCAAATATTTTAGCTGGGCCATTACGTGAATTGGCGCCTATTATTATTGAATTTGTTGGTGATCAAGGGTTACTCGCGTTATCAGGCATATTGGAAGAACAAGCTGAAAATCTACAAGAAATTTATGGGCAATGGTGTGATATGGCGCCAGTAACGGTGCAAGAAGAATGGGTTCGTCTTAACGGGCAAAAAAAATAGAGTTAACACCGTTATGCAATAAAGCCTTTGGTAATTAACTTGGATATATCGAAGGCATACAAGCACGATGTAACTCTCTTATATGGCCTTATTTTATTAAAATGTCTAAATTATAATGGTAATGCTATCGAAAACCTCGTGTTCGATCACGGGATAAGTTAATAGCAATTTACCATGCACTAGTGCTTATCTCTTCATTTTTCCATTTATAATTCATAAATATCACCTTTAAATCTGTTAATCAATTGTGCAAAAAACACTCACATCAATGCTTTAGTAAAAGTCAATATTAAAAACCTATAAAAAAACAACTTTTGTTTAAATTATATGCTTTTCAATGAGCAAAAAAACACGTAAACTTAGCGCCCTTTTGAAGAGTAGCTCAAAAAGTAATCAGCGTGAAGATAGGTTCGTATCAATTTGACAGTAACGTTTTTCTTGCCCCAATGGCGGGGATTACCGATCAACCTTTTCGAGAATTATGTTGTCGATTAGGGGCAGGTTTAGCTGTATCAGAAATGGTATCGTCAAACCCAAAGGTATGGAATACCGAAAAGTCTAAATTGAGAATGCTTCACAGTGATAACGCAGGAATTCGCAGTGTACAAATTGCGGGAAGTTGTCCTGATGAGTTAGCTTTTGCAGCAAAAATTAATGCTGATAATGGTGCACAAATTATTGATATCAATATGGGCTGCCCAGCAAAAAAGGTAAATAAAAAATTAGCGGGCTCTGCATTATTAAGAGAGCCAGCACAGGTTGAGCAAATAGTGAAATCTGTGGTTAATTCGGTAAATGTTCCGGTTACGTTAAAAATTCGCACTGGTTGGTGTGAAAATAGTCGCAATGGCATTGAAATAGCAAAAATTGCTCAAGATAACGGTATTGCTTCACTAGCAGTACATGGTCGTACCCGTAATGACTTTTATAAAGGTTATGCGGAATACGACACTATTAGAGCGATTAAACAGGCTGTTTCAATACCTGTGGTTGCCAATGGCGATATCACTTCGGTAGAAAAAGCTGAGCACGTTCTAAGCTATACGGGAGCTGATGCCATTATGATCGGCCGAGGAGCTCAAGGGCGACCTTGGATTTTTCGAGAGATTAATCATTTTTTGAAAACAGGAACCCATATGCCTGCGCCCTCAGTGAATGAGGTACGTTCAATATTAATTGGACACGTAAATGAATTACATCAGTTTTATGGTGATTATATGGGCGTGAGAATCGCTCGTAAACATGTGTCTTGGTATATACATTCCCTTGCTTTACTAAGTGAAGAGCAGGGTGAAGGTTTTACTGAAAAGTTTGCAGGAAACCAAGGCAAAGCTTTTAGAGCTACTTTTAATGGTTTATCGTCAACAAGCGAACAGCTTGAGATGTTAAACCTTTGTTTTGATCAGCTTGTTCATTAGAGAACGGTTGATTATTTTATTTATATTTATTAATAGAAAGAGTTGTGCATTATGTTCGAACAAAATATTTCTTCTCCATTCATTACTGGTGATATTCAAACGCAAACTAAAACGTCTCCGTTGCGTACACAAGCCAAAATAGCTATCAATAACTACTTAAAGCAGTTAAATGGTAACGACGTTGATGATATGTATGACCTTGTATTAAGCGAAATTGAAGCGCCAATGTTAGAAGAAGTGATGATGTATACACGCGGTAATCAAACAAGAGCCGCAAACTTACTAGGTATCAATCGTGGTACATTACGTAAGAAATTAAAAAAATACGGCATGAACTAGAATAGCAATTATTTTTAAAGCACCCTCGGGTGCTTTTTGTTTTTAAATCAATCTAAATATTTATTCCATTAGCTGTTCAGCGATATAAAAAATGAATAGTTAAATTTATTAAAAGGTACATATACAAAATGGATACTCCACGTCCAATTAAACGCGCACTGTTAAGTGTTTCTGATAAAGCAGGTATTGTTGAATTTGCTCGTCGCTTGAGTGAGAAAGGTGTTGATCTTCTTTCTACTGGCGGTACAGCAAAATTATTAGCTGACAACGGCATCAAAGTAACTGAAGTGTCTGATTACACAGGTCACCCAGAAATCATGGATGGTCGTGTTAAAACATTACACCCTAAAGTACACGGCGGAATTTTAGCGCGTCGTGGTATGGATGAAGCGGTAATGGAAGAAAACGATATCAGCGCAATTGATATGGTTGTGGTTAATTTGTACCCATTTGCTAATGCAGTTAGTGATGAAAACTGTAGCTTAGAAAATGCTATTGAAAATATCGATATTGGTGGTCCAACAATGGTTCGTGCGGCGGCTAAGAACCATAAAGACGTGACGATTGTTGTTAATGCTAGCGATTACGATCGCGTATTAACGGAATTAGATAACAACAATGATTCTTTAACGTATCAAACTCGTTTTGATTTAGCGATTGCTGCTTACGAGCATACCGCAAGCTATGACGGCATGATTGCTAACTACTTTGGTAAAATGTTACCAGCGTACGGTGAGAAAGACTCAGTTGCATCTTGTGAAAACAAAGTTAAGTTCCCGCGTACTTTTAATAGCCAGTTTATTAAAACACAAGATTTACGTTACGGTGAAAACTCACATCAAGATGCTGCTTTTTATAAAGAAGCTAATCCTGAAGAAGCATCAATTTCTACCTCGACACAATTGCAAGGTAAAGCATTATCTTATAACAACATCGCTGATACAGATGCTGCGTTAGAATGTGTTAAAGAATTTGATGAACCAGCTTGTGTTATCGTCAAGCATGCTAACCCATGTGGTGTTGCGATTGGTGATGATATTTTAGCAGCCTATGAAGGTGCTTATAAAACAGACCCAACGTCTGCTTTTGGTGGCATTATTGCCTTTAACCGCGAGTTAGATGCAGAAACGGCACAAGCCATTGTTTCTCGTCAATTTGTTGAAGTAATTATTGCGCCAAGCGTTTCTGATGCTGCTGCAAAAGTTGTTGCTACTAAGGCTAATCTACGTTTATTAGAATGTGGTCAGTGGGATACTAAATCGACAGGTTTCAATCTTAAACGTGTTAATGGTGGTTTATTAGTACAAGATACCGATCACGGTAGCGTAACTAGCGATGACTTAAAAGTTGTCACTAAACGTCAACCAACTGCTGACGAAATGCGCGATTTACAGTTTTGCTGGAAAGTAGCAAAATTTGTTAAATCTAATGCGATTGTTTACGTTAAAAATAGTTCAACTATTGGTGTTGGCGCAGGTCAAATGAGCCGTGTTTACTCAGCAAAAGTTGCCGGTATTAAAGCGGCTGATGAAAATCTTGAAGTTAAAGGTTCAGTAATGGCATCTGATGCATTCTTCCCATTCCGTGACGGTTTAGACGCTGCTGCAGAAGCGGGCATTACCGCGGTAATTCAACCGGGTGGTTCTATGCGTGATGATGAAGTTATTGCCGCAGCAGACGAGCATAACATAGCTATGGTATTCACCGGAATGCGTCACTTCCGCCATTAACAAAAAACCTTGTCGCTAGAGAACACAAACTCTTCACGATAAGTACTCACGTATAGTCATACGCTCCGTGCTTATCGTTTGAATTTGAATCCTCTAGCTTAAAGGTTGTTCGTTAAGCTAAGAAGTTAGAAGAAAGCAGTGTTGTTTGTTCATTTCATGTAACAATATCAACGCTGCTTGTTTGTTTGAAATCTGCTATAACTAATGAACTTTTAGTAATACCAAATAGTTATGGAAATATTATGACCAAATTAAAAAGTTTACAGTCGTTTATTACTTCAACAATAGTTGCTTCAACGCTTAGCCTTAGTGCACTGGGTAGTGTGAGTCTTTATGCTCATGAACATCATGACCATAGCAGTAAAGCGCTTGAACAATCTGTGTCAGGTGAACATCGTTCAGCTAAAAATAAAGCGCGAGATCAATATCGTCATCCAGTTGAAACATTGAAGTTTTTTGGTTTTAGCCCAGAAATGACAGTGGTAGAAATTACCCCCGGTGGTGGCTGGTATACAGAAATCTTAGCCCCTGCACTAAAAGGTAAGGGTAAGCTTTATGGCGCTCATTATCCTGATACTGGTGAAGATAACTATTATTCTAATTCACGTAAAAAATTAGAAAAAAAACTCGCTTCGAATATCGTGTTCAGCGAAGTAGTCTTAACTGATTTTGTACCGCGCAAGCAAAGCGAATTAGCACCGCAAGGTAGTGCTGATCTCGTGTTAACGTTCCGTAATTTACACAATTGGAAAGACGCGGGTGTTGAGCAAGTATTTAAAGATGCTTATAGTGCTCTTAAACCTGGCGGTGTACTCGGTGTAGTCGAGCATAGGTTACCTGCGGGTATTGCGCCTGAAAAAGCGAAGGGTTATGTTTCAGAAGCTAATACGATTAAGCAAGCAAAAGCAGCAGGATTTCGCTTTGCTGGCGCAAGTGAAATTAATGCTAACGCTAAAGATATGGCACAGCACCCAAAAGGTGTTTGGACATTGCCACCATCATTGCGTTTAGGCGAAACAGACAGAGCAAAGTATTTAGCGATTGGCGAAAGCGATCGTATGACATTAAAATTTGTTAAACCAGAGTGATTTTCTGGCTTAAATAATTGAGAATAAATAGGAAAATATAAATGAAAGTTTTAGTTATAGGCTCAGGTGGCCGTGAGCATGCACTGGCGTGGAAAGCGGCGCAGTCTAGTCAAGTTACTAAAGTATTTGTAGCCCCAGGCAACGCTGGTACTGCAACAGAAAACAAGTTAGAAAATATTGCTATAGATGTTAGTGATAATGATGCGCTAGTTGCCTTTGCCCAAAGTGAAGACGTTGCATTAACTATTGTTGGTCCAGAGCAACCACTTGTTGATGGTGTTGTTGATGCTTTTCAAGCACAAGGTTTAGCTATTTTTGGCCCAAGTGCTAAAGCGGCGCAACTTGAAGGTTCAAAGTCATTTACTAAAGACTTTTTAGCACGTAATAAAATTCCTTCAGGCAGTTATGAAAAATTCACTGAAGTTGAGCCGGCACTTGCTTATGTTCGTGAACAAGGTGCACCCATTGTTGTTAAAGCCGATGGTTTAGCGGCAGGTAAGGGCGTTATTGTTGCACTTACCTTAAGTGAAGCTGAAGATGCCATTACAGACATGTTAGCAGGTAATGCGTTTGGCGATGCTGGGCACCGTGTGGTCATTGAAGAGTTTCTTGAAGGTGAAGAAGCAAGTTTCATTGTGATGGTTGATGGTAAGAGTGTTTTACCTATGGCAACCAGCCAAGATCACAAACGTGCATTAAATGGTGATTTAGGTCCAAATACGGGTGGCATGGGCGCGTATTCTCCTGCACCTGTAGTAACAGCTGAAATTCATGACAGGATTATGAGTGAAGTGATTATGCCAACCGTTGAAGGGATGGCGAACGAAGGTGCTCCTTATAGCGGGTTTTTATATGCAGGCTTAATGATTGCTGCAGATGGTACACCCAATGTAATTGAATATAATTGTCGTTTTGGTGATCCTGAAACTCAACCGATAATGATGCGTTTACAATCAGATATTGTTGAACTTTGTTTAGCCGCTACCCGTGGCGAATTAGATAAAGCGACGATTGCATTTGATAGCCGTGCTGCTGTTGGTGTTGTTCTTGCGGCTAAAAATTATCCGGCAAGTTATCCTAAAGGTGATGTAATTTCAGGTCTTGATACCAACACCAATACATCAGCGAAGACTTTCCATGCAGGTACTAAGTTAAATGCTCAAGGTGAAGTAACAACTAACGGTGGTCGTGTATTATGCGCTACAGCTTTAGGTAATACGGTAACTGAAGCACAACAGCTTGCTTATGATCTATTGCATCAAATTACTTGGCAAGGTGTCGAATTTAGAACTGATATTGCTTATCGTGCGATAGAACGTGAGCAAAATGCTTAACGCAAACAAGCGTTAATACAGTACTGTACAGTTAATAAAAAAGGTTGGTAAGAAATTATCAACCTTTTTTATTTGGTATTACATATCTGCTCCTTCATGAATATGAGGGGCTAAACCCCTCTCTCTTAGGGCTTCACCTAGTTTTGATTTCATAAAAGCACTGGTACTATAGCGTGTGATTTTGCTGTAATAAAGATGCCCTAAACGGTTTATAGTTTCAAAATAATTTTCTATCAGTGTTGGCGGGATATAAAAATGATCATAATTGACTACAGCTTCAATCTTTCCTTCTACACCTGAAAGCTTTTCTATAACGGTGTTTTCAAGTGCTATTAAGTCGTTATTGTCAGTAATACGCCAGCCTTCAAAGTTGATAAATAGCGTATGTCTTTGATTACTATAATGAAAGCGTTGCGCTAAGGGAATGTCGTGAATGACTTTATCTAGTCCCATAGGCTTATCAATAAAAATTGATGGATCCATCACATCTAAATTTTTACTGATGATAGGATTAAATTCCATATGTGGCAAAATATCACGCTCTGGATCAATACCAGGAGCAATTTCAATTAACTCTACTCCAGCAGGGGTGAGTTGAAAAACACCGCGCTCAGTTATATAGAGTATTTTTTTGTTTTGTTTAACGGCTTGAGTACCGCTGAAAGTTATATGCTCCACATCTAATATAAACTTAGGTTTACTTATTTGAGATCCAACATCCAACTGACCGTCTATTATTTTAAGATGCTTCACACAGACACAAAAAGTACCCATAAAAACGACTTTTTTAGCAGATTGACTAATGTTGATAAATCCTCCTGCACCAGCCAGTTTTGGTCCAAATTTAGATACGTTTACATTACCGTGCGAATCCATTTGCGCTAACCCTAAAAAGGCAGTATCAAGGCCACCGCCGTCATAAAAATCAAATTGACTTGGCTGGCTAATTATAGCTTGTGCATTTATTGCTGCCCCAAAATTTAAGCCATTCATTGGGATGCCACCTACCACTCCCGGCTCTGTTGTTAGCGTGATATAGTCGATAATTTTTTCTTCATTGGCAACTTGCGCTATTCCTTCTGGCATCCCAATGCCCAAATTAATTACGCTATTCGCCTTCAATTCAAGGGCAGCACGCCGAGCTATAATTTTACGGGCATTAAGAGGCATAATAGGAATTTTTTCAGTAGGAACTTTCAGCTGGCCACTATAAGCTGGGTTATAGCTTTCACCAAAGGTTTGCCAGTGATTTTCAGGCTCTGATACTACAATAGCGTCGACGAGTAAACTTGGAATGATTACATCACGGCTGTTTAATGTGCCACGTGCAGCGATACGTTCGACCTGAACAATAACTAAACCACCAGAGTTATGGGCTGCTGTCGCTAATGCCAAAGATTCTAGTATTAACGCTTCTTTTTCCATGGTGATATTACCATCAGGATCTGCTGTAGTACCACGAATAATAGCGACGTTAATAGGAAAGGTTTTATAAAATAGGTATTCTTCGCCATTCAATGTCAATAAATCGACTAGCTGTTGTTTACTGCACTCATTGACACTGCCACCTCCTTGTCGAGGATCTACAAAAGTGCATAAGCCAATTTTACTAATAAAACCGGGTTTACCTGAGCCAATATCGCGAAATAAATGTGAAATGCAGCCTTGTGGTAAATTATAGGCTTCTATTTCGTTATTATTAGCCATGATTTGTAACTTTGGAACTAAGCCCCAGTGACCCCCAATGACAGTTTTTAGTAAGCCAACGTGGGCGAGATGATTTAATCCCTTGTCTTTACCATCACCTTGGCCTGCGGCATAAACAAGTGTTAGATCTTTTGGAGTACCGGTGTTAATAAAGCGCTCTTCTAAAGCTATGGCGATTTGCTCTGCAAAGCCAATGCCTACAAAACCTTCCGTTGCGATAGTTTCTCCATCATGGATAAGAGCAACAGCTTGCTGCGCAGTTAGTACTTTGTTTTTTGGAATATAGCCAGATTGCTTAAATAATGTATGGGAATCAATTGGCATAAAATTACCTCCGATAATGTATTATTCAATAAATATTATTGATAGCAATAGCTAGCGTGCCGTATAGGTAATTTAATTGCAATGACATATTAGTGCATTTTTTATCGATAAATTATTCTAATTTCTTTCTTCTTATACCGCTTTAACTTCAGCAATTACTTCTTCAGCTACGTTATTTGGACAAGGCACCTGTATCGTTATTGAGAGAATTCCAGTGGAATTTAATGCGTAAATCACAGGCACAAAAAAGCCCACCTAAGTGGGCTTTAAAATTAACAGTTAACTGTTAATTATTTTCTAGCAGCGTCTTTAGCAGCTTTTTGAGCTTTAACTTCAGCAATTACTTCTTCAGCTACGTTATTAGGACAAGGCATATAGTGAGAGAATTCCATTGAGAATTGACCACGGCCTGATGTCATTGTACGTAATGATCCGATGTAACCGAACATTTCTGAAAGAGGTACGTCAGCTTTAATACGAACACCAGAAACACCCGCGTCTTGACCTCCGATCATGCCACGACGACGGTTTAAATCACCAATAACATCACCAACGTGATCATCAGGCGTAAACACATCAACTTTCATGATAGGTTCAATTAACTGGGCACCCGCTTTTGGAATTGACTGACGGAAAGCACCACGAGCAGCGAGTTCAAATGCAACAGCAGATGAATCGACAGCATGGAAACCACCATCGTATAATTCAATTTCAACGTCTAATACAGGGAAACCAGCAAGAACACCAGTATCCATCATGCCTTTGAAGCCTTTCTCGATTGCCGGGAAGAATTCTTTAGGAACATTACCACCAACAACAACAGAGCTGAATACGAAACCAGAACCAGGTTCGCCGGGCTTGATACGGTAATCAATTTTACCGAACTGACCAGAACCACCAGATTGTTTCTTATGTGTGTAAGAATCTTCAATTTCAGTTGTGATTGTTTCACGGTAGGCAACTTGTGGCTTACCAACTTCTAATTCAACACCGTAGGTACGTTTTAGAATATCTACTTTGATATCTAGGTGAAGTTCACCCATACCAGATAAAATCGTTTCACCTGAATCTTGATCAGTTTCAACTTTAAACGTCGGATCTTCTGCAACCATTTTACCGATAGCAAGACCCATTTTTTCAGTTGAACCTTTATCTTTTGGTGTTACAGCAATTGAAATTACAGGCTTAGGGAATACCATAGCTTCTAGGACGATTGGGTTTTTAGGATCACATAATGTGTGACCTGTCTGAACGTTACTTTTCATACCAACAATTGCGATGATATCACCGGCTTGTGCTGAAGTCAGTTCGTTACGATCGTCGGCTTGCATTTCACACATACGGCCAACACGCTCAGTTTTACCTGTTGCTGCATTAAGAATGGTATCGCCTTTCTTCAATGTACCTGAATAGATACGTACGAAAGTTAATGTACCAAAACGGTCATCAGTGATTTTGAATGCTAACGCTTTGAATGTTTCATCTGCAGAAACGATTGCGTACTCACCATTAGGCTCACCTTCTTCATCAGTAAGTGGTTGTGGATCAACATCTGTAGGTGACGGTAAATAATCAACAACAGCATCAAGAATGTTTTGAACACCCTTATTTTTAAAAGCAGAACCACAGTAAGTAGGGAAGAAGTCCATAGTACGTGTACCTTTACGGATACAACGCTTGATATCTTCCATAGATGGCTCTGTACCTTCTTCTAGATATGCTTCGAAAAGTTCATCATCTTGCTCAAGAGCAGTTTCAAGAAGCATTTCGCGGTATTCTTCTACTTTATCAACCATGTCCGCAGGCACATCAGTGATTTCAAAGTTCTCAGGAAGACCTGTGTCATCCCATATCCATGCTTTTCGGGTAAGTAGGTCAACAACACCAACAAACTCATCTTCTTCACCAATTGGTAACACCATGACAAGTGGGTTAGCACCTAATACGTCTTTAGTCTGTTTAACAACACGGTAGAAATCAGCACCTAAACGGTCTAATTTGTTTACAAAGATAATACGGGCAACTTCTGAGTCGTTCGCGTAACGCCAGTTAGTTTCTGATTGTGGTTCAACACCACCAGAACCACAGAATACACCAACACCACCATCAAGTACTTTAAGTGAACGGTAAACTTCAACCGTGAAATCAACGTGACCAGGAGTGTCGATAACGTTGAAACGGTGATCTTTCCAAAAACAGCTTACCGCAGCAGACTGGATGGTAATACCGCGCTCAGCTTCTTGTTCCATGAAATCAGTTGTCGACTCACCGTCATGTACTTCACCTGTTTTATGGATCTGACCCGTAAGTTTTAAGATACGTTCAGTTGTTGTGGTTTTACCCGCATCAACGTGAGCGAAAATACCAATGTTTCTGTATTTGGATAAATCTGCCATTCGATTACTCTATTTAGTTAAGGTACATCCCGCTTTTTTCTTCTTATACTTATATAAGCTATAAGCTAAGTCAGTTAAAAAAGCAGAAGTTGTTGAAAATTTGCGCGCGAGTATACCATTACTGAACAACGATCGATAGAAAATTGGCAAACAAATTGTAAATAGCATGAAAAAGCAGCATAACGCTGCTTATATATAGGAGTAATAATAGGAATGTTAGTAATATGTAAAAAGAAAGTTTATCTTAATTCTCTTCGCAATAGCTTACCAACAGTTGATTTTGGTATTTCATCAATGAAGACGACATGTTTAGGCACTTTATAAGCGGTGAGCCTTTGACGACAAAACTCGATGACATCTTGTTCAGTAATGATTTCTGAATCGCAAGACTCTTTTTCAGTAACGACAAAAAGCTTCACTGCTTCACCCGTTTTAGCATCTTTAACACCAATACAAGCTGATTCTAGTATGCTGGGCATGTTGGCCACTTCAGCCTCAATTTCATTAGGATAAACATTAAAACCAGAAACATTAATCATATCTTTTTTGCGATCAATTATATGGAAGAAGCCATTATCGTCGAGCATGGCAATATCACCTGTTTTAAAATAACCATCATGTGTCATGCAGTCATTGGTTGCATCAACATTGTTCCAATAACCTGACATTACTTGTGGGCCTTTAGCACATAACTCCCCTGATTTACCTTGTACCACAGCATTACCATCATCATCCCGAATCGAAATGTCGGTGTTGGGCATGGGTACGCCAACACCTGCAATATACTCACTTTGATTTTTCTCTTTAGAGAATCGACCAAAGTTTGCGGTTAAAATAGGTGAGGTTTCTGATAAACCATAACCTTCATATAGTTTAACACCGGTAACTTGTTGCCATTTGTCAGCAACCGCTGTTTGATTTGCAGCGCCGCCGCCAATACAAAGTTTAAGTGAAGAAAAATCAACTTGCTCAAAACCAGGCGTATGTAATAAACCATTAAATAAGGTGTTAACTCCGGTGAACATAGTTGCCGGTGTATTTTTCCATATTTCTACAAAACTAGGCATATCACGAGGATTCGTTACTAACACGTTTTTAGCACCAAAATAGAAATATGCTAGCGTGTTCGCCATTAAAGCAAAAATGTGGTACATCGGAATGGCAGTAATAACAACATCATTACCATAGTGGATATGATTTTTGGCAAATTCTTGGTATTGCAAAATATTGGCGATTAAATTGCCATGGCTAAGCATTGCGCCTTTAGCTAACCCTGTGGTACCGCCGGTATATTGTAGGAATAGTAAATCATCTTGGCAAAGTGTAGGTTCAGACAACGCTACATTTTCACCTTGAGCTAGCGCATCGGTGAAGCTAATGGTGTTAGTTAAACGTTCATCCACCGGAGCGCAAGGCAAACCTTTGTTTGCTAAATCATCTAAGTTAACCGTAATAACATTTTTAACATCAGTATTACCGATAATATCAGCTAGCATTTTAGTTGAGGGTGAAAATATGATAATAGTATCAACTTGCGCATTATTAAGTTGGTGTTGTAGCTCTCGTGCGGTGTACATAGGGTTAACATTGACTTGTACAGCGCCAACACGAATGATGCCCCACATGGCTATTGGAAAACATAAAGTGTTTGGACACATAAGCGCGACACGATTACCTTTAGCAATATTTAATTTACCTTGTAAATAAGCCGCAAAATCACGAGATAGCTCATCTACTTGTTCAAAAGTTAATTTAGCTCCAAAATTACTATAAGCGGTTTGCTGTCGATATTTTGCTATTGTTTGTTGGAATAAATCGACTAAAGAAGAGTAGCGGCTTAGAACAACATGATGAGCTACGTTTTCTGGGTAATTGGCAAACCAAGGCTTAGTCATGAACTTTCCTTTATGTGAATAAATTTTTATCAGCTTAATCTTAATTGAGTTTAGTAAAAAAAATGTTGAAACGAAAACATATTTCTTTAATTAACTTTTTATTATAGGTACCGAATAAAACGCGATATAAATAAGCACTTGCTCAATTGTGTTATTTAGGTATAATACGCGTCCACATTCAGGTGAACTGAGTGTGTTCTGTTTTATGAGTTTTAATTTATTAAAGCGTAAAACAAGCTCAAAAGGTAACAAGTAAGTTATTTTTTGATACAGCAACCCTAATTTTGGGTTGAATGTTTATTAGTTAATACTCCCCCTTCCGGCACATAAGGAAGCAGAGGGATGTATTTTTTTGTTCTTTAAAAAGGGGATTTGTCTTCATGTCAAATCAAAGAATCCGCATTCGTTTGAAAGCGTTCGATCATCGTTTGATTGATCAATCTACAGCAGAAATCGTTGATACTGCAAAACGTACTGGCGCACAGGTTCGTGGTCCAATTCCACTTCCTACTCGCAAAGAACGTT
>NZ_QOLD01000034.1 GCF_003333305.1 Candidatus Colwellia aromaticivorans | reverse complement strand
TTCATGGGATATTCTCCAATCTAAGATGAGGCGACATGCCTCAAAACTTAGTGTAGGAAAAAGTGAATGTGTTATAGGGGGAGACGGTGCTTGCCAAGGTCACCATTACCGCGGAGCGGTTTAGTTCTTTGATACGAAACCGGACGTTAGCCTAGGCTTACCTAGCGACAAAAGCTCCGACTTTGCAGACCTTAGCATTGATGGTTACTTTACCAATCCTAAATCAATGTATCGGTCGTTTTTTATTTACAAATGAACTGTTTTTATATGGCTATATTCGCGTTAATTAGTGGTAGCCTCCATTATTGAAACACTACCCACATACGTCTATGATAAATAATATAAAATAAACCTATGCTGACGTTTGACAATTGAATGTCAATCATTATTATCTAAGGAAGATTGTCGTTGGATGAAAAGACTCACTGACGGCACAGTAGCGATAACCTGAAATTCATGTAAGCATGATGTTTTTCCTAAATCGGTCGCTAACGGCTAGTTGTTGGTAAGAATAGATCGTTTAAAGTAACTACTATCGGGTTCAACTCGTTGAAATGTTCGTTTTGAGTAACGCCTTCAGTCGTCACTATAATGAATCTAGTGCTGTGTTTATGTCCGGTTTGTTCATTAAAAACGACCTTTTTATTTATTAGTTCTTTTTTGTAGCTTTCCGTAATAGTAAAAATTCCGTCATAATATTTACACTCAATAATTTCAATATTTCGGCTACGCCCTTCGTGACTCAGTAATAAATCTATTTGCGCACCTTTTTCTTGCTTGTTCTTTGCCCTGTATGACCAATAGTGGCTTGATGTAGGAATTCCACTTATTCCAATAGATGCCTTTATTTGCTCTACATGAGAATGACATAACTTTTCAAATGTATATCCTGACCATACTGCATACTCTTGAGAATTAGATGATTGATTCCAGTTTTCAGATTTATTTTTACCTGTCATCCAACGGTTATGAAAATAAGAGAAGAAGTCTGTAGCTACATAAATATTTTCTCGGTTAACATGACCGAGTTTCGTATATTCAGCGACAAAACCTGAACCTATAAGCTCTTCCAGAGTTTTAGTTATGTGTCCGTTAGACACTTTGAGTTTCTCTGCCAACTCTGACTTAGTAAGTCCACTCCACCTGCTGGTTAAGGTGGTCATTATTTTATAATGATGTTCAGGATGCCTAAATAACGATTGATATAGCTCCTCATATTCACCCTTCAGTAATGCGTGCTTAGAAAAACATATATCTTGAATTGCTTGTTGAGGAGTGTGATGTTTATTAAGTTCTATTAAGTATTTCGCTACACCACCTAAAGCCATGTAAATATTAGCGAAAGCCTTGTTATTATAGTGAGTAAACCCTTTAGCTTCTAAAAAACGTTTTGTGTCGTATAAATCAAATTGCTCCATTGGCAGCTTGCGCGTTAACCTATTATGCAAAGGTCCTTTATTTTTAACGACTTTTTTAAGCATATACGATGCAGCAGAGCCACATACGACTAATGATACTCCTGAACGCCTTGATGCGCATTTATTCCAAAAATCACCTATTTCAGCCAATAGTCCAGATCTTTGAGTATCCATCCAAGGCAATTCATCTATAAATATAACCAGTGCTTCATTGTGTGGAAAATCATTAAGGCATTCTTTTAATATCTCAAAAGTGTCAAACCAATCTTCGGCTTTTCTTCCCTTAAACTTTGGATTGAAACGGGCTATTTCCGCTAAGAAAGCTTTGATCTGAATATTCCTTGGCTGTTCAAATCGACCAGTAAATTCAATGTATTTTATTTTCTCTTTTTCGCAAAAGTATAGAATGGTTTCTGTTTTACCTATTCTACGCCTTCCAAATAGAGCAATGAATGCAGAATTAGTGCTATTAATTTGTTCTTTTAGCGCTTCAAGTTCTGGCTCCCTACCTATAAAGTTCGTAGTCATTTTAGCCTTTCTGTGTTTGAGATTGCGAAATATCTATATAAAAACATAATGTATTTCGCAATCCTACAGGATCAATGAACCACAAATCAAGTTAAGAGTGCAAAATAAGCATAAAAAATTAGTAGTTATTTCGCATTCTCACTGAGTTTTTTTTATATAGATTACAAAAACAAACTTGATTCGAAGTTTGTCTGTGCGCATATGAATTGTTCAAAAACGGATTAGGTAAGGTGCTGATTTAGAAAGAGCTTTAGTTATAGCTAGGTCATCAATTTATCGACATTTTTAATGCAGGAGTGAGGGCTTTATCTTCTTGTAGTTGAGTTCGGTTCTCTCAACGACTTCGTGGATATTGATGTTATTTAAGTTCATTAAGATGAATCGTGTAGATAAGGTTAAAAAAAATGATTTTTTATTGAAATCGTTGAATTTTTTTCTAAAGTTATTATTGTTGGTAACAACATAAGGAGCCGGATGCTTTTTTAGGACACTTCAGGGATAAAGTAGCGCAACGAGGATGTTGCATTAAGGATAAATAAAACAGGGAATGTTATTCATGGACGATCTCTCCCTGCTTTACTTTTTAACTTCTTTTTCTAGACCACCTGAATAATTACCAATCAATAATGTATTACTTAACCTGAGTTACTTATTATCTTTCTCAATAATATCAAATGCAGGTAGTGACACTCGCCAATAAATGGCCGCTAACCTTAGTAATAAAGCACCTAAAATAGCCGTTATGGTAGCTTCATTCTCTGACCAACCCAGCAAATGAAAAAATACAAATAGACCACCACCAAGTATGGCAGCTAATGCATATATTTCTTTTTGTAAAATCATCGGAATAACATTACATAACACATCACGAATCATACCGCCTGCGACGCCTGTAATTGTCCCCATTACAATAGCAACAGGTAACGGCGATCCTAGTGCTAATGATTTTTGTGTGCCTAATACTGCAAATAACGCTAAACCTAGTGCATCAGCAATCAGTAGAAAGCGTTTAGGAATAAGCTTTGGCTGGCGAATCAGTATGATGGTGAGTAAAGCGGTGGTTAAAATAACATAAAGATAAATTGGTTGAACAACCCAAAAAACTGGCGTTTGTAAAATTACATCACGGATAGTGCCACCACCTATAGCAGTAACAGAGGCAAGCACTACAACGCCAAAGGGATCAAGTTTATAACGCCCAGCCATTAATGCCCCTGATAGGGAAAATACCATAATGCCAAAGAGATCTAGCCAGTATAAAAGATCATTCATTGTTATAAAATCACTTGTTAGTGAGCCTGTTTACCCGTAACAATAGGTAACTTTGCTTCAAGCCAACCATTCATATCACCGGTTAAATGCCGTAAATTTTTAAAACCATTTTCAGTTAAAGTATTTGCAGCAATACCTGCGCGATAACCTGAGCGACAGTAAACTACCACAGTACTGTCTTTATATTGTGACAATTGAATCAGTTTTTGTTCAATCGTGTTATGGCTAACATTAATGGCATCAACAAGATGGCCGTTCTCATACTCTTGGGCAGAGCGCACATCTAACACCACTATATTATGGTTAGGTGCTTTGAGTGCCGTTAATAATTCCTGTTGTGATATTTGTGGTGTTTCACCAGCAAATACCACGGTGGAAAATAGACAAACGGCTAGAATGACAAGTTTTTTAATTATAAGCATAATTGATTTCCCAAAGAGTGATTAAAGCCTTTATTTACGATGTTATTTTACAATACATTGCTATTTTATACTAAGTATATACCCGTTCCACTTGAAGGTGCATGAGCATCTTCAAGTGGAACGGGTATATGGCGCTACAAATAGTTTGTTTAACTTATATATTAGCAAAAACCAACTCCAAGCTAAAAGCGATAAAACTAATGAAAAATAAGCTAATGTAAATAATGCCTTTAATTTTATTACTCGCATGAATAATATCGGTAACTTGTGGCTGCCTAGCTAAATCATTGAAACTTACTTTACGAAGCTTCTGCTTGCCTTGGTGTTGATCATTATACAAAGCAACACCGCCCAGTTTAATTTCTAAATTCAAGGCTAATAATAATAAGGCAATATTATTATCTAGTTGGAAAAAGTGTTGTTTACTCAGACGCCAAAAAAGTACGAAATTTTTTCCTATGCTGGTAAAAAGTAATAATAAAGAGAAAACTCTTACCGGCAACCATTGCAGCAAACTAATCAAGCGTTTGCTATACAGGCCAAAATAATTATAGCTGACGAGTTTTGTATTCCAACAATAGTGCATTTCTAGTAACAATCGGTAGCTTATGGCAGCTAAAGGTCCACCAATAAGAAAGATAATTGCAACCGCATAACCTTGTTGTAAGGTCCGTAATAATTGCATCTCAATACTGCTTTTACTTAGCCCTAAGCTTGATAAAGGTTCAGTTTCTCTGAGCACCCAAGGTTTGAGGGTTTGTTTAGCAAAATAATTTTGTTTAGAAACCAAAGCTTGAGCAATAATTTTATTTATGTGTGCTAAGCCAAATGAGCCCATCGCGATATAAAGTAACAAGGCTTGCCATAAAATATTAACTTCAATGAAGGATTCGAATAAATATAGAATGATAGCAATAGGTAACAAGGTAACTAGTACAGAGCTTAATCCAGCAATAGTTTGTTGCTGCGGGCTATTTTGTGGCTTGTTAACTTTGTCACTTAATCTTTGGCAATAAAATTGGAAAAATCGTAATGGCTCATGACGAATAAAGTGGCTGATTGTCGCCTTACAACCTAGCACTACTAATAGTATTAATAATTGGTAGCTAAAAGAAGATAGTGTGATGAAATCAGCCATTATGTTACCCGTTAATCACTAAACTAATTAAGTGTTTTGCCTTTTAGGGCGCTGAGCATATTGATCACTAACTGAGATGAATTAACTGACGCTGTTTCTAAGTATTCATCAAATGAAGTTGGCGATTCTATACCTGCAATATCTGATAAAGAGCGAACGATAACAAAGGGGACGTTAAATTGGTGGCAGGTATGAGCAATAGCAGCACCTTCCATTTCTACTGCTGCCATCGTTGGAAAGTTGGCGCGAGCTTTGGCTATGTCATCTTCTTTAGTCATGAAGGTATCACCAGTGGTAATTAGGCCAAGCATAGCGTTGATGTTATTTAATTTCTTAATACCGACTTGTGCAGCGTTCACTAAGGTAGGGTGAGGTATAAATGCTGCGGGGTTTGCTGGTAATTGACCAATTTCGTAGCCAAAAGCAGTCACATCTACATCGTGATACCTTACTTCTGAACTGACTACTATATCGCCTACTTTTAGTGATGGATCGAAGCCACCAGCTGAGCCAGTGTTCACTACAAAATCGGGTTGAAATTTATCTATAAGTATTGCCGTTGCTAGCGCGGAAGCCACCTTGCCAATACCTGATTGTACAATCACTACATCGCTGTTATCAATTTGTCCTTGATAAAAGTTATAACCGGCGTGAGTAATGGTTTTACAGTTTGAAAGTTTTGCTTTTAAAATGGCCACTTCGGGTTCCATGGCGCCAATAATACCTGCTTTCATTTTGTTTTCTTCTTTATTTTGTACTTAAATATGAAAGAATTATAACCTGACTTGAGTTAAAAATCTTTAGAAGTCTTATTTGGAAAAAATAAAAACCAGCAAGTTTGCTGGTTTTTGTTTTGATGTGTTAACTGGTAGATACGCGTTCTTCCTGAAGCGAGCATCTGCAAGTGGTTCGGGTGTCACTAATGAGGTAATGCTGCTAACGATTGAGCCGATAATTGCGGTGTTAATTGGGCTTGTGCTGCTGCAGGAGTTAAAGCGCCAGAAGTTCTTTTGCGAGCTTTAACCATAGGTGCAGGAATTACTTTTCCCTTCACTTTAGGTAAAGGTGAGCGGTTACCCAACAAGCGAGAATTAATACAAGTGCGGATTTCATCTAGTGTATAATTGGCTTTCACCTTAATACGAAGATGTGGAATTGAAGCCGCTTCAAGTGCGCC
The DNA here is from genome assembly GCF_003333305.1 of Candidatus Colwellia aromaticivorans. GTDB lineage: Bacteria > Pseudomonadota > Gammaproteobacteria > Enterobacterales > Alteromonadaceae > Colwellia > Colwellia aromaticivorans. The sequence continues at coordinate 13,445 of NZ_QOLD01000034.1, read as the reverse complement.
ACTAACAAACCAGTCTTTTTTGATTTTGTAACCTTTACCTTGAGTATCAACTAAATCAATAGTACCACGTAATTTCATGGTGTTACGATCACAAATAACAAAATCTAGATATTTCCCTTCAGCATTATTGACAGCACTTTGGCTTGCTCTATCAGAAACACCATTACGAATGGTCACAATATCTGCCAATTTTACTCGGTTAATAACTCGATACTCAGCGCCCATAGCCTGCTCAACTAAATTTTGGAAATTCTTTTCTGCAGGAGTGAATACTGACTTTTTACTATCAAAAGGGAAAGGAAAACTGTTGTCATTTAAACGACTTGCTAAAACACCAACAATAACAATTAGACTGACTAAGGCAAATAATATAAGTTCCATATACATCTCCGGTTGTTCAAATTTTTGACGCTTTACTCTTTACATAGAGTAAAGTGCCTTACTTAACTGTAGTTAAGCAAAATTTGTGCCGAAGAAAGGTGGTTATGAGTTTTTAGATGAGAATAAATTACTGCTTGATGAAAACGTAAGTTTAAGGGCAAACTTTACGTTTAAAATAGCAGCAAGGCATTACATCATTCACTATTCACATATTATTTCTTTGGGTATTTTTCTTTTAATGCCGCATATAGTTGTTGTTGAAAATCATCAGCACTGGCGTCTAAGCTATTCACTAAATTGGCTAATACTTCATTGTCTTCTTCGCCATGCCAAATTTTAATGTAACTACCATCTTTGTAGCCATGATCTTGACGGAAAAAGTTTAAGGTGTTTTTGCCAACATACTGGCGGAACAACTCATTTAAATCCATGTTCATTAATGACATACAGTCTGCTAACGCTTTAGCATCAAAGGCTTTATTGGTAACTGCAGCTGAAGCTAAATTTTCTAAGGCTATTTTAAAATCATTTTCAGCGGTGCCTTGATGTAATTCTTTTGCCAACTTTGTTGAAATACTGTCAACAGAATCGCCAGTCATTAAGCGTAAACTTAAACCAAAGTGGAATATATCAACTAATTCTAGCTGTACTTGAGGTATGTCAATTTCTTGATGCTTCCACCATTTCCAACCATGATGATCAAGCATTTCAGCACATTCTACCCAAATGGCGCGATACCACTCATAACCATTATCACGCCATGTTTCGCTTACACGGCTGTTCATGGCATCTTGCATGGTTAGCATTTGATTGATTTGCTGCTGGGCAACAGATAAGGCTGTAGATAGTTGTTCGCTCATTTTATTCTCTGATAGTTGAATCTAGACTGCGTTATTTTGCCTAAGCTAAGAGCGAGTGACAAGTAAAAAACACTCAGCTTTGGCTAAATAACTTTTTTCTGACCATTGCACGATAATCTTTTGGCGTTAATGCCAAGCTTTGTTTGAATAAGCGCGTTAAATGCCCTTGATCATGATAACCCACATGATAGGCAATTTCTTGAATAGACAAATTACTTGAAGCAAGTAAATCTTTTGCCGTTTCAATGCGTAATTGCTGCCAGTATTGGGTTGCACGCATGCCTGTTGCGATCTTAAATCGACGAGTAAATGAACGTTGACTTAAATTAAATTGCTGTGCTATTTCAGCCAAACTAAGCTCGCTGTTTAAGTTAGTACGCAGCCAAAATTGAATTTGTGCAACTAATTCATCAGCGTGTCTATCGACCGCACCCTCAAGATAACGCTGCTCTTCATAAGGTTTCCGTATCTCATGAGAAAAATTACGCTCTACGTTCTGCGCTGCCGCTCGCCCATAGGTTTGACTGATAATATGAACAATAATATCAGCTAAGGCATTTAAGCTAGCGGCGCAGTATATGCGTTCAGATTGTGTGATGAAAAAATCTGGTTTTAACGCTACTTTAGGGTAATCACGCTGAAACTGTTCAACATAATGCCAATGCGTCGTGGCACTATGATTATCAAGCAAGCCTGATTCAGCCAAAAAGCAAACGCCAGTACCCACACCAAGTAGGGTTGCTCCATGTTTCCAGCAGTAATGAAGCCAAGCAATAAGTTTTTTGTGCTTTTGTAATACCGGTCTGGGGTTACGCCATAAACTAGGTACTAAAATAATATCTGGCACCTCTATGTGTTCTATGAAATGTTCGTTTAACACGATGTCAGGAGAAAATGTTAAGCCGGCACGTGAAGTAACGGCGTTACTTTCTTGGCTTACTAACTGGGTTTTTAGCCTTACTGCTGATTTATCATAGCGGCGAGCAAACGCTTCACCGGCTAATAGCATCTCTAGTGGCAAGGTTAAGCCTGTTGCTAATACATGTTGGTATATAACTAAACTTACCCGCAATTGGTTCTCTTTGACGACAGGCATAAGGAAATGATTCTTATTTTGGCTTTGTTTGGCCATTATGGCATATCTTATGGCTATTTTTGCTTATTATTTTATCGCGCTTAGCTTTACACTACACATATTAGATTTATCATTCAATTTTGCGAGATTAGGTTTTTTTATGACTTCATCATTACCGGTAATTATTGGCATGGGTGGCATTAATGCCGCTGGCCGTACTTCGTTTCATCAAGGTTTTCGTCGTATTATTATTGATAAAATAACTGCCGAGGCGCGCCAAGAAACTTTTGTTGGTTTGGCTAGTTTAATGAAATTGGTGTCTTATAAAAATGGTCAATTGGTCGATCAACAAGGTGATGAAATTCTTGCGAGTGATATTGAAGCAAAGTTTGGTCAGCAAATTCTTGATGGTACTTTAATCAGAAAAATAGAAAAAAATCATTTTGATCCCGATGCCACACACTGGTATCAAAAAATGCATGTTAGACCTGTTGATAAAACTATCTGCTTTGAATTACGTGCTAAAGAGTTGCCACATCCATTACCCCATGCATGGCAAGTTACTGACTTAGGTGATGGCAAAGTAAACGTTGAAATTCCAGAGGAGTTGACCATTTCTCATGACGCATACCGTGATAACCCTATTAAAGCTGCAGGACAAATGCCAACCGGTTTTGAACCTGGCGCTCTGTATAACAGCCGTCATCAGCCACGCGGTTTACAAGCCACTATTTTTGCTGCTACTGATGCTATTCGTTCAATCGGAATTGAATGGGATGCTATTATAGATAAAATCAGCCCTGACCAAGTAGGCACATACTCTGCGTCTATCGCAGGGCAAATGCAGGCAGAAGGCTTCGGTGGTTTATTGAAAAGTCGCTTAGCGGGTTCTCGTGTAAGTACAAAACAATTTGCACTCGGATTAAACACCATGTCTACGGATTTTATTAACGCTTATGTTACCGGAAATATTGGTACGACAGTGACTTCTTCGGGGGCTTGTGCCACTTTCTTATATAATTTGCGCTCAGCTGTGCAAGACATGCAAGCAGGTAGAGTTCGCGTTGCTATTGTTGGTAGCGCTGAAGCGCCGATTACCTCCGAAGTTATTGAAGGCTTTGGTAATATGAGTGCGTTAGCAAATGAAAAGGGTTTAAAAAAATTAGATAATACTGATAACGTTGATCACCGCCGAACTAGTCGCCCGTTTGGTGAAAACTGTGGTTTCACCATCGGAGAGGCTGCACAGTTTGTCGTGTTAATGGATGATGCCCTGGTTATTGAAATGGGTGCGAAAGTGATGGCTTCAGTCGCAGATGTTTTCGTTAATGCAGATGGTTATAAAAAATCTATAACTGCTCCAGGTCCGGGTAATTATATTACCATGGCAAAATCGGTGGCATTAGTGCAAAGTGTTTTGGGTAAAGAATCACTACAACAACGCAGTTTTATTTTGGCTCATGGCTCAAGTACACCGCAAAACCGTGTAACAGAATCATTAATTTATGATCGTATAGCCGCTAGTTTTGATATTGATAATTGGCCTATTTCTGCACCAAAAGCTTTTGTTGGTCATACGCTAGGTCCTGCTAGTGGCGATCAAATGGCAATGGCATTAGGTATTTTCAGCGACAAAATTATGCCTGGCATTACCACGATAGATAAAATTGCTGATGATGTGCACAGTGATCGTTTGAATATCGCTACCGAACATTGGCATTGTGGTGATATGGATGTTGCTTTTATTAACTCGAAAGGCTTTGGCGGTAACAACGCTACCGCAGCCGTGTTCTCACCTGAAGTGACTTTAGCTATGATGACCAAGCGTTATAGCGAACAAGCGATGACAGAATATCAACAGAAACTAACACTTGTTGAGCAAGCACAAGACGTTTATCGCCAACGAGCTAACCAAGGTGAGTTTGATGTTATCTATAAATTTGGTGAAGGATTACTGGATGAAGATTCGATTGAAATTAATAATGATAGCTTAACTTTCGCTGAATTTAAGCATGCGATTAGCCTACCTACAGAAAACCCATTTTCTGATATGGTGTAATACCAATCTCACTAACTATGTGATCATTTCTACTTGTTAAAACGACCAACTACTTCGTTATTTATTTAATAATTAACGCTGCATGGATGCAGCTTATTAGACAATGCAGGAGCATATTGTCCTGAACAACTAGTTATTGAAATAAACGCCTTGTATTTGACCGTTTTTCCTACGTATAAAATAGATCACCTAATTAATGAAACTGGTATAAGGCTGTGAACAAGTAAAATAGCGGCATTTTGAATATCCCTATTTACATCACAAAATATACAGCAAAGTAAAAAACCAGCATAAGCTGGCTTTTTTATTTTATATACCCGCTCCACTCGAAGATGCTTCCCCAAGGGGTTGGTTTAGAAACGCTTTATGCTGCGTTATTGATTTTGAGAAGGACGCTACATGGATGTAGGTACTTAGGTTCAGTCGGGAACTATGAACCTGTGCCTAAAGGCGTTTCAAATTCAAGCATGAATCATGCATATTCGAGTGGAACGGGTATTTATCGTGTGTTTTTATTATTGAGCTATTTTTACTCGAATTCTGTTATTTGCAACTCTTGTCTCATGTAAGGTGGAAATTGCAGATTTCGCTTCTCTTTCATTAGGCATTTCAACAAAGGCAAAACCTTTTGATTTACCTGTTTTTTGATCTAAAACTAAGTCACATTCAGTGACAGAGCCATGAGTAGAGAACAAAGTACGGATTTCTTGTTCGGTTGTTGAACGCGAAAGGTTACGAACTAAAAGTTTCATAATGAGCCATGTAGTGTGTTATTGCGGCCTGAATTGTCTCATATATTTGAAATAGACCAAATGATTTTATGCATTTAAGCTAAATAATGCATGTTAGCGAAATAACTTTGTGTCAGTGCACAATAAACTGTTTACTTATTAGCCTCATAACTATATAGTAACGCCGTTATCTACTCTCCTCTCGTTTATTTAACTAATTATCCTTTGCGATAATCCATGTTTTGCCTTCCCTTTCACAGTTAGTCATCACTCAAATTACAAATGCGTTCCAACGCAAATTAAAAGAGTTATATTATGTCTTATACCTATAACGGTATGATTTATTCAATTAAATCACCTGTAAGTTCCATTTCAGTTAACAAACACAATATTGTTGTTACTGATCAAGATGGTTCTAAGTTAATCAAATTTACTAACGCAAACGATTCAAAAAGTTTTTTAGCTTGGGTTTATCAAGTTTAGTTAGCAAGTTCAAAAAAACGTTAGTTAATAACTAACCTATAGCCAAATCACTTCAAAATGCAGACTTGCAACTTGAAGTGGCTTGGATATAAATAATGTTCTTAGTTGCCACTCCCCCCATTGTTGTATCCATTTCACTCTCTACCTTAATAACACTATCAGCAACTCTATTTTGCTTTAATTGTTCGTCTTGAACATATGAGTAAAGTTCAGAATAGGTATGACCTAATCACTAGAAAATAAATAAATAACTGTACAGAAAAACAGTGTTTGCGTTATGCTTGAGTTTACTCGTTAATAACTATTCAAGTGTGGTACACCGTTGAAGTTATATATTGCTGAAAAACCCAGTTTAGGTCGCGCCATTGCAGCAGCATTGTCGCATAATTTAGCAAAGCCACATAAAAACCATAAAACTCATATTGAACTTGCCAACGGTGATGTGGTTAGTTGGTGTGTTGGGCATATTTTAGCGCAAGCGGATCCCGAGGACTACGATGATGCGCTAAAAAAATGGAGTATGGAAACATTGCCGATAGTTCCACAGCAATGGCAATTAAAACCGATTGCTCGCACCCGAGCACAATTAACCGTATTGAGGAAGTTGGTCAAACAAGCCGATGAAATTATACATGCTGGTGATCCTGATCGTGAAGGGCAATTACTGGTTGATGAAGTAATTGAGTATTTAAAGGTATCAAAAACTAAAAAAAGTAATATTAAGCGTTTATTGATCAGTGACTTGAATTTACCTGCAGTTAAACGATCCTTAATGACTTTGAAAAATAATAGTGAATTTGTACCGCTTTCTATTTCCGCCTTGGCGCGATCGAGAGCTGATTGGCTTTATGGTATCAATTTAACGCGTGCTTATACATTACAAGGACAAAAACAGGGCTTTAATAGTGTTTTATCCGTTGGCCGAGTGCAAACGCCGCTGTTAGGTTTAGTGGTGAGACGTGAACAAGAAATCAATGAATTTGTCAGTAAACCTTTTTATCAAGTACTCGCTCACCTTAGTGTTAATAAAGTGCCAGATCATGATGATAAGACCTTTACCGTTAAATGGCAGCCCAGTGACGCTTGTCAGCAATATTGTGATGACGAAGGACGAGTTCTAGTTAAAGCATTAGCGATGAATGTTGTTACTAGAATTACTAATCAGGACGCTATTGTTGAAAGTATCAACACTGAGGATAAGCAACAAGCACAGCCTTTGCCGTTTAATTTGTCAAGTTTACAAATAGCAGCGGCTAAGCAATTTTCTATGAATGCCAAACTCGTTTTAGATGTTTGCCAAGCACTTTATGAAAAGCATAAACTGATCACCTATCCGCGTTCAGATTGTCGTTATTTACCGAAAGAGCAGTTAAAGCAAGCGCCGGCTATTATTGACTTATTATCGCAAACTAATTTACCTTGCGCTCAACAAGCAAAAAATGCTGATAAAAACATTAAGAGTAAGGCGTGGAATGATAAAAAGATCACGGCTCATCATGCCATTGTGCCTACTGAAAAATCACCCAATAATAGTCAGTTAAATCCTTTTGAAAAAAACATTTATTTGTTAATTGTGCGGCAATATTTGGTACAGTTTTATCCTGTTTATCTTTATCAACAAACGACACTGACAGTAAGAATAGCCAAAGGGCTTTTTAATACTAATGCCAAAATGGAGCGGCAATTAGGTTGGAGAATACTGTTTCCCATTAAAAAAGAACAAAAGGATAAAAAAGAGCAAAATGAATCTCAAGAGAACGCTTTACCTAGGTTAGCGCAAGGGCAGGTATTACATTGTCAGCAAGGTGAATTAGTAGAAAAACATACGTCACCACCGGAATCTTTTACTGATGCAACGTTGTTAAGTGCCATGACAGGTATTGCACGTTTTGTTTGTGACCCCAGTATTAAAAAAGTACTAAGAGATACTGATGGCTTAGGTACTGATGCTACGCGTGCCGGTATCATTGATTTGCTTTTTAAACGAAACTTTTTACAGCGCAACGGTAAAAAAATAGTAGCAACTGAAATTGGTATAGCGTTAGTAAATGCGTTACCTACAATGGCGACACTGCCAGATATGACCGCGCAATGGGAAGCGGTGCTAACAGCTATAAGTGAGAAAAAAGCGAGTTATCTCAACTTTATGCAGCCTTTAATTAATACTGTGACGGAAATGGTGACAGGTGCAAGCCAGCAATCTTTTACTGGATTACCTAAAGTGGCTTTTAAACCCAAGCGAGGGAAAAGAAAATTTAATAAGAAAACACCTCGTGCAACTAAAACAGCAAATGGATAATGATGGCCAACTATTTCACCGTTAGCGATAGCTGGCAGAAAACTGAGTATCATTACCTATGGAATTAGTGTCTATGGAATTAGTGCCCATGGAACTAGTGCACAAGCACTGACCAATTGTTATAGTAAACGCTCGGGTAGAAATTGATAAAATCACGTTTAGTTAAAGAGTAATGTAATGATAATACTGCAAAATGCTATGGAAAAAAGCCAACTTTACAAAGTGGATGAGTTTGGCATTAAAAATTATAATTATGGAATATTAGGCTTCTTTTCTTTAGCCATTTTTTCGCTCATTAATATTTCATTAGGTTATGTGACTTTTTTAGCCGAAATAGGCGCGGTTAACTCTCCGGTGCAAAATTATGCTGATGCGCTTTGGTTGATGTTAATGTCATCTACTACCATCGGCTTTGGTGATGTTTACCCAATAACGTTTATTGGTAGAGCTGCTGTTTTTATCATGTTTATTTTAGGTGTAGGGATATTAGGTGGGGTAGGTGCGGTATTTGCCAATAAAATATTTGGGTTTGCTGATACTAATATTAAAAACAGGGAATTAAGAAAGCAAAATGAAGAGATTATAGCTCAAAATGTTAAAATTCATCGACAGCTCGCAAAGCTTGAAGAAAAGTTAGAGTCATTTTCTCCCCAAAAGTAATTTCAACATACTGATTTAACTTAATATATAAAAACTGGTGGTTTACAGGCGTGTTTGTAGACTTTTCCAGCAGAGCTGTCTATTCTTATCTCATTATTATAATGTAATTATTCAGGTGGTCTAGAAAAAGAAGTTAAAAAGTAAAGCAGGGAGAGCTCGTCCATGAATAATATTCCCTGTTTTATTTATCCTTAATGCAACATCCTCGTTGCGCTACTTTATCCCTAAAGTGTCCTAAAAAAGCATCCGGCTCCTTTTGTTGTTACCAACAATAATAACTTTAGAACAAAATTCAACGATTTCAATAAAAACCATTTTTTAACCTTATCTACACGATTCATCTTAATGAACTTAAATAACATCAATATCCACGAAGTCGTTGAGAAAACCAAAACTCAACTACAAGAATATAAAACCCTGACGCCCGCATTAAAAATGTCGATAGAGCTGATATTGATGGTTGTTGTGTTACTCGCTAATAAACTTGGCCTCAATAGTCAAAACAGCAGTATTCCCCCTTCACAAGATGTTAATCGCAAAAAATAAAACAAAGAAAAATCAGATAAGAAGCCAGGTGGGCAACAAGGTAGAGCAGGCTAAACCCTTATCCAAACAGACACTCCTGATACAGTCAACGTTATTTTTGTTGACCGAAAGGGTCTACCTCAAGGTAAATATCGTGATGTAGGGGTCATTAAACGACAGGTTGTTAATATAGACATCAGTAAAGTGGTGACAGAGTACCAAGCACAGATTTTAGAAAATGCTCAAGGAAAACGGTTTGTGGGCAAATTCCCTGAGGGGATAAATAGCCCTATTCAATATGGTGCAAGTATTAAAGCGCATGCAGTGTATTTATCGCAATATCAATTATTGCCCTACAAACGTATTGAAGAATACTTCGCAGACCAGTTAAATATCCCCCTTAGTGCTGGTAGTTTGTTCAATTTCAATCAGTAAGCGGCAGATTTAGTCACATCATCTGGTGCAGAAGCTCAAATTAAGCAGGCTCTACAAAATTCGCCAGTATATAAAACGGTATCAGGCAATACTCGCAGAAGGTGATGTAGAATGCCCTCCACCAGATAAAAAAGCCGAAAAAAAGGCCAGCGAGGCCGGTTAAAAAGAACAAAATCTAGAGCACTACTCGAAAGATTGAGAGAATATCAAGAGGATGTTCTTCGCTTTATGGTGGATGAAAGTGTGCCGTTTACCAACAATCAAGGTGAAAATGATATTCGTATGACGAAAATACATCAAAAGATATCAGGGTGTTTTAGAAATATGAACGGCGCTCAAATGTTTTATTTACTAAGAAATTATATTTCAAGCTGTAGGAAACAACAAGTAACCGCCAGTCATGCACTGAAATTATTGTTTGAAAGCAATTACCTGATATTTTTAAAACCTGTGATGGCGAATAGTTACGATCACTTTAAATAAATCGAAATATGTTCGACAATATATAAAAATCAAAATAAAAGCTAGTAATATAGTCGTATGCAAAAAAACAACGAAGGCAACAAGTGACTGATAAGTAATTACTATAACGCTTGTGAATTTTAAAAATAAATATGATGATTAACCGCAGATAACATAAAGTGTCGACAATACTGTATAATTAAGACGAATTGTCAATCCTAGATACTTAAAAACTTTATCCTAAATTTGGCTCTAAATTAACCGAGTCATCCCTAAAGTGATCAGTGTCTCCAATAAGAAGGTGAATATCGTGCTTCAAGAATATCGTAACCACGTAGCAGAACGTGCAGCTGAAGGTCTTGTACCTAAAGCTTTAGATGCTGAACAAACAGCAGCATTAGTAGAATTAGTTAAAAACCCACCAACTGGTGAAGATTCATTTTTAATTGATTTATTGACAAATCGTGTACCCGCTGGTGTTGATGATGCCGCTTATATTAAAGCAGGATTTTTAGCCGCAGTTACTAAAGGTGAAGCCACTTCACCTATCTTAAGCCCTGAAAAAGCCACACAATTATTAGGCACCATGTTAGGTGGTTATAACATTCAGCCGATGATTGACCTTTTAGAGTGTGACAAGTTATCAGCTACAGCCGCTAAAGGTTTATCAAATACCTTATTAATGTTTGATGCCTTCCATGACGTACAAGAAAAAGCTGAAGCGGGCAATGTTGCTGCTAAGCAAGTAATGCAGTCTTGGGCTGACGCACAATGGTTCATATCAAGAGAAAAAGTAGCGACAAAAATTACGGTTAAAGTATTTAAAGTTACCGGTGAAACAAACACTGATGATTTATCACCAGCACCTGATGCTTGGTCTCGTCCTGATATTCCTCTGCACGCTAAAGCAATGCTTAAAATTGCCCGTGAAGGTATCAACCCTGAAGAAGATGGTCATATTGGTCCAATCAAACAAATTGAACAGATGCAAGAAGATGGTATTCCATTAGCATACGTTGGTGATGTTGTTGGTACGGGTTCTTCTCGTAAGTCAGCAACTAACTCTGTTTTATGGTTTATGGGTGATGATATCCCTTGTATCCCTAACAAACGTGGTGGTGGTGTATGTTTAGGCGGTAAAATCGCTCCTATCTTCTATAACACTATGGAAGATTCAGGCGCATTACCAATTGAATTAGACGTTCAAAAAATGAACATGGGTGATGTTATCGACATTTATCCATATGAAGGTGTTGTTAAAAATGCTGCTGGTGATGTAATTTCAGAATTTACACTTAGCCCAGTATTATTCGATGAAGTTCGTGCTGGTGGTCGTATTCCTCTTATCATTGGCCGTGGTTTAACAGGTCGTGCACGTGAAGCATTAGGCTTAGAAGCTGTAGATTTATTTGCAACGCCAGTTGCCCCTTCAGCATCTTCTAAAGGTTTTACTTTAGCCCAAAAAATGGTTGGTAAAGCTTGTAATGTTGATGGCGTTCGCGCTGGTCAATATTGTGAACCTAAAATGACAACTGTAGGCTCGCAAGATACTACTGGGCCTATGACACGTGATGAGTTGAAAGATTTAGCTTGTTTAGGTTTCTCTGCTGATTTAACGATGCAGTCTTTCTGTCATACCTCAGCTTACCCTAAGCCTGTTGATGTTATTACGCATCACACATTACCTGATTTCATGATGAATCGTGGTGGTGTTTCGCTTCGTCCAGGTGATGGTGTTATTCATTCGTGGTTAAACCGTATGTTATTACCAGATACTGTCGGTACTGGTGGTGATTCTCATACACGTTTCCCATTAGGTATTTCTTTCCCTGCAGGCTCTGGTTTAATTGCTTTTGCTGCAGCAACGGGTGTTATGCCACTTGATATGCCTGAATCAGTATTGGTTCGCTTTAAAGGTGAAATGCAACCCGGTATCACATTACGTGATCTAGTTCATGCTATCCCTTATTACGGTATCAAAAACGGTTTATTAACGGTTGAAAAAGCCGGTAAAGTTAACGAATTTTCTGGTCGTGTACTAGAAATTGAAGGCCTTAAAGGTTTATCAGTTGAGCAAGCATTTGAATTATCTGATGCATCAGCTGAACGTTCAGCTGCGGGTTGTTCAATCAAACTTGAAGAAGATGCGGTTGCTGAATACTTAACGTCTAACATTGTTATGCTTAAGTGGATGATTGCTGAAGGTTACGGTGATGTACGTACTATTACGCGTCGTATTAAAGGCATGGAAGAATGGTTAGCTAATCCTTCATTAATGTCTGCTGACAGTGATGCTGAATACGCTCACGTTATTGAAATTGATTTAGCTGATATCAAAGAGCCTATCGTTTGTTGTCCTAACGATCCTGATGATGCGAAATTATTATCAGATGTTTGTGGTGTTGAAATTGATGAAGTATTTATCGGTTCATGTATGACTAACATTGGTCATTTCCGTGCTGCAGGTAAATTGATTGAGACTTTCCATGCAGAGGGTGGCGGTTCATTACCAACACGTATGTGGGTTACACCACCAACTAAAATGGATAGTGCCCAACTTAAAGATGAAGGTTACTTCAATATCTTTGGTAAAGCTGGCGCTCGTGTAGAAACGCCTGGTTGTTCACTGTGTATGGGTAACCAAGCACGTGTTGGTGATAATACTACGGTATTATCAACTTCAACGCGTAACTTCCCTAACCGCTTAGGTACTGGCGCAAACGTTTACTTAACGTCTGCAGAACTTGCTGGTGTTGGTGCTATTTTGGGCAAACTTCCATCTCCTGCGGAGTATATGGAATATGCGTCTCAAATTGATGCGACTGCTGCTGATACTTATCGTTACTTGAACTTTGATAAGATGGAAAGTTATACAGAGAAAGCTGATAAAGTTATCCTTCAAGTTGAAGCTTAATTTATTGCTAGCGCTTAGCTAACAAATAAATTGATCTAAAAACGCCACCTTGTTAACGCAAGGTGGCGTTTTTTGTTTGCCCAGCGAAGCTGGCAAACCCGATAGGCTGAAAGAAGCCTTATCACCCCGACTAAGGGGAAGATAATCTGAATGGCAAGGGCGTCACTGGCTAACGGTGGGGTCTGAAGGAAGCCATAAGAAGTTAGAGGTACACAACTAACCGTAACCTGCTTCGGCGGTATTGGTGGGTAAGCGTCCAAAATAGCGCGAAGCCCAATACTTAGTCAGACCAATGCTGTGTTTGAGGGTGGAATTTCTAACAGGGAACTAGTGCAGTAACTGGGGAAGCCTGGCATTGTATCCAATCAAAATGATTTGATCAAAAATGGTTGGACGTATTATTCAAGAGGTGACTCAAGAGTATTACGAGTGTGAGGTGGCAGATGAACCCGTAGTAGTGAGTAAGGCTAGGCCGATGAAAGCCAGTAATGGTGTGGAGGATAAAACCAAGCCGACTGTCAACACTGTGTTTGACAGAGTCAATTTAAGCCACAAGCTTTC
>NZ_QOLD01000071.1 GCF_003333305.1 Candidatus Colwellia aromaticivorans | reverse complement strand
CAATCCCCATAGCACCGAGTTCGATTCCCGCGGTTTCTTCATTGTGAGCCTTTTAGACATCAGCCTTCCTATAATGGGCTGATGATAGATTTTGTGTACTGGCTGATATCTAAAAACCTTAACAAAGCGGAAGTTATAACATCGTTATAGCTAACGTCCGCTTCAGCTCATTGCTGCCGTAAATATTCGATTATTGAACATTAACGTATTGCTAAAATTAGCGCAGTGTGATTTTTGGACTTTCAGCTGGTTTGTCGAACAGTTTAAAGAACGCTGGAACCATTGCTGCATCACCAACAACCTTAACTTTGCCTGCTTTTACTGCATCCTTTAAATCAAGTTTACCCGATAATAAACCTAAGAAAGCCATTTTGCTGATGTTAACGGTTGCAACAGCTTGCTGGTCGAAGTTTTTATGGAATTGAGCGACACCACGGCGTATCTCTAAAGCATGTTGTTCATTACTATCAGTAAAGTTAAATGCAACAATGAAGTGTTGATCCTTGCTTCGTTGTGCATTTAGATTGTACTTAAGTGAATCAACAAGCTGATATGGCGTAAATTGCGCTAACAGATCAGGTGCTTGTAGATTAATTTTTTTACTGTAATCGATACTACCATCAAGCTCTTGTGCTGATGTTAAGTACCAGTTGCGCCAGTTATTATTAGTTTCTTGGTAGCCTAATTCACGCAGTGCGTTAGCTTTTAATAATCGAGGTTCCATATCGGTTAAGTCGATCCGAATTGCATGTGTAGCAAGCTCAGCACACCACTGAAAATCTTTGTTATCACAAGCATCAATAGCAAACTTCATCATCTTATCTTTACCGCCTACCATATCAACATAACGCTTTGAAGCCTCTGATGAGTGTGTTGCATTTAAAGTCGTTGGGTCACCATCAAACCAACCTAATTCACCCACAAAGATCTGTTTTGCTGCATGACGAATTGATCCGTAAAAATCACCTAACCATGGATGATTTTGTAAGTGCTCTGGTAATTTAATATCACGAATGAGATCTTCCTGTGTAGCGCCATCATTGATCGCTTTAATAGATTGGTCGTAGGTAAATTGAATCGCATCACGGTATGCTGTTAATGTGTCTGCGACGTGCTCTTTACCAACAACAGGGCGGCCGTGAGATAACATCATAATATTCGCGTTGTAACCACGTAATACGTCTACTCCGGGGTACCAAACACTTGGGTTACGGTATTGTGTGCCACGGATAGAGTGTAAATTAGGGAAACTTTCACCTTGAATAACTTCTGCCCCCCAAAGTAAATCGAATTTTGGTAGGTAAACGACTATTTCATCAGATGCTTCAGAAGGAACATGCTTGACAATCATTTCAATACCGGAGATGGTGATATTCAGCTCACCTTTATAACCTTTTACATGTGTGTTTGGTACGATCAGGCTATGCTCAATGATTTCAAAGTCTGGACCTAGTCCACCATTTATACGACCAGTTTCTTCAACGTTTAATAGCGTACCAAGAGAATAATCAACACGGAAACCAAGTGCAGGACCAGTGCCGCCCATCGAGCCTTTTACAATATTTGCCATAAATGTTTCGTGTGCAATGATTTGCGCATTTTCAGCACCTTCAATACCACGAACACCAGCATAGTGGTCAGGATGCCAATGAGAATAAACAATTGCAGCAACGGGAGCTTTGCTGCCCGTTACTTCACGAAAGACTTGCATTACTTCAGACATTTTTTCAACTGACTCAACTGGGTCTAATACAATTAACCCATCATCACCTTCAATAATAACAGGGGAAGTTAAACCGTAACCTTGTACTTGGTGAATTTTATTTCGGTAGGTAAATACACCTTTATCCATTTTAGCTGAATGTGCTGTTAATAATGGATGTACTTTATTTGACTCAGCAGTATACGCTTTGTTGCCACTGGTAAGAGTCCATTTCATGCCCTCTGTTTTACCGTGCCAGTAGTGTGTTGCTTGGCTATCTTCACCTAAATAATGTGCATGAGATAATGTTGGAATAGTAACATCGTTGGCTTGAGCAGCGAATGTTAAAATAGATGATAGTGATGTAACGATTAATGACATTTTCATGGGTAAGCCTATTTTAATCTTTTAATCTATAGGTATTTTATGATGGATATGTATAAAAATGTCAATGCTTATTATAATCTTTGTTTATATCTGTTTTTAAATTACTTTTTATATAATTGTAGTAGCCTATGAAAGATGGTCACTATTTTTAGTGGCATCGTAATTTTTTATAAAATTTAATTGTGCCTATGAACTCAATAATAAGCCTGAAGTATGCGTATGATATGATTGCAAAGTGGCATTCATATTCACAGACCGTTTATGTTTAAATGCGCATAAAGCTAACATTAGCAGTTTTATGATGAATGACCATCTAAACTAGGTCAGCAAAGTGGTATTAGTTATCCTTTCAAACTAAGCCGTAACTGTCAGCTTTTGGCTAGGAGCCGAAGTATTAATTTAGTCACTCGAAGCTTCCGCAAAGTTAAGGTTTTTAGATATCAGCCAGTACACAAAATCTATCATCAGCCCATTATAGGAAGGCTGATGTCTAAAAGGCTCACAATGAAGAAACCGCGGGAATCGAACTCGGTGCTATGGGGATTGCTTG
>NZ_QOLD01000019.1 GCF_003333305.1 Candidatus Colwellia aromaticivorans | reverse complement strand
TAGAGCTCGTTAATAAGATTTGAAAATACGTCCGCGAAAATATCATAGAGCCAGAGTTAGCTACTCAATTTAGAGCTCGTACATAAGTTCGCATTTAATTCTTTAAAAATAATTTTTATTGTTGACAGGGGGGAGTCCACATAAGCTACATCCATGTAGTGAAGTATCATGGGTATAGATATGTATTTCCAAGCAACTGTAAGGTGTAATACTTGAACAGATGACTTCAGTCGATTAGATTTTAGCATGTTTTTTATTCAAGTTTTAGTATGAGTTTTAACCTGTGATTATTAGCCGTGCATTTTTAAAAACTTAGCCAGCAAGCTTTCTTCATCTTCCACATGGTTTGGATCAGGCTTTACACAATCAATAGGGCACACGCTTACACAGGTGGGTTTGTCATAATGCCCAATACACTCAGTGCACTTGTCGGCATCTATTTCGTAGATGTGCTCTCCTAACGTGATTGCCTCGTTGGGACATTCAGGATCACACATATCACAGTTAATGCAGCTGTCTTCAATAAACAAAGCCATAAGAACTAAATCCTACTTGTTTGCTTGATTTTGCGCAAAGGGGTGACGAGTGGTGCCGCCCTCTGTTAAATAACGCATGATAATACCAAACTCTAAATTTAACTCTGTATCTAGTTCAATGGCAACTTTATGACCTGAGCCTTTGGCATCAGTAATTTTTTCACCTGTTTTACAATGGATCATATTTTCTAAGGTAAAGCTGATATTGCCATTTGGCGTCATTAACTCTAATGAATCGCCTACCAGGAATTTGTTTTTAACATCAATTTCAACTAACCCTGATTCTGTATTTCGACCTAATACTTCACCAACAAATTGTTGAGTATCACTTTTGGAGTAACCATAATCATAGTTTTGTGTATCAGAAGGGCGATGACGTTTTAAAAATCCTTCGGTATAACCACGATGTGCTAAATGCTCCAAATCTGTATTTAAATCAGGATTAAATGCTTTATCTGCAATAGCATCATTCATTGCTTGTCGATAAACTTGCGCAGTTCTAGCGCAATAGTAAAAAGACTTTGTTCTACCTTCAATTTTTAGTGAGTGCACGCCCATTTTAAGTAAACGTTCAACGTGTTCAACGGCGCGTAAATCTTTTGAATTCATAATGTAAGTGCCGTGTTCATCTTCAAATGCTGGCATATACTCACCTGGACGGCCTTGCTCTTGTAATAAAATCACATCATCAATAGGTTTTGGCTTTTCTTCAGGTAGCCTATCTTCATGTAGAACATTTTCAGGCATAAAAATTTCGGGTGATTTATTTGTAGGGGGCACTGCAATGATATCACCCGTTTCTGTTTCTTTAGCTTCGTGGGTATCATATTTCCAACGACACGAATTGGTACAAGTGCCTTGATTTGGATCGCGTTTATTAATGTAACCAGATAATAAGCAACGGCCTGAATAGGCCATACATAATGCGCCATGAACAAATACTTCAAGCTCCATTTCGGGACAATGAAAACGAATATCTTCAATTTCATCAAGTGATAATTCTCTAGATAAAATTACCCGTTCAACACCTTGTTGTTGCCAAAATTTAACTGTTGCCCAGTTAACAGCGTTTGCCTGTACAGATAAGTGAATAGACATATCTGGGAAGTTTTCACGAACCATCATGATCAAACCGGGATCTGACATAATTAATGCATCGGGTTTCATTGCTATAACGGGTGCAATGTCTTTCAAAAAGGTTTTTAACTTTCCGTTATGAGGGGCGATGTTATTAACTAAATAGAATTTTTTTCCTAAAGCATGAGCTTCATCTATGCCTATTTTTATGTTTTCTAAAGAAAATTCATTATTTCTGACCCGAAGAGAGTAACGAGGTTGCCCGGCATAAACTGCATCTGCGCCATAAGCAAAAGCATAACGCATGTTCTTAAGGCTACCAGCAGGAGAAAGTAATTCAGGTTTAAGCATAAATTTATCATCTTTAACAAAGGATCAATTTTAATGAACCAAGATATATAGGGCGCATATTATAAGAAAATACATCACACTGAGCAATCTAAACTAGTGATAAAGATAAACCATTTATTTGTAAACTAGAGAAAATACTAAATAGCTAATGTTGGATTTCTGTACAATATTGAAAAACATTATAAAAAGCTTGGTGTTCATTCAAATTGTGCTATTTTGAATACGATAAGTGAATGCTGTAAAATAAAACAAAAGGAGAATTCTATGGCGACTGAAAATGCCTTGTATACTATTTTGATGGAAAAAATAAAACAAGGTGCTTTGGTTTTACCTACGCTACCGGAAGTTGCGCTTAGAGTTAGACAAGCAGCTGATGACCCAGACATTAGCTTGGGTCATATGAGTGAGATTATTGGACAAGATCCTGCACTTGCTCTAGGTATGATAAAAGTAGCTAACAGTGCTTTATTAGGACGAAGTATCAAAGTTGAAACGGTATCTCAAGCTGCTACACGTATTGGCTTGCGTCAAATAAAGAGCATTTCTACCGCGATGGCACTTGAACAAATATTTGTTTCTGAAAATGATGTTGTTGCTATGTATATGAAAAAGCATTGGCACAAAACAATAGATATAGCATCAGTTGCGATGAGTTTGATGAGTTTGTACCTTAAAAATAATAAACATACTTCGCTAACGCTAGATACTATAACCCTTGCTTCACTCGTACATAATGTAGGTGTATTACCTATTTTAACCGAAGCTGAACAGCATCCCGGCATTTTTGCTAACCCGACCTTTTTACATCACGCTATTATAAAGTTATCAGGAACAATTGGCGGTAGTATTACTCGAGCTTGGGGTTTTTCAGATGAACTAACGTTGCTTGCTGAAAGTTGGAGTGATTTGACGGTTTTGCCAAAAGAAAGTCATTATTTAGATTTTATCCGCGCAGGTGCTATTTATCACAATGTTTTTAAGAATAAATCAACCCAAGAAGTGTTATTAAATAACTATGTGAAAAAAGGAATATTACCTGATGTTGATTTTATGAAAAGTGATGATTTTAAAGCCTTATGTGCAGATGTTAAATCAATGTTTACTTCAATATAAATAAAACCTAAAACAGTCTAATAAGCTGCTTGTTAGTTATATTCATCTATCCGTCACCTGTAGTAAGCCTTAATTGAAAACCTAAAAATTTATTAATAAGATTAGTATTATAAATCTACGAAATGATGCACTTGACAGAGTAAAGTGAATAGTAACTTTACTCTGTTATTTTGCCATCTGTGCAGCGGTATCCAGCATTCTGTTAGCAAAACCCCACTCGTTATCACACCATATTAACATTTTAATTAACCGTTTATGGCTGACACGCGTTTGATTACCATCAACAATACAAGAATGTGGATCATGATTAAAATCAGCAGAAACTAATGGCTCTTCCGTATAAGCTAGTATGCCCTGCAGACCGTAATTATCTAGGGAGGTTGCTTGAGCATTTTTGATTACTTGGTGTATTTCATCAATAGTGACGTTTTTATTCACTGTTACACTTAAATCCATCGCAGTCACATTGAGCGTGGGTACACGTACGGCTATTGCTTCAAATCGACTTTTAAATTTAGGAAGGATTCTTTCTATGCCTATGGCCAATTTAGTATCAACGGGTATGATGGAGTGACTTGCTGCACGAGCACGTCGTAAATCGGGGTGATAAGCATCAATAACTTGCTGATCATGCATTGATGAATGAATAGTGGTTATTGTGCCACTTTCAATGTCAAAAGCATCATCTAATACTTTAATTACTGGCACAATACAATTGGTGGTACATGAACCATTAGAAATCACACGATCATCATTGTTGAGCTGTTGATGATTAATACCATAAATAATCGTAGCATCAATATCGTGCGTACAAGGATGTGAAAATAATACTTTTTTAGCCCCTTGTTTTATATGCGCTAAACCATCGGCTTTACTACCAAAAATACCCGTACAATCTAGGACTATATCAACCTGGTGTTTTTGCCAAGGCAATTGTTCTATCTGTTCGAAATGGTATAAAGCTATATCATTTTGTGTCGTGTTATCAGTGAAAATAGATAATAGTTCGCCTTGTTGTTCTACTTTAAAAGCAAAGCGACCATGGGTGGTATCATATTTTAATAGATGAGCAATGCCGCTAGCAGGCGCTAGATCATTAATAGCAACGATTTTGAAATTGTCTATTTGGCCGCTTTCAAAAAGGGCTCTAACAATACTGCGACCAATACGTCCAAAGCCATTAATGGCAATATTTATCATATATTTACTTCACTTAGGTGATAATCGGCAAATAGAATACATTTTTGCCGATTATCATTTTAACCTTACAATTGGTTAACGGTGTTAACTACATTGTCAACGGTGAAACCAAAGTGCTCAAGTAATACATTACCCGGCGCAGATTCACCAAAGGTAGTCATACCAACAACAGCACCATTTAAGCCAACATATTTGGCCCAAAAATCAACATGGGCAGCTTCAATAGCGACACGCTTGGTGACATTTGCAGGTAATACAGATGCTTTGTAGTCACTGCTTTGAGAATCGAATACATTGGTAGAAGGCATTGATACCACACGTACTTTTTTACCTTCTTCAGTTAGTACTTTAGCTGAATCAACGGCTAAACCAACCTCAGAGCCCGTAGCAATTAAAATAACGTCTGGTGTGCCAGCGCAATCTTGTAAAATGTAACCACCTTTAGCAATATCACTTACTTGTGTTTGGTTACGTGTCATTGCAGGAAGACCTTGACGAGAGAAAATTAACGCTGAAGGTGCTTTTTGGTTTTGCACAGCGGCTTTCCACGCAACGGCTGATTCTGTCGAATCACAAGGACGCCATGTCGTTAAGTTTGGTGTTGTTCTTAGGTTTGTTAATTGCTCAATAGGCTGATGAGTAGGACCATCTTCACCTTGGCCAATAGAGTCATGAGTATAAACAAATATATTTTGAATACCCATCAAAGCTGACATACGTACGGCATTACGCGCATATTCCATAAACATCATGAATGTTGCGCCGTAGTTGATGAAACCACCATGAAGCGAAATACCATTCATAATACCGCTCATGCCAAATTCACGCACACCGTAGAAGATATAGTTACCCGCAGCGTCAGTTTCAATACCTTTTGAACCCGACCAAAGCGTTAAATTTGAACCCGCTAAATCGGCAGAGCCACCTAGCATTTCAGGTAATACTTTACCGAAGGCTTCAATGGTATTTTGTGAGGCTTTACGTGAGGCGATGTTTGCACTACTTTCATGACATTCTTGGATAAATGCATTGGCTTTATCTTCAAAATCTTGAGGTAATTCACCGTTAACTACACGACGTTCAAACTCAGCTGAAAGTTCAGGGTAAGCGGCTTGATAAGCACTGAATTTTTCATTCCAGCTTACTTGACCAGCGGCACCTTTTTCTTTTTGATCCCATTGGGCATAAACATCTGCAGGTACTTCAAATGGCGCATGAGGCCAGTTTAAAAATTCACGAGTCGCAGCAATTTCATCGTCACCTAATGGTGCTCCATGACAATCATGTGTACCAGACTTATTAGGAGAGCCAAAACCAATAATTGTTTTACAACAAATCATACTTGGCTTATCTGTTACTGATTTTGCTTCTACAATAGCTGCGGCAATAGCGGCAGAGTCATGACCATCAACACTGATTACATGCCAACCGTATGCTTCAAAACGTTGCGGGGTATTATCAGTAAACCAACCTTCAACATGACCATCAATAGAAATACCATTGTCATCCCAGAAAGTGATTAGTTTACCTAAACCTAATGTACCAGCTAATGAACAGGCTTCATGAGAAATACCTTCCATTAAACAGCCATCACCTAAAAAGCAATAAGTAAAGTGATCAACAATATCATGATTTTCACGGTTAAATTGTGCTGCTAAAGTTCTTTCAGCAATTGCCATACCTACCGCATTTGAAATACCAGCGCCAAGTGGGCCAGTCGTTGTTTCAACACCAGGCGTATAACCATATTCTGGATGACCTGGCGTTTTAGAATGCAATTGACGAAAGCTTTTCAAGTCATCAATAGACAAGTCATAGCCGGATAAATGCAATAGAGAATAAATTAGCATTGAACCATGACCATTAGAAAGTATAAATCGGTCACGATCAGCCCAGTTAGGATCACTTGGGTTATGCTTTAAGAAATCACGCCATAAAACTTCAGCGATATCCGCCATCCCCATCGGGGCACCAGGGTGTCCTGATTTTGCTTTTTGTACTGCATCCATGCTTAAAACACGAATTGCATTCGCTAGTTCTTGACGCGATGACATATTTGCTCCAGATCTATTTTGTAGTGAGAATTTTTATATACCCATGTTACCTCAAGATGCAGGATTCAGCTGGAATTAGAAACGTTTTTAGGCAAGGCATTGATTGAAGATAATAGTTATTCTATTGTCGAAATCAATAACGCAGCATAAAGCGTTTCTAAACCAGCCCTACGGGGATGCCTGAGCAAATCATGCTATTCGTTACATCTCTTTTTAAGGGAATTACCCTTAATAAAAAGATGCGTCTTGATCATGAATCGCTCAGGTATCCTGAAACTCGCATCTTGAAATATCATGGGTATACAAGTTAATTGCGCGTATTTTCCACTACCACAGGGCATAGCGCAAATTAATTTTTTATATTTCTAACTGTTTTTTGTTATAGATGTAAAAATAAGATGAATATCATTATTAAAATCATCTGTTGAAACCGATAATGTGTTGGCTATAAGTTTGAGACATCGTCATAAATAGTGCTAGTATCGGTTAGGTAAGTGAAACTTTAACTCTTTGAATTTTTATAAATATAATGAACAATACACTTCAGCGATCCTTTTTAACCATTGTTATTTATCTTTGTGCATGTGCTTGCACCGTTTTTATTATTACACCTTATTCTTTCACTAGTTTTATTGGACCAGCCGCAGGTATATCCACAGCATTAGTAATTGTTTTTGGAGTGAAAATATTACTTGCTATTGCTGTTGCCTCGATAATTTTTTGTTTGTATTTGTTTTTCTCGCTGAACCTGCCGATAGAATTATCCATGGTCATCATTACTTTATTGTCTATTATGCTACAGGGGTTTTGGGCAAAGCAGCTGACACTAAGTGAAGTTAATCAACAGAACTGGCTTAATTCACGACGATATTTACTACAGTTTTTATTCAAGATAGGTCCGCTAACATCATTGATTTCAGCGTTTACTGTAGTGATAGTTGTTATATTGGAAAGTAAAACTTTAGGCAATGATTTGCTTTTTACTTTTGTTAGCGGTTGGTCAGGAAGCCTATTGTTTTCAGTCTTTTTTACTCCAATGATATTGCTTACACAAGGTCAGCAGCAGCTAAATTTACCCAAACGAACTTTCATCATAATAGCTTCGTTTTTAGCTGTTTTTGCGATTGGTTTATTATTTAAAATATCTCAAAATGTGCAGCAACATGAACGTCATAATACTTTTAAGCAAGTAAAAAATAATGTACTTAAGGGAATTCAAAAAGAAATAGATATTACTATTAATGACTTGAATAGTTTGTCAGCATTTTTTAAGGCGAGTAAAACGGTTGATTTACCGGGCTTTAACTTATTCGCACAACAAATTTTTCAAACTAAATCAAGCGTTAGAGTGCTTGAATGGGCGCCTATTATTAGTCATGAAAACAGAGTTGCCTTTGAGAAAAAATATAATGTTATTCTAGAAAAAAGCACTGAGGGAGTTACGCAAAAAGCAGGTAATAGAAGGCGCTATGCTCCTATACGTTTTATTTACCCTTATCAAGGTAATGAACCGGTTCTAGGATTAGATGTACTGACAAATTCAAATCGTATTATCTCTATGAAAAATGTCATTAATAGTAAACATATTATTGCCAGCGCACCAATTAACTTAATACAAGGTAATCATACTAATTTAGGCATTCTTTTTATTACTGCGGTTTTCTCTGGCTCAACAGATAATTTACCTAATATTGAGCAAAGTAGTCCAGATGACTTACTTGGTTTTGTTGTTGCCGTAGTGCAATTTAAACGCTTTTTCCAGTACATATCACCATCGAAAACGGACAAAATTAATTTGCTTATTGAAGATGTAACTTCGCCAGAGCCATTTATATTGTTCGGTCAACAGCTTAATGAGAATCATCGTTATGTTGAAAGTATTAATTTAGAGGTTAATTCTCGTCAATGGCGAATTAGTTTTGGTGAACATCAACCATGGCAATTGCAACAAAAAAATTGGCAAGTATGGGCTATGTTATTTGGAACAACATTAGGGGGAGCGCTATTTCAAGTACTGATTCTAATGATGGCGGTGTACTCCAATGAATTAAACTCTCAGGTTATTACAAAAACGCGTGAATTAATTATTGCCAAAGAACAGTCGGAGCAGAAAAATACAGCGAAGACTAATTTTTTACATAAGCTAAGTAACGAGCTGCAAACGCCTTTGCATGCAATTAAGGACTTTTGTCAGCAGTTGTCAAAATCTGACAATAAAGAAAAAAATAAGATAATTCAAAATATAGAATTAGCACAAGATAATATGCAGAAACTGCTTCATATGGTACTTGATTTATCTAAAGTTGAATTAGGGGAATCTGACGTTAGTAGTAAACCATTCGATTTTCATGGTTTTATAGCGCGTATTGAAGATATGCTTTTGGCTAAACAATCATCTACAGATATTACAGCGCTTCAAGAAAATACTATCACCTTTTTAATCGACTCAAATGTACCGCACTTTATTAATAGTGATGAGCTTAGAATTCAGCAGCTTTTGGTTGCTTTTTGTGATGGTGTTCATGAGCTATTAAAGATTAGTAATATACGCTTAACAGTGAAAGTACATAATCATCACCTTAATAGTGCGACCTTATTATTTATTTTTACTAACCATGATGATAAACCTATTGATAAGACAGTACCCTTTAAGCATCCAATTAATACTAATATGGCTTTGTTCAGTGCTCAAATAGCAATGGCTAAAGAGGTTTGTCAGTTAATGGGCGGTGATGCGAACTTGGGGAATTTGGTCTCTGGTGAAAGAGTATTAACAGCTTCCATCAAAATTTTAATTACCTCAAATGAGGAGCAACATGCATATCAATCGCATGTCTTTGATGAAAAAGAAGATAAATGACAAATTAACTTGAACTATCAAAGTAAATAGTTTAGTTTTTAATCGAAAGAAATATTCTCTAAATAAGGTTTTTGTTGTCCCTTTGACTGAGAAAATTGAAATGTAATTACATCTTAATTAGGTACATACAATGCGTAAGTCATCCTCTCGAGGATTAAAGCTGACGACGGTTATTTGTGCAGTAATCATAATGGCCGTTTCAGCGGTATTGAGTAATATCTCAGTAGCTGATGACATGGAAGTAAAAACAGCACAATCAGAATAATAATTTCAGTAATTGATTTATTGACGGGAAATTTAAGTCGCATACTCAAGATAGAGTATGCGACTTTTTTATTTGAGGGGGTAACGGTTATCTAGCCATATCTTTTCCTGGCAGCGTTCTGAAAGTAGCTATAAAAATTGTTTGGTAAAAATAAAAAGAACGCTATTCTGCTGACTTAATCCAGCAAAGAAGAGAAGCTGAAATTAATGCTATATGTAAATCGAAAGAAGTTATTAATAATTCAGCCTGACTTTTCTTGTGATGAATGTTTATTGGTTGTCGCACAAGTGGTTACGTCTGATAATGATAAAGTCACGTTTGAAATGAATTTAATAAACTAGGTGTCATTTGGCATTTTAATAAAATTAAATAATGGCGTCCTCGGCGGGAGTCGAACCCACGACATCACCCTTAGGAGGGGTGCACTCTATCCAGCTGAGTTACGAGGACTTGAAATTATTTACGGCTGTACAGTATAAATCATTTCAAACAAAACAAAATAAAAAAAACAAAATAAATCAACCTTATAGTTACTTGGTGACCTAGATTATTTTACTTTTATGTTTTATGTTGATTTCGATATAAAATCAGTTATGTTAAATCGTGCGTATGGTTTATTCTGAGCAATTTATAGTAACCACTTATGTTAATCTAATCGTGTGTTTTATTGATACATTTTTAATGTAAAGTAGACCGTATGAGACTTTGCGTTCCAGCATAAAAGTATTTACAGCAAGTGAAACTTTCAATACGGTACATAAAGCTCCATTATATGTATTCATCTCAACAGTAAGCTAGATCTTTATTCAAACCAATAAATAATGTTAGCCATTAGCGACGGTTAAGAGGTAGATAAAATTATGTCAAATCAAATAATACTTCCTAGAATCCTCCAAATAGGTGAGGGCGCTAGTCAGGAAATCGCTAGTATTTTAGCTAGCCTAAACTGTCATAAACCACTGATCATTACTGATAAAATGATGGTTGAATTGGGATATGTTAAGAAGGTTGTAGATTTGTTGACACAACAAAAAATATTTTGTGATGTATTTGATCAAACCGTGCCAGAGCCGACCGTTAGTTCTATCATGGAGGGTGTGAAACAAGTTAGAAGTGGCGATTATGATGTAATTATTGCGATTGGTGGTGGAAGCCCCATTGATAGCGCTAAGGCTATTGCGATTCTTGGAAAATACGGCGGTGAGATGCAGGATTATAAATTCCCGCGTCAGGTCAATGAAGCAGGTTTGCCACTCATTGCTATCCCAACTACGGCAGGCACAGGTTCAGAAGTAACTCGATTTACTATTATTACCGATGATGTTAATGACG
Organism: Candidatus Colwellia aromaticivorans; assembly: GCF_003333305.1. GTDB lineage: Bacteria > Pseudomonadota > Gammaproteobacteria > Enterobacterales > Alteromonadaceae > Colwellia > Colwellia aromaticivorans. The sequence continues at coordinate 121,298 of NZ_QOLD01000019.1, read as the reverse complement.
AAAAAATGCTTTGTTGTGGTATGGGTTTTATGCCAGTTGCTGCGTTGGTTGACTATAACTTAACGCTTAGCCTGCCACCACGAATAAGCGCAGACACGGGTATTGATGCACTAACTCATGCTATGGAAGCTTATGTAAGTCAAAAAGCTAATTCGTATAGTGATTGTCAGGCCATAGCCGCCATGCGACTGATTGGCCCCAACTTACGTAAGTCATATCACAACGGCAGTGATCATAAGTCTCGAGAAGCGATGATGTTGGGCTCAACCTTAGCAGGAATTGCATTTTCCAATGCTTCCGTCGCTTTAGTGCATGGTATGAGCAGGCCAATAGGTGCTTTTTTCCATGTTCCACATGGTCTTTCAAATGCCATGCTTTTACCCAGCGTAACAGGATTCTCTATTAGCGCTGCACCTGAGAAATATGCCGATTGTGCCCGAGCTATTGGTGTTGCAAATGAGCAAGATACGACAGACAACGCGAACCTAAAATTACTGCAAGAACTTCGTGCATTAAATGAAGAGCTAGAAGTACCAACACCAGGCCAATTTGGCATTGAGCAAGCTAAATTTTTTGCTTTGCTTAGTGAAATGGCTGAACAAGCGCTCAATTCAGGATCGCCCAACAATAATCCACGTGTGCCAAGTAAAGATGAAATAATTGAAATTTATAAAAAGCTTTGGAATTAGGAGTGTGTTTACATGAACACTCCTAATTTTTCAATTAAAAACTGTCTAGTGAGAGCTGGGTAGTCCACAGCTTCACTGGCAGATACATATCACTCAGCGATGGTCATCAAGTACTATGTGCGAAGTGCTGAATTCATCTTGTAGTCCTAAGTTAGTCAAAAGATGCTCGCTCCCGTTTTTGTGACGTAATAGTCAATCGACAATAGTAGATAATGCAATAAGTAGGGCAATCGAAATGACCTCTAAACCCAGTAATATCATTAGTGAGAACAAGCAAATAACCAGCAGTTTTGGTGTTCGAATGACGCCAGTGTTTTTTGTTTGGCTATGGAGTACTGGGTTTATCGGTGCAAAATATGGTTTACCCTACGCCGAGCCTTTTATCTTGTTGTTTTACCGAATGCTTATTACCCTTGTCTGCCTTGGCTTTATTGCACTCTGGATAAAATCAAGCTGGCCATCGTTACGTTCGGCTTTCCATATGGCTGTTAGTGGTTTGTTGATTCATGGATTTTATTTAGGTGGGGTTTTTTATGCTATCGCTGGTGATATGCCCGCAGGATTGGTCTCGCTAATTGTTGGTTTACAGCCGTTAGTCACAACAATGGCAGCGATAATCGTACTCAAAGAAAGAGTTGTTAGTTACCAATGGCTAGGCTTGCTGTTGGGATTGCTTGGTGTTGGGTTGGTGTTATTTGAAAAGCTCGGTGGCGCAGGGCAGTTGCCAGAATTTCCATTATGGACACTAGGCTGTGCCTTTATCTCTTTAATAGGAATTTCGCTTGGCACTGTATATCAAAAACGTTTTGGTGATGCTATTGATCTTATTCCCGGTGCTTTTATTCAGTATTGCGCAGCGGCATTGCTTTTTGCCTTAGGAACTTTTCTTTTTGAATCTCAGAAAGTTGAATGGAATATGCAATTAATGCTTGCTATGGGCTGGTTAGTTTTGGGTTTGTCGATTGGCGCTATATTATTATTAATGCAATTGATTAATCAAGGGGCGGCTTCTGAAGTTGCGAGCTTGTTCTATCTGGTACCGCCCGTTACTGCCATCGAGGCTTATATTTTGTTCGATGAACAGTTTGAGTTTTTAGCACTTTGTGGTGGTGTTATGTCGGTGTTCGGGGTTGCACTGGTTTTAATGGCAAAGCGAAGTGGCTCTGAACTTGCTCAATCGAACTCAAGTAAAACCAATGCAATAAAAGACAATTAGCTACTCACCATTATCAATAATCGGGGCGTTTACTAGATTACTGATATCCTAGGTGCATTAAAACCTAACGGCCAAATCATTTAACTGGATATTACCCAGTAAGCTATGATCAATTGTGATTGCAGTCGCATTTTGTTTGGTAAGTTTGACTACCTTAACCTTGAAAGGGCTTATGTTAGTACTTGCATAGTGGTTACCATTTTCGTTTTTAAAGCTGCTCATATGTAGAAGTGAAAACTCATCACCAATTTTAACGCCGTGATGACGACCTAAATTGATAACAACTTGGTTCCCTTTCACGTGAAGTATTTTTCCTTCACTTGGCTCGCACATAATATTTTCATCGATGTCATTTACCATATTATCAAGCAGAGCACTTATCATATTACCGTAATTACTTTGCCAAAACATTGTTCCATTAACATCAATACTTTCTCGTTTATTAAAATCCCAAACACCTGTATTTTGGTAACGATTTTGCCAAACTAATTCACCATTTATGCCGCTGTATAAGTAAAGGGTAAAATCAAAGTTTCTAGGGTAGGTTCCTTGTTGCCATATCTTCCAACTATTAGTTCTTTGCTGTTCAAAGGAAATATCGTTAATTTCACTAAAAAGTATATATTGGCTATCAGTTGTGTCAGCGAGTGACACCGCTAGTTGTTTGATTTTCTCTTCATTAAAACTCGCGTTTAAACGAGAAAATTCAGTAGCACTTTTTAATAAAATTTTGCTAGCACTATAAGTGCTTTGTGAGTGTAACTTTTGATTGAGATGGGTAATAACGGCAGAGTCTAACTGATAAATACTTCCTCTGCTTGCTTGTTCTCTATGGTTTAAGTGACTTTTGGTTAGCAATACTGATTTTTTGAAATCTAAAGCTAAGCACTTTTTCTCTTGTGGAAAAATATCAGCTCGCACTGTTACGCTGATCATATTATCGCTGTGTAATTCATCAATAAGTTCAATAGAATTAACACTACCGCTTGCGCGAATGCTTATTTGATCTTGTGTTAATAAGCCATTAACGACTTGTTGAATACTTGACACACTTGCACCAGCGACAAGTAGTGCTTTTTTTAACGCATTTTCCATCGCTTTAGTGCGTGCAATTTCAACTGTTCCTTGGTCAATACGAGCATGACCTTGTGCTTCATACCACTGTGCGTTACAGGTCAAGGGGGTTAAAATCAGGCCGGTAACTAAGGCAAGTGTTCGGGGTATATTGCGCATAAACTCTCTCATAAAAGCAAATAAGCTACTGGGCGTATTAAATTATATATCGTTTCTATGCATGAATATTATGCATGAAGTGTGCCTGTTTACTTATTTTGTATTTGCTAAGTTATTGTTTGAATGTACTTGGCTTGAAATGTGCATTATTTATTGGCAAGAGATAACCTAAGAAATAAAGTTGTCAGTGTATTAGCATAAATCATATGTAGAATATTCACTGATTTTACAGGGGAACACTATGAAACAGTGGCTTATACCATTAATTATACCAACACTTTTATCTTGTAGTAGTTTAGAGCAAGAAGATAACTTCTATAAATCAACGCAAGTTGATAAAGGTGAAATAGATAGCTTTAATCTGCCTAAACATGCCATTAATGATGTGGTGAAAGGTCTAGCATATCAAATGCTAGAAAGTAGTGCTTTTGTTAATGCTAAAACGCCTGTAGCAGTTGCTTCATTTGTTAACCTGAAAGATCTTGAGTCAACAAATTGGCTGGGAAATCAAATAGCTGAAAACTTTATTCATGAATTACAACGCCATGGCTTAGTGGTTATTGACTTTAAAACTACCGGTCACATTCGTGTTACTAAAGAAGGTGATTATGCTTTTAGCCGTGATTGGAAAGAGTTACCTGAACGTCAGATTATTGACTACGTGGTGACGGGTACTATGATGGAGCAAGAAAACGGCATTTTAGTGAATGCTCGTATGATAGGTATTCAGTCACGGGTAGTGGTTGCTACGGCACAGTCTTTTATTCCTATATGGGCATTGGGCGAGGAAAAAAGTCATAGTGAAAATGTTAAAATGAAAGATGGTATGATTATTCGCAGTAATGCAATGTTAATTGAAGATCAGCGTGCAGTTGAAATTCAAAAATAATCGCTTTAGGTGTTTATATGTTAGGTCTAAATATGAATAATACATTGATAAAAATATTGTTTACTACAGTTAGCTTATTGACTATGGCTTCTTGCTCAAGTGTTTATGATAAGCATGTTCAATGGCAAGCGGTTAAGCCTGAAGCATTCCCTGTTATTCGCGGAATTGGTTATGCACCAATAAGTCTGCAAAAATCTGAACATAAAACGCAGCGGATGTTAATGGCCATTAAAGCGTCAAAAATTGCCGCTTATGTTGAATTAACAGAGCAAGTGCATGGTCAGCAAGTTAGCAGTAAGACGACTATGGCGGATATGTTAATCAGCAATCAACAATTATCCGCATCAGTACAAGGTTTGATTCGAGGTGCTACAGTAGTAAAAAGCTACCCTGTGGGCGACACTTACACCACGGAATTGCAATTAGACTTTAAAGATGTGTATGAAATATATCAGGCTAGTTTGAATCGCAAAGAAATTAAAGAGGTACAATATTTTTAATCTAAACGAGCAGTAACTAATTCAGCTACTGCTTAATCTTGATTATCTCGAAACTAAGCCTTTAAGCCTATACTACTCAAGCCACCACTTTTCTTACCTTTACTATCATAAGTCACAGACGTTTTATTATGGCTTTCTAACAAACTCGTTTTCATACGTTCAACGGCTAATTGTGACTGTGCGATAATTTGCCCATTGACTTGGTTTTTTTGTTGGCAAAGTTTTAATAGGCTTTCAATATCGGCCAATTCCTGACTTAGTAGGCCAGCTGCTTTATCTTGGGCAAATATTTGATTAATACTTATTTGCTTATCTAAATTCTGAATGGATAGTAAGAGCTGATTTTTTTTCTCACTAATTTGTAATAACGCATCAGGTTGATGTTGCTGTAAGACAAGTTTCTCGTCAGTTATTATTTGCTCAAGTTCTTGAAGCTGGGCAAATTGTTGAGCAAGTAATTCTTGAGATTGAATTGAAGCAGACATGAAAGCGCCTTTTGGTGTAAAGTGAAATAATTATCACCTAGTACTTCACTTATATCAAATTAAATCAAATTCAAAGTTAGCGATACTTACGGCAAGTTTCTGTGGGTCGACTTTATATTCCCCTGCAGCAATTGCCTTTTTCAATTCGGCTACCTTTTTCTGATCTACAACCGGCGCATCATTCGCTTTTTTTTGTAGTTCACTTAATTGCTTTGCTTGTGGTGTAAGTGAAACAGAATCATGACTGACTTGCTTTACTTGCGCACTCGTACTTGCTGATTGGGCAGCTTGCTGCTTTACTTGCGTCTGTTTATTTTGGTGAACTTGAGCTTGATTATTCAAGTTATTGATATTTATAGTCATAATATTACCCGTCGGCAAAGTTTCATTTTAAAAATTTCTTGTTAACCTTTTATCGGCAATTAATCAGAAAACTTAAGTAAAAAGTATAAATAAAATTATAAGTGAATAACCACTTGATTGATAGCGGTAACTTTAGAGCTTATTATCCTGCCAGAACGAGTGTTTTTCACTTTTATTTGTTTATTTAAGTTACCTGAACTTAACGCGACACCTTGAGTTTTAATGATGAAATTTGGTGATTTTGCCGTAATGGTAACAGAGTCTCCTTTACAGACTAAGCATACATTTTTTGTATTAATGGCTCGACCTTTACCAATTCTTTTTTCTGCTTTGCTACCAAGTATGGTTGTTACGTCAGTCATTTTTTTGCCTCTAATTTTATTGCTAGCTAAGTATTGCAGGCTTATATTATTATTCGATAGCGTGGCACCTTTTTCAATGGTAGTTGTGGCAATGACAACGGCAAACGTTTTTTCAATTCTAGCAGGTAAGTATATTTTCCATGGTGTTGAATCAGCACAAGATATTTTAACATTTACGTTTCTACTCTTGGTATTTTCAGGTATATTTGCTATTAGTTTTTGCTGGCAAGGCTTTATTGTTATTCTTGGATCAATATTAGCAATCCGAATTGATATTTTTCCTCCCACGGGTGGCAATAGTTTTTCTTCGAGATACTTTTTAGCAAAAGTCTCAATGTAAGCTTTATCCCAAGTTGTACTTTGGCTTATTGGCGAAATCAGTACAATTAAGTACAGGGTGATAGACAAAAGTTTGATTCGAAACATAGTTTTATAGTTTTATAGTTTATCTTTAGGTAAATTCAAATACTCTACTATGCTTAAACTAAGTTAGCATAGTCGTAGCTATGTCAATTTTGTGACATGATATACTTATTTTTAGTTTTGTTAAGCACTTACTCAAGTGGTAACTGGACTATTTGTCACTTACATTGGTCTTTATAATAAACACAATCAAGAATTGTGCCTTCTTGTTTTCTTTTTAACAAGGCTAGCATAAATAACGCTATATTGATTTTAAATGGGGTTTTCATGACAGGTATATTGGATTCAGTTAACCAACGAACGCAACTTGTTGGTCAAAACAGATTAGAATTATTACTTTTTAAGTTGGTTGGTAGACAACGTTTTGGTATAAATGTTTTTAAGGTTAGAGAAGTATTACAATGCCCTAGACTAACATCATTACCCAATCAGGATGCATTTATAAAGGGTATAGCTCATATACGTGGACAAACTATTTCTGTCATCGATCTGAGTAAAGCGATTGGCGGCCCTGCAATTACTCAAACTGAAAATTCTTTTATTATCATTGCCGAATATAATCGTAGTGTGCAAGGATTTCTTGTTGCAGGTGTTGAACGTATCATTACACTGAGTTGGAAAGATATGATGCCTCCACCAGAAGGAGCAGGTAAATCTAGCTATCTAACGGCAGTTACTGAAATTGATGGTAGTATGGTTTCTATTTTAGATGTCGAAAAAATACTAAATGAAATAAGCCCTGTGTCTACTGAATTAAGTGATGATGTCGTAGATGAAAGTGTTGGTGAAAAGTTAGGTGAGCGCATTGTCATGATAGCTGATGATTCAACAGTTGCACGAAATCAAGTTAGACGAGCATTAGAGCCTTTAGGAATCAAAATGGTCTTGGCAAAAAATGGTCAAGATGCTTTAGATCAATTACTTGCCATTGAAGCGACATGTGAACACAGTATTACGGAAAAAGTCGCATTAATGGTTTCAGATATTGAAATGCCAGAAATGGATGGATATACATTAACGTCAGAAGTTAAAGCTAACGATCGTATGGCAAAAATGCCAATTATTTTGCATACCTCATTAAGCGGTGTTTTTAACAATGCTATGGTAGCAAAAGTGGGTGCCGATGATTTTATTCCAAAATTCCATCCTGATGAGCTAGCCATAGCAGTTAAAAAATGGCTAGCCCAGTAAAGGTAATGATTTTAATATAACAGATTAGGGTGCAGTAATAGTGTCAGCAAGAGAACTTGACGAAAAAAGTTATCATCAATTTAGAACGTTTTTAGAACAGCAATGTGGCATTGTGCTAGGCGAAAAGAAACAGTATTTAGTTAAAAGTCGCTTAGCACCATTAATGGGTAAATTTGATGTAAGCTCCCTTGGAGAGTTAGTTACTCGCACTTTGTCCCCAGTTGAACGACAATTACGTGCTGCTGTGATTGATGCGATGACCACTAACGAAACGCTGTGGTTTCGTGATGACTACCCATTTAAATTGCTGCAAAATAAACTATTGCCTGATTTTGCCAATCGCCAAACACCGGTAAAAATATGGTCAGCGGCAAGCTCTTCAGGGCAAGAGCCTTATTCAATTGCCATGTCTGTATTAGAATATCAACAACGTAACCCGGGTGCTTTTATGCGTGGAGTACAAGTGATTGGTACTGATATTTCTAGCACTATGTTAGAGCATTGTAAGTATGGCCATTATGACTCACTTGCCTTAGCGCGTGGGCTATCAGCAGAGCGTAAACGTCAGTTTTTCGAAAATGGCGATAATGGTATGTTAAAAGTGAAAGATCAAGTGAAAAAAATGGTCAGTTTCAGGCCGCTTAATTTGCTTAATAGTTATAGCTTAATGGGACGGTTTGATATTGTTTTTTGTCGTAATGTTCTTATCTATTTCTCTCCTGAAATTAAAGCACAAATAATCAGTCAAATTCATGGCACTTTAAACAAGGGAGGCTATTTGTTTTTAGGCGCATCAGAATCGCTTTCTGGTTTGAGTGATAATTTTAATATGCTTAGATGCAATCCTGGCATTGTCTATCAAAAAAAATAGTTACCACAAATATATTAGGTGTGTGTAGTTAGCTACACGCACGGCACTTCATAATTCAAATTTTTTCTTATTCTCCACCATCACTTATCAACTTGACATTTTCTTGCTTGTATCTGTTCGTTCTTGGCATAAATATTGAATAACTAAACCTTAAGTATAATTAACGGTAAGTTGTTATGGCCATCGGATTTGATAAAGGGTTTGAACTTCACGCACAAGGCATGCAGTTACGTTCCCAGCGAGCGGAAGTGATTGCAGGTAATATTGCCAACGCTGATACCCCTAATTATAAAGCAAAAGGCATGGATTTTAACAAAGCTATGCAGCAAGCGAATCTTCAACAGCAAATGGGTATGAGCCGTACTAATTCAAAACATTTTGATGTTCGCACCGAATTAAACAATAACGTTGATTTTCGTGTGCCAGATCAACCAGATACAGGGGATGGCAATACCGTTGATGTACAAGTGGAACGAAACTTGTATTTAGAAAACTCATTAGAGTATCAAGCTGGTTTGCAATTTCTTAACGGTAAGATAAAAGCGCTGCAAAAAGTGATTAGTGGAGGCAGGTAATTATGAGTCTATTTAATGTATTTAATATAACGGGCAGCGGCATGAGCGCCCAATCAACGCGTTTGAACACTACGGCAAGTAATATTGCTAATGCTGATAGTGTGAGTAGCAGCGTTGATGAAACATACCGCGCTCGCCATCCTGTTTTTGCCGCTGCTATGCAAAAAGCTGCCGCGGGTCAAGAAAGTAGTGTTGGTGTACAAGTACTAGGTGTTGTTGAAAGTAACAAGCCGCTTAATGTTGAATATGCGCCTGAGCACCCAATGGCAGACAAAGAAGGCTTTATTTATAAGCCTAATGTCAATGTTATAGAAGAAATGACAAATATGATCTCCGCCTCTCGTTCATATCAAACTAATGTGCAGTTAGCAGAATCGGCTAAGAATATGTTGAATAAAACCTTAACGCTTGGTCAAAGGTAATGTTGAAAATGATGTTCCAGATAATTGAAGAAATGAACAATACCAGCAAAGCAGTGATCTCTGCCTCTCGTTCATATCAAACTAATGTGCAGTTAGCAGAATCGGCTAAGAATATGTTGAACAAAACTTTAACGCTAGGTCAAAGGTAATGTCGAATAAAACCTTACATTTGGTCAGTGATAGTTAGTAGGAGCAGATAATGGAAACAATTAAAGGCGGAAACCCTTTAGATTCAATACGTTGGCAGCAAGAAGATTATAAGGTTGCAGAACAAAATAAAGGCATGTTAACTCAGGCCGACTTTTTTGCTCTGTTAACAAAAGAATTGTCAAATCAAGATCCTACTAAGCCAGTAGATAATAATGAAATGATTTCACAAATGACTGCTTTCTCTACTACTGATGGGGTGCAGAAATTAAATGATCAATTCACTTCATTTTCAAGCTCTATGACCTCAAGTCAAGCATTGCAAGCCTCTTCTTTGGTTGGTCGTAGTGTTTTAGTTGAAGACAATGTTTTTGGTATGAATGAAGGTGAGCAAGTTAAAGGTAAAATAGTCACGGATACGCCAGCGAGTAACGTTAACATTTATGTTGAAAATATTGCTGGAGAAATTATTCAAACGGTTCCTGTTGGTAATGTTAGTGCAGGTGGCTCCACGTTTACCTGGGATGGCCAAAAAGCAAATGGTGATCCAGCGGCTGCAGGTGCATATCGTTTTAGAGTAGCGGGCTTAGTTGATGGTCAAGCATCAGAAATACAAAGCATGACTTTTAGAAAAGTTGACAGTGTTACTTTAGCAGGTGCTAACGGTAGTATTTTATTAAACCTTAATGGTGGCAGCTCAATGGCCTTAGCCGATGTAGTTGAAGTATCAGAAGGGTAATGTAGGTTAGGCTTTAGCCTGACAATATTTTTTACAAACAAAATTTAAAAATGTCGCACTTAAGTACGACCTACAAAAATTTTTAAGAGGGTTAAATTATGTCATTTAATATAGCACTAAGTGGATTAAATGCCGCACAGAAAGATTTAGATGTAACTTCAAACAACATTGCTAACGTAAATACTGTTGGTTTTAAAGAGTCCCGTGCTGAATTTGTTGATGTTTATGCATCATCTTTGCTTGCTGCAGGTAAAACGAAAGTAGGTGATGGTGTTTTAACCGCAGATGTTGCCCAGCAGTTTTCTCAAGGTAGTATTCAATTTACCAATAATGCGCTTGACTTAGCCATCACGGGTAATGGCTTTTTTGCTACAGTACCAGAACTTGGCTCACTTGAGCGTTCATATACACGAGCGGGTCAATTTAAATTAAATGCTGACAATTTTGTTGTTAACTCGCAAGGAGGTCATTTATTGGGCTTCCCAATTAATCCAGATGGCAGTTCATCGTCGGTTAGTTTAAGTACTGCCACGCCTGTTCTTATCCCAACAGCTTCAGGCGCACCAACCAAAACCAGTGAAGTTGATATTCGTATGAATTTACCCGCAGGTGATGTAGCGCCAGCAAATCCTGTATTTGACCCAACCGACCCGCTAACATTTAATAACTCAACTTCAGTAACAATTTTTGACTCTTTAGGTGATAGTCATGTAATGACATATTATTTTGTTAAAGCATCAGCCAATCAATGGAATATGTTTACGGCAGTTGATGATGTAATGGTCAATGTTCCTACCGGCACTTCGTCTACAATAACAGCAGATTACCCAGCTCCAGCTCCCGTACAGACTACCCAAGCAGGTGTACAAGGGGCTGTTTTAAGCTTTAATTCCAGTGGTGATTTTGTTGGCCAAAACCCAGCTCTGATACAAACAGCTCCTTTAGGAATTGGTATTTTAAGTAATGGAGCTGATCCTACTCAAACGGTTATAATTGACTTTAACCTAGATACAGCATCACCAAACCCAAATGAACCAACCCAGTTTGCTTCCAATTTTGAAGTAACAGCTTTAAAGCAAGATGGTTTAGCCGTAGGGCGATTAACCGGTATTGATATTGGTGGTGATGGCCTAGTGCGAGCCACTTATTCAAATGGTACTTCACAGCCTTTAGCGCGAATTGCTTTAGTTAACTTTGCCAACGAGCAAGGGTTAACACAAGTAGGCAATAGTAACTGGAAAGAAAGTCTAGTTTCAGGTGAAGCCTTAGCAGGTGAAGGTGGCTCAGGTACTTTTGGTACAATTAACTCATCAGCATTAGAACAATCAAACGTTAATTTGACCACAGAGTTAATTGATTTGATTTCAGCACAACGAAATTTCCAAGCGAATTCACGTGCGCTAGAAGTAGATAATCAACTGAATCAGACTATCTTACAAATTAGATAAATAAAATTTATTATCAATAAAGCCGCTAGCTGAATGGTACTTACTGTTCAGTTAGCGGCTTTATCTTTTTAGTCACTTTTACTTTATGTAAATTCCCTCAAGTAGCTTTTTGGCACTCTCTTTGCATTTATCTACACAATAGAATTAATTAATGTGGAATTCATTATGGATAAGTTGCTTTATATCGCCATGAGCGGTGCTAAACAAAACATGCAAGCACTATCAATTAATGCCAATAATTTAGCGAATGCTAAAACCACTGGCTTTAAAGCTGATTTAGCGCAAGCGAGAAGTATGCAGGCATTTGGTGAAGGGCAAGCAACCCGTGTGTTTTCCATGACCGAACGTGCTAGCCAAAATTTTGACTCAGGCGCATTACTAACCACAGGCCGCGATCTTGATATTGCCATTGAAGGTGAAGGATGGATCTCCGTGCAAGATGCCTCTGGTGAGGTCGCTTTTACGCGAAATGGCCACTTACGGTTGACGGCTGACGGCGCTTTAGAAACAAGCAGTGGTAAGTTAGTTGTTGGAGAGGGCGGACCTATTTATTTACCTCTACCCGTGAATAACATTCAAATAAATCGTGATGGGGTCATCATGGTTCAACCTGAAGGGGCACCCGTTACTGCGCAAGAAGAAGCAGGGCGTCTTAAGTTAGTTAATCCTGATGTTCGTATGCTCGTTAAAGGGCAAGATGGTTTATTTCGCCGAAAAGATGGCGCACCTGAACAAGCCGATATCACGGTTAAAGTACTAGGCGGCACATTAGAGTCGAGTAACAGCAGCCCATTAAGTGATATGACAGACATGATTGCTTTACAAAGGCAATTTGAAATGCAGCTAAAAATGATGAAAACAGCAGAAGAAATAGATGCTAGCAGTGCCGCATTATTGCGTGCTTTCTAAAGAAATTAATTGAGGTGATGTATGAATCCAGCATTATGGATCAGTAAAACAGGCTTAGATGCGCAAACCAAAGATATTGCGGTAATTTCTAACAACTTAGCCAATGCTAGCACTATAGGCTTTAAGAAAAGTCGTGCTGTTTTTGAAGACTTACTTTATCAAAATGTCAATCAACCGGGCGGGCGTACTGCCGATGATAGTGAAGCGCCATCAGGCTTGATGCTAGGGGCTGGCACTAAAGTAGTGGCAACACAAAAAATTCATACACAAGGGGATATGTTAACAACAGATAACTCCTTAGACTTGATGATTCAAGGTGAAGGATTTTTTGAAATACTGATGCCAGATGGTACTTCTGCTTATAGTCGAAATGGTCAATTTACCATGAATGATGAAGGCGATATGGTTACCCCTGGAGCGGGTTATTTAATACAGCCGCAAGTGACTATTCCTGAAGATGCTTTAAGTATCGTTGTCTCGCAAGACGGTGAAGTATCAGTAACTTTACAAGGGCAGGCTGAGCCAGCGGTTGTTGGTCAGATCAATACGATTAATTTTGTTAACCCTACGGGTCTTCAGCCCATCGGGCAGAATTTATACACAGAAACCGCTGTTAGTGGAACGCCACAAGAGGGTATTCCCGGTCTAGAAGGGTTTGGCATGATAGTACAAGGGGCGTTAGAAACCTCAAATGTAAACACTACAGAAGAATTGGTGAATTTAATTGAATCACAACGTGTTTATGAAATGAACTCTAAAGTGATTTCGGCTGTAGATGAAATGCTTAGTTATATCAATCAGCAGCTGTAACTTTTTTAGTTTGGAGTTAACGATGAAAAGTAAATTATTTTGTGTCTTGGTGGTAATGCTTATTAGTCAAATAAGTGCTTGCAGTAATACTGTAGAACTAAGTAAAGCTTTGCCTAACGACCCTGATTTTGCACCAATATTACCGGAGACTGAAGAGGACGCTATTATTCCAACCGGTTCATTATTTAAAGAAAATTATGTCAATAATATTTACTCTGATTCTAAGGCTCACCGGATAGGCGATATTATTTCGGTCATTTTAAGTGAAAGTACTCAAGCGAAGAAAAATGCCAAAACAGAATTGAAAAAAGAAAATAATGCTGTGCTCGATCCTGTCATTGGGTTAGGTGGCGCGCCGGTAACTATTGGTGGTAAATCACTACAATTTGGTGTAAATCAAAACTCTGAATTTAAAGGGGATTCAAAAGCTGATCAGGGTAATAGCTTAAGTGGCGATATTTCGGTGCATGTGCTGAGGGTTTTACCTAATGGCAATTTAATGATTCGTGGCGAAAAATGGATAACGTTAAATAATGGTGATGAATATATCCGTTTAACGGGCGTTATTCGTGCTAAAGATATTAATTCGAACAATACCATCTTATCAACAAAAATAGCTAATGCGCGTATTCAATATGCGGGTACAGGTAGTTTTGCCGACACCAATGAGCAAGGTTGGTTAACGAAGTTTTTCAACAGTAGTTGGTGGCCTCTTTAGGGGGCTCTTAGGTAATAATATGAAAGCAGTAATAAACATAGTACTTATCCTTACAGGCTTATCTTTAGCTTTTACTAGTCATGCACAACGCATTAAAGATGCCGTTGATGTTGCTGGTGTTCGTACTAACCAATTAATCGGTTATGGCTTAGTGGTTGGTTTGCCAGGCACGGGTGAGCAAAGCCCATTTACCGAACAAAGCTTTAAAACCATGCTAAGTAATTTTGGTATTACCATGCCAGCAAACCTTAAACCTAAAATTAAAAATGTGGCTGCTGTTGCCGTTCATGCAGAGCTGAATGCTTTTAAAAAGGTAGGACAAACAATTGATATTACCGTTTCTAGTATGGGAAGTGCGCAAAGCTTACGTGGCGGTACTTTATTGCAAACCATGCTGGTTGGTCTTGATGGCAAAACCTATGCGGTGGGTCAGGGGAGTTTAGTGGTCAGTGGTTTGGGCGCAGAAGGTCTTGATGGTTCAAAAGTTATTGTTAACACACCAACTGTTGGTCGTATCTCTAACGGTGCAACGGTTGAGCGTGAAGTTAAGTCGCCGTTTGGATTAGGTGATTATATAACGTTTAATTTACACAGAATTGATTTTACCACAGCGAAAAACCTAGCGGATACTATTAACGAGTTGATACCAGGATCTGCTAGAGCAATAGATGCTGCTTCAGTTCAGGTTAATGCTCCTCGTGATATTAATGATCGCGTTAGCTTTCTTTCTGTTTTAGAAAATTTAGAGTTTGAACCTGCTTCAGGCTCAGCAAAAATAATAGTCAACTCACGTACAGGCACTATAGTTATTGGCAATGAGGTTCGCTTGTTAGCTGCTGCAATTACACATGGTGGCATTACAGTAACGATAAATGAAGTACAAGAAGTGTCACAGCCCAATGCATTTGCAGAAGGGGAAACGGTCGTTACCAACCAATCATCGGTGAATGTTAGCCAAAGTGATGCGCGTATGTTTGTGTTTCAACCAGGCGTTACGTTAGAAACATTAGTGAGAGCAATTAATGAAGTTGGTGCGGGGCCTGGCGATGTTATGGCTATCTTAGAAGCGTTAGATCAAGCTGGCGCCATTCTTGGCGAACTTATTATTATTTAGTATATATAGAGTGACATAATGGCTGATAACTCAATTACCACCACTAATTTTGACCAATCACGTAACTTTTTAGAGTTAAATGGTTTGAATGCCATCCGTGAACAATCTAGAGGGTCAGATAGCGAAGGTAAAAAAGAAGCTTTACAAGAAGCTGCTCAGCAGTTTGAAGCTATTTTTATGAAAATGCTGCTAAAAAGCATGCGTAAAGCGCAAGATGTTTTAGAGTCAGATAGTCCGTTTAATTCCCAGTCAACTAAGTTTTATCGCGATATGCACGATCAACAAATGGCTGTTGAGTTATCGTCAAACGGTACGTTAGGTTTATCTGATCTGATTGTTAGGCAATTAGGGGGTGATGATAATAATTTTACCCCAAGAAGCGTATTGCGTAATGATGCTAATCTTGAACAAATTAAGAAAGCGGCTAAGCAAGACAAATTACAAAGTCAAACCAATAATACAGACTTCACAAAAATCCCCTTTGCAACTGTTGATGATAATCAATCAAAAACAAACGTCAATTTTTCATCACCAAGCTTTAGCGAACCCAAAGATTTTGTTAGTGCCCTTATAGAGCCGGCAAAATCAGTCCAAGAAAAATTAGGTGTACCATTTCAAGTCATTATTGCCCAAGCAGCGCTAGAAACTGGTTGGGGACAAAAAATAATTAAAGATCAAAATGGTAGTAGCTCAAATAACTTATTTAATATCAAAGCTGATAACCGTTGGGATGGAGCAAGTATCCAAAAAGAATCTTTAGAATTTGAACAAGGCGCTATGGTGAAAAAATCATCAGCCTTTAGAGCGTATCAATCATTGACAGAAAGCGTGAATGATTATGTCAGTTTCCTTTCTGACAATGACAGATATCAAGATGCATTGCAAAACTCAAGTGATGTGGAACACTTTGTGCATAGTTTACAGAAAGCAGGCTATGCGACAGATCCTCAATATGCCAACAAAATAATGGCAACTCTGCGTACAGTCTCTAAGTTAATTATAAAATAATGTGGTTATTACAACCTGTCATCCTTGTGGTGACTTTGCTTACAGGTAGGTAAGTACTTAGGTTAGTAAAGCTCCATACTAGAGGCAAATATTATGACAGTTAGTTTATACCAAACCGGCGTGAGTGGCTTATTAGCTGCACAGCAGCAGTTGGCAACTACGGGTCATAATATTTCCAATGTCAATACTGATGGCTATACCCGCCAGCGGGCAGAGCAAAACGCTACGCTTGGCCAGGTGAGCGGTTCAAACTACATTGGCACAGGCACCTATGTTCAAGATATTACTCGAATCTATGATAAGTTTTCGTATAAAGAACAGTTAATCAACCAAAGTAATTTAGGTAATGCTGATTCGTTACATACTCGTTTAACTCAACTTGATCAAGTTATGAGTGCTTCAGGTAACGCGGTAGCAGGTTCAATAGAGCAATTTTATCAAGCTTTAAATGGTGTCGCCGATAATCCCAATGACTCAGGTTTACGTAGCATAGTATTAAATCAAGCTAAGTCTTTAAGTGATGGTTTTAACGAGCTGACTAATAACTTTGATCTCATGGGTAAATCCGTTAATGGTGAGATAGAGCAAGTAGCCAATAAAATTTCTGAAATATCTTTTGAGCTAGCAAAAATTAATGAAAGCATTTTACAAAATCAAGGCTTAAATCAAACGGGACAACCTAATGACTTGCTTGATAAACGCGATAAATTAGTGAGTGAGTTAGGTGAATATACGCGGGTTAATACTTTAGTTGATCAAAATGGTGTTATGACGGTAATGGTGGGTCAAGGTACAACACTGGTTGCCGGTATTACGCCACTAACCATTGCCGTAAAAGCAGGTGACCCTGACGCTTTACAAACTGAGTTGCGTTTAGTGGGTCCTAATGGCTCTGTAGGAATTGATGGTACAACACTTGGTGGTTCATTAGGCGGAGCCATTGAGTTCCGAGATGAACATCTAGCACAAACCCGCAGTGAAATAGATCGCTTAGCGATGGCGATATCGTCAACGTTAAATGATAGTCAAGCCAGTGGATTAGATTTAAATGGATTGCAAGGTGCTAATATCTTCACAGATATCAACACCACTCAATTACAACAAGGTCGTATTTTAGCTCATTCATCAAATACTGGTAATACGCAAGGTCAAGTAGCTATTAACGATGTATCGTTACTACCGACAGATGATTTTGAAGTACGGTTTGATGGCACCGACTTTATGTTATTTAACCTAACAACTGGTGGCAGTGAAAACATAGGCGCACCAGGTTCCGGTGTACCTGCAGGCACACATACACCATCATCGCCAGATTATGGTTTTTCATTTATTGAAACTGGTGTACCTGTCGCGGGCGATACTTTTACTATAATACCGACTAAAAATAGTGCGGCATTGATGCAAACCACCTTAACAGATGGCAATGCCATTGCTGCCAGTTCAGCCGTTAACGTTACTCCATCAACGCATAATGTCAGTGATGGCAAGGTAACAATTAGCGGGGTAAGTGATCCGGTAGCAGCTAGAAACTATACTCAGGGTATTAACAGTGGCTTAACCGTAGATGTGTATGAAAGTGCTGCTAATACTTTTTCCTATCGAGTATATAATTCAGCAACACCACCTCCAGCGGCAACCATTGCTACTGGTAGCTATCCCGCAGGAGGAAGTGCAGTCGTTGATTTACCACCAGGAACACCAGCGTTTCAAATAGAAATTAGTGGCGACTTAGTTGGTTCAGGCACTAATGCCAGAGAAACATTTACTATTGGTGATGCCTTCGGTGTGGGTAATGGCAATAATGCAGTTGCCATGACTAAAACCCAAGAGCAAGGCGTAACTAACGGCAATAAAGAAACCTTTAGTCAAAGCATAGGTATAAGCACTTCAAAAGTCGGTTCAAAAGCCAGTAATGCTGAGCTAGTTGCTGATACTGCTCAGGCATTATTCACCCAAGCATTTAATCGCAATCAATCCACATCTGGGGTAAACCTTGATGAAGAAGCGGCAAATTTATTGAAATTTCAACAAGCTTATCAAGCGGCATCGCAAATTATTTCCACTGCGAATACCATTTTTGACACTATATTAGCGGCTGTTAGGTAAGGAGTAAATAATGAGAGTATCAACAGCTCAGTTTTATCAGCAAAGTTCATTACAAATGAGTAGTAAAACCTCTGATGTGAATGAACAAATGGCTTATTTAACCAGCGGTAAACGAGTACTTACTGCAAAGGATGACGCAGTTCAATATGGTACTTTAGTTGCTTATAAAGAAAGCTTAGCTAATATTGAGAAATACCAACGGAATATCACTCTGGCTGAAAGCCATAATAGCTTACAAGAAATTGTCTTCGCTGATGCAGAGACAATTTTAGATCAAGTTAAGCAAGACATGTTACTAGCGAATAACGGTAGAATGTCTACTGAAGACCTACAGTCTTTAGCAACACAAACAAGAAATAATTTTAGCCAATTACTTGATATTGCCAACAGTCAAGATGCCAACGGAGATTACATCTTTTCTGGTTATCAAACTGAGCAAAAACCTTTCAGTCAACAAGTTGACGGCTCTGTTTTCTATAGTGGCGATACGGGTGTTAACGAATTACCAGTAGCAAAAAATATCAACGTTACCACTAATCAAACAGGCGATGCAGCCTTTTTAAAAGTCGCTAATTCAATAGGCGACTTTAAGGCCAGCTACAACGTAAATAACACCTCAGATGTGGCGGTTGAAAGTGCCAATATTACCAATCGAAATACGTACAATGCGAGTACAATACCTCATAACTATACTTTCACCTTTGGCCCTGGTGCTGCTGAATTAGACGTGGTGGATGGTGGGGTAAGTGTTTATAACACGACAAGTTATGTGGCAGGGCAAAATATTCCTCTCTCAAACGGAGTTGACGTTACCTTAAGCGGCAACCCTTTGCCGGACGACACATTTACTCTCAGTGAACAAGAGGATATCAGTATTTTTGAAACCATCAATGATGCTATTGCTTGGATGGAGAGCGGATCTGTTTCAACAAATCAAAAGCAACACCAGGTTGATTACAACAGCATACTCAATCAACTTAACTCGGCTATGACTCATATAACATCAAGACGAGTAGATTCAGGTATTCGCTTGCAGGTACTTGAAAGCCAGAAGAGTAGGCATCTAGACTCAGCGTTGAATATCTCTAGTAGTAAGTCAAATATTGAAGACTTGGATTTTGCTAAAGCGATTTCTGAATTTGAACAATCAAAAGTAGCGTTGCAAGCATCACAACAAGCATTTAGTAAAATACAAAACCTAACACTATTTAATTATATATAAACAGTAAAACGTATTGGCAAGAATTTTGCTAAACAACATGTAAGATCGTATTTGTTTGGCGATCAATTGAAAAGTAAAAGAGGTCTTAATCAGTGGGCTTCTAATAACATAAAGTAAATTTAAAAAATTAGGAGCGCTATTATGGCCTTATCAGTAAATACCAATATATCATCGCTGAATGCACAGCGTAACTTAACCAAGTCTGGTGAAGGACTTGCTACATCAATGCAACGTTTATCATCCGGTATGCGCATTAACAGCGCGAAAGATGATGCTGCAGGTTTACAAATATCAAATCGCTTAACCTCGCAAATTAATGGTTTAGGTGTTGCTCAGCGTAATGCTAATGACGGCATTTCTATGGCACAAACGGCAGAGGGTGCGATGCAAGCCTCTACCGATATTTTACAACGTATGCGTGAGTTAGCACTACAATCAGCTAACGGTTCAAATGCTTCAAGCGACAGAGCAGCACTACAAAAAGAAGTCAGTGCACTACAAACAGAATTAACCCGTATTGCTGAAACAACCTCATTTGGTGGACAAAAACTATTAGATGGTTCATTTGGTAGTAAAGGTTTCCAAGTGGGGGCGAATGCCGGTGAAACAATTACCATGACATTAGGTGATGTAAGTGCTGATGCGATAGGTAATACTACAGGTAAAAATGTTGCTACTGGTGGAATTACCGGTGCCGATATTACAGCTATGATTGGAGCTGGCTCTGCTGCACTTGAGCTTGCGTTTACTTATACCCCTAGTGGTGGTTCAGCTCAAATAATTAATGTTGATTTATCTAATGTGACAGATGATGAATCGATGGCTTCAGCATTAAATGCCTCATTAAATGGTTTGGGTATTACTGCTACTTCAAATGGTACTGATGTTACCTTTGCTGGGCATATTGCAGATGGTGCAGCTCTAACATCTGCTATGAAAGATGGTGCTGGTGCTGGTGATGACCTTACTGTTCCAATGACTTTTGCTGCTGATGGAACTTATACTGCAGATGCTGCCGATATTGATATCAGTACAGCGGTTGGTTCAAGTGACGCCTTAGCTATTATTGATAATGCCTTGACAAAAATTAATGATACTCGAGCAAGTTTAGGTGCGGTTCAAAACCGTTTTAGTCATACAATTAATAACTTGGCCAATATTTCAGAGAATGTTTCTGCATCTCGCAGTCGTATACAAGATACAGATTTTGCGGTTGAAACAGCTGTAATGACGAAAAACCAGATCTTGCAACAAGCGGGCACATCAATCTTATCTCAAGCGAACCAAATACCACAAGCCGCTATTAGCTTGTTAGGTGGTTAGTTTTAGTTGAATTGCGAATAGAAAAATAAGTAATAAAACAAAGGCTGAATAATCTATTATTCAGCCTTTTCTGTTGTAATGATTCACTGACTGTTATCTACCACTGAGTCTTTTTACAATATATTAATTGATATTATTGTATTTGAATCAGCAGACTTTGGGTTGTGTAAATACAGGCATAACTCACTGTTAATACAGATGTGGAGGGTGTGTTTTTTTATGTTAATGTTTTTAAATTGTAAATAAAATTAAAGTTAATTTCCTTGCTGCCGTTAAGGTGTTTAGAGCGGGAACTTGACGGTAAAAACTAAGTTTTGTTGATAGTTCTAAATTAAAAATATATTAACGCATTACATTTTTTGTAGGCAGGAGTTTTATAATGGCTTTATCAGTAAATACCAATATATCATCGTTGAATGCTCAACGTAATTTAAATAAATCAGGTGAAGGTCTTGCTACTTCAATGCAACGTTTGTCATCGGGTATGCGTATTAACAGCGCGAAAGATGATGCCGCAGGCCTACAAATATCAAACCGAATGACCTCTCAAATAAGTGGTTTAGGTGTTGCTCAGCGTAATGCTAATGACGGCATTTCTATGGCACAAACGGCAGAGGGTGCGATGCAAGCCTCTACCGATATTTTACAACGTATGCGTGAGTTAGCACTACAATCAGCTAACGGTTCAAATGCTTCAAGCGACAGAGCAGCACTACAAAAAGAAGTCAGTGCACTACAAACAGAATTAACCCGTATTGCTGAAACAACCTCATTTGGTGGTCAAAAATTATTAGATGGTTCATTTGGTAGTAAAGGTTTTCAAGTAGGCTCTAATGCTGGTGAAACAATTACCATGACATTAGGTGACGTAAGTGCTGATCAAATTGGTACTACTGGCAGAGAAACGATGGCGGGTGTGATCACGGCTGCTAATATTACGACTATTCTTACTGAAGATGCTGGCACAGGTAATATCGGTACTATGGCGTTTGATCATGTCGATGCAGATGGCGCTACTAGAAGTATCGATATAGATTTAAGTAATGTCACTGATTCTGAGGGGCTTGCTTCTGCTTTGAATGCCTCATTGGGAGGTCTAGGTGTAATTGCAACAAGTTCTGGTGCTGGTGGTACTGTAACGTTTACAGGTAATCTATTGAATGATGAAACATTAACTTCAGATTTCTTAGAGGGAGATGGTACAACGGGTGTTTCTGAGGGAACAACTATAGAAGCATCAGGGAGTAACGATGATGTAATATCTCATGCGAGTAATATTGATATTAGTACCTCGGTTGGCTCAAGTAACGCCTTAGCGATTATCGATAATGCTTTGGCTGAAATTAATAATAGCCGAGCAGATTTAGGTGCATTGCAAAACCGTTTTAGTCATACGATTAATAACTTGGCTAATATCCAAGAAAATGTATCTGCGTCTCGTAGCCGAATTCAAGATACTGACTTTGCCGTTGAAACCGCTCAAATGACGAAAAACCAAATCTTGCAACAAGCCGGCACTTCAATTTTATCGCAAGCTAACCAATTGCCACAAGCGGCATTAAGCTTAATTGGTTAATTGATAAGGCATAATACCTAGTGTGAATATAATGCTAAGGTGTAGTGTGAATATAATGCTAAGGTGTAGTGTGAGCCTAGGTTAAAATGTAATAAAGGAAGGGGCAATTTTACCACTTCCTTTTTGTATTTAATTAATAGTGTAATTAATATTGGTTATTTTATGTTTAGGCTACGTTACCTCATTAGTCTACAGCAGCTGTTGAAATAACATTAGGAGTCTATAATGAGTGTAATAAATAGTAGTGCTGATGTAAGTTTAGCGAACTTAACTCCTGAGTTTAAAAGAAACAGTGAGTCGATGGAGGCGAAAGTCGATTCTACGGTAAACAAACTCATCGTGAGTGAAAAAGGTGGTTCCGCTGCTGTTAGTGACTTAGTTAAAGAAGAGAGCCAAGCGCCATTAACCCCACAGCAACTCGAGAAAGTGGCGCAACAATTGCAAGATTTTGTTGGTGAAATGAACCGTGGTTTAGAGTTTTCTGTTGATAAAGATTCTGGTCGTGATGTTATCAAAATTATTGATAAGAATACTGGTGATTTGGTTAAGCAGTATCCGTCTGAAGAAGTATTAACCCTTGTGGCTAAGTTGTCTGAGATGGTTGGTGGTTTTGTTGACGCTAAAGTATAGCCAGTTTACTATTTAGTGTCATTTATAAAATACAAAAGGAGGACTTATGCCTGATTTAACGTTTACAGGGATAGGCTCAGGTTTACAAGTTAGCGACATTGTTAATGCTATTGTTGGTGCTGAAACTGCTCCTTTTATATCTCGTACTAATAGGAAAGAAGCTGAATTAACAACAGATATTTCAGCAATAGGCGCACTAAAATCTGCGTTAGAAAGTGTTACAGATTCTATTGAAGACTTAGCTAATGCAGATGATTATCAACAACGAAAAGCTAGCGGTGCTGACAGTTTTGTTGGCATTACTGCCACTAAAGATGCACAAGTAGGTAACTATTCAGTACAAGTTGATGCGATAGCGCAATCTCATAAGCTAATGTCTGGAGCGATTGATGGTAGTGAGGCTATTGGTGAGGGCACATTAAATATTGCTGTTAATAATAATAGTTTTGATGTTGCGGTATCTGCGACAGATACCTTAAGTGATCTTCGTGATGCAATAAATGATAGTGCTGAAAACGACTCAGTGATTGCCACTATAGTAACCGATAATGCTGGTCAACACCTTATTATGACGAGTAAAGAGACAGGTATTGCTAACGCTATAACAACCACGGTAACTGATGTTAGTGATGGTAACAATATTGACAACTTAGGTTTGTCACGTCTTGCTTATGATACTGCTGCTCTCCCTTCTTCAATCACAAACTTATTCGAGGTTACCGAAGCACTTGACGCCAAAATTACTATCGACGGTACTCTTGTAGTTACCAATAGTACTAATGAATTTAAAGATGTTATTGATGGTGTTGATATTACTGCTAAAAAAATGCATGACGTTGATGATGATATTAGTCAAATTAGTTTTAGTGCCAACAACACTAATATTAAGGCCGGATTAAATAAATTTGTTACAAGCTATAATGAATTTCAAAAGTTAAGCAAGCAATTAGGCCAATCGGGTGAAGATGGGAGTGGTCCGCTAGCGGGCGACTCATTATTGCGTGGCGTTATGGGTAAGTTACGTCAAGAGTTTAGTGCGGGTTTTGATATAGGCAATGGTAATACCTTATCCTTATCAGAGCTTGGTGTACGTAGTGATAGATATGGCGTGCTGAGTTTAGATAGTGACGATTTAGATGAGTTTATCGATAGTAATATTGATGGTGTGCAGCAGTTTTTTGTCGGTACTGATGGTACTAAAGGTTTTGCGGGTTCACTTAAAGAGTTAACCAGCTTTTATACTGATTCAGATGGTATTATTCAAAACCGTATTGATAGTAGAAGCAATCAATTAGAGCGATTAGATGATGATCGACTCGCTTTTGGTCGTAGGATGGATTCTTTAGAAGCACGTTTATTTGCTCAGTACAACGCCATGGATTTAATTGTAGCGGGCTTAAATTCTACTAGTACTTACTTGATGGCGCAGCTAGACAATATGCCAGGCGTGGTGAGAAAAGATAAGTAACTTCTGACTTTCAACCCCATGTAAATACCCTTTATAAAAGTGCCGAAATTTTGTTGTATAAATTAGTTGCTTGACTATTAGTTAAATTACCTAAAGTGCGTGCTTTACCAATACTAGAACTTACCCTGATAACATCATTGGCTATGTCATTAATTTTTTGATTTGCTTGTAATTGTGCTTCTGTACGTTGTTTTTGATGTCCTATTGTTGATATATTTAAAATATCATCAGCGAATTCACCAAGCTTTGTTTTATTCTCCGTTTCGTTTGTTACTTTAGCTAATTGCTTGAAAGTAGAGGTTGTTCTTTGAATGTCAATGGATGCAGTTAATGGATTGGAAGAAAGCACTGTATACTCCTTGCAATATTGTCTTATCTTTCATTATAGAGGCAATAAAAGATAAGCTCAAATTTTGATCAGGCGGAGTAAGGTGAGAGTTAAATCGAAGGTAGGTGTACTCCTAATATTTATTATAGGTAATGGCTGATTTTTTTCCTTTTTGTATCTTAATTAGCTTACTAGCAAAGGCTTGTTTTAATTCTTCTGTTTTCATTTGCAAGTCAGCATCTAAATTAACCATTTGATTGATAAGCAGCAGCTCTTTTTCTATGTCATCTCTTGAGTATTGACTAAATAAATGTGAAATCAACTGCTCTCGAGCCGTTTGAAGTTGCGTTATTTCATCTACCTCTAAATTTTCGTCTGTATCAATATTATACTCAAGTCGCTTTAATAACTGTTGCGACTTGATGTTTATAAGTTTGAGTTGTTGTTGTATATCATTAACTGTCAAAACTAACCTGGCTTTGCGTTTCAAGTGGAATTGAATCCCAGCCTGATTTGATTGGTAGAAGAATTTTAATTACTTCATCTAATTTTTCGGTGTTGTTGTCTGAACTAGCAATAAGTAGTTGTTCAGAGCAAAACTTATAAAGTGACGCTAAATTTTCAGATATTTCACCCCCTTCTTCAAAATCTAAAGAGCTCTCTAAAACGCTAATAATAGCGATAGCATTAGATAGCTCAGTACCTTTTTTTTCAAAGTTATTTTGTGAAATAGCGCCTTTGGCAGTCGCTATATTACCTAATAATTTTTGAAATAGCATAGCGACTAATTGATAAGGTGAAGCCTGCTGTGCTGTGCTTTTATTAGTTTGTTGATACTTTTTAAGTGATGCATGTGTCATAGACACCTCCAAATGCGTTACTTTATAAATTTAGTATAAAGGAACTAGAAAATATAAATTATATATATTCATTAATAATTTAGCTTAGCGCTTTATTGTTAATAGTGACGGCAAAGCCTTCTATTTTTGCTTTATCGTAGGCTTGTTGCAAAATGCTATGGGTAATATCGTTAACGTCGCTAATTATGCCGTTATTTAATATTTCAATATTATCCCAGCCTCTATTCATTAAATACTCTTCTATTTGTGTTAATTGTTGTTCAAAAGGCATTTCTTTTGAAAACATATTGAATTCGTGACGAGTGCCTGAAGTTAACTCATTGTTATCACGAATTAATTCAGCAGTACCATTAATTATTAACATCTGATTTCCTACTTTAGTCAAAATATAGTTATTTAATTTATTACTTCTTAGATAAGCTAATTATATGCCAACTTTTATTATTACCTTAGCAAGCTATAGAGTTATATTGTTTTATTGCATTAGTTCGTTTTATTAGGGCTAAATATTACGTAAGTCAAAATACTGGCATTTATCTAACATAAACCGTCAAGTTTCTGTTGCTAAATTTTAACGAATAGCTAAAATCATCAGCATATTAGAATTTATCAAATACTTATTATTTATGCTGCAAAGATCAAGCGATTCTAAGGAACATGGCCACAAACAAATTCTTGTGGTTGATAATGATGTGGCTAGAGCACATCAACTGGCAACGGTATTATCTTTTGTTGGCGAGCAATTCTTACAATGTTCACAAGAAAAAATAGCGTATTTTTTAAAAACAAATGAACACTTACTAACGGTTATCTTAACCGGTGAACTATCTTCATCGATAGTAAAAGTAGTTAAAGATAATCCTAAAGTTCCTTTTTTATTATATGATGTTATTGATGAGAGTGTACTAAACAGTTATGTAAATGTTATTGGCGCAATTACTACTGTGCTTAACTATGCGCAGTTAACTGAGCTAATACACCATTGCCATCAATACTATAATAAATTACCGAGAAGTAGTTTTCATCTTCGCTCCAATATTTTATTTCGTTCGTTAGTTGGCACTAGCAAGGCCATGAGTGATGTTCGTTTTTTAATTGAGCAAGTGGCTAAAACACCTGCTACAGTACTTGTCTTAGGTGAGTCAGGTACTGGTAAAGAAGTTGTTGCCCGTAACATTCATAATTTATCATCACGTTCTAACGGAACATTTGTACCTATTAACTGTGGCGCAATACCCGCTGAATTATTAGAAAGTGAACTGTTTGGTCATGAAAAAGGTGCTTTTACTGGTGCGATATCTACGCGTAAAGGTCGCTTTGAACTAGCCGAAGGTGGCACATTATTTTTGGATGAAATAGGCGATATGCCACAGCCGATGCAAGTGAAATTATTACGGGTGTTGCAAGAGCGTACTTTTGAGCGTGTTGGTGGTTCTAGAAGTATCAAAGCGGATGTGCGAATTATTGCGGCTACTCACCAAAACCTTGAAGAGATGATTAAAGAAGGTAGCTTTCGTGAAGATCTTTATTATCGCTTAAATGTTTTTCCTATTGAAACGCCAGCTTTGCGGGATCGCAAAGAAGACATTCCGTTATTACTAGCAGAATTACTGACTCGTTTTGAGCATGAACAAGCAAAAACGGTCCGTTTTACTGAAAAAGCAATTGAATCATTAATGGAGCATTTGTGGGGAGGTAATGTTCGTGAATTATCAAACCTTATTGAACGTATGCTGATTATGTATGGGGATCAAATTGTTGATGTTGCAGAATTGCCACCTAAATACCAACATATTGATGTAGAAGAGTACACGCCGGAATACCCTGAAGAATTACAAGAGCAGGATGCAATTAATGAGTTGTTTTCAACTTTCGATTATGACGGCGATGAAGATGATGTGATTGAAGACGAAATTATTGAAGAATCTCAAAACAGCTCTACTGCGGGGATTTTGCCCAGTGACGGCTTAAATTTAAAAGAGCATTTGTCTGAACTAGAAATCTCCCTTATTTCTCAATCTTTAGCTAAACATGATTATGTAGTTGCCAGAGCGGCAGAAACGTTAGGAATGAGAAGAACGACCTTAGTTGAAAAAATGCGTAAATATAATTTACAAAAACCAGTATTGACAGAGAGTTTATAAATAAAAAAGAAGTACAGCCAATAAATTGACAATGATTTTATTATAATTATTATTGTAAGCCATTGAAAAATAATAAAAAAACTATGGCATGTAAAATGCTTTAATCAAGGTGAAATAAATTTCATTTGGATTTTGGTTTTATGGCACTAGCACAGCATTTTATTGCTAATAATGGTTTTAACGCAGTTAACATTCCTTTGAATACTAGTCCGCTAGTTGAAGAGGAAGCGTTACTTCAAACAGAAGCTTTTCCTGGTGAATTAGCTTCTCTACGTGCCCAATCATCCCAAATAAAACCTCCAAAAGATAAAGCGGTCAAATATAAATTAGATCAAGATAAATTTAATCAAACCACACCTGACAGCTTATTAGGGTCTAACCTAAAGCAAGAGCAAATGGCCGATCAGCTTATTGAAATGATGCCAACAGGTTTGGTTATGCTTGATGGCAACGGGGTTGTCGTTAAAATTAATAAAGTGGCGAGAAGTTTACTTGAAGAGCCAATATTAGGTCAGCTTTGGTTTACCGTTATTGCGCGTTCATTTAAGCCAAGGGCTGATGATTGGCATGAAGTGTCATTAAAAGATGGCCGTAGGGTTAAATTAGAAATTGCCAGTTTAGGGGATCAACCTGGGCAATTAATTATGATCACCGATTTAACTCAAACACGTTTATTACAAGACAAAGTAGGGCAAATGCAACGACTTTCCTCTTTAGGTCGTATGGTCTCAACGTTAGCGCATCAAATTCGCACACCACTTTCGGCTGCTATGTTATATAGCGCTAACTTATCTAATAGAAAATTATCAGAGTCTGCCCGTGGTGCATTTCAAGAAAAATTGAGTTCACGATTACGAGATTTAGAGCAACAAATAAATGATATGTTGTTGTTTTCTAAAAGTGGTAATGAACAAGTGGTTTCATCATTGTCAGTGAATGAATTAATTAATGATTCTATTCAAGCAATGGATGCGTTGATAATCAAAGCAAAGACACAAGTAAACCTACATTTGACTACTGTTGAACATCATATGTTAGGTAATAAAAATGCGTTAACTGGGGCGATACAAAATTTAGTGAATAATGCTTTGCAAGCGGCAGGGACTGCAAATATCGAGCAATCCGTTATTAATATTCAAGTATATAGCAACAATAATTCAGTTTATATCAGTGTTAAAGATAATGGTCCAGGTATCAATAGTGTTGACATTGAAAAGATATTCGAACCTTTTTACACCTCAAGAAGTAAAGGTACGGGACTAGGTTTAGCTGTTGTGAAATCGGTTGTTGAAGCGCATCAAGGCGAAGTTAATTATTTA
The DNA here is from genome assembly GCF_003333305.1 of Candidatus Colwellia aromaticivorans. Classification (GTDB taxonomy): domain Bacteria; phylum Pseudomonadota; class Gammaproteobacteria; order Enterobacterales; family Alteromonadaceae; genus Colwellia; species Colwellia aromaticivorans. The sequence continues at coordinate 92,210 of NZ_QOLD01000019.1, read as the reverse complement.
AGCCAAACAGGAGAAGGTGCGCATTTTTGTATTAAGTTTCCCTTGTTAGGGCAATTAGAGTCCTCATCAATTAATAAAACAAACATTGGGGATAATCAACATGAACATTCATAAAATACTAGTTGTTGAAGATGATGACGGTTTGCGCGAGGCATTAATTGATACTATTACGTTAGCAAATTATCAATGTATTGAAGCCGACTCTGCAGAGACTGCTTTATTATTATTAAAAAACCATTCGGTTGATTTGGTGGTAAGTGATGTTCAAATGGGTGGTATGTCAGGTTTATCTTTGTTAAAAAGCATTAAAAACCAGCAGTCAAATTTACCTGTATTATTAATGACCGCTTATGGAACCATTGATGATGCCGTTCAGGCGATGAAAGATGGTGCTTGTAACTATATCGCAAAGCCTTTTGCTCCAGAAGTATTGTTGAATATGATTAGTCAATATATTCCCCCTTTACTAGTGAATAAAAACACTCCTGTTGTTGCTGATAAGCACAGTATTGAATTACTGAACTTAGCACGAAAAGTTGCCACCACAGAAGCGTCAGTGATGGTGCTTGGACCAAGCGGCTCAGGTAAAGAAGTATTGGCGCAATATGTTCATAATAATTCTCCACGCGCTAAACAACCATTTGTCGCTATTAACTGTGCTGCTATTCCAGAAAATATGTTAGAAGCAACTTTATTTGGTTATGAAAAAGGTGCGTTTACCGGCGCAATTCAAGCGTGCCCCGGAAAATTTGAACAAGCCCAAGGTGGCACAATATTACTTGATGAAATAACCGAAATGGATTTAAGCCTACAAGCTAAAATTTTACGGGTTTTACAAGAGCGAGAAGTTGAGCGATTAGGCGGCAGAAAAACAATTCATCTAGATGTGCGTGTTATTGCGACCAGTAACCGTAATCTTAAAGAAGCAGTCAGTAAAGGTGACTTTAGAGAAGATTTATACTATCGCTTAAATGTTTTTCCACTGACTTGGTTACCTTTAGCACAAAGGGTTGATGATATATTACCTTTAGCTAAACATTTAGTTGCCTGTTATTGTCAAAAAAGTGGCGACCCAATAGCAGATTTTAGCCCTGCAGCTCGTAGTAAATTAAATGCTTATAGTTGGCCAGGTAATGTACGTGAACTTGATAATGTTATTCAGCGAGCGCTTATTTTACACAGCAATCAAATTATTGATGCCAGTGATTTGATGATTGAAAACTTTGATACCGCCAGCGTCAATGAAATTGAACAACCAGTGGTTACAGACGATAAGCTAGGCAGTGAATTAAAACTACAAGAGCATCAAATAATATTAGATACCTTGCAGGCATGCCATGGCAGCAGAAAAGATGTCGCTGAACGCTTAGGTATTAGTCCGCGTACTTTACGCTATAAAATTGCCCGAATGCGTGACTGTGGTATTCAAATACCCGCGTAAAACCAGTTTCGAGTTAATAGTTGCGAGCTAAACCAGTGTTAATTGATGATTTTATGCCAAAGTTGATTTAAGTCTCCTTTGGCTTTTCTGGTTTTTCGTTACTCACTACCTTTCTTCCTCGTTACTTGTTTTGCTGTTGGCACCATGCTTGCACTATCACTTGTTATAGATAGCTATTATTGCTTTTTCAGCAAAAAATTGACACAAGTGAGCTCATCATGGATATCAAAACTAATTCTTTATTTGCACAAATGCAAAGCATGTCACTACAAGCTGCGGGAAATAAGTTACCGGCTGTTGGTGGTGATATACCGGGTATGTCAGGTGCAAATCCTATAGGACAAGTGAATAATTCAAGTAATGACTTTGGTAATTTACTGACAGATGCGTTAAAAACAGTTAATGAGTTAGCACAAGATACGGGTGCTAAAAAAACGGCGTTTGAAATGGGTGACCGTGACGTTACTTTGGCGGAAGTCATGATTGCTTCAAGCAAGTCTGGCATTGCATTAGATGCCACAATACAAGTTCGTAATAAGTTTGTAGAAGCGTATAAAGAAATCATGAGCATGCCCGTATAACAGCTACGAGTGACAAGTAGCGAGTCAATAAAATAAAAAATAAACGTGCCTATGCACTTTACTCAGGAGCTCATTGATAACGTCATCTTCGAAGTCTTTTGTCGAAGATCCATTGTATTTTAGTTTGGATTCAGGACTATGTGCTCCATGCATAGTCTAATAAGTGGCATCCATGCCACGTCAGCCTAAAACACCACTGGAATGACGTTTTCGAACAATTTTGAATTGTTCCTGATTGATCTACATAGGCATAAAAATAAAAAAGTAGTAAGCGGAGAGGTTAAGTGGCTGACACAAATTCAATGGTAGCAACTGATAGCGGTGAAATGATTGCCAGTGATTCTGGCGATAATGGCGCTATAGAAGAGCAGAAATCAGGTTTTGCAGCAAAGTTAGGTAATGTTGATATATTACGCCAACTCACCTTAGTGGTTGCTTTATCAATTTGTTTAGCCATCGCTGTTTTCGTTATAATACTCTCGAATGAACCTGATTATCGCTTTTTATCAAAGTTACCCACTGAACAGTTAATCAAAACGCTTGATATACTTGATGCCAATCAAGTTGACTATCGTCAAGAAAATAACACTATTTCGGTTCCAACCAGCGAATATCAAAACATCAAATTACTTTTAGCCCGTGAAGGTTTATCGAACGAACCCACTCAAGGCAATGACATTCTAATGAAAGACATGGGTTTTGGTGTAAGCCAGCGTATGGAAAGAGAACGACTAAAATATGGTCGAGAATTACAACTTGCTAAAACTGTTGAGCAATTACAAAGTGTTTCTCGTGCTAAGGTTTTACTTGCTATCCCTAAAGAAAATATTTTTGCCCGCCGTGAAAAAAATCCTTCTGCTACCGTAGTATTAACGTTGCAACGTGGTCGTTTATTATCTGCTGAAGAAGTGGATGCAGTGGTTGATATTATCGCTTCAGCAGTTCAGGGCTTAAGTCCTAACCGTGTCACCGTAACCGATCAAAATGGACGACTACTTAACTCGGGTAGTCAAAACTCTATTTCGTCTCGCTCTCGTAATGAATTCGATCTTGAACAAAAACGTGAACAAGAATATATGGATAAAATCGATACTATTCTTATTCCGGTGGTTGGTTTAGGTAATTACACTGCGCAAGTTGATGTCATGATGGACTTTACCCATACAGAAGAAACCGCCCGCCGTTATAACTCTGACTTGCCAGCGCTGCGCAGTGAAATGAAAGTTGAAGACAATACTATTGGTGGTGTGTTAGGTGGCATTCCTGGCGCATTGTCTAACCAACCGCCGATAAAATCAAATATTCCTGAAGATGCAACAGCAGGGAAAAAACGGGCAATGCCCAGTAGAAAGCATAGTGAATCAACTAAAAACTATGAGCTTGACGAAGCGATTAGCCATACTAAACAGCAAGGCGCTGTTGTTCGCCGAGTCAGTGTTTCGGTAGCGCTTGATTATGTAAATAGCCCTTCACCAACACCTACAATTGATGGTGAAGCTGAAGAAGGCACAGCTACTGTCGTTACTAAAGAGCCTAGAAGTGTCACCGAAATTGCTGCGATACGCAGGTTATTGCAAGGTAGTATAGGTTTTGATCTACAACGTGGTGATATTTTAGAAGTGGTTACCATACCTTTTACTCGTTCAGACTTTGGTGCTGTAAAAGAAATTCCAATATGGGAACAACCTTGGTTTATAAAAATACTTAAGTTAGTAATGGGCGCGGTTGTTATCATCGTCTTAATTGTCGCTGTTGTTCGTCCTATGCTGAAACGTTTAATTTACCCAGATCAAACACCAGAAGATTATGGAGACAAATCTCTTGATAGTCATATTGACTTAGGTGATGAAACGATGGACATGCTTACCTCTGATTTTGATGCAGGTAATGTCGGTTTTGCACCTGATGGCAGTTTACAATTACCCGATCTTCACCGTGATGAAGATGTACTAAAAGCGGTTCGAGCACTTGTGGCTAATGAACCAGAATTATCGTCGCAAGTAGTTAAAAGTTGGTTGAACGAAGATGAGTGATGAAACAGAAGCAGGTGAATTAGCCGCAGCTCCAGCAGGCTTTGATGTTGAAAAATTAGATGGTGCAGAAAAAGCGTCCATTTTATTACTGAGCTTATCAGAAGAAGATGCCGCGCAAATTTTAAAACACCTTGAGCCAAAGCAAGTACAACAAGTCGGCATGATAATGGCTGGAATGGAAGACTTCACTCAAGAAAAAATCACTGCAGTGCACAAACAGTTTATTCATGAAATTCAAAACTACTCTACGATTGGATTTCAAAGTGAAGAGTTTGTACGTAAAGCCTTAACCGCTGCTTTAGGTGAAGATAAAGCAGGTAACTTGATTGATCAAATTGTAATGGGTGGTGGTGCTAAAGGTTTAGATTCATTGAAGTGGATGGATTCTAAACAAGTAGCAAATATCATTCGTAACGAACATCCACAAATTCAAACCATTGTATTATCGTATCTAGATGCTGAGCAATCAGCTGAAATTATGGGACAATTTACTGAAAAAGTTCGTTTAGATTTAATGATGCGTATTGCTAACTTAGAAGAAGTGCAACCTGCGGCATTACAAGAATTAAATGAGATTATGGAGAAACAGTTTGCCGGACAAGCAGGCGCACAAGCTGCGAAAATGGGTGGTTTAAAAGCTGCAGCTGACATAATGAATTACTTAGACACTAACGTTGAAGGCATATTAATGGATGCTATTCGTGAAAGTGATGAAGAAATGAGCCAACAAATTCAAGACTTAATGTTTGTATTTGATAACTTAGTCGATGTTGATGACAGGGGCATACAAGCTATATTGCGTGAAGTACAACAAGATGCCTTAATGAAAGCGATTAAAGGTACAGATGAAGCACTGAAAGAGAAAATTCTCGGTAATATGTCTAAACGTGCTGCTGAAATGTTGGCAGATGATCTTGAAGCCATGGGACCTGTACGTATTAGTGAAGTTGAAGCCGCACAAAAAGAAATTCTTGCGGTTGCCCAGCGATTGTCTGACGCTGGAGAAGTTATGCTTGGCGGCGGCGGTGGCGGTGATGAGTTCTTATAATAGTTTTTGTAGGTCGGATTATCATCTGGCAAAATAAGGTTTTAACAAATGAGTAAAACGCGAGCACGTATTATTAAAGCAGCTCAACAAGATGACTTAGATGTATGGTCGTTGCCTAATGTGCAATCAGATGCAACCGAAGAACAAGTTAGCCATACTAATGCTTTCGGTAAAAAAGCAAACTGGCAGTATGAACCACCAGAAGAAGATATTGTAGAGCCAGAGCCTTTAACTGCAGAAGAAATTGAATCCATCAGGCAAGCCGCTCATGAAGAAGGTTTTAACCAAGGTAAAGAAGAAGGTTTTACTAAAGGTTATGAAGAGGGCAAGGCTCAAGGACTAACTGAAGGGACAACTCAAGGCCTAGAAGAAGGTAAAGAAAAAGGTTTAGCACAAGGAAAAGACGAGATTGATAGCTTAAGTGAAAGATGGCAAAACTTAATAGAACAGCTTGATAAACCTCTCGCGAACGTTGAAAAAAACATTGAAGATCAACTGTTAAACTTAGTAGTTCAACTAACAGAAGCAGTTGTTCTACAAGAAGCAAAAACTAATCCAGATATTTTGATAGCGGCCATTGCCACAGGCATTAAAGCCCTGCCAAGTAATGAAGCAAATACACAAATTCATTTGCATCCTGACGATATTAAACACGTTGAACAGCAATTTGGTGAACAACATATCAGAGAAAGTGGTTGGCGATTATTACCTTCACCACAATTAACACCAGGTAGCTGTCAAATAGAGAATAGTACCTCAAATATTGACTTACAGATGAAATCACGTCTTAAGCAAGTATTGGAATCTTTCTTGCAAGATGCTTTACATCAATAGAATCTATTTTGAGTTTCAAATAAATTGCTTAGAATTAGATAAAATAAGGTCAACATGGTAGATAGCCTGCGCATCAGCGAACGATTGAAAGACTGTCAAAATTTCATCCACCCTTTTAAAGAGCCCGTTGCCGGACGTTTAGTGCGTGTTGTTGGCTTAACATTAGAGGCAGTAGGGGTAAAAGCACACATTGGTAGTCAATGTTTGGTTGAAACCGCGCAGGGTGATTTATTAGCCGAAGTTGTAGGCTTTGCTCAAGAGATAACCTATCTAATGCCTGAAGAAAGCTTACGTGGCGTACTACCAGGCGCTCGCGTATTACCTGTGTCAACCAAGTTACATTTACCTTTGTCGATGAATTTATTGGGGCGAGTGATTAACGGCATTGGAAAACCCCTCGACGGAAAAGGCCCAATTAAGCCTGATGAAGAATATCAAGCAGATAGTAGCCCTATAAATCCTTTATCTCGACGCGCAATTACAGAACCACTTGATGTTGGCGTACGTGCTATTAACAGTTTTATTACGGTTGGCAAAGGTCAACGAATGGGCTTGTTTGCCGGCTCAGGTGTGGGTAAAAGTGTATTGATGGGGATGATGACCCGCGGTACAACGGCTGATGTGATTGTGGTTGGTCTTGTGGGAGAGCGTGGTCGAGAAGTAAAAGAATTTATTGAAGAAATTTTAGGTGAAGAGGGGCGCGCTCGATCAGTCGTCGTTGCTGCACCCGCGGATAACTCACCGTTAATGCGCCTAAAAGGTTGTGAATCTGCCGTACAAATTAGTGAATACTTTCGTGATAAAGGTTTTAATGTACTGCTATTACTAGACTCATTAACACGTTATGCACAAGCTCAACGGGAAATAGCACTTGCTGTTGGTGAGCCACCCGCAACTAAAGGTTATCCACCTTCAGTATTTTCTAAATTACCGCAATTAGTTGAGCGTGCGGGTAATGGTAGTGAAGGACAAGGTTCAATTACCGCGTTTTATACGGTATTAACAGAAGGTGATGATCTACAAGATCCTATTGCCGATGCTGCTCGTGCCATTTTAGATGGTCATATCGTATTATCTCGAGAATTAGCCGATGCAGGTCATTATCCTGCGGTAGATATTGAAGGCTCAATCTCTCGGGTAATGCCCATGGTAACAAGTAAAGAACACCAAGATCTTGCACGGCAACTAAAACAAATTTATGCCGTTTATCAACAAAATAAAGATCTTATCGCGATTGGTGCTTATACCAAAGGGAATGATCCAAGAATAGATCAAGCCATTAATGTTTTACCCGTTATTAACTTTTTTTTACAACAGCAAATGCAAGAAGTAATACCGTATGAATTGAGCTTACAGCAATTACAAGAAATTATTGCGGCAGCCACGGCTAATAGTCAAACGAACGCAAACTAAAGCTTACCCGCGTAAGTAGAGTTTACGCACTGATATAAAATAGATACTTTGAGATAGAGTTTTCAGATAAATAAGCACATAGCACTTAGGAAGCTTCATTATGGCTGCGAATAAAAATAAGCAACTCGAAACGTTATTAAAATTTGAGCACTCTAAAGAAGAAATCGCTGCGAATACGTTACGTTCTGCTGAAAATGATTATCAGCAAAACTTAATTCGGCTTCAAAGCGTTGCTGATTATCGCTTAGAATATATGAAACGATTAAGTCAACGTTCAAGTATTGGTTTAGATAGTGCTACTTATAATCATTATCACGCATTTATTAGTAAACTTGATTACGCTTCTGAGCAAGTAAAAGTTGCTATGCAACAAGCTAAAGCTTTAACTGAGCAAAGTAAAAACTTATGGTTAAAACAAAGACAAAAAGTACAAGCCGTAGAAATGCTTGTTCAGAAACGTAGCCTTGCTTTAGCTAAGGTTGAAAATAAAAAAGAGCAAGCCATGTTTGATGAAATAGCAACACAACAATTTTTACGACGTAAATCGAGTTATTAACTATCCGTAACGGAATGATTATTGCTTACTTAATAAGTAGAAGAGAGTAAAAGCCATTCTAGCTCAATGAATGTATAAGTTTTTACTGATTATAATGATTGGGATTATTATGCCACAGCTCAATGTTTTACCTGTTAATGTTTCGCAAAATATCGAGTTAAAAGATGAATCGGCATCTTTTAACTCGGCGGGATCAAAGGATGATTTTTCACAGTATATTGACCTACACCTGATTAAAAATAAGGAAGCTGATAGCAGTAGTAAAGTTGACAGTGGTAAATCACCGGCTAACACCGCTAAAAGTATTGCATCATCAACAGTGACTGAGCTTGCTACGAAAAAATCAGAAAATGTGGTTGAAAGTAGTGACACAAATGATGAAACAGATTCAGAAACTGTTGTGCAAAAGGTTGCCGCTTCCGGCAATGAAGGTCAAATAAAATCAACTGAAATAGACCAAAAGGGTTTACTTGAATCAGAACAGTTAATGTCATTTTTAACCAAAGCTGATAATACTTTAATTAATCAGTCAGTTGAGACCTCTTCCTCGACTACTTCACCGGTTCAGCTACCAGAAGAACAAAAATCAGTAGAGCAAAAAGCTCACTATGAAGCACAGCTTTTATTAAATACTAGCCATTCGGCCGCAGATTTATCGACGGTTGTTAAAGCATTAGGCAATGATCAAACAGCTGTAGCGTTGAGCCCCACACTGACTGAACAAGGGATATTTGAAGAAGAATTACTTCTGAGTAACGCAGCTAAAGCCACAGGTAACAAGAGCACTATCGTTAAATTGCCGATTGAGTCTATTGAGGGTAAAAATAAGGGCAATACACAAGCTGAAGTATCAGCAGCTATAGTGAAATCAGCAGAAAATAAAACTTTATTGTCTGAACAAAACATAGAATCAATGACTGAAGTTAAGCTAACCAATATTGGCACTGATAAACCTAATACAGCAGAGCAAAGAATAGCGAAGCAATTAAAGGTAGATCACGCTCAAGTGAGTAATGACAAAATAAGTCAAGAAGCGTTACAAAAAGAAGCAAATAAAAGCGCTAAGATAGAAGGACTAAATGATGTGCAAACATCTGAAATTGAAGATATAAATACTAATACAGCAACCCAGGTTAATAATAAAAATCAAGTGCAAGCAGATTCAGTTAAATCACTTAAAAAGACAGTTAATGCGATAGAAAATCAAGTCAATCTGTCAAAAGAAAGTCAACATGAGAAAATATCAAGCTTACCTGACCCTCAATTGATAAAAAGTGAATTAACACAAAACAGAGAAACAACGAAGACTAATGAAGTAGCAGATATTAAAAAAACAGTTACGTCTGCTAATCCACTTGCCTCAAATCATGATGATGCGAACAAAATGCAAGCTAAGCAAGACGACAAATCGCAATTATCAGCATCGTTTGCAGAACAAAAGCCAGTCGTTCAAAAAGATGATGATGAAGTACTTGTTGAAGACAAAGTTATTACGAATACTAAAAGAGAGCCCTCTGCCAATGGCCATTTTATTGATGTTAGCGGTAAAGTAACTCAAATTCCACAACATACAATAGAGCAACAGTCGGCGGAAATGTTAAATGCGAGTGTGGCTACAGAAGTTACGCAAAGTCAAAAAACTAACACACAACTTCATCAAGAAACTATTTCATTGTTTCGTAAAGATTTTACTGAAGCAGTTAAAGATAAAGTGATGTTAATGATTTCACAAAAACTGCAGCAGTTTGACATTACTCTTGATCCACCTGAATTAGGTAATATGCAAGTTAGGGTTAATTTGCAAGGTGAACAGGCAGTGGTTAATTTTCTTGTGCAAAGTCAACAAACAAAAGATGCATTAGAACAAAATATGCATAAATTAAGAGAATTGCTAGCAGAGCTAGGGGTTGATGTGGGTGATGCGAATGTGGAACAACAATCACAACAGTCAGCCAATGAAGAGAACTCAACAGCCAAACACAATAGTCAAATGGAAGGTAAACTAGATAATATGGCTGAGGTAAATGATGTTGTAGCGCATACCTTATCAGCAAAAATGATTGATTCTTCAACAACTCGCGTTGATTATTATGCCTAAGTGGACATAAAGTCAGAGAAATTAAGTTAAATGCTATATAAGTTGATGAAACACATTGGCTAGAATGCTATTCAAGGATATTATCTATCATAACATTTGGCAATCTAGATTAAAGCGAATTATAAAGGGTAACTTATGGCCGATGAAAAAGGTAAAGAAGCTGACTTAGAGTTAGATGGATCTGGCAAAAAGAAAAAAATGATTATTATCATTGTCGCTGTTGTTGTTTTACTTAGCGCAGGCGGTGGCGGTTATTTCTTTTTTATGGGCGAGGATAGTGCTACCCCAGAACAACTTGATTCAGCATTAGATAGTGACTCTTCTGGCTCAGATAATAAGGAACAGCAGGGTGGCGCTCAAGTCGGCACTGCGCTTTATGTGCCAATGCCTAGGCCATTCCGTTTTAATGTGCCTGGCAACGCTCGTGATCGTTTTGTTGAAATTCGCGTGCAATTACTAGTGCGCGGTGGTGAAAATGAAGAAAATGCTAAAATGCATGTGCCATTGATTGAAAGCACTTTATTAGGGGTTTTTTCACAAGCCAATGCTGATGATTTAGCTACTAGTGCGGGCAAAGAGGCATTAAAGCAACAATCATTAACAGAAGTTCAAAAAATTATGGCAGATGTCGAAGGTGATAAAACGATTGAAAAAGTTTTATTTACTGGTTTTGTAATGCAATAACAAAGTTATAAGTTTCGAGTAACGACTGAAAAATAAGTTACGAATAAAATTAAGCAAAAAAAGAGAATGACCAGTGAGTGATTTACTATCGCAAGACGAAATTGATGCGCTATTACATGGTGTTGATGATGTTGATGAAGAAGAAATTATAGAAGATGATGCTGAACGAAAAAACGGCAGTTCTGACTATGACTTTTCTTCACAAGACCGTATTGTTCGTGGTCGTATGCCAACATTGGAAATGGTCAACGAACGCTTTGCTCGTCACATGCGTATTAGTTTGTTTAATATGATGCGTCGCACAGCAGAAGTATCGATAAATGGCATTCAAATGATCAAGTTTGGTGAGTATATTCATACATTGTTTGTACCAACGAGTTTGAATATGGTGCGCTTTCGTCCTTTAAAAGGTACAGCACTAATCACCATGGAAGCGCGTTTAGTCTTTATTTTAGTGGATAACTTTTTTGGTGGCGATGGTCGTTATCACGCAAAAATAGAAGGTCGAGAATTTACCCCGACAGAACGTCGCATTATTCAAATGTTACTGAAGTTAATCTTTGAAGATTATAAAGAAGCATGGTCTCCAGTAATGGATGTTTCTTTTGAATACCTTGATTCAGAAGTAAACCCCTCTATGGCAAATATTGTTAGTCCTACAGAGGTAGTCGTTATCAGTTCTTTTCATATTGAACTTGATGGTGGAGGTGGTGATTTTCATGTTGCACTCCCTTATTCAATGCTTGAACCCATTAGAGAATTACTTGATGCCGGTGTACAAAGTGATAAAGAAGATACTGACATGCGTTGGTCTAAAGCACTTCGTGATGAAATAATGGATGTAGCCGTTAATATTAACACCAAGTTTTTAGAGGTAGATATACCGTTAAGTCAGGTGATGGAGCTACAAGCCGGTGATATTATTCCAATAGAAATGCCTGAACACATTACGGTATTAATTGAAGATCTACCTAGCTTTAGGGCTAAGTTAGGGCGTAGTCGAGATAATGTTGCCCTGAAAATAGAGTCAAGAATAGCTCGTCCTGAATCGGTTAAATCGAAATTGAACATACTAACTAAGGGTGGTAAGCGCCTTGACAGTGATGCGGAGCTGCAACTGTTAGAAGATGATTTATAAATTATAAATAATCAGTTTTTTATTAAAAAAACCGATTAAGAATGAATATATACCCATGTTACTTCAATATGTCGGATTCAGCTGGAGTTAGAAACGCCTTTAGGTAAGGCTTTGATTGAAGATAATGGTTGTTCCATTGTCGAAATTAATAACGTAGCATAAAGCGTTTCTAAACCAGCCTTACAGGGGACCCTGATCAAATCATGTTCTTCGTTGCATCTCTTTTTAAGGGAACGACCCTTAATAAAAAGATGCGCCTTGACCATGAATCGTTCAGCTGCCCTGAAACGCACATCTTGAAGTATCATGGGTATATTTAATAGTAAAAATTGAGAATTGAGGCAAATCGGTATGAGTAATGATAATGATGAAGATTTAAGTATGTGGGATGAAGCTTTGGATGAACAAGCTGAAGCCGCAGCAAAAGGATCTGAAGAAGCTGAGCCAATTAATTTAGAAGAATTAACTGAAGATGATGTAGCAATTACGGGGGAAGAAAAACGCCGGCTTGATACTATTTTAGATATTCCTGTTACCATCTCTATGGAAGTGGGGCGTAGTAATATTAGCATCAGAAACCTATTGCAGCTTAATCAGGGATCGGTAGTAGAGCTTGATAGAGTTGCAGGTGAAGCGTTAGATGTTCTTGTTAATGGCACGCTAATCGCCCATGGTGAAGTCGTGGTAGTTAACGACAAGTTTGGTATCCGTTTAACAGACGTTATTAGCCAAACTGAACGTATTAAAAAATTAAAATAATGTCTAAGTTTTTACGCTATTTAGCTGTTTTATTGTTAGTTTCTCTAACAACAATTTCGTATGCCCAGCAGGTACTTGAAACACATGAAACTGCTAAACAGGCAACACAAATACCAGAAGCTGATCCGCTACCCGTTAAGCAAGCACCTGAAGTGGGTAAACATGTGATGGCAAATACCGATGCTGGTAGTATGATTTTGTCCTTATTGATGGTGTTAGCATTAATTTTCATCAGTGCTTTGGTGTTAAAGCGATTTAATTTTACACAGCAAAATACCAGTCAATTAAAAGTGATTGCAAGTTTATCATTGGGGGTTAAAGAACGCCTTGTTGTTGCACAAGTGGGCGAACAACAGTTAGTGTTGGGTGTTACCCCACAGCAAATAACCTTAATTAAAAGTCTTGAAGAGCCTATTGTTTCTAGCCAGCCTGAGAAAACATCAGCGTTAACTGGCAATGTATTAGCTTTTTTACAAAAAAATCATTTTAATAACAAAAATAAATAGTAAATAACGATGAAAAAAATAGTTTTGTTAGCTTTACTCACATTAATAATATCTATCACAAGTTTTGGCGCTTTTGCGGCAGAAGATTTGTCGATGACTGCATTAACGTTGAGTACCAATGCCGACGGCTCTCAAGAGTACTCGGTTACCTTGCAAATTTTAATCTTTATGACGGCATTAAGCTTTATACCTGCTGCTGTGATAATGATGACTTCGTTTACCCGTATCGTTGTTGTTATGGCGATATTACGACAAGCCTTTGGTTTACAACAAACGCCGTCAAATCAGGTGATTATTGGCTTAACTTTGTTTATGACACTTTTTATTATGACACCAGTCTATAATCAAATAGATGAGAGTGCGATTCAACCTTATTTAGCTGAACAATTAACATCAGTAGAAGCGATAGATAAAGGCAAAGTGCCATTGCGTGCTTTTATGCTAGAACAAACTCGTTTAAAAGACCTTGATACCTTAGCGTCTATGGCAGGTCTTGAAGCCGTGGATAAACCTACTGATTTACCGATGACCGTGATTATTCCTGCTTTTATTATCAGTGAATTAAAAACGGCTTTTCAAATAGGTTTTATATTATTTATTCCATTTTTGATTATTGATTTAGTTGTGGCAAGTATTTTAATGGCTATGGGTATGATGATGTTATCTCCAATGATTGTTTCTTTGCCGTTTAAGTTAATGTTGTTTGTGTTAGTCGATGGTTGGAATTTAGTCATTGGTACTATTGCCACCAGCTACGGTATGGGTGGGTAAAAAACGTTAACCTTAACTGAATAACTGAATAAGAGAAAGTAAGATGGGACCAGAAGTCTTTGTTGACATATTAAGAGATGCTTTACTACTAGTGATTATGCTAGTTAGTGCTGTGATCTTACCTAGCTTATTTGTCGGTCTACTTGTTGCTGTTTTCCAAGCCGCAACATCAATTAATGAACAAACCTTAAGCTTTTTGCCTCGGCTCATTGTCACTTTGCTAGCCGTCATTTATGGTGGGCATTGGGGCGTACAAAAACTCATGGATTATACTTTTCGGTTAATTGCAAGTATTCCAAGTGTGGTGAGCTAGTGGAGTTTACTGCGCCAGTTATTAATCAATATCTGGCTGATTTTATGCTGCCCTTTACCCGTGTTTCTGCTTTAATTATGACGATGATAGGTTTTGGCGCTCGCACGATACCTACGCGGGTTAAATTGTTTTTATGTTTAACCGTTACCATTGCAATTATGCCGGCAATACCGCCGACCAATCTAGAAAACTTATTGTCATTCAATACATCAATATTAATAGCTCAGCAGACTATCATTGGTGTGATGCTCGGTTTTATGACTATTATGGTAGTTAATACTTTTACCTTAGCAGGGCAAATTATTGCGATGCAATCAGGGTTAGGTTTTGCTTCATTAGTCGATCCCGCCAGTGGTATGAATGTTCCCGCTGTAGGCCAATTCTTTTTGATCTTATCCACTCTACTGTTTTGGGTGATGGATGGACATTTAGCTTATTTACAGTTTATTACCACCAGTTTTGATACTTTTCCTATCGGCGGTGAACACTTTATTAATCTTAAATATAAAGAAATTGTACTGTGGGGTGGGTGGATGTTTACTACTGCATTATCTTTAGCGCTGGCACCTTTAACTGCTATGTTATTAATTAACTTTTCTTTTGGCATCATGACCCGTGCTGCTCCTCAACTTAATATTTTTGCTATTGGTTTCCCTATAACCATGATGGCAGGCTTACTTATTATGTGGTTAACTTTTGGTAATTTTCTAACGCATTTTGAACTTCAGTGGCAACGTGCTCTTGATTTTAGTTGTTATTTGATTGACTGCAAGGGACCTTGATTCAAGGTGCTTTATTAAAGGTAATAATTTATGGCTGAGTCAGATAGCGGTGAAAAAACCGAAGAACCAACGGCAAAAAAGCTAACCGATGCCAGAAAAAAAGGTCAAATAGCGCGCTCAAAAGATTTAGGTACTATGTTCGTTTTAGTTGGTAGTGCTTTTGCTATGCTTTTGATGGGCAATTCATTGGTGAAAGGCTTGGCCCTTATGATGAAGCGGTTGTTTAGTCCCGATCGTCGTGAAATCATGGATGTTAATGCCCTTTTTAATGTTATTAGCAATAGTGTTAGTTTAGTTATCGTACCGATGTTATGGATTTTTTTTATTATCATTATTGCTGCTTTTATCGGTAATACCATGCTAGGTGGAATGAGCTTTTCTTGGGAAGCAATGGCACCTAAAGCAAGTAGGTTATCTCCTGCAGCTGGTTTTAAACGGATGTTTGGTGTACAAGCTGCGGTTGAATTGATTAAGTCAATATTAAAGTTTTTTGTTGTTTTTATTGTCGCTTTTTTATTGCTTACAGGGTTGTTTGAGCAAATATTAGGGTTAAGTTTAGAGGCAATACCGACTAACTTTGAACATGCTGTAAATATGTTGCTATGGATGTTTTTAACCTTAGCATTATCTATTGGTATTATTGCAGTTATTGATGCGCCATATCAGGTTTGGAATCATACGCGCCAACTTAAAATGACTAAACAAGAAATTAAAGATGAGCATAAAAATACTGAAGGGAATCCTGAGGTAAAAGGTCATATTAAACGAACACAGTATGAAATGTCTCAGCGTAGAATGATGGGCGAAGTACCTAATTCCGATGTGGTTATTACCAACCCTACGCATTACAGCATCGCATTAAAATATGATGCTGTTGTTGGTGGTGCGCCAAGGTTAGTTGCAAAAGGTATTGATGAAATGGCTATGCACATTCGCACCATTGCCAAAGAAAATAATGTGGAAATTATTCAGTCAGCAGCATTAGCTCGTTCACTTTATTATACCGCGGAAGTTGATCAAGATATTCCTGAAGAGTTATATGCAGCGGTAGCACAAGTGTTGGCCTTTATTTTTCAACTGAATGAGCATAAAAAAGGTCGAGCTAAAAAACCTATTCCTATTGCTAAAGAATTGCCTATCCCTGAAGAATTTAAATACTAAACATAAGTAGCAAGTAAGCAAGGTTGCGAGTTACTAAGCGCTTAAGCAGAGTCTGGTGCCTTCGCGACTCGAAACTAATAACTCGCGACTAATGTCCGCTACTCGCAACTAATAACTCTCTTTTGCTATTTCTGGTATACCTTTTGCAAAACTAGTACTAGCGTCAAAAAATCATCGTCAAGAGCTAGTAGTCATTAATGCAATTAACCGCCTATTTTAATCAATTCGACAAAAAGAAACTAACCCACATTACAGGGCTCGGAACTCCTTTTCTAGTCATGGCAGCTTTAGGTATGGTTATTTTACCTATGCCAGCATGGCTGCTTGATTTACTATTTTCTTTTAATATCGCCTTATCGTTAGTCGTTCTGCTCATTACTGTATATACATTGAAGCCACTTGAATTTGGCTCGTTTCCGTCTGTTATTCTTATTGCTACCATTTTACGGCTAGCCCTTAACGTTGCCAGTACACGGGTGGTGTTATTAGAAGGCCATGAAGGAACTGATGCAGCAGGGAAGGTTATTGAAGCATTTGGATCAGTGGTTATTGGTGGTAATTATGCCGTTGGTTTAGTTGTCTTCTTGATTTTAATTATCATTAACTTTGTTGTGGTAACAAAAGGGGCAGGGCGAATTGCTGAAGTAACTGCTCGTTTTACGCTTGATGCTATGCCAGGAAAGCAAATGGCCATCGATGCTGATTTAAATGCCGGCTTTATTAATGCAGACCAAGCCAGGGAACGTCGTATTGAAGTAACCAGCGAAGCTGACTTTTATGGTTCTATGGATGGTGCGAGTAAGTTTGTTAAAGGTGATGCTATTGCTGGAATATTGATATTATTTATCAATGTAGTCGGTGGTTTGATTATTGGTATGGTGCAGCATGACTTAAGCTTTGATAGTGCTGTTGAAATTTATACCTTACTGACTATTGGTGACGGTTTAGTCGCACAAATTCCCGGTTTATTATTATCGGTTGCTACGGCCATTGTGGTGACACGTCAAAATACTGCTCAAGATATGGGGGAGCAAGTAAGCTCTCAGCTTGGTCAAGAAAAATCATTATATATTGCTTCTGGCGTCATGTTTGTTATGGGCGTTATACCGGGTATGCCACATTTCGTTTTCTTGTTGTTTTCAGCTATTATTGCTGGTTCAGCCTATTTAGGTAGTCAGCGTAAAGTTAATAAAGTGATAGCGTTAGACAAAATAGCAAAAGAAGAGCAAGTACAAATTCAGCAAAAAGAAGAAGAAGTAAAAGAGCTTAATTGGGATGATGTAAATCATGTTGATGTGATAGGTTTGGAAATAGGCTATCGGTTAATTCCTTTGGTTGATAAAGCCCAAGGTGGTGAATTACTTAGCCGTATAAAAGGTGTACGTAAAAAGTTATCACAAGAATTTGGCTTTTTAGTACCCGCGGTTCATATTCGTGATAATTTAGATTTAGATCCTAACAGTTATCAAATTTCATTAATGGGCGTTACTATTGGTAGTGCCGAAATTCGCCATGATCAAGAGTTAGCGATTAACCCAGGACAAGTTTTTGGTACCTTAGATGGTGTCGCGACAAAAGATCCTGCTTTTGGTCTAGATGCTATTTGGATTAATCAGAATCAACGAGAGCAAGCACAAACGCTTGGTTATACTGTAGTAGATTCAGCGACAGTGTTAGCTACCCACTTAAGTCAAATCCTAACCAATAATGCGGCACAATTATTAGGGCATGAAGAAGTTCAAAACTTACTTGATATGCTCGCTAAAACTTATCCTAAACTTGTGGAAGGTTTTATTCCCGAAACGTTAACACTAGGCACAGTAGTGAAAGTACTACAAAGCTTGATGAATGAAGGGGTTGCTGTTCGAGATATGCGTTCTATTGTACAAACACTTGTTGAGTATGGTCCTAAGAGTCAAGATGCTGAAGTGTTAACCGCCGCGGTGCGTATTAGTTTACGAAAATTTATCATTCAAGATTTAGTCGGTCCGGCTGTTGAAGTACCTGTCATAACCTTGGCGCCCGAGTTGGAACAAATGTTGCACCAGTCAATGCAGATGGCAGGTGATGATGGCGCAGGTATTGAACCTGGTTTAGCTGAACGCTTACAAAAATCCTTAACTGATGGGGCGCAGCAGCAAGAAATGTCTGGCGATACCCCAATATTATTAACGTCAGGGATTTTACGAACAGTGTTAGCTAAATTTATAAAATACACCATACCGAGTTTACGTGTGATTTCTTATCAAGAAATCCCTGATGACAAACAAATTAAAATAGTTAGTGCCATAGGGCAGTAATTGTCAGTAACGAGCAAGATAAGTTACGAGTAACAGAAGAATTTCTTCGCAACTCAAAACTAGTGACTCGTAACTGAAAAAAGAGAGGTTAATTGTGAAAATTAGACGTTTTGTTGCCAAAGATATGCGTAGCGCATTAGCACAAATTAAAGACGAATTAGGTGCTGAGGCAGTAATTATGTCGAATAAAAAAATTCCTGAAGGTGTTGAGTTAATGGCCGCTATTGATTATAGCCAGCCATTACCTAAAACCACACCTGAAATTGAGGATGCTAATGCTGCTAAGCGTGAAGTATCAAATGATGTTGTTAATATTGGTGAATCTTCTGATACGCAATTAAATGAAGCAAGTACAAGTGCGCTGCAAGAACCTTATATCTCTTCAAATGCAAATGTTCCGGCTGATAGTTTGTCAGCATTACTTAATCGTCAAGTTCAACAAAGTGCTGTGATACAAAATCAACAGGAAACTACTGAAAAAAACACACAAAAATCAGTCAAAAATGACGATGACATTGAAGAACAATTACGTAGTTTTACACAAAGATTACGCTATTCAAAACCTGATGGTACTATTCCTGCGCCCTATGATTCAGCTGAAGAAATAAAGTCAGCAAGTGCAGATATATCACAAGAACATACTTCATTAGAAGCAGAGCATATGGCAAAAAAATTGTTGGCTAGCCAAGTTTCTGATCAGAAAGTTAGTCCAGATGCAAATGTCAGCCAACAAGATTTTGATAAAATACAGCAAGAAATGGCATCCATCAGACAATTACTAGAACATCAAGTGTCAGGTTTAATGTGGCAAGATATGGCGCAAAAAGATCCACAACGAGCAGTATTAGTAACGCGATTATTGGCGTTGGGTCTAAATGAACAAATAGCCGATCAAATTGCTGGTTATGTGCCTGTACAAACTCATGAAGCACAAGCTTGGCAACATGCCACTAAATTGATCAGTGAACAAATTAATACCACTCAAAATGATATTATTTATCGTGGCGGTGTTGTTGCTTTAGTTGGCCCTACAGGGGTAGGAAAAACGACTACTATTGCAAAGCTTGCGGCTCGATTTGCACAAATACATGGTCATGAGCAGGTAGCGTTAATTTCTACTGACACCTATCGCATTGCAGGTTTTGAACAATTAGCGACTTATGGAAAAATAATTGGTTGTCAAGTGAATCTAGCTAAAGATAGCGAAGCATTAAATACATTATTACAGCAGTACTCTAAAAAGAAATTAATTCTGATTGATACTGCAGGTATGGGGCAGCGAGATATTCGTCTAGCTGAAAATCTAGCTAATTTAGTCTCAAATACACGATTTAGAATTCGTAATTATTTAGTACTAGCCGCGAATAGTCAGCAACAAGTAATGCAGGAAA
Organism: Candidatus Colwellia aromaticivorans; assembly: GCF_003333305.1. Classification (GTDB taxonomy): domain Bacteria; phylum Pseudomonadota; class Gammaproteobacteria; order Enterobacterales; family Alteromonadaceae; genus Colwellia; species Colwellia aromaticivorans. The sequence goes on along the minus strand of NZ_QOLD01000019.1, from coordinate 72,401 downwards.
ATGTCGATCGCTTTAAAAAAGTACCCTTATCAGGTTGTATTTTTACTAAACTTGATGAAAGTGTTAGTATTGGCGAAATTATTACAACTTCAATTCAAAATGGCTTACCAATAGGGTATCTTACTGACGGACAAAGAGTTCCAGAAGATATTAAGGTTGCAAATGCTGAGAAATTGGTTACGCTTGCAGATAAAATGGCAATGAAGTCAGCAAAAAATAATACTAGCTTTATGCAGCCAACGGTGCGGTCAATGCCAATAGCTCCGGCTGCAGTTATATCCTAGTTTTCTTAATTGAAATCATATAAGAAGTAATATAAGAAGTAATAAATGGCAGATCAAGCGAGCGGCTTAAGAAAAATGCAGGAATTAAATAAAGTTAAGGTAATAGCAGTTTCAGGTGGTAAAGGCGGAGTTGGTAAAACCAATGTGTCGTTGAATACGGCTATTGCATTGGGACAACAAGGCAAAAAAGTTTTAGTGCTAGATGCTGATTTAGGTTTGGCCAATGTTGATGTTATGTTAGGTCTTCGGGTTAAACGAAACCTTTCTCATGTGTTATCAGGTGAATGTGAGCTGGACGATATAATTATCACCGGCCCTAGTAATATCAAAATCATTCCCGCTACTTCCGGGTCTCAATCCATGGTTGATTTAACACCAGCGGAACATGCCGGTTTAATTCGTGCATTTAGTGAAATGCAAACACAATTTGATGTGCTAATTGTTGATACAGCCGCAGGTATTTCAGATATGGTGCTTAGCTTTACTCGAGCAGCACAAGATGTGATGCTCGTCGTTTGTGATGAACCTACTTCTATTACCGATTGTTATGCCTTAATGAAATTATTGAACCGTGATCACGGTGTCTTTAAATTTAAAGTAGTCGCGAATATGGTTCGTAGCCCTAAAGAAGGACAGCAATTATTTGCCAAGCTCACTAAAGTGACAGACAGGTTTTTGGATGTGGCACTTGAGTTAGTTGCGGTAGTCCCTTTTGATGAAAATATTCGAAAATCAGTACGTAAGCAACAAGCTATCGTAGAAGCCTTTCCTGAATCACCCGCGGCAAAAGAATTTAAAGGCTTAGCGAGAAAAATTGTTAACTGGCCAATACCAAAGCAGGCTTCTGGGCATCTAGAGTTTTTTATTGAACAGTTATTAGATTATTAGTTTAATTGTTGACTTAAAAGTATGACAAAAAAATTAGTGAATTTTCCTCATCTGAGTGAGAGTAGTAACACGTGGTAAAAGTTTGTACCTATAACAATAAAATTGATAAATCGGCTCTGCTTGAGCAGCATACTGTATTAGTCAAACGAATAGCCTACCATTTGTTGGCTCGTTTACCCGCAAGTGTTCTTGTTGATGATTTAATCCAATCAGGCATGATTGGTTTATTTGAAGCAGCTAATAATTTTGATAACACTAAAGGTGCCAGCTTTGAGACCTTTGCAGGTATTCGTATTCGCGGTGCAATGTTAGATGAAATGCGTCGTGGTGACTGGACTCCCCGCTCGGTACATAAAAATAGCCGTATGGTCAGTGAAGCAATTAAGCAATTAGAAGCACAATTTGGTCGTGATGTTACTGATATACAAGTTGCTGAAAAGCTTGAACTGTCATTAAATGAGTACCATCAAATATTAAGCGACGTTAGTACAGGTAAAATACTTGATATTAATGACCTTGGGGTTAGTGAAGATGCGCTTAAATTTGATGAAACCTGTCATGGAGATGATCCATATCAAAGCATAGAGAATAGTGCTTTTAAAAAAGGGCTTGTTGCGTGCATTAGCACTTTACCCGAGCGAGAAGCTTTAGTACTGTCTCTCTATTACGATGAAGAACTAAATTTACGTGAAATTGGTCAAGTACTTGATGTGAGTGAATCGCGTGTTAGCCAAATACACAGCCAAGCAATGCATCGACTAAAAGGGCGTATGCAATCCTGGCAAAATTAAGTAAAATAACAATTAACTATAAATTAAGTTAATCATGAATAAAAATATTGAGTATTTCACCGGAGGGTGCCTTGGATAAAAATATGAAAGTGCTTGTAGTTGATGATTTTTCAACCATGAGACGTATAGTGAAAAATTTGTTACGCGATTTAGGCTTTACAAATATTCAAGAAGCTGATGATGGTAGTACCGCTCTACCTATGCTTCAAAATGGTGATTTCGATTTTGTAGTAACTGATTGGAATATGCCAGGAATGCAAGGTATAGATTTGTTAAAAGCTATACGCGCTGATTCTAACTTAGCTCACATCCCAGTGTTATTGATTACAGCAGAGGCGAAAAAAGAGCAAATTATTATGGCTGCTCAAGCAGGTGTTAATGGCTATATTGTTAAACCATTCACAGCTGGAACGCTTAAAACTAAAATAGATAAAATTTTTGAACGTCTCGGTTAATTTTGAATTTAATTAAGTAATAATTTAAATACTTAATTAAAGTTAGTAATGCTTTGGTTTTCGTATTAAGGACTTTGCATGAATATAGCAATGGTAGGTCATGTCTCTTTAGAGCAGGCTAAATCTTTGGTTGAATTTTTGGAAGCAGATCAGCAAGATAAAGCCGATGCGTTGATTGCCGAGATTCAAAACCCAATCAATTCTGAATTATTTGCTGAAATAGGTAAGTTAACACGTCAATTACATGATTCTTTGAATAACTTTCAACTTGATTCTCGCTTAAATGACTTGGCTACGGCAGATATTCCTGATGCCAAAGAGCGTTTGAATTATGTTATTACTCGTACAGAAGAAGCTGCGAATAAAACGATGGATGTTGTCGAGTCTATTTTTCCTGTTGTTGATGATCTTGCGGAACAAGTTCGTGGCGTTAATCCGTCGTGGACTAAGTTAATGAATAATGAAATAGATTTACCTGAATTCAAGGGTTTATGTGCTGATATTGATACTTTGTTAAAAACAACAGGTAAGGAAACTCAACATATTCACAGTCTAATGACTGATGTGTTAATGGCGCAGGACTTTCAAGATTTAACAGGCCAAGTTATACGTAAAGTTATCGACTTAGTCCATGAAGTTGAAGAAAGTTTGATTACTATGTTAACCGCCTTTGGTCTTACCGCAGAACAACCACAAGAACGTGTATTACCTAAAGTAGGTGATAATTTGGTTGAAGGGCCAATAGTTAATACAGAAAATAGAAGTGATGTTGTTGAAGATCAAGATGATGTTGATGATCTTTTATCAAGTTTAGGGTTTTAATAGGAGTTATGAATGTCTTTTGAAGCCGATGAAGAAATTCTCCAGGATTTTTTAGTAGAAGCAGGTGAAATACTAGAACTACTTTCTGAGCAATTAGTTGAGCTTGAGAATGATGTTAATAATACTGATTTACTCAATGCTATATTTCGTGGATTTCACACGGTAAAAGGTGGCGCTGGTTTTCTTGCTTTACATGAGCTCGTTGACGTTTGTCATGGCGCTGAAAATATTTTTGATTTACTTCGTAACGGTCAACGCTCTGTTAACGCTGAACTGATGGATACTATTTTATCAGCGCTTGATACGGTTAACAATATGTTTGCCTTGGTGCAAAATAAAGAGCCATTAGTTGCTGCTGAAGCAGATTTATTGGCAGAACTAAAACGTTTAAGTGTGCCTGAAGTAGAAGAAGTTACCGCACCTGTTCAAGCGACAACTCCCGTAGCTACAGCTCCAGAAGTAGCGGTTGCAGAAGAGAAAACTCCTGCGCCGGTCGAGTCGAGTTCATCTGATGAAATGAGTGAAGATGAGTTTGAGCGGCTACTTGATGAATTACATGGCGGTGGTAGCCCTTCTTCAGCACCTGCTGAACCAGTCACAAATGTTAGCTCCACCATCAATAATAGTAATGATATTTCTGATGATGAATTTGAATCGTTATTAGATGAATTGCATGGTGAAGGTGCTTTTTCAACAGACATTAGTCATTCAACTACACCATCAAGTACACCATCGAATACTTCTTCAGATGAAATTAACGATGATGATTTTGAGAGCTTACTTGATGAGTTACATGGTAAAGGTAATGCGCCTAAATCAGGAATTACTCCATCAATACCAGTAGAACCAACACCTATTAAAGAAGCACCAGTGGCGGCAAAACCTGCCTCTAAACCTTTACCAAAGCCGGAAGCTAAACCGGCATCAAAAACAGTGCCAGCGAATAAAAAATCTTCTCAAGCATCGGCTCCTCAAGGTGAAACAACGGTACGAGTTGATACCAAACGACTTGATATAATCATGAATATGGTTGGTGAGTTAGTGTTAGTCAGAAACCGTTTAATGAGCTTAGGGTTAATTTCTGATGATGAGAATTTAAATAAAGCAGTATCTAACTTAGATGCCGTGACTACTGATTTGCAGGGTGCAGTAATGAAAACCCGCATGCAACCGATTAAAAAAGTATTTGGTCGTTTTCCTCGCGTAGTACGAGATTTAGCTCGTAGTTTAGATAAAGACATACAACTTATTTTAGAAGGTGAAGAAACCGATTTAGATAAAAATCTTGTCGAAGCACTAGCAGATCCTTTAGTGCATTTAGTGAGAAACTCCGTTGATCATGGCATTGAAAAACCTGATGTTCGTGAAGCGATGGGGAAACCTCGCCAAGGTAGTGTAGTTTTATCTGCTTCTCAAGAAGGAGATCATATTCTGCTAACCATTAAAGATGATGGTGCAGGTATGGATGCTGAAAAATTAAAAAATATTGCGGTTGACCGTGGTGTACTTGATATAGAAGCCGCAGCAAGAATGCCTGATAAAGAAGCTTTTAGTTTAATTTTTGCCCCTGGGTTCTCTACTAAAACCGAAATTTCTGAAGTGTCAGGTCGTGGGGTTGGTATGGATGTGGTGAAAACCAAAATCACCCAACTAAACGGTACTGTAAATATCGATTCAGAAATGGGGGTTGGTACTGTTTTAGAAATTAAAGTGCCATTAACCTTAGCTATATTGCCCACGTTAATGGTCGTTGTTGGCGAGCAAACCTTTGCTTTATCTCTGGCTGCAGTGAATGAAATTTTTCATTTAGATTTAACGAAAACTAATAGAGTTGACGGTCAATTAACCATTATCGTTCGTGAAAAAGCTATCCCTTTGTTTTATTTAGATCAATGGTTAGTGAGAAATTATGAAGAAAAACCGCGTGATAAAGGCCATGTTGTTATTGTGCAATTAGGAAATCAGCAAATAGCATTTGTTGTTGATAGATTAATAGGGCAAGAAGAGGTAGTTATTAAACCACTTGATAGATTATTACACGGAACGCCTGGCATGGCGGGAGCAACTATAACGAGTGATGGTGGTATCGCATTAATTATAGATATACCTAGTATGTTAAGATTTTACGCTAAAAAATTACCAATGAATAAAAAATTGCGTTCATAGTTTGTTGGTGGAACATACTTGACTGTTTAATAGAGTGAGTATGATTATTTAAAGTTGAGAGAACAGATGGCCTACAAAGTACTTGTTGTTGATGATTCAAGTTTTTTTAGACGACGAGTCACAGATATACTAAATAAAGATCCGCAGTTAGAAGTTGTTGACGTAGCAGTAAATGGTCAAGAAGCGGTAGATAAAGCCATTTTGCTTAAACCCGATGTTATTACCATGGATATTGAAATGCCAGTTTTAAATGGGATTGATGCGGTAAAACAAATAATGGTAAAATCTCCAACGCCTATTTTAATGTTCTCTTCTTTAACGCATCAAGGCGCCAAATCGACTATAGAAGCTTTAGAAGCTGGCGCTTTAGATTTTCTTCCGAAAAAATTTAGTGATATTGCTCAAAATAGTGACGACGCAGGGAGCTTGTTACGACAACGGGTTGCCCAACTTGCTAAAAAGCGCGGATTAACTAGACGTAACTTATCATCAAGTCAACCTATTAGAGTTAATCGAAATCCTATCATAAATACGAGAAAATCTTTAGCTTCTATAGAGTCAAAAACAACAGAAGCTAATAGTGTAAAACATATCACTTCTCCACCAATAAGAGCATCAGGGAAAACGTATAAACTATTAGCGATAGGTACTTCTACGGGAGGACCTGTAGCATTACAAAAAATATTAACCCAATTACCACAAGACTTCCCTTTACCAATTATTATGGTTCAGCATATGCCAGCAACATTTACTAATGCTTTTGCAAGTCGGTTGGACTCTTTGTGCAAAATAAATGTTAAAGAAGCAAGTGATGGTGATGTCCTTAAAGCTGGTTGTGCTTATTTAGCTCCAGGTGGGCATCAAATGCTTATAACTGGTACAGAAAATGCAGCTAGAATAAAAATAATTGATGATAATTCAGCAAAAATAACCTTTAAACCTAGTGTTGATATTAGCTTTGGCTCAGCGGCAAAAATATTTGCCGGTAATGTCTTAGGTGTTATTTTAACGGGAATGGGAGCTGATGGCCGAGAGGGGTCTCGAATGTTAAAATCTAGAGGTGCGACAATTTGGGCGCAAGATGAGCAAACTTGTGTGGTATATGGTATGCCACAAGCCGTTACTTCAGCCGGTATTTCTCAGCTATCTTTACCGTTAGAAACCATCTCAAATGCGATACTTAAGGAAATAAAACATGGATAGACTAAGTATTGTTGGCCTATTGGTTGCAATATTAGCTATATATGTAGGCTTCGCTTTAGATGGCGGTTCTATCTCTACGCTGTTTGAATTACCTGCTTTTATTATTGTGGTTGGTGGTACATTAGGTGCTGTTATGTTGCAGTCATCAAGTGGCCAATTTCTTCATGCTTTTTCACTATTAAAGTGGGTGTTTTTACCGCCACGTTATGATATTGAACAAGGAATAGAAAATGTTGTTCATTGGGCTGAGAAATCTCGTGAGTCAGGTTATTTGGCGCTAGAGGATATCGCACTTGATGAAGAGGATAGTTACACCCAAAAAGGTTTAAACCTGTTGGTAGATGGTGTTGAGCTTGATAATTTAAGAGTCTCTTTAGAGCTAGATTTAGATATCTATCGAGAACACAATTTGCGCTCGGCTAATGTGTTTGAATCTATGGGTGGTTACAGCCCAACCATCGGTATATTAGGTGCTGTTTTAGGGCTTATACATGCCATGAGTAACTTAACTGAGCCTTCCTTACTAGGGCAAGGTATTGCCACTGCGTTTATTGCGACTATATATGGAGTTGGTTTTGCTAACTTAATTTATTTACCTATTGCAAACAAAATCAGAGCCATTATTCATCAGCAAACAATGTATCGTGAAATGATTTCTGAAGGTTTGATTTCTATCGCTCATGGCGAGAATCCACATGCAATCGCCAATAAATTATCAGCGTTCAGGTTAGAGCAGTGAATCGTTTACGCAAAAGAAGGCATTATGTAGAACATGAGAATGTTCATCGTTGGCTTGTTTCTTATGCCGATTATATGACTTTACTCTTTGCGTTATTTGTTGTGCTTTATGCCATGGCTATGATTAATGAAAAGCCATTTGAAACAATTACTGAATCAGTGGGGCGTGTGTTCCAGGCAAACAATGAACAGCCTAAAAATCGTGGTCACGGTGATGATATTCTTAATGTAAATAGCAGTAAAACAAATAAAAGGTTGTATGGCAATGGCTTACTTGATGTTGCTGGGCCACAACTGTTAGAGGGTGAGCAAAGCTTATCAAATATATCTCATTCTCAGGTAGGCTCTAACTTAACTTCATTAGAAGAAGAGTTACATACAGCACTTTATGAAATAATAGAGTCTGGTTATGCGCAGTTACAAGTTGATGGTGATTGGCTAGAAATAGAATTAAATAGTGGCTTGTTATTTCCAAGCGGTTCATCTTCTACAACGAATTCAGCAACTAATATTTTAGCTGTTATTTATGATGTAATTGATGAAGTAACTAACTTTGTACGGGTGAGAGGGTATACTGATAATCAAGTCATTAATACTGAAATTTTTTCATCTAATTGGGAATTATCTGTTTATCGAGCCACTGCTATTTTACAGGTTTTAGAAGACTTGGGTATGAACCCTGCTCGAATGGCTATTGAAGGATACGGGCAATACTACCCTAGTGCTGATAATGCTACCGCTCAAGGTCGTGCAAAAAATCGAAAAGTGGTTGTAGCAATTTCGAAGTATGGTATAGAGAAATCGAATTTGTTAAATACTCCAACAATCAGTGAGAAAGATGTCGAAGCAATAACAAAAATAATTGAGCCAGACAAGCAGGATGATGAAATTAAAATAATTCGTTTAGCTAATGGTGGTATTCGTATCACGACGAGAAGCGAAAGTGATAAAACTTCAAAAAAAACAAAGTAATAGTTCTACCAGTAATTAATAAAGCGAAAGTAATGATGAACCTATACCAGTTTCATTAATTAGGTGTTCTATTTTATACGCAGGAAAAATGGCCAAATACAAGGCGTTTATTTTAATAACTAGTTGACTCATTATTAAATAAACAACGAAGTAGTTGGTTGTTTTAACCAGTAGAAATGATCACATATTTAGTGAGATTGGTATTCAATAAGTATTAGGAATAACTATTGGAAGTTTGGACGGTAGCAAATCAGAAAGGTGGTGTTGGCAAAACCACAACAACTATTGCTTTAGCTGGGTTGTTAGCTGAATGTGGTAAAAGAGTGTTATTAGTTGATACAGATCCCCACGCATCGTTGAGTTATTATTTTGGTATCGAATCTGAAGATTTAGAATTAAGTGTGTATGATTTATTTACACAAGTCTCTTCAACGGAACAAATTTTACAAAGTTTATGTCCTACACAATATAGTCATATAGATATATTGCCAGCAACGATGGGGCTAGCAACCTTAGATCGCTCATTAGGGGCTAAAGGTGGTATGGGCTTAGTGTTAAAAAAAGCCATGAGGAAAATTTCACATCATTATGATTATGTTTTGATGGATTGCCCGCCTGTGTTAGGTGTACTTATGGTGAATGCCTTAGCCGCAGCAGGTAGAATTATTGTGCCAGTGCAAACTGAGTTTTTAGCATTGAAAGGGTTAGATCGAATGATTAAAACCATGAATTTAATGCAAGGCGAGCAAGAAAAACCCTTCCTGTATACTATAGTTCCCACAATGTTTGATAAACGAACTAAAGCCTCTATTTTAGCTTATCAACAATTACAGGATACTTATAAAGAAAAAGTTTGGCCTGGAGTTATTCCTATTGATACTAACTTTAGAAATGCCAGTGTTGCACAAAAAGTTCCTTCACATTTTTCTGCAAAATCTCGTGGGGTTTTTGCTTATAAAAGCTTATTAGATTATTTAGTGAAATCAGCTTGAGAAGTAGAAAATATATGGCAAAACCATTAGCAGCAAGTAAAAAAGTAATGAAAAATTATCTGTCTGAATTAATGACGGATGAACCACTTGTACAAAACAAGGTACAAAAAAGTACAGAAACTAGTGTGACTGTGGCTGATAGTGCGGTTGAAAATAAACGTTTAGAAGCTTTACTAAAAAATGTTAATGCAAATCTTGATGTTAAAGAAACTGAATTCACTACACACAAAAGTGTTAATGAGCAATTAGGTAATAAAAACGTTGCTGAAATAGACACAATAATACATCCAGCTGAAACAAGTTTAGTGACTCAAAAAAGTCAGGGTGATGTTAGTGTTAAATCTCAAAAGTTATATCGCCAAGGTGACTTTCAGGCACTTTATTTTGATGTTGGAGGCTTAATATTAGCGGTTCCTTTGATTGAATTAGGTGGAATTCATCAGGTTGATAAAACAACTCCGTTAATTGGGAAGCCTGAATGGTTTAAAGGCGTAATGCTCTATAGAGATGTTAAAATTAATGTTGTTGACACTGCATTATGGGTAATGCCAGAAAAATGTGATGAAAAATTGAAAAAATCGCTAAACTATCAATATATTATCATGTTAAATAAAAGTGGTTGGGGCTTATCAGCTGAAAATTTGATTGATACGGTAATTTTAAACCAGGAAGAGGTTAAGTGGATAGACTCACCTAGCAAGAGGCCTTGGCTAGCCGGTTTGGTAAAAGATAAAATGTGTGCCTTACTTGATGTTGATTCATTAATTCAATTGCTTAATGAAGGTAGCGGAATCAATTAAGTTAATTCATAATGCTATCAATGATTAAGTATATACCCGTTCCACTTGAAGATGTATGATTCAGCTGGAATTAGAAACGCCTTTAGGCAAGGCATTGATTGAAGAGAATGGTTGTTCAGGATAATGTGCTCCTGCATTATCTAATAAGCTACATCCATGTAGCGCCATTCTCGAAATCAATAACGCAGCATAAAGCGTTTCTAAACCAGCCCTTTGGGGAAGGCTGAGCAAATCATACTCTGCGTTACATTTCTTTTTAAGGGAATAACCCTTAATAAAAAAAAGTGCCTTGATTATGAATCGCTCAGAGTTCCTGAAACGAGCACCTTCAAGTGGAGCGAGTATGGGTTTTAAAAATAATTTTGAGAGGCAAGTAGTATGTCTGATGAAAGACGCAGTTCTAATAAACAAACGGGTGAAAATGACGAAGTACTTCAATGGGTAACATTTAAGCTTGAAAATGAAACTTACGGCATCAATGTTATGCAAGTACAGGAAGTTTTACGCTATAGTGAAATTGCACCTGTACCTGGAGCCCCCCTTTATGTGCTTGGTATTATAAACTTACGTGGTAATGTTGTTACCGTTATTGATACTCGCTCTCGTTTTGGTTTAGAGCCTTGTGATGTAACTGATAATACCCGTGTAGTCGTTATCGAATCAGAAAAACAAGTCATTGGTATATTAGTTGATAGTGTCGCAGAGGTAGTATATCTAAAAACATCTGAAATAGATGATGCACCTAACGTTGGTAATGAAGATAGTGGGCAATTTATACAAGGTGTCTCTAACCGTGATGGTGAATTACTCATCTTGGTTGATTTAGATAAATTACTCTCAGATGATGAGTGGGATGAATTAAAACAATTTTAAAACACCTATACCCAAGCCACCTCAAGATGCAGGATTCAGCTGGATTTAGAAACGTCTTTAGGCAAGGCATTGATTGACGATAATGGTTCTTCCCTTATCGAAATCAATAACGCAGTATAAAACGCTTCTAAACCAGCCTTTTAGGGACGCCTGAGCAAAACATGCTCGTCGTTACATTTATTTTTAAGGGCGCTACATGGATGTAGCTTATTAGAGAATGCAGGAGATATATTCTCCTGAACAACCATTAATAAAAAAATGTGGCTTGATCATGATTTACTCAGACGTCCTGAAACTCACATTTTGAGGTGGCTTGGGTATATAACCTTAAGAAGACTTGTGTTTTGAGCAGTACTATCTCATTTTAATTTTCGTTATTTATTGAATTATTAAGCTTATGTCCTTGTTAGCTGTACCTATTATTGCCGTTGTGGCACTTGTTGCAAGTGTTTTATCTCTTGTTGTGATTTTTATTTTATCTGTAAGACATAAAGCTCAATTAACTCTGCTTACATCTCAATACCAAGCGCAGGAGTTAATCCTTAATAATATACAACGAACAAATGAGAAATTACATTTTGATATAGATAAGTTACAGCAACAATATGAACAAATAATGATAGAGAATACACAAGTATCTAAACAACTTGAGCACCGTATCAAAATATTGCAAACGCAAATTGATAACCAACATGACGTTATTTCTCAGTTACAAACAGATCAAGGAGATAACAAATTTTATACTCGTGCAATAAAATTGGCCAAAAAAGGTGCCAATATTGATGAAATTGTTACTGAATGCGAGTTACCTTATGCTGAGGTTGAAATGCTAATATCTGTTTATCAAAAGAAAACCTCCTCTTAGTTTTTCCATTGACGACTTATCAAGTTTACTTTATGTTAAGCTAATTAGCTTTTCTGCACTTTATTATTTTTTAAATATAGCCATATGAAGGAATTAGGCTCAGTGAACTTATCTTTATTTCAATGTTTCCGCACACTTATATTATTGTCTGTTATGTTATTATCTGCTTGTTCTACAACTCCTGCGGATGAAGGTATTAATGATCCTAGAGATCCGCTAGAAATTATTAATAGACCTTTTTGGACTTTCACTTGGGATTATGTGGACAAATATATTGCTAAACCCGCATCTGAACTCTACACCACTTATACCCCACCATTTTTACGCACTGGCTTATATAATATGGCGCTTAATTTAAATGAACCGTCGAGTGCTATTAATAACCTTTTGCAGTTAAAGTTTACTGATGCAGCAAAAAGTACCGGTCGGTTTGTCTTAAATTCAACCATAGGCTTATTGGGTTTTTATGATCCTGCTAGTGACTTTGACTGGTCCGGTGATCAAGAGGAGTTTGGCGAAGTATTAGGTAGTTATGGTGTTGGTGATGGACCTTACCTTGTTATACCTGCACTTGGGCCTAGCTCTGTCAGAGAAGAGGTAGGAGATTATGTTGATGGTTTATATTGGCCCTTAGTTGTTATTGATTTTTGGCCCAATTTGGTACGTTTAGGGATACTTGGGTTAGAGAAGCGAGCGGCAATTCGTGATCAAGAACAGTTAGTCGTTGAATCTACAGATCCTTATGAATTTATTAAAAATGCTTATTTTCAGAATATGAACTATCGATTATATGATGGTAATCCTCCTATCATTATTGATGAAGATGAAGAGGCTGAAATTGATGCCTTATTAGAAGAATTTGATGACATTGATTAATATATTTAAGCAAAGTTGATAAACATGTACCGAAGTTAAGCGCAATTTGATAGAATTGCGAAAATTTTTTACTCCTGTCAAAGTTAATTTTTGACATCACTATTTTTGGAAATATTTAGATGAATATCATTGAAGGTTCATTTGAGGCAAAAGGCAAAAAATTTGCCATTGTTGTGTCACGTTTTAATCACTTTATTGTTGATAGTTTATTAGATGGTGCCGTTGATGCACTTAAGCGCCATGGTAGTGTTGCTGATGATGATATAACTATTGTTCGTGTTCCAGGCGCTTATGAGCTGCCATTAGCAGCAAAAAAAGTTGCGGCTAAAGGTGAGTATGACGCGATTATTGCTATTGGCGCTGTAATTAGAGGCGGTACTCCTCATTTTGATTTCGTTGCAGGTGAGTGTAATAAAGGTTTAGCACAGGTTTGTTTGGAATCAGAAATTCCGGTTTCTTTTGGTGTTATTACCACTGACTCGATAGAACAAGCTATTGAACGTGCGGGAACTAAAGCGGGTAACAAAGGCGCTGAAGCAGCTCTTGGCGCATTAGAAATGGTTAACGTTTTAGCTCAACTGTAGGATATTTATTGTGAAACCATCACCTAGAAGAAAAGCACGCGAACTTGCGTTTCAAGCTGTATTTTCATGGCAAATGAGTCAAAATTCAGTTACCGATATTGAAGTTAACTTTATAACGGATAATAGTAAACGTCGATTTGATATAGAGTACTTCCAGCAATTGCTTCGTGGTGTTACAAGTAATGTTAAAGAGTTAGATCTTGCTATTTCTCCACATGTTGATCGTCCCCTTGATGATATTGATCATGTTGAAAAAGCCATTTTACGCGTAGCTGTTTATGAATTGAGCGACTGTCAAGATGTGCCTTATCGAGTGGTTATTAATGAAGCTATTGAATTAGCCAAATCATTCGCAGCTGATGATAGCCATAAGTTTGTTAATGGTGTGTTAGATAAAGCCGTCAAATTAATTCGCCCTCAAGATTAATCGCAACATATTTGTAGTATATACTCATGTTACCTCGAAATACTCGTTTCAGCGAGAATTTAAAGGCTTAGAGGCAAGGCATTGATTGAAGAGAATGGTTATTCCCTTGTCAAAATCAATAACGCTGCATATAAGCCTTTAAAACTCGCCCTTCGGGGACGCCTGAGCAAATCATGCTCGTCGTTGCTCCTTTTTTTAAGGGAACAACCATTAATAAAAATAAGCGCCTTGATCATGAATTGCTCAGGCGTCCTGAAACAGACATTTTAAAGTATCATGAGTATATGAAAGAATTTGAGCTGATAAAGCATTTTTTTACCGAGCAAGCTGTCAAAAGAAAAGATGTTTTACTCGGTATTGGTGATGACTGTGCTGTTGTTGCTAGTACACAAAACCAAGACATTGTGGTTACTACAGATACTTTAGTTGCCGGGGTTCACTTTCCTTTAGAAACTTCTCCTAGGGCTATTGGACATAAATCAGTAGCAGTTAACTTGTCTGATATAGCTGCCATGGGAGCTAAACCAAGTTGGTTGTCTCTTGCCATAACGTTGCCTGAAGTTAATCATGATTGGCTTGCTGAGTTCTGCCTAGGTGTGTTTGAATTATGTGAATTTTATAATGTACAGCTTATTGGTGGTGACACCACGCAAGGCCCATTAAGTATTACCATCACAGCGCAAGGCTTAACGCCTGAAGGTAAGTATCTATCACGCTCAGGTGCTAAAACTGGTGATTGGCTTTATGTTACGGGTGAACTGGGTGATGCGGCTTTAGCTTTACAGCATTATAACGGACAAGTTTCTGTTAGTAGTGACTCTGTTGATAAAATACAAGCTAAATTAGATTACCCTAGACCTCGTGTCTTAGTGGGGCAAACTTTACGCGAATATGCTTCTTCCGCGATTGATCTTTCAGATGGAGTACTTGCTGATTTGGGACATATCTGCAAAGCCTCTAATGTTGGTGCTAATATTGTCCTTAATGCTATTCCATTATCAGACATTATGCTTGATACATTATTATTTGATGATGCCATAAATCTTGCTCTTAGTGGTGGTGATGATTATGAGTTATTATTCACAGTCTCTGAAGATAAAAAAGTCGGTATGGAGACTGCCGTATCTCATGTGGGAATACCAGTTACCTGTATAGGTCAAATAAATTCATCAAAAACTATTTCAACAACGTTAAATAATAAACCTGTACCTATTAAGAATATAGGTTTTGAACATTTTTCTACAAAATCATAACCTAAGCCTTTTGCGCAATAACCTATGAAACATATCGAAACTAAACCTGATTTTGATCTAACACAACCTATACAGTTTTTAGCATTAGGGTTTGGCAGCGGATTAGCGCCTAAAGCACCAGGAACCTTTGGTACGTTAGCTGCGATACCTGTCTTTTTATTATTAACATTGTTACTGCCAACGCCATTGCCTTATGCTATTGCTGTGATCGTTATGGGCTTAGCGGGTATTTATATTTGCGGTAAAGCTGCCGATGATGTGGGTGTCCACGATCATCCTGCTATTGTGTGGGATGAATTTATTGGTTTTTTTATTACCATGTTTATGGTACCCGTAACTTGGCAATCGATTCTCGTGGGTTTTATACTTTTTAGAATTTTTGATATTTTTAAGCCTTGGCCAATCTCTTTTATTGATAAAAATATGACAGGCGGCTTTGGTATTATGTTTGATGATGTACTGGCTGGAATCTTTGCTTTAGTCATTATGCAGCTAATTTTTTAGTCGTTTTATTGTTTCTTAGCTATTTATTGATTTTTATCAATAGTCTTTTCTCTTGTTTTAAGCTACTTTTATACCTGAGGTAAAAAAAACTTCCTAAAAGCTTGTTTTTTATTTTTCTACCCTCAGCTATTTATTAGGGCAATGAGTATTTAATCGAAATGCTCTAATTTCTAGCTCATCGTACTTGATTAAAGTAATCGCTAAAAGGAATACCTATGAAAATAAATCTTTCTGGTCACCATGTAGAAGTTTCGGACTCAATTAGAGAACATATCGAGGAAAAATTTTCTAAAATAGCTAATCATTTTCCAACGTTAATTGCCTTAGACGTAATTATTTCAAAAGAACATCACAAACATCAAGTTGAACTGATAACAAATTATGAAGGTGGACGAATATCAGTTACTGGCTCTGATGATGTTATGTTTCCAGCTATTGCTAGTGCAGCCAAAAAACTTGATGCAGCACTGAAGCACCGTAAAGGCCAATTAAAAGCAAACTTACATGAGAAGCCAATAAGTACAGCCCCAGAAATTGCTCATGAAAGAGTACAAGAAATGAATTTGGGATAAACGCTAATATTCATTAATTTTATTTAAAAGCTGTGAATTTTATTCACGGCTTTTTTTTGCCCTCAGTAATCTGTCTAATTAATCGAACCCCATTGGTATTATAAATAATTACTCTTTTTGAACGACCCTGTGTAATAATTGTAAAATGAAAAGAATATTTCATATGCCGAATTCGGCATATGAACTTACCAAGTGTACTAATAAGGATTTCTAGATGCTTAACCCGTTACTTCACCGTCATCAATCTATAAAAATAACGTTAATTACTTTACTTTCCATAACTATTTTTTCATGTTCTGAGCCAGAGCAACAAATAAAAGCACCACCACCTGCTGTTTCGGTTTATAACGTGACGGTAGAAGAAGTAGGCAGAAACCGGGAATTTGTTGCTCGCACGCAAGCGTTTAAAGAGGCTAATTTACGTGCTCGTGTTGAGGGCGAGCTGATAGAACGTCATTTTAGAGAGGGAGCTATGGTTGAAAAAGGTCAATTGTTATTGAAAATTGACCCCGCAAACTATGACGCTTTACTGAGTCAAGCTAAAGCTGACTTAGCAAGTAGAGTGTCAGGTGAGGATAATGCTACTCGCAATTTAAGGCGTGCAAAAGATTTAATTGGTGATGGTTACATTTCTCAATCAGACTTTGACCGTTTAACGACAGAAGAATCTCAAGCAAAAGCATCAGTAAAAGCAGCACAAGCGGCTTTAAGACGTGCAGAATTAGATTTAGGTTACACAACTATTTTAGCGCCATTTACGGGTCGTATTGGTAAAGTAAATTATAATGTTGGCAACATTGTTGGTCCAACAAGTGATGCGTTAGCAACCCTGACAATTACCGATCCTATCTATGTTAGTTTTCAGGTAGAAGAAGAGTTATATTTAAATTATTTACAAGAGCATAAGGATTCTGAAAAGCCAAGTGATGTAAAAATTGATCTGAGTCTACGCTTACCTAATAACACTACTTATGATGAGCAAGGACAATTAGATTTTACTGGTATTAAAATTGAACAAGGTATGGGAACGGTTGAGTTAAGAGCATCATTTGCTAATACCAATGGTATTATTTTACCCGGTTTATTTGTCACGCTTATCACTGAAAGTCAGAAAAAAGAATCGATGTCTATGGTGCCACAGGCGGCTGTACAAGCAAATCAGCAAGGGAAATTTGTGCTTGTAGTTGATGAGTCACAGACAGTCAAACAGCGTCATGTTGTTTTAGGTCGCCGAGTTAATGCTATGTGGATTGTGGAAAAAGGACTTGAAGCAGGTGAGCAGGTTATTATAGAAGGATTGCAAAAGGTGAGACCGGGAGTAACCGTTAATCCGGTATTAAAAGTGGTGGATGCTTTAACGGGTACTATTACTGAACAAAAAGACGAACATTCCGCTTCAGCCATTAATAAGTAGTGAAGGAATCACTCTATGATCAGTAAAACTTTTATTCATCGTCCTAAATTTGCTTTTGTTATTTCAATTGTTATTTCTTTGGCTGGCCTTATTGCTATGGGGTTATTACCAGTAAATATGTATCCGGAAATAACACCTCCGCAAGTACAAATTAGTGCAGTATACCCAGGAGCAAGCGCTCAAGTGGTTGAAGAGTCGGTGATACGACCCATTGAAGAACAAATCAATGGCGTGGAAGATATGATGTATATTGATTCATCAGCTTCTAATAATGGTAGTGCCGTTATTACCGTGTACTTTAAGGTAGGAACTGATGGTGATATAGCCCAAGTAAACGTACAAAACCGTGTTGCTTTAGCGACAAGTTCCTTACCTGCAGAGGTTACCCGACAAGGGGTAAATGTTGAGAAAAAATCCAGCTCAATGTTAATGGGGATTAATCTGTTTTCAGAGCAAGCAAGTATTGATCAATTATTTTTGAGTAACTATGCTACTAACTATTTAACTGAGCCTTTAGGGCGAATTAAAGGTGTCGCTTCTGCAGAGGTAATGGGAGAAATGACTTATAGCATGCGTATCTGGTTGAACCCTGATCGTATGTCATCTCTTAACGTGACAGTTAATGAAATACAACAAGCGCTTACCGAGCAAAATATGATTGTTGCTGCAGGTAAATTGGGCGCTAGTCCAGCATTACCTAATCAGCAATTTGAATACTCTATACAAGCACAAGGGCGCCTTAAAAGCCCTGAAGAGTTTGGCCAAACCATTATTCGTGCCCAGAAAAGTGGTAATTTTGTTCGTCTTACCGATATTGCCCGTATTGAACTTGGCGCAGAAGACTATTCAACTAAAGCGCGTTTAAATGGTAATGACACCGCCTTTTTAGTTATATATCAATTACCTGATGCTAACGCTACTGAGGTTGCCGAGTTAGTTAAAGCTAAAATGGTGACATTGGCAGAGCGCTTTCCTGATGGTTTAGAGTACGTCATTCCTTATGACACCACAGCGTTTATTAATCGCTCCATGGAAGAAGTTAAAGTTACCCTGTTTCAAGCGGTTGGCTTAGTTATTTTAGTGGTATTTCTCTTTTTGCAAAACTGGCGCGCTACTATTATTCCGACACTAGCGATACCTGTTTCCCTTGTTGGTACTTTTGCTTTTATGTTACTTATGGGATATTCCATCAACACGATAACGTTGTTCGGTTTGGTGTTAGCGATAGGTATTGTTGTTGATGATGCTATTATTGTAATTGAAAATGTTGAACGTATTTTAAAAGAAGATAAGTTACCGATAAAAGAAGCAGTAACTAAAGCGATGGAGCAAGTTTCAGGACCCATTATTGCGACTACATTAGTATTATTAGCGGTATTTGTTCCCGTTGGATTTATGCCTGGTATTACTGGCGAATTATATAAACAGTTCTCTATGACAATTTCATTTGCCGTCATTATTTCTTCTATTAATGCACTAACATTGAGTCCTGCTTTATGTACTGTTTTATTATCAGAAAAAAACATGAAGCCAATTCAATGGCTACAACCAATGGAGCGTTTAATTGAGCGGATGACCGGTGGTTATACTAAAACGGTTAGCTTTTTATTGAAACGGGTTGCGCGTGTAGGTCTGTTTGTAGGCATTATTTTTGTTAGTGCAGGTTGGTTAACTACCGCAGTACCAACCGCATTTTTGCCTGCTGAAGATCAAGGCTATTTATTTGTTGATATTCAATTGCCTGACGCGTCATCAGGTAATAGAACCCAAGCGGTAATGGATAAAATAGTTCCTATAATCACAGGTGATCCAGCAGTAGATGATATTATCACTGTAGGTGGTTATTCTTTGCTCGGTGGCCCAGGTTCAAATAACGGATTAGCTATTATCCTTCTTAAAGACTGGGATGATAGAACTACCCCTGAATTAGGATTGAAGCAAATTATTCCTAGGCTAATGGGGCAGTTATGGTCAATGCCTGAAGCGCAAATAATGGTTTTTAACCCGCCACCAATTCCCGGTCTAGGGACTAGTTCAGGCTTTGAGTTTCAATTACAAGACAATGAAGGTCGAGATCCTGCATTACTTGCTCAAGTGATGAATGGCCTTATTTATGAGGCAAATCAACGCCCTGAATTAAACCGAGTTTTTAGTACTTACCGTGCTAATGTTCCGCAATACTTTTTAGAAGTCGATCGTAATAAGGCTAAAGCACAAGGTGTGGCGCTTTCCGATATTTTTGTTACTTTACAAGCACAGCTTGGCTCATTGTACATTAATGATTTTAGTCAGTTTGGCCGTACTTACAACGTCACTATTCAAGCGCAAACTGAGTACCGTAAAGACCCTTCAGATTTACGTCATTACTATGTACGTAATAAATACAATGACATGGTGCCGTTAACGACTTTAGCAAAGTTAAAGCCTATTTTAGGGCCAACAACAATTAAGCATTTCAATCTTTATCGCAGTGCAAGTATTACAGGACAAGCGGCAGCAGGGTATTCTTCGGGTCAAGCTATTTCGGCAATGCAAGAAATGGCTGAAGACTTACCGCAGGGATATATTTATGAGTGGTCAGGGCAATCTAAACAAGAAATTGAAGCAGGAGATTTAGCACCAGTATTATTTGCTTTAGCTATTTTGTTTGTTTATTTATTCCTCGTTGCTCAGTATGAAAGTTGGACTATACCTTTTTCCGTTATTGCTGCTGTGCCTTTAGCTTTATTTGGCTCTATGCTGACTTTATATACGGTTGGTATGGCCAATAATATTTATGCTCAAGTGGGCTTAGTGCTACTCATTGGTTTGTCTACCAAAACGGCAATACTTATTGTCGAGTTTGCTATGGAAGAACGCACTGCAGGTAAGAGTATTTTTGATGCAGCACTGAATGCCGCTAGAATGCGTTTTCGTGCGGTATTAATGACAGCATTATCTTTCGTACTTGGTGTGCTTCCATTAGTTTTTGCCACAGGAGCAGGTGCTGGAAGCCGTGTTTCCTTGGGTGTAACCGTACTTGCAGGTATGGTTGCGGCAACTGTTTTTGGCACTTTATTAGTACCGTATTTTTATATGGTAGTGCAACGTATGCGTGAGAAAGTCAAAGGTGAAACAGGTGAATAATAATTTCGAACTACGAGTGATAAGTCGCTAGTAAATTATAAATCGTTAGGCGTAACAAGCGAATTAATGAATTTAACTCGCTTCTTGCGTTTCTGTTGCTTTTTGTTCTTCTTCGAGTTTGGCACGCTCTGCTTTAGATATATAGCGGGGCTTGTTACTGGTATGTAATTTAGCATTCGCTTTTTTTAGTTTCTTTTTTAACGTGTCATTCATCTTCTTTTTACGATTCATATTATATTTCTCTTTATTTTTAATAGTTAACATTATTCGTTTTCAGTTGTACTACTGAGCAATTAATGTAATGAATATTAGCGGAATATAGGGGTATAAAATTGTTGGCTTTAGCGAGGTTTTTAGATATTCCATAACCAAGCCAGCTGAACTTGGGCGATTCTCAGACCATTGTCGATAAAATTGAAATGCTTCCAGATTATTTTCAAGGAGTGCCTGTTCAATTAACTCAATTCTATAGCAAGTTCTGGCCTGATAAGTTTTCCAAATGCCTTCTTGTAACCATAAAATGGTCAATATTAAAATAATAACCCTATTTTCGTGATAGAAAGCTAACGAAAACAAGGTTACTGCCACAGAAAATAATTTAATAATTAAGGCATATTGTTCATAACGCTCATGGCTGTTGTGTAATGATTGCCACTCTTTTACTAAAAGCGCATTAGATTCTATGATCATAGGAAGTTAATAACTAGGGGGAGAAGGTATTTGCTGTTATTATGCGCTGATTCACTTTCCCTTGAAAGTTTTATCTCCTAATTCTGAAAATATAGAGGCACACCCTTGAGCGCATCAATCAATAATGACAAAGCAACATTAGCTTTTTCTTCATTAAACTTACATCAAGATTTATTGAAAAATTTATCTACGCTTGGCTATCAGGAAATGACGCCTATTCAAGCCATGAGTTTACCTGAAATGTTAGTGGGCAAAGATGTTATTGCTCAAGGAAAAACGGGCTCAGGCAAAACGGCTGCTTTTGGCTTAGCCTTACTTGAAAAGTTAGAAGTAAAGCGTTTTCGTATTCAGTCTATGGTGTTATGTCCAACACGTGAGCTTGCTGACCAAGTGGCTAAAGAAATACGAAAACTTGCGCGTGCTGTTCATAATATTAAGGTGTTAACTTTGTGTGGCGGAACACCTTTTGGTCCGCAAATAGGCTCACTAGAACATGGTGCTCATATTATTGTCGGTACGCCGGGTCGTATTGAAGAACACGTTATTAAAGGCACGCTTAAATTAGATGATTTAAACTTGTTGATACTCGATGAAGCCGATCGTATGTTAGAAATGGGTTTCGAAGCTGCGCTTGATAATATTATTGAGCGAACGCCTCTTGATCGTCAAACCTTGTTATTTAGTGCCACCTTTCCAAAACAAATTCAAGCGATCAGCGAAAGCATTATGACTGAGCCAGTAATGGTGAAAGTTAGCGAGAGTGAAGATCAATCTAATATTAGTCAGCGCTTTTTTCAGGTTGAAGATGATACTCAGCGATTTGCCGCGTTACGTTTATTATTACTGGATAACCCTGTTGAATCGACTGCTATCTTTTGTAATACCAAAAAAGAAACACAAGCAGTGTGTAATGCTTTACATGATGATGGTTTCAGTGTTTTAGCATTACATGGTGATTTAGAACAAAAAGATAGAGATCAAACTTTATTACGCTTTGCTAATAAAAGTGTCGCAATTCTAGTCGCCACTGATGTTGCTGCCCGTGGCTTAGATATAGATGCGCTTGATTTGGTGGTTAATTATCATATTGCCCATGACAGCGAAATTCATATTCATCGTATTGGTCGTACTGGCAGAGCGGGTGCTCAAGGTTTAGCTATCTCTTTATATAGTGATAAAGAGTCTTACAAGGTTGGTTTGATAGAAGATGCGCTTGAGCAAACAATTAAGCCTGAGTTATTACCCGCTACCGATGTACTAAAAAATGATAGGCATCAGGCCAAAATGGCCACAATTCAAATTGATGGCGGTAAAAAACAAAAAGTTCGTCCAGGCGATATTTTGGGTGCGCTAACGGCTAAAAATTCTGGCGCGGAAATAAGTGGTAAAGATATCGGGAAAATCAATGTGCTTGATATTAAGGCTTATGTAGCGGTTGATAAAAAAATATTGAAATTAGCATTACGGAAATTAACTAACGGTAAAATGAAAGGTCGTAGTTTTAAAGTACGCCATTTAACCGTATAAATTAATTCTTAGCTCATATTCATATTTTGCTAGAACAATATCAAACGTTACTCACCCAGAATGTGCTTTGTGAAGACAAAGCACAACATAATGCCTTACGGGCTTTAGCACAGTTATCTGAGCAGCTTGTTTTAGCTGAGCACGATAGACTAAAAAATAAAAAGTCATCCTTTGAATTTTTGTCAAGAATCACCAGTAATAAAAGAAAACCAGTTACTCAAGGCCTATATTTTTATGGCCGAGTAGGGCGTGGGAAAACCATGTTAATGGATTTGTTTTATGAAAACATTTCATTAAAGAAGAAAAAACGCATTCATTTTCATCGCTTTATGGAAAGTATTCATCAAGAATTAAATCAGCTATCTTTATCAAAATCAGCGATTGATAATCCACTTGTGCATATTGCGAAACGTTGGGCAGATGATATTAGTTTACTGTGTTTTGATGAGTTTTTTGTTAGTGATATTGGTGATGCGATGTTACTTTCAGGCTTGTTTGAAGCACTTTTTGCTTCAGGAGTAACGCTGGTTACCACTTCTAACTGTCAACCAGAGCAACTTTACCGTAATGGCTTACAACGAGAGCGATTTTTACCAACAATTCACCTTATTAATCAGTTTTGTCAGGTAGTATCTATCGATGGTGAAACTGATCATCGACTGACAAACTATAAACACCATTATAAAAACTATTATTTTAGTCATCAAAATGGTGAGGAGTTATTAGCTGATCGTTTTGTACAACTCAGTGCTATTAATACGACTAGTGCTGACAATGTTGCGCTGAAAGGTAATTATTCAAAAAGTATAACTTCAAAAAATATAACGATTAATCACCGTGAAATTAGCTATCTAGGTAAAAGTAGTAAGCATATTTGGTTTGATTTTTTTGCCCTTTGCTCTGGTCCTCGTAGCCAACGTGATTATATGCAATTAGCGGATCTATTTGATACGGTATTAATAAGTAATGTGCCACAGTTTGGTGGGAAACTGATACCGGCAGTATTTTCTGGTGTCGAAGATAGTTATCAGCGAAGCGGTGTATTGTTGGGCGACTTACGCCAATTAGATGATGAAGCTCGACGATTTATCGCTTTAGTTGATGAGTTTTATGATCGAAAAATTCAATTAATTGTCTGTGCAGACGTTGATATAACAGAGCTTTATCAAGGGCAGCAACTTAGCTTTGAGTTTCAACGATGTCAATCTAGACTATTTGAAATGCAAAATGATTAATGGTTTTATATAAAATAGAAACATACTAATTTTTAGTGATTTTAACCCAACAAAAGTTATTTTTAAATTCACTATTGTATGCTTTTATTTCTATTCATTGATAGTTAAAACAAATAAACATAGCATTTTTTTGTAATAATATTGCCAGATAAAAATGTTCATTAATAAAACAACACAACAAGGCTATCGCCATGCATAATCCATTTATATTAAATAATAAAACAGTAAAACTATTACCAGCAGTAGCAGTACTTTCAATTTTTTCTTCTGAAAACCTCTACGCCAAAGATACTTGCAATATTAAACTTGATGCGGGCTTAACCTTAACAGTAACAACACTTGAATTTTTTAACGTTACAAAAGGCGCTGCAAATAAAAAGAAAACCCTTTATAAAATTAGAAATGATCAGAGCTTAATTATTCACGGAAAGGAAGTTAATTTAACTGACCAGCAACAAAAGTTAGTGACTCAATACGCGACTAGTATTCGCGAAATAGTACCGCAAATTAGAAGTGTCGCTATTGAAGGTGTGGATCTGGCACTGGAGGGGGTTAATTTAGCATTCAATGATCTATTAGGTGAAGGTAATACAGTTGGCGCAGAATTAACAAAAGAGCTTTCTGTATTACGGGATGAAGTTGCTACGCGTTTTACTCCAGAGCATGGTATTACCATTGGTGGAAATGGTGTAGATAATAAAGACATTACCGGTGAACAAATTCTTGGTAAACAATTTGAACAACGTATTGAATCAGCAGTAGAAAAGGCAGTAATAAACTCGATGGGAAGTTTATTAGTTGTTATGGGTCAAGAAATGCTGCTGTCAGGAAAACAGGGCAGTTCACTTGAAACACGCATGAAAGCTTTTGGTGAAAACATTGCGACTGAAACAAAGATAAGAACAGAAACAATTGAACGAAAAGCGGATGCGTTATGCGTACCGATTGTTAATATTGATCAATTAGAAGAACAATTAAAATCCAGTGTTTCGCCGCTCGCCAATATCAATGTTATTTCAGCTAGATTGAATAAAAAGTAAATGATCAAAGTATGAGATAAAATAGGCTAACTAAAAAATTTAACACTAGACTCGGTAGTGTTATCATTACAAGTCTACTGTTTATTTTATATTTAATTCTTCATGCATGCAGTTCATCGATTACATCAATTTAGAAAAAGCCTGAGTACCACCACTTATAAAGCACGAGGACAGCGGGTTATTCGCTGTGATTTGTGCCGCTTGGCCGCAACCTTTTGTATTTGTGCTATTGCTCCTAAAAAGGGCACTGTAGATACTAATGCAGGATTTTTACTACTGATGTATGACACTGAAGTGTTAAAACCAAGTAATACAGGCAAGTTAATTGCTGATTTAATTCCTGATACCTTTGCTTTCTTATGGTCACGTACAACAAAAAATCCTGAATTACAGGCAGTGCTAGAGGATGAGCAATGGCAGCCTTTTGTCGTGTTTCCACAAGAATATGCTGGTGATGATCGCCAAGTTCACTCGAATACAGTGATCTGTGAACAAGGTAAAAGGCCACTGTTTATTATGCTTGATGGTAGTTGGCGTGAAGCAAAAAAAATGTTCCGAAAAAGCCCTTATTTAGATAAGTTCCCTCTGGTATCTTTTGATCCCAAAAAGTTACTTGATAATATGTCATCTCCCGTAGGCGCTGAGTCGCGTTATACGGTTAGAAAAACTGAATTAGAGCATCAATTTTCAACGGCGGAAGTTGGCGCTAGAGTACTTGAAATGTTTGGTGAAAAAGCTAACGGGCATCTACTTGATTTATGGTTTGATGTATTTAACTATCAATATCAAAAAGGTGTTTGTCAGCGTAATAAAGGAAACCCTGAAGCGATAGAAAACTATCAAAAATTATTAAATGAAAAATAATTTTAGTTTCCTTCGACCCTTCGACCCTTCGACAAGCTCAGGGCAAGCGGCTCAGGGCAAGCGGCTCAGGGCAAGCGGCTCAGGGCAAGCGGCTCAGGGCAAGCGGCTCAGGGCAAGCGGCTCAGGGCAAGCGGTCAGGGCAAGCGGCTCAGGGCAAGCGGTTCATGGCAAGCGGTTCAGGGCAAGCGGCTCAGGGCAAGCGGTTCAGGGCAAGCGGCTCAGGGCAAGCGGTTCAGGGCAAGCGGGGATAGTATAACAGCTTGCCCTGAGCGCGAGGAATGAGCAGTCGGAGTACGACAGGCTTCCTTCGACAAGCTTCCTTCGACAGGCTTCCTTCGACAAGCTCAGGACAAGCGGAATAAATATAGCCATACGGAATAAATATAGCCGTGCATCCTGAGCGCGAGGAACGAGTAGTCGAAGGGCTCGCTACTTACTTCATACTAATCGTTGAGTGAATTTCAGAGCCATCTTGATGATCTGGTTCGAACCAACGAGCGGTCACAGATTTTGTATAGGTCCAAAAGCTGATTACTTGTTTGCCGTTAGGTCCTAAATCACCTAATTTAGAGCCGCGTGAACCAGTAAAGCTGAAATAGGCTACGGGTACAGGAATTGGCACATTAATACCAACTTGACCAACATCTATATCATTTTCAAACTTACGTGCAGCCCAACCAGAAGAGGTAAATAAAGAAGTACCATTACCATTTTGATTAGCATTAATTATTGCAATTGCTTCATCTAATGTTTCTGCTTCTAATACGCACAAAGCAGGTCCAAAAATTTCTTGCGTGTAAATATCCATATCAGTCGTTACATCAGTAAATAACGTTGGTCCGACAAAGTTGCCGTTTGGATAACCTTCAACTTGGCAATTTCTGCCATCAACAAGCAAGGTAGCGCCTTGTTCAACGCCTGAATCTAGTAAACTAATAATACGCGCTTTAGCTTGTGGTGATACTACTGGGCCTAAATCTGCATCACGTTGCGTGCCAGGTCCAATTTTCATTTGTTTTGCTCGTTCAACAATTTCAGGTAGCCAGTTTCGAGATTCACCCACTAGAATTGTTACGGGGTTAGCCATACAGCGCTGTCCTGCTGCACCAAAAGCTGAGCCAAGTAAATCATTGATAGCTCTGTCTTTATTTGCATCAGGCATGATTACCATATGGTTTTTTGCGCCCATCATTGATTGGGCACGTTTACCATGCTTTGTGGCATGGTTATAAACGTGTGTACCAACGCCAGTTGAACCAATGAATGAAACCGCTTTTACTGGCTCAGCTTCAATTAATTGATTAACTACATCTGGGCCACCATGAACAACATTCAATACACCTGCAGGAATACCTGCTTTAAGTGCTAATTCAACAAGAAGAATTGTTGAAGAAGGCGCTTGCTCTGATGGTTTTAAAATAAACGTATTACCACAGGCAATTGCTGGTGGGAACATAAACGATGGCAGCATTAGTGGAAAGTTGAATGCCGTGATACCTAAACCAACACCAATTGGCTTATTCAATGTATAAGTGTCTACACCGCTTGCTGCATTATTGGCCATTTCTCCTAGTTGTAAGCGAGTAATTGAACAAGCATTTTCAATCGCTTCTAATGAACGTCCTACTTCGCCTTCAGCATCAGGCAGTGTTTTACCATGTTCTAAAGTAACTAATTCGGCAAGCTCTTGGGTATTCTCTCTAACCAATTGTTGGAAATTTAACATAATACGCATACGATTGGTTAAGGAAACCTTTGACCAAGACTTGAATGCTTCTGCTGAGTTAGCTACTGCTGCAGCAACTTCTTCTTTGGTTGCCATAGGCACACGAGCAACAACTTCTTGAGTAGCAGGGTTTAAAACATCTAACCAAGTATCGGTGGTTGAACGAATTTTTTCACCATTAATGATCAGTGGAATTTCTTTAATTGTCATGACAAGCCTTAAATAGAAGAGAATAGAGTTGATGATAAAATAGTCTTTTATCAATAATTCAGCAATAGGTAAAAATGCAGCCTGCATTGCATTTTTGCATTTGACTATCGATATTGTTACTCTACAAGAATGAACTGGGATGATATTAAATTATTTTTAGAAGTTGCACGCAGTGAACGCCTATCAATCGCTGCCAAGCGGTTAACCGTTGATGCCTCAACTTTGTCGCGCCGTCTACATAAACTGGAAGAAAGCTTAGCTACTAAGCTATTCGAGCGTACTGTTGATGGTCATGTGTTAACGTCTGACGGCACTAAATTGTTACAATATGCGAGACGGATGGAGTTGGACGCTGGACAAGCTTTTGATGACATAAAAGAGCAAAACAGTGTAAACAGTGGCCGAGTTCGTATAGGCGTAACAGAAGCGTTCGGCAGTTTTTTTATCGCCCCTCATTTAATGGCACTCAAACAAAAATTTCCTAATATACAAATAGAGCTGGTACATTTTGCCCGTGATGTAAAAATTAGTCGTAATGAAGCTGACATTGCTATTGCGGTTGAAAAACCGAAAAGTACTTCTACTATTATTACTAAGCTTTGTGATTATCAGTTGCAGTTATATGGTCATGCAAGTTATCTTGAAAGTATTCACAACAAAGTAGAGTTCAGTCAGCTAGCTAATTATCAATGGGTTAGCTATGTCGATAATTTATTATTCACCGAACAACTATCATATTTGAAAGAACTTAGCGCTAAGTTGCGTGTAGATATTGCGCCTAGTTTTCAAAGTACCAGTATAACTAGTCAATATAGCGCCATAAAAAGTGGCTTAGGAATCGGTATTTTGCCTTGCTTTTTAGCGGAGCAAGATGCTAGCTTAGTTAAATTATGCATTAATGATATTAAATTAGTGCGTAGCTTTTATCTTGTTACTCACCCAGAAAGTAAACGCTTATCGCAAGTGAATACGGTTTGGGAGTACTTGAAACAATTAGCACAACAAAAAACGCATTTACTCATGCCTGAGTAACGATAGCATGAAAAATATTAAAATTAATAATGTATATACCCATGATACTCCAAGATGCGAGTTTCAGGACGTTTGAGCGACTCATGATCAAGGCGCTTGTTTTTATTAATGGTTGTTCCCTTAAAAAAAGGAGCAACGATGAGCGTGATTTGCTCATACGCCCCGTAGGGTTGGTTTAGAAACGCTTTATGCTACGTTATTGATTTCGACAATGGAACAACCATTCTCTTCAATCAAAGCCTTGCCTAAAGGCGTTTCTAATTCCAGCTGAATCCGACATATTGAAGTAACATGGGTATAGGTAAACATGGACAACTTAAATCAATCATTAGAGAAAAGTGATCAGGCGAGTCAAAATAAAGCGTCGTGGCCATTGATCGTTTTTATTATTTTAGTGATTATAGCTATCGGTGTAGCATGGCAATTTACTGGCGATAAGTCTGAGCCCGTTGTTATTGATGAGCCCGTGATAATAGTGGAAAAAATACCTGAACCAGTGGAAGAACTACCTGAACCTATAATTGAAATACCGGAAGTCGTTGTTGAGGAAGAAGTTATTGAATCAGTAATAGAACCCTTACCTTCATTGGATAACAGTGACGATTGGTTAAAGTTAAAATTACCAGAAATCACTTGGCGTAAAGAGCTACTTAAACTTATCATTGATGAAGACATGATTAGGCGTTTTGTCGTTTTTACTGATAACTTTGCTCAAGGAATTATTGCTTATGAGCATAGCCCTTTTATTCTGCCTAACGCTAAGTTCACACCTGCAATAGAGAGTGTTAGTTTTCAACAATCGTTTCAAAAACCAGAACAAACCGATTCAGATAGTCCTTTACCAGTGAAGCAAAATGTTTGGCAATGGAATGAAAATTCAAGTCGACGCTTTAGCTTATATGTTGATTTATTAAGATCAATGGACAGTGAAAACTTGGTTCAGTGGTATAGTGAAATTAAGCCTTTAATTGACGAAGCTTATACTGAACTAGGTTATGAGGATGATTTTACTCGCACTTTGCAAGATGCGATAACTCGTGTATTAGATATGGAGTTACCTAAATCATCTATGGCATTAATACAACCGAGTGTTATGTATAAATTTGCTGACTCTGAACTTGAAGCTTTACCGGATGCTGATAAGTTATTACTTCGTTTAGGTAAAGATAATCTATTAGTGATGAAATCTGTTTTATTAGAGCTACATGAGAAGTTAGCTCAGCAAGAAAACGGCGTTCATTAATGACGTTAATTTATAAAGGTAAGTCAGGTAGACTTACCTAATATATTCCATTCAAACAAGGGCGATTTCGTCCTCTATTAGTTTATCTATGCTCATCGCTTTAGGATGGCAAGTGGTAGGTCAATCACATCGAAAAGCCAATTTTCTGCCGAAGTTGTCCTTTACACGGCTAATCTGATTTTGTTATTGAAATTGAATGAGTCAAGTTTAAGGGAAATTTTATCTTAATTGTGTAAAAAATCCTCATGTAGTGTAGCGTTACTCGAAAATAGCTAACTAGTGCTTGCATCCGAACGTTTGATTAGCGATAATTCGCGCCGCTAACCAATATAAGAGATGTTTAACTCTTTTGGTTAGGCTTATTATGGTGGCCTTTTCGGTCCCCTCGCAATGATACTCTGTGAACTCGGCCAGGTCCGGAAGGAAGCAACCGCAGCAGACGACTCATGTGCCGAGGTGTGGCTGGTTAGGCCGCCACCCAATCTTATAAATCAATGGGTTACACCAGAAATAGCATTTTTGCTACAATTTTTGCTACATGAAAGCTTCAAATATCCCCTATCTTCATAGACGTAAGGGTTCTTTTATTACCGAAATCAGTCCGTTTGGAAGTCCTTAAGAACTCGTTGTAAGAACATTAGGCCGAGACCCAACCAAATAAGCCAGCTAAATAATTATAAAAGCGCTGGAAATACCATTATATCTTCGATACTTATTCGTTCGCTTCGTGATTGATTTTCATAAACTCTATCGCTTTACTAATTGCTTTTTTTACTTTTTCTTCCATTTCAAAACGTTCTGATGCAGGTAAGAAAAAAGCCATATCTACTTCGTGACGAATATAGCGAGCTGGTAGTTGATTTAGTACTACGCAGGTTAAATCGGCTAAAAAGTCGTCATCATATTTTTCGTCAAATTTACTTAAAGAAAAGTGAAGTGTGACTAGTTTTTCATAGTAATTATGAATGTCATCAGAAATTATCATATATATCCTTCAAAATCGGTATTTGTCATTCCGGAGACTTTTAAGCCGGAACCTTGGGAGTTCAGTGTAATATTCTCGATGTAAAAACCACTAGGATTACATAAGATATTCTTTGCGCAGATCAAATACTAACGTTAGTATAGAAAAAATGCGAATATTTATATAGCATTAGCGTTTTTCTGCTAGCTCAATATCACGTTCAATAGTTGTAATAGCTTTACGACAACGTCCAAGACGTTGGTGTAGAGTTAACACTTCAATGGATAGCTTTTCACTTTCATGTTTCTTACATTCTACCCTTTGCCGCTCCTTTTCTAAGAGCATATCCATTAGGCGCCGTTCAAATTCATGATGCTCTGTTAATTTTTGATAGAGTTGATGGCTGTTTAAAACCAAGTTATTTGCCATATCTCGATATTTATTAACCTGTTTAGCTTTGGCTTTTTTAATTCTTACTTTTTTATTAGCATCAAAGCTTAGTTTTGCTGCTTGATGGATGGTTGAATTAGCATTTAACGCATTTGATATTGCGGCAATTTGTTGTTCTAAATGTTCTAATAATACTATTGATAACTCTATTTTGTTGGATGCAACTAATCGTGTAAATTCAGCTAATCTACGTTCAATTTCCTCTACGTAAGGTAAATAACGATCACTTTGACTGAAAAATAAAGAAGGAGAAAATAAATTGTTGTTTTCAATTAATCGATGAGATTTGTTTTGAGTATTTAGAGTATCGATTTGTTTTGCCTCTATAGCTAAGCGCATTAATACCTCAGTTAAACGTTCGATTGAATTCACTTAATATCCTGCAAGAATCAATACTAAATATGCTTATCATCTTAACGTTATTATGGGTAAATATCTGTAGTATTTGTGCGGTTATACTAAAAATCACATGTATTTCGAACAAAAGTACTAAATATTAATATTTAAAAGAACCCGTCTGTAACCATATTTTTATGA
The DNA here is from genome assembly GCF_003333305.1 of Candidatus Colwellia aromaticivorans. GTDB lineage: Bacteria > Pseudomonadota > Gammaproteobacteria > Enterobacterales > Alteromonadaceae > Colwellia > Colwellia aromaticivorans. Next base: position 40,278 of record NZ_QOLD01000019.1, on the reverse strand, counting down.
AAGTAAATTACGCATCTTGACTTGCTAATAATAACCAATTCACACAATACTCATGACAAGCCGATTAAATAGCTCTATTGATATACACTGAATTTAATAGTGGTGGCAGTGAAATGTATTCATTTCTGATTTAGATGCCTCAAGTGAGTGTTATGCACCTACAGTTGACTCGATCATTTACCATGATGTCACAGCTTCATACTAATTAATTGTCTATAGATAATCATAAAAAGCCGTGATTTAAATTATAAATTAACAGCGCTGTCATAATCGTGGATAGTATATATGTATCGTTATATATGTATTGCGTAAAGCCACGATTATCTTAAATTGACTATTATCAGTCTGTGGTTGCCAGGTCAATTTAGACCAGTAAATCAATCATTTAGATAAAAGTTCTTTGCTAATTAATTGAGTGAAAAAAGTGGAAAATCACTAATTTATAGTAAATAAATTTGACTTACTACGAAGAAGTTAGTAAAACATAAGGTAACAAAATGTTTAAGCCATTATTTGGCTATTTTGTACAAGTAATAATCAAAAAAGACCATAGCATGGTGAGTTAATGAAGCATTTTAGTACTTAACTGTTTTAATTTTTAACATGATATTTTTTATTTATTACTGAAAAATGAACAAAACGACTTTATTACTCTCAACTTGACAGCCTACTTGTCATTTGGGATTATTAATTAGTTGTATTTATAAAAAAGTTACACATAATAAAGTTACACATAAAAAAACGATAGATTTTTATATTTGCGGTAACAAAAAATTTGTTATCAAAATTTAAATAGCAATGGTTGGGAACTATGTCCAAAGTAAGTAAGAAAAGCCTCATCGCCACGGCAATGGTAGGCGCACTAGCATTAGCAGGTAGCAATATCGCTGCTGCAAATACATTAACAGATCTTCAAAAAGCTGAAGCTAATATTTTTAAACAGTCAGCTAAATCACAAACCAAAATCAATACGATATACGAGCAAACGCAAGATCTTCTTGCTGAATATCGTAATACGGTAGATGAAGGTGATGTTCTTCGTGGTTATAATGACCATGTACAACGTATGGTTGATGATCAAAAAGCGAACATCGTATCATTACAAAAGCAGATTGATGGTATCGATAAAATCAAACAAGGTGTTGTACCGTTAATGTACAAAATGATAGACACCTTAGAAACGTTTATTGATTTAGATGTACCCATGAATATAGAACGTCGTAAAGAGCGCGTAGCTAATTTGCGTGAAGTGATGACTAACTCAAACGTAACTACGTCTGAGCAGTTTCGCTTAGTACTTGAAGCATATGAAATTGAAGCGGGTTACGGCACTATTTTTGACGCTTACCAAGCCGAGATTGATTTTGGTGGTACAACATTAACGGCTGATTTTGTTCACATGGGACGTATCGCTTTTGTCGCTCAATCATTAGACCAAAAACACTCTTGGTTATGGAATAACGAAAGTCGTTCATGGGAAGAGTTAGGTGATGAGTACTTGAAACCTATTAAAGATGCTGTCGCTATGGCGCGTAAGCAACTTCCAATGGATCTAGCTAAATTACCAGTATTTGCAGCAGGAGCAAAATAATGAAGAAAATTATTAATTTTGTAGCGCTAGCCGCAATAATGACTACTGGCTTAGTAGCAACTACACAAGCAAATCAGTTAGATGATTTACTTAAACAAGTTAAATCTGATCGTGTATCAGAAGCAAAACTTGATAAAAAACGCGAAGCTGAATTTAAAAGTGCTCGTAGCGACAAGCAATCGTTATTAAATAAAGCGAAAAAAGAATTAGCGAACCAAGAAGCGCGCAACAAACGTTTAACGAAAGAATATGCGGCTAATGAAATTGCCTTAGCGCAAAAAGAAGTTGAACTAGACAATGCTACTGGTACGTTAGGTGAGATGTTTGGTGTTTCTCGTGCAGCAGCAGCAGGTGCTTATGGTCAAATTGCTACTTCAATTGTAAGTGCTGAATTTCCAGGTCGCGGCGAAGCGTTAAACCGCATAGCTAACGCAAAAGCAATTCCTGCATTAGAAGATCTTGAAGAGTTATGGTTTGCCTTACAAACTGAAATGACTCAATCAGGTAAAATTTCTAAATTTAGTGTTGAAGTGACTAACTTAGATGGTTCTAAATCTACTGAAACTATTACGCGTGTTGGTACATTTAACTTAGTATCAGACAACGGCTATTTAACTTACAACGATGAAGTAGGTCAAGTACAACCTTTACCTAAGCAACCAGCTGGTTACATAGCTGAAACTGCTTCAAACTTCTCTAACGCTAGCTCTGGTTATAGCGCTCTTTATGTGGATCCTTCTCGTGGTGGTATTTTATCACTTGAAACACGTAAGAAAACAGTTGAAGAGTTCTTCCATGAAGGTAAAGAAGTTGGCTATGCTATTACGGTTCTTTTCATTATTGGTTGTATCATTGCGCTTGAACGCTTAATTGTTTTAGGTAGCATGAGCGCTAAAATTAAAGCGCAAGAGAAAAACATTGATACACCAAATGCAAATAACCCGCTAGGTCGTTTATTGCAAATTTACCATGACAATAAATCGGTTGATGCTGAAACATTAGAGCTGAAACTTGATGAAGGTATTTTACGTGAAACGCCTCAAGTAGACCGTGGTGTTAACTTAATCAAAATGTTTGCTGCTATTGCCCCATTAATGGGTCTACTAGGTACAGTAATCGGTATGATTATGACTTTCCAAACCATAACCTTATTTGGTACTGGTGATCCGAAAATTATGGCTGGTAACATATCACTAGCGTTAGTTACAACAGCATTAGGTTTGATTTGTGCATTGCCACTTATCCTTATCCACTCAGTTGTTGCTGGTAAAGCGAAAAGCGTTTTACAGAAACTAGATGAGCAAAGTGCAGGCTTAATTGCTGCGATTGCAGAGAAGGAGTCTAAATAATGTTATTCCTGATAGAGGTTTGGGAATCTGTCAGGGGTTTTGTTGCAACTGGCGGTAACGTACTTTACGTTGTTGCCTTTGCACTCTTATTGATGTGGATAATGATGATAGAACGTTATTGGTTCTTATCTTCAGTCTACCCAGCGATTAAAAACGATATCGTTTCTCGTTGGGATGCACGCACAGACACAACGTCTTGGTATGCACATCGTATTAGAGAGACTTGGATTTCCGAAGCAAATGAACTGCTTGAACAGCGTATGATTACCATCAAAACATTAGTGGCAATGTGTCCATTAATCGGTTTGTTGGGAACAGTTACCGGTATGATTGGTGTGTTTGAAACAATGGCACAACAAGGTACAGGTAACCCACGTCTAATGGCCGCAGGTATATCGCAAGCTACTATTCCGACAATGGCGGGTATGGTAGCAGCATTATCGGGTGTGTTTTTTAGTTCAAGACTAGACGCTCAAGTTAAACTAGCAAAGGCTAAACTGGTTGACAGTTTACCTCATCACTAGAGAGATATTTTCATGGCACGTAAAAAGATTCGTGAGGACGAAGAAGCGGTAATTGATATGACACCGATGCTCGACATCGTATTTATCATGCTGATCTTCTTCATCGTAACCACTTCTTTTGTTAAAGAAGCAGGTATTGAAGTAAATAAACCTAAAGCAGCACAACAAACTAAGCAAAAAAATGCCAATATCTTTGTTGCAATAAAAGATAACGGTGAAATCTGGTTAGATAAGGGGCGTGTTGACATCGAACGTGTTGGCGCAAGGATTGAAAAATTACTTGCAGAACAACCAACTGATGTTGTTATTATCCAAGCCGACAAAGATGCCAAACATGGTGTTGTTGTTAAAGTAATGGATGCAATTAAAGAGGCAGGAAGTGGTCTTAGAATCTCCATTGCTGCTGCGAAGGGGTAGATTATGGTACGCTTTTTAGTATCAATACTACTAGGCGCTGCGGTTACCTTTGGTTTATTTGCTTTTATGGCCTTTCTTGTTTCTAGTGGTGATAGAAGTAAAGATGAGGCACAAGATAATATAATCGTAGAGGTGAATACAACGCCGCCGAAGTCTTCAGCTGAGACTCGTCGTCGTGTACCGCCGCCGCCGCCGCCGCCACCTAAAGCACCGCCAAAGCAACAGGCTCCTGAGCCTGAAGCAAGTAACGACAGTAGTGGATTGCAGTTTAATATGCCGGGTGTTCAGATGTCTGGTGCATCAACGGGGTTATCTGCACCTGGTGCAGGCTTTGGCCGAGATGGTGATGCAACGCCAATTGTTAGAATAGAGCCTAAATATCCTATTCAAGCAGCACGTGATGGTAAAGAAGGTTGGGTTAAGCTTTCATTTACTATCAATGAAATTGGTGGTGTTGAAGATGTTAAAGTTATTGAAGCAAAGCCTAAACGTGTGTTTGACAAAGAAGCTAAACGCGCACTTAGAAAGTGGAAATACAAGCCAAAAGTTGTTGACGGTAAACCAATGAAACAACCAGGTTTAAGTGTTCAATTAGACTTTAAAATGGACGGAGGTTAATAATTATGTTTAGCAAAACTATTTTTACAACAGTTACGTTTAAGCACTTTTCTTTTAAGAAATTATCAACTTCTTTACTGGTTATCGCTTCACTTTTAGTTGCTCAAGCACCCTTTGCAGATAATGCAATGGCTGCTGCCGCTAAAAAAGAAGAGAAAAAGAAACGTCCTACGCAACTTGTTGGTCAATCAGTGGGTAAAAAAGTAGGTAAAGCTTTTGAAGCCTATACTGCGGATGATATTGACGGTGCTATCGTCATCTTGAAGGATATTAACGCCAAAAAAGATTATGATAAAGCCTATGTTGCCCGTTTTATTGCGGTTATGTATGCCACTAAAGGTGATAATGAAAAGAAAGCAATTTCTTACTTAAAGAAAGCTATTGCTCCAGACATCTTAAACGAAGTTGATCACGGTGATGCCTTAAAGTTATTGGCTGATTTGCAAATGCAAACCAAAGGCTATAAAAATGCTTTAAGTAATTACTATGCTTGGATGGAGTTTACCGGCAAAGATGATGGTAATACTTGGGTTAAAATTGCCCAAGCTAATTATGAGTTGAAACAATTAGATAAAATGATTGTTCCTGCTGATAAAGCTATTGCTGCTTTTGGAGATAAACCGAATCAAAACCCTTATATTTTAAAGTTAACTTCTTATTATGAACGTAAAAAATATAAAGAAGCAATTAAGGTCTTAGAAACGGTTATCTTAATTTTCCCTGAAAATAAGACATGGTGGACACAGTTACCTATGTTTTATTTGTTAGTTGAAAATTATCCTAAAGCGGTGCAAACACTTGATTTAGCTTATAAACAGGGTTTTCTTGATAAAGAGTCACAAATCAAAACGTTAGCAAACTTGTATTCTTCAGCAGAGGCACCTTATAAGGCTGCTCGGTTATTAGAAAAACATATTGCTTCTGGTTTAGTTAAACGTGATGACAAAAACATCTCAACGTTAGCAAACGCATGGCATGCAGCGCAACATGTTGGTACAGCCGCCAAGTATTATGGTGAGCTAGCTAAAATGACCAATGAAGCTAAGCATTACCGTAAGCATGGTATGTTGTTAAAACAAGATGAGCAATTTTCAAAAGCAATTCCTGCACTAGAAAAAGCGCTGGAGCTTGGTGTTAAGAATAAAGGACGCATATACATGAGTATTGCAGAATCTTATTTTTACCTTGAAAAATACAAAAAAGCTCATATTGCTATAAATAATGCTATGAAAGATCCTAAGTCGCGTAAAGCTGCTAAAGGTTGGAAAGGTTTTATTGTTGACACAGCTAGACGTAAGAAAGTTTCAATTTAGTTGAGTATTCAATTAACTCTTGAATTTTGAAATTAAAAAACCAGCTTAAACGCTGGTTTTTTTGTCGTGATAATTGCGCTATATAAAAATGAAAGATGTAAAGTTGTTATGTCGTGGTGTTACTATTAAACAAATACAAGCTTGATCCTTATTTATAAGACAAAATAAATTTAAGGTGAAATTTTTTTTAAAGCTTGAGGGTCTATGTAACTTGATAGCTATAAAAAGTAATAAAACTAATACACTACAAGTATTAATCATTTAATAATAAAGGAAACTTATCATGAATCTACTTAAAAAATCTGGTCTGGCGGCTATAATTGGCTTATTAGCATTTTCCGTTTTTGCAAGCAATACAGCTAAAGCTGAAGCTAACCCATTTGCAACTCAAGACTTAGTTACTTTTGCCCCTGAAGGTGCGAGTGAAGGTAAAAGTAAAGGTAAGTGTGGTGAAGGTAAATGTGGCGAGAACAAAGCCAAAGGTAAAGGTAAGTGTGGTGAAGGTAAATGTGGCGAGAACAAAGCCAAAGGTAAAGGTAAGTGTGGTGAAGGCAAGTGTGGCGAGAACAAAGCCAAAGGTAAAGGTAAGTGTGGTGAAGGTAAGTGTGGCGAGAGCAAAGGCAAAGCTAAAGGTAAATGTGGCGAGAGCAAAGCCAAAGCTAAAGGTAAATGTGGCGAAGGTAAAAGTAAAAAATAAAGTAAACATGCGATAGTTAATTATTAACTAACGCAACTCATATAAAATAAAAAACGAGCTTAAAAGCTTAATGCCGATCAGTTAAGAAAAAATAGATTGATTTTTAGCTGAATGAGATCAAAATCCGATGTTCACTCAACATCGGATTTTTTTATGCCTTTAGATTATGATCTTCACTCACTTGCAGCGTTCACTCCTGAGCACTTTAATGCTTTATCTGAAGTACTATCACCTGATTTAATCGATAAGTGCCTTAAAGAATCTGGCGTTGTAACCCTGAGAAAGCGTAGGCTTCCACTTGAAATGATGGTCTGGAGTATTGTTGGAATGTCTATGTTTAGGCATCTTCCGATGAGTGATATCGTCAATCAACTCGATATCATGCTTCCAGGTAAACGCCCATTTGTCGCACCAAGCGCAGTTGTTCAAGCTAGGCAGCGATTAGGTGCAGAGGTTGTTAAACGTATTTTTGAACAGACTCAACAACTATGGCATGAAAAAACACCATCACCTGATTTTTGTGGCTTGAAATTACTCGGTGTCGATGGCGTGGTGTGGCGAACACCTGATACAAAAGAAAATGAGCGTGCGTTCGGCAAGCTGCATAACGACAAACGTGAGTCTGCTTACCCACAAATCCGCATGGTATGCCAAATGGAACTGAGTAGCCACTTATTAACCGCCTCGTCGTTTGATAAAATAGCGACCAATGAAATGCGTTTAGCCGCTGACTTAATTCCTTCTACCCCTGATAATTCGTTAACCCTATTTGATAAGGGATTTTATTCACTTGGGTTATTGAATCAGTGGCAAAATACCGGTGTAGCGCGCCACTGGCTTATTCCGTTGAAAAAAGGGACACAGTTTGAAGTCGTTCAAAAGTTAAGTGCGCGCGACCAAGTAATTCGTTTAAAAACAACACCGCAGGCAAGAAAGAAGTGGGATGACTTACCGGCGACGGTAGATGCTCGTTTGGTAAAGCGTATTATTAACGGTAAATCCTATTCGATACTTACCTCAATGACAGATCCACTTCGTTACCCTGTTGCTAATATTGCAGATTTATACGCACATCGTTGGGAGATTGAGTTAGGGTTTAGAGAGATGAAGCAGTATATGTTACGTAACCTGCTGACACTACGAAGTAAAAAGCCAGAGATGATAGAACAAGAATTATGGGGTGTTTTACTTTCATATAATTTAATCCGCTTTCAAATGGCTAAAATGGCACATAGCTTAAAGGGTGTAATGCCTTATCAACTTAGTTTTAACCGTGCATCGGCTTATATAATCCAAGAGTTAACAATGCTCCCATTTGTCTCACCAGGGAAAATCCCTAAGATAGTTAATAGCTTGCTTGATATGGCAGAGGCATTTGTATTGCCAGAACGACGAGAAAGGAGCTATCCTAGAATAGTAAAGGCTAGGCCTAAACGATATGCAGAAAAAAGAAGCAAAAAAATGCCAGTCAGCTCTTAACTGACTGGCATTAAGCTTAAAAGCTCGTTTTTTATTTTAGGGAGAGATTAATATAATTAATTAGGGTTACCAATATAATAATAAATAGTCCATTTTTCACCAAAAAGGCTATCAAGTGGGATAATATGAGTTGATAAGGAAACTTGCTTGTTAGGTGTTGTAAAAATACTTTTACGTCCTTTATCTGCCGTTCTCTGCTCTTCAGTCATCTGCCAATCACTACCTAAGCACTGCTGAATAGTTCGTTGTGCATTAGTATAATAATTTTCAGCAGTATCTTTGTCGTTGGCTGTTATATTACAAGCATACGTTGTTTGTGAATTACCCCAAGTCCAAATATGACAATTCTCGCCGATAACATTATATTTTGCCTTCCATGTATTACTTACTCTCGCTTTGATTTTTGTCATTTTTACCTGTTCAAAACCATCGTCATAAGCATTAATCAACATCGATATTTTTTGACATGGGTTTGTTACAGGTGCTAATTTATTCTGTGCTATAGTATTTTGATTAACACAAGCGCTGAGCAATAAGGGTGAAAAACCTAAAGATAATTTTATGTATTTATTCATGTACATAGCTTCCTGCTATCAAAAAGGTAGTGATGAATTAAATAATACAAAATTATTTAATATTTTCATATAAAAACCTCGATTTTAATAGTAATGAAAAAATGTTAAAATACTTAAGTAAATCACAACAACTTACCCAGTTTACACAATGATGTTATCTCGACTGCTTTCTTTTATACGGATCTTATGCATCAATGCATAGAACCAAACTTAGAGATGATTATCTGTGAGCAAATACAATATTTTTTGTAAAAACTCTTATCATAGGAAAACCTTTTGAATAATAATGACGTACTACGCCGCTTACGCTATACCTTTAATTATAATGACAAGCAAATGATTGCTTTATTTGCCTCTGCCGGATTACAGGTAAGTAGAGAGCAAGTGAGTCAGTGGCTAAAAAAAGATGATGATATAAATTTTGTAAATTGTATGGATAGCCAACTAGCGTATTTTCTCAATGGTTTTATTAATGAAAAGCGTGGCAAGAAGGAAGGGCCAAATCCAGTTGCAGAAAAGCGCCTTAGTAATAATATTATTTTGACCAAACTAAAAATAGCACTGAATCTAAAAGCCGAAGAATTAATAGCTTTACTTGGAAGTGTCGACTTTAGGTTAAATAAACCAGAACTAAGTGCATTCTCGAGAAAAACAGATCATAAACATTATCGTGAGTGTAAAGATCAAGTGTTGCGTAATCTTTTACAAGCTATTGATAAAAAGTACCATGTTGAGAGAACATCTAAATTTGTAAAAGAATCTGCTGATACGGGCAGAAATACCGATCATAAAACAAATTACAAAGGTAAAAGTAGCACTAAAAAAAGCACTAAGAGTATAAGTCAAAAAGAAGAACCTTTTGTTGAAGGGGCTAGGCCTAATGCAAGTGCTATATATGTTAATCCTAACAAAAAGCAAAGTGCTCAAGATAAAACTAAACGAGGTGTGCTAAAACTAAGGCCTGAAGATATTTATAAGCAACCAAGTAAAAAAAGCTAAGTTCACTTATGAATAAACCATTAAAAGCAGCTTTATTTTCAGCACTAATATTTCCTGGAGCAGGGCAATTGTTGTTAAAGAAATATATTTCAGCTATTTATTTTGCTATTTTTGCTGGTGTGGGTTTATATTTGTTATTTTCTAATTTGATGGCAAGAGCGCAAGATATTATTGATAAAGTTCAGCGTGGTGAAGTGTCTGCGGATCTAGCGACTATTACAGAGTTAGTTCATCAACAGTCGGCTATTGCTACAGAATCTTTAAGTCCTGCTTTGATAATTTTATTAGTGGCTTGGTTAGTAAGTGTAGTGGAAGCTTATCGCGTAGGTAAAAAAGAAGTTTAGTTGTAGGTCGGGCATTAGCCCGACACTACGAAGTTTGAAAACGTCTACTTACTTTACCAGTTGTTTCTCTTAGCTGCTTGAAGCTTTTCATAACCCTCTAGCAACTTACCATGGGTTTTAAAGCCTTCTAAGCCTAAACCTGGGCAATGTAAGCCATCAAAAATAACGTCACCTTCAACGATTGCTAAGCAGTTTTTCATCATCGCTTGGCCATACATTAGTCCAAGGGAGTTCAAATAAGGATTATATTCTCTGTCCTCACTCCATTTTATTTCTAATAGCGCTTGTAAACAACGATACTTACGGGTGTTTTCTTCATTATTTTGATCAAGGTGTAATGCCCAGTTAACCCAATCAATTGCTTGCTCGTCTTGAGCTGCAAGCGCTAGCATAGCCTTTACTTCGCCAAGTCGTAGGTCAAACCAAGTGGTGCCAGCATCTGGTGCTAAACCAATAAACTCTGCAGCTGCCATAGCATCGTTATAGCCTCCTTGATCAAGTCCATCAAGAATATCCAACCACTCATCCTTAGATGAATCTTTTAAGGTTAAAAATGCTTCACGAAATAAAGCCCCATCGTTATTGTTATTCCAAACAATTTCATCTACTGGGTAAATGTCTGACATACCCGGTACTAAAATACGACAAGCATACACATTAAGGTGGTTATAATCTGAGATATAAATATCGAAATCCATATCGTGAATTACTGATACTAAGTTGTCGTATTCAGTGCCAGTATCGGCATCAAAGTCCCAATCAACAAAATCATAATCAGGGGCGTCTTTAAAGAAGTCATATGAAATGAAGCCACTAGAATCGATAAAATGTAATTCAAGGTTATGAGGTGCAGCAATTTCTTCTTCATCAAAACTTGGCGGTTGAAAAACATCAAGTTGATCAAGGCTTCTACCTTGAAGTAACTCGGTGACGGTACGTTCTAGAGCAACTTCAAAACTAGGATGAGCTCCAAAAGAAGCAAAAACACTACCGTCTTTAGGATTGATTAACGTAACGCTTATTACGGGGTATAAACCACCTAATGAAGCATCACATACTCTAAGGTGATAGCCGTGGCTTTCTAGTTCACGAATGTCAGCTAAAATAGTAGGGAAACGCTCTAATACAGATACTGGAATTTCAGGTAAACAAATTCCTTCTGCAATAATTTTATTTTTTACATAACGCTCAAATACTTCAGATAAACTCTGTACACGTGCTTCATTTTTAGTATTACCTGCTGACATACCATTACTAACAAAAACATTAGCAATAACACTCACCGGAATGTAAATATCTTGTTGATCACGTTCTCTGGTGTAAGGTAATGCACAGATACCACGTTCACCAACGCCAGAATTCATGTCATAAAGTTTATCTACGGTGATCTCATTATTAGGATCAAAATACTGCCATAAACTTTCGTCCATAATGCCAGTAGGCATAGAATCATCTTCGCTGAAAAACCACTTTTCATTGGGGTAATGAACGAACTCACTTTGGCTTATTTTATCACCTAAGTAAAAGTCAGCAAAAAAATAGTTACAACTTAATCGTTCAAAATATTCGCCTAAAGCGCTAGCTAAACAGGACTTTGCCGTTGAGCCTTTACCATTGGTGAACATTAAACCACAGCTGCTGTCTTTAATGTGTACAGAAAAGCAGTTCTTAACGGGGTTTAACCAAGAAGCTTCTTCGATATCAAAACCCAATGATTTTAATTTTTCTTGCATGGTCGCAATAGAGGTTTCTAAGTCAGAATCTTTGCCTTTAATAAAGGTTTTTTCCATGAGGATATCCATTGTATATAGTGGCTACTAATTTATGAGGATGATTATAGCTGAAATAGTCATTTTTATAATGATTTAAATAACATAAAATATTCCCCAATTTAACATTTTGTAAACTAAGAGATTTTAATGAGTGATGAATATAGTGCTACCAATGTCAGTGCTAAAACCTTAATGATTCAAGGAACCACATCAGACGCAGGCAAAACTACGCTGGTGGCAGGTTTGTGTCGGCTATTTGCCAACCGAGCATTAAAGGTTGCGCCCTTTAAACCACAAAATATGGCGCTCAATAGTGCGGTAACCCCTTGTGGCGGAGAAATTGGTCGTGCTCAGGCATTACAAGCGAAAGCCGCATATGTAGAGCTTGATGTCGATTTTAATCCTATATTACTCAAGCCTAATTCTGATACGGGTGCGCAAGTTATTATTCATGGTAAAGCCATCACTCAAAATAAAGGTGTTATGGAGGCTGAGCAATATCACGATTATAAAAAAATAGCGATGAATGCGGTACTTGAATCACATCATAGATTAACTGAGCAGTATCAATTAATTGTAGTAGAGGGTGCTGGTAGCCCCGCAGAAATTAATCTTCGCGAGGGTGATATTGCCAATATGGGATTTGCTGAGACAGTTGATTGTCCGGTAATTATCATTGCAGATATTGATAAAGGTGGTGTATTTGCTCATCTTGTTGGCACATTAATGTTGCTTTCGCAATCAGAGCAAGACCGTGTTATTGGTTTTGTTATCAATCGTTTTCGAGGAGATATATCCTTACTTGAATCAGGTCTCACTTGGTTGGAAGAAAGAACCAATAAACCTGTTTTGGGTGTATTACCCTATTTACACGGCTTAGATATTTCGTCAGAAGATGCTCTTATAACGCAACAACAACTTAACAATAAAACGGAAAGTAAGCAGAAAGTTCGTATTGTCATTTTAGTTTTTCCACACATGAGTAACCACACCGATTTCGATGCCTTAAGATTACATCCGGAAATTGATTGCCAGTTTTTATTTGCTAAAAACCCACAAATAGCGGTGTCTATTCCTGCCTGTGACTTGATTATTTTACCTGGAAGCAAGAATGTTATTAGTGATTTGACTTTCTTAAGACATCAAAATTGGCACCAAGATATTGCTAAGCACCTACGATATGGCGGTAAAGTTATGGGTATTTGTGGAGGTTATCAAATGCTAGGGCAAACAATATCAGATCCCCATCATGTTGAAGGAAATATTACTTATTGTGAGGCGTTGAATTATTTTCCTATTACTACAGAGCTTAACACGAGTAAAACGTTAACGAATGTGGAAGGGCAGCTTTACTTGCAGCAGAGAAATGTCACCATTCGAGGCTATGAAATTCACGCAGGAATTAGCCAGTTTGTTAATGGATCTAAAGAAAAGTATCAAGCCCTACTTACTATTGAAGGCAAAAAGCATGGGTTATTGAGTGATGATAATCAAATAGCCGGTTGCTATTTACATGGTTTTTTTGATACGACAGAAGCGTTAGGACTTATTATTAACTGGCTTGGTAGTGATATTAATCAAGCTGTTAGCGTTGAAGAACTAGAAAATATAGCGATTAATAGAGTCAGTGACGCTTGTCAGCAATATCTTGATATGGAAAAAATAGAACAATTATTAAGTGATTGGTACAAATGTTGATGTAAATCAATTCATGCTTGTTTTGCCTTGTTACAATCATAAATTAGGCATTTTAAGTAGCCTGTTTTTAAGGCTATGCCACTAATAAGTTAAGAGAGAAATAGCCCCGTGTCTGATAATAAAAAAATCGAACAGAGTGACCAACAAAAAAAACCGATTGTTTATTCTTGCTCTGGTTGTTCAAATTTAGCGCAAATGGCGCATAATATCTCGTTAAACCTTGATGGTGATGGCATTGCTGAAATGTCATGTGTTGCCGGTGTTATTGGTAAGGTTGGCCCAATAATGGATTTGGCTAAATCAGGGCGTCCAATTATTGCTATTGATGGATGTGGCTTGTCTTGTACTAAGTCATGCCTTGAAGCTAGTGGTTTAAAGGCAGATCATTATTATCTAATTAGTGATTTAGGTTTTGAAAAACGAAATAAATGGAATGATTCATTAACTGAAAATACTATCGCAATGAAAAGTATTTATGATCAGTTATTTGAAGTAGGTATAGGTTTTAAGCAACAATCTAAGTAATCAGGTGGCCACTTCGAATATCAAGTTATAAATTTTGATACTCGCCTAAAACATTGCGGTAGTAACGTCAGTATAGATTCTGGCGTTATCGTTACTCGTGATAATTAGAGCGAAACCACTGAGATGCTAATATTCTACCCAATCAGCATAATGTTTATTCTGTCCTAAAGCCGCTTGGCTGCCTTTTAGTGAAAAATTATACCCACATAAAGAAAAGCTTCCGCGAAACGCTAGCGCTTGAATCAGAGCTTTACTATCAAGCGGTGAGAAGCTAGCAAAGTAATTATTGTAAACTCCGCTAGTCACGGTGGTACTGTTTTCTACTTGTACCATCAAAGTTCGAATAGGATTACCTTTATTAAAGCTAATTTGTTGGCAACTCTCATCGCCTTGTGCGCTTGATTGCGACCATAATAAAGGGGAGGTCACTTCATCTGCTTGCCAGTTAATGATTATTCCTTGGTGCTGAGATAAAAGGAGTGAAAAATTATCAGGCATGGCCAATGGGTGCTTTCGCTCAATAACATCTTGGGTAGTTTCAATTGATTTAACCGATTCTTGTATTGTTTGTACTGGTTCATTGTCCGATAAATAATCCATAAGCCAAGATGTACAAACACTGACTAATGTTGTTGTTAATATTATTGCAATGACCAGCTGAGCTTTTCTGTTTTTTATCAGTTTTAAACGAATTACTTCACCTAAATCTATTTGCTGCTCGCTTTTATTATAAGGTGATGTAGTCTCGTGACTTTGCCACACGACTTGCTCATCGCTACTAAGGCTTTGTGAATTAAGGTTTACCGAATTATCGCCTACTAAAGTTGGCTCAATGCGAAATTTTGCTTTTTTTCCTTGATGTGCAATTTGCTGATATTCGGTCATATCAACAGGACCAAAATAGCCAAGGATATAGTTCTTAGGTGATGAGTTTTTCATACCAACACTAGGATAAGTTAATAATACAGCGAAGCAGAATGCAGGGATAATAAGTAAATAATAACTACTATTTTGCTCTGAAAAGATAATAGTTAAGGCGGTTAGAATGAATAGTAGATTAGGTACAAATAACCAATTTCTGTTGAGTTTTGCATCCTTTAGTCGGCGTAAGCTAGCCAAAGCAAGTATTAGGGTAAAGAAGGCTAAAATTGTAAGAGAGATAAAAGCTTTACCTGTGAAAGCAGATATTAGCATGATAAAAATCACATAAACGGCACTACAAATGCCAAAAAATCGGGTTCTATTATCAAACCCTTGCAAACAAAAAAGTGACTTTAAAAACTGCACGGTGTCTCCCTAGGAAAATGGATAAAAAATAAGATTTACAATGGAAAATGGTTCTTTACTAGCTGTTATTTTCATGCTTTATTAATTCTGGCTACCAGATCAACAGTAGGACTTATTATTTAATAATTGATTGTTAAAATATACATTTAATTTACTCGATAGGGTGGAATATCAACACTACCTAACTTTAAACCATACAAGCTTAAAACAGCATTATTGCTAGATTCGCCGTCACCACTAAACTCAAAATCAAATAAGCTAAACCAAACTAAGCCGTACTTTTTGTTAAAGGTTAATCGGCTTGACCGTCTAGCGATAGCGATAAATTGTAACTGACTTTGTTCACAATAATGTTTAGCGTGTACAAGTGCGGCTTCAGATACTTTTCTCAAGTAAATAAAATACCAAAAAATCAAACAAACCAGTAATAAATAATAGATGTTTTCCATATCCACTTTTGACCTTAATTAAATAACTGTCCTATTGCTTTTGATAATGCTGCACTACGTTCAGGCGCACGCATACACTGAAAAACAATGGGGCGAATAGCTGGTATTGATACAAGGTCTTTAAAAATACTATTAAATAGCGCTTGATCATCAGATAACACTAAGTGTTCGAAAAATGCCATTAAGTGCTCATCATTAGCAAGCGCTAGCCAACAGCGACCTGAAATAGTTATCAATAGCTCACTAGCGACATGCTTCTGCTGTAATAATTCAGCAACTAGTTTTTCTACATGCACGTGCTGACAATTACTGGCTAAACTACGTAGTAAATGTTGTTGCAACTGCATGTTAGTTTCAGTTGTAGGAGAAAGTTTACATTTTTCTTTGAATAAATTTAATAATGCATTTATTAAATCGACAGAAAAAACTTCATTCTCTAATGCGCCGCATAGCGGTAATAGCACTTCACTAGGAAGGTAAGGAAGTGCATTTATTAAAAGCTCACTGTTTTTTTCTATCGATGTTTCTTCTCTTATGCGTACAGCAAAGTCAGTAATTCCTTGCACGCCAACTGCTTGCCAATTATCCCAACCATTACTCCCTGTAATATAGCTTAAGAAGGGAGATAAATATTCACTTGGTTCTTGTTTTAACTCAAACTTTATTTTGCTATTTAATGCTGCCAATTTGTACTGTGCAGGAGTAAATAAATAGGGATTGTTTTTTAATAACTCTTCTTGATCTTTATTTACGCTTTGGGTTAAATCGGCACCTAATGCTTCAACAATGATAGCAATAAAGTGATTTCTTGCTCCTTGATTGAGTAAACCACGCTCATCAAGTGGTAATTTTAATAACCATAAGAAAGGCTGTGGCGATTGTTTTTGCCAAAAAGCAATAGCAATACAAGCATGCCCCTGTGACGGTGTAGGGTAGGGCATTTGGTTTAATTCAATTTTTTCAAAGTGTTCTTTTGATATTTTTTCTATTTTCCGACCTATATCATAAAGTCGAAACTGAGAATTTGAAGAGTGTAAAAGTTGTGAGATGGTATCGATAGTATCCATAGGTGCGCTAAACTGTTGAAGCCTTGTAGGAAAATAAATAGGGGATTGTGTTGAGTTGCTATTATAAGGATAATAGCGCCATCTAGCAAAACAAACATAACTCAGTTGATATGAGACTATCTAAAGAGCAGCAAACATCAATGTTGTTAGTTCAATTATTCCAAGAATTAAAAACGTTAACTTTATGGCAAAAGCGTCGACCTAATCTATGTGAAATGGCCAGTACATTACCTTTTCATTATGACACCTTAGCATTTGAACAATGGTTGCAGTTTGTTTTTATTGAACGTATCAGCTTAATGATCGAAAAAAATCAGCCATTACCAAGTGAAATTTCATTATTGCCTATGGCAGAAGAGTCGTTTAAAAACCTAGGTAATAAAGCGAATACGCTTCTGAATATTATTGGTCAACTTGATAGTTTACTTTCGGGCAGAAACATTTAATGGCTGATTTTACAAACACGATAGAAATTGAAGAAGCGGTAGCTGAAAAGCCCGTACTGACTATTCTTTATCAAGATGAACATATAGTTGCCATAGATAAACCTGCTGGTTTATTTGTTCACCGCAGTTTTATGGATAAAGATGAAATATATTTTGCTTTACAGCTTGTTCGCGATCAAATTGGCCAATATGTATACCCAGTACATCGATTAGACCGACCTACTTCGGGGGTATTATTGTTTGCGTTAAGTAAAGACGTTGCCCAAAAATTAAATGAAGCTTTCGCTGATAAATCGAATAGTTATGGAGTGGGCGAAAAAAATACTGAAACAGACTTAACTAAAACTTATTATGCTTTAGTTCGAGGGCATTTACCCATAACTAAGCAAGCTGAATTGATAGATTATTCGCTTAAAGAAAAATTAGATAAGCTTGGCGATAAAAATGTCAGTCGTGATAAAGCGCCACAATCAGCACAAACCCATTATCAAGTCATCAAACAAGCAAGTTTACCAATCGCTTTAGGGAAGTTTGATAGTGTTCGTTATTCTCTAGTTAAACTCTTACCCATCACAGGGCGACGCCATCAAATTCGTCGGCATCTAGCGCACTTGCGTTATCCTATTATCGGCGATATTAATTATGGCGATAATAAGCAAAATCCTTTTTTTATTCAGCATTTTGGTTTTAAACGTTTGATGCTTATTGCTAAATCTTTATGTTTTATTCACCCTATAACCAAACAAAAAATAATGATTACTGCTGAGTTTGATCAGCAATGGCAGCATGTTTTCACTGAACTAAATTGGTTGCTTGACGAGTAAACTTTACTGCGAACCACTAATTAATACAGCATTAATGTCTTGGTCAATTTGCTGAGTATATGCATGTATGGTTCTATTGCTTGAGTTATCAGATGCTTTATCACCTTTTATCATTACGCCGTTGTTTGCATAATTAGCAAAGGTATTAGCGTAATTTTCTCTTTCTTGTGCAAACGCTAACATCATTGCTTGATCTGCGGTCATCGGTCTATTTAAAAGTGACATCATTAATTGGTGATCAGAATTTAATGGCTTTTTAAGACTACCTTTGCTTATAGGAGTACATTGGCTATGAGAAAAATTAGTGTCGACATATCCTTGTGTATAACCATTATCTGATAATTGATTATTACTAACCTGTTCAGTGGAACTACAGGCAAATAAAGTTAAGCAAAGTAGTAAGCTAACACTTTTTTTTGCGGTCGTTAAATTTAGGGAATACATAATTAACCTTCACAGTATAAATATTTTCTATAACCATGAAAGGCAAGTGTTATGCCAACTGAATATTTGACGCGAGTTGTAGTCAATTGAATTACTGCAACACATTGTAAATAAATAGTAAATATACTTTAAAATATTATTTTAAATAAGGCTTTAATGACTACTTTATATTATTATTTAGTATCCAAAAATAATGTTTTTGTTTGTTTTATAACCGTCAATTTTTTGGTGTTTTCTCTTTTAGTAACATTTATTCTAAGCACTTTTGAAAGGAATCAAGAGGGGCATAGTCTAGTTTTTCATTAAGGGGTTACTAAATAATAGCAAATGTCGAGACTGGCTTTTTCATTCCGACCACAGTGTTATTGTATCAGCGATAAGTTGTGCGGTGTCTTCGGGGCGCTCAAGGGGAAACATATGACCACCTTGAGTTGTTTTAATATGGATGCTTTTATTTAACTTAACAAATTTTTTAAAATAAATGTGAGGAAGAACATCAGTTTTATCTGCATAGATTAAACTTGCAGGTACGTTAAGTTGGTTTTTATAACGAGAAAGATTTGCCGCTAAATTTCTAAAGATATCGGCTTCTACCTGTGCAGAAAAAACTAACTCTAATTGGTTATTTCGTTCAATGACGCCATGACTAATATAATCATCTAAACATCGCCTATCGAAATTTTTGAATAATTTTCTGTGGGCAAACAGTTTGGCAATATCAGTACCTAACGGCCAATGTGTGCGCCTAACTTTTGCTTTACCAGCGGGGCTAAATCTATCAATTAATCGCATTTTTTTAAGTAGTTTTACTGCCACTGCAGTGCTACCAGTTACAACAGGTGGATCTAACATGATCAAACCTTTAAATAATTGTGGTTGCTGGCAAGCAGCAATAAAGGCGATAACGCCACCAAAAGAGTGGCCAACATTAATAACTTGCTGTTGATTATTTATGACTAGTTGTTTTTTGACAAAATTAATTAGCTCATCAACCAAAGGCTGCCAATTATCTTTTACTGGGTAATGAGCATCGTGACCGTATTTTTCGTGGGATACAACCTGATACTCTTTGGGAAAATAATGAAATAGAGTTTGATAGCTTCCTGCTGGAAAGCCATTAGCATGGACAAAGTTAATAAGTGTTTTTGGCATTTAAACGCTAATGTAGATATATTATGATTAGAAAGTTAAACGCTTGTTTAAATTTTGTCAATACTGAATTTTGAGGAAAATACTCTACTTTTCTTTAGGCATTAAAAAACCCAGCTTAACTGGGCTTTTAATAACGAACAAACTGTTTAAGCGTCTACAGTTTAGAAATCTTCCAACATATACTCTAACGAGTCTTCATATATTTTTAATTCTTTTTCAAGTTGGAATTTATCTCTTATTTCTTCTATTTCACGCCATTTTCTTTTTTTACTGGACGCTAACTTTCCTTTTGCTGGTTGACTAATTGATCTTACAACTCTGTTTAAACTATCCATAAAGTACCCCTTAATAGACTTTCTTTGAAAAACACAAATCAACTACTTCTTTTTAATATCATATTTTTTAACCAATGAAAATAAAAAACGTAGAGTTTATATGAAAAATACACTTATTAAGTGATGAAACTATAGAAGAGGATATTAGTTTTTATTAATTATGCAGAACTTTGTATTACTGACCTGAAAGGTAGATAAAAAGGGTACTTCATGGATAAATTTAGCGACAATAGCTTTTAAATATGAGATCCTAAATATATGTTTTTTGTAATTAGATATCCATATTTTTGTGATAAATAAGCGGCAATGTTTACTGGTGAAGCTCTTTCTTATTAGAGTGCATATAATATAAACAAATAAAAAATAGTAGAAACAAATAAAAACTATACACAGGGGAAATAAATGAGAATCCATACTAATCAGACTTTTAAAAAGTCTGTGCTTTGTTTGGCATTAAGTTCAGCTTTTACTGCAAACGGATACGTTTTAGCAGAAGAGGCCGAAAGCAAAGCAGACGGTATTGAGCGTATTGAAGTGACTGGCTCGCGCCGCGCTTCAACAGTACAAGAAGCGCCAATGAATATCACAGCACTTGACGGTGATGTGATGAAAGATCAAAACATCACTCAATTATCTGACGTTGCTCGTTGGGTTCCAGGTCTAACTGTTCAGGATCAAGGTGGTCGTGATAACTCTCCTATTATCGTACGTGGTTTAAATACTAACTCATCTGGCCCGGATTCTGATGGCGGAACAGTGGCCACTTATGTAGGTGAAATTCCATTATTGGTTGATATGAAAGTTATTGATGTTGAACGGGTTGAAGTACTTATTGGTCCTCAAGGTACTCTATACGGTGCAGGTACGTTAGGTGGTGCAATTCGCTATCTTCCAAATAAACCTATTTTAGATGAAACATCAGGCTCTATTTATGGTGACGTATTTAACATCGCTCATAGTGATGACACTGGTGGTGAAGCAGGTTTTGTATTTAATACGCCATTAATTGATGACACCTTAGGTTTACGAGTTGCTTTTAATTATTTAGATGAGCCGGGTTATATTGATTATGCTTATACCGTCAAAGAAGGGGGTGTTTCATTGCCTGATCCTGATTGGTCTGATTCTGCTGCTGTTGAGCAAAATATTAAACGTGTTAATGATGTGAATAGCGAGCAAGCAACAACAGCGCGCATAATGTTACGTTGGCAACCAAATGATATTATTGATTCTACGTTATCGTATTTTTATCAGAAACAAGAAATAGGCGGTCGTTCTATTGTTCACGCGAATAGTTTAAGTAACACTAATCAGTTATCAACTATTATTGGCGATTACGACTCGGCTTATCGCTACCTTGAGCCAGCCGAAAATGAAGACTCTTTAGTGAGTTTAGAAATCACTGCTGACTTAGGCTTTGCTGAGTTAACTTCGGCAACAGGGTTTTCAAAATCTGAAACAAGTGGCCAACGTGATCAAACTGATTTACTCATTCGTTTAGATTATGGCTATGAAGAGTTTCCTGCTTTTTCTGCTTTTACCCGTGATGCCGATGAAACAGATACTATTACCCAAGAAATACGTTTAGTGTCTACTGGTGACTCAGCCTTATCTTGGATTGTCGGTGGTTTTTATAATAAATATGAAGAAAGTAGCTTTTCAAAAGAATTTACTTTAAATTATTCGGAATATGCCCTTAAAAATGGTGTCCCATGGTATGTAGATGAAGATACTGGTGAACGATTACCGCTTCTAGGTGAAGCAAGGCCTGATAGCTTAGAGTATATTCAGGTGAATAGTACAGAGATCATCGAAACGGCTTTGTTTGGTGAACTAAGCTATCAAGCAACAGAGCAATTATCTTTAACTCTTGGTGCGCGTTTTTATCAGTATGATGTGAAATCGAAATCAGCTTTTGATTTACCACTATCTAGCACGATTCTGGGTGATTATACTACTGATGAAATCAATCTCGATTTAGAAGAAACTTCAGCTGATGATGATGGCGATTTGTTTAAATTTAATGTTAGCTATCAATTCAATGACGATATTTTAGCTTACGCGACAGTAAGTGAAGGTTTTAGAATCGGTGGTTCAAATGGTGTACCAGCTTGTACAGCTGAAGATATTGAAACTAACCAACCTCTTTGTGGGCTACCGCATGAGGTGGTATTCACTGCTGACACCACCACTAACTACGAGTTAGGCTTTAAAAGTACCTGGTTTTCTAACAAATTTCACTTTAATGCTGCGTTATTCTTAGTTGAATGGAATGATGCGCAAATAACGGGTGCAACTGCTAATGGTCAATTGGGTATTATTTCAAATGCAGCCTCGGCAGAGTCAAAAGGCATTGAAATATCATCTCGGGCGATGTTATCAGATAGTTTGACCGCTTATGCAACTTATGCCTATACGCAAGTTGAATTAACTGAAGATGCTCCTCATTTATTCGGTGTGCCGAGCAGTGAAGAATACTTCCTTGAAGATAATCCGGAGGCTTTGCATAAAGATTATCATAATAATAAGTTTGATGCTTATGCTGGAGATCGCTTACCGGGCTCGCCTGAGCAGCAAGTTTCTTTGGGTTTAACTTACAGCACTGAAGTTTTTGATGATAAATTACTTGATGTTAACTACGGTTTAACTTACCAAAGTGATATGTACTCTAAAGTAGGCTTGCGTGATTTTGGTGAAGAAATACCCGGTTATGCGCTAAGTAATATTTCTGCGCGGGTATCAGGTGATGAATGGTCAGTTACCTTGTATGTTGATAACATGTTCGATAAGTATGCTTATACTTCAGTACGTCATAATGTCGGTATCATTACTGATGGCGTAACAAACGGCGTAGACATTCAACGTAATTATGGTCACTACTTGTTAACACCACGTAAGATTGGTTTACGCTTTGACTATATGTTTGATATGTAACGTTTGATAAGTCATGTCTTCGACATATAACCATTAACAGCTAAAATAACAAAGGCATTGAACTATTGGTTCAATGCCTTTTTGTTTGTTTTTCCCTTCGACAAGCTTCCTTCGACCCTTCGACCCTTCGACAAGCTCAGGACAAGCGGCTCAGGGTGAACGGGAAGCTCAGGATATTCGGAAATTCTTAGGGCGAACGGAATAAAACTAGGTGAATAATTACTATTTTGTAGTTAAATTTGTTTAAAGTAAACGCGTAAAAAGTACATTAGTTTAAGGTAAATTGTAAATGAAAAATAATATTAAGCAGTTACATAAACAGGCACAACAAGCGATTAACCAAGGGAAATATCAACAGGCACATCAACTTATCATTAGTATTTTATCGCAAGATAAATACTTCGCCGACGGCTATTTTTTACTGGCGATGATTGCTAGCGCGCACCACAATAATGCTAAAGCTATTGAGTTAATAAAACAAGCGATAGTGTTGGCGCCAGAGCAGGTTGAATATATTGCCCAATTAGCAAAGCATTATGCGCTTGTTAATGATCATGTCCAAGCATTACATCATGCTAACATTGCTGCAAACCTACCGACTAAATCAGCATTAACCCTTGATACACTCGGTGTTGCTTACAGTCAAATTGGGTTACATCAACAAGCAGTACCTTTTTTTAAACAAGCGGTAGCGGCCAATGAGCTTAATGGCATATTCTTTTTCAACTTAGGTGCCTCATTAAAGTTTACCGGTGACTTTAGTGGTGCTCGTAAAGCTTACGAGCAAACAATTACCTTAATACCTACTTATTGTAAGGCTCATGCGGCCTTAACCAGTTTAGGCGATATAACACCTACCAGTAATCATATTGAAAGGTTAACCAAACTTTATCAGCAGTTAACACAATCAGATGATTTACTCTATATTGGTCACGCATTGGCAAGAGAATATGAAGCACTTGGTGATTATGATAAAGCCTATCAATATCTTAGCCGGGCTAAGAAAACCAAGTTGGCACAATTTAATTATCAATTTTCTGATGATAAAAACATGTTTAATGCGCTAACTGAGTTTTTTACTACCTCAGAAATAAATAACTTAAATCCAGATGAATGCAATGCAGGATATGACTCGGACGAACCTTTATTTGTGGTTGGCATGCCTAGAACGGGCACTACCTTAGTAGAGCGAATATTATCAAAACACTCAGCGGTTACCAGTGCCGGTGAATTACAGCATTTTGGCTTGTTGCTAAAAGAATTATCTAAAACAAGCACTAATAAAGTCATAGATAAAGAAACGGTGATGGCGGCGGCGTCAATTAATTTTAACCAATTAGGAAAAGCTTACATTGATAGTACGCGCGCAATCACAGGAAGCACCGCTAAATTTGTTGATAAGATGCCGCTAAATGTTTTATATGCGGGTTTTATTATAAAGGCGTTACCCAAAGCAAAAATAATTTGCTTAGACAGAGGCCCTTTAGACACCATTGTCAGTAATTATCGACAATTGTTTGCCGTA
The DNA here is from genome assembly GCF_003333305.1 of Candidatus Colwellia aromaticivorans. GTDB lineage: Bacteria > Pseudomonadota > Gammaproteobacteria > Enterobacterales > Alteromonadaceae > Colwellia > Colwellia aromaticivorans. The sequence goes on along the minus strand of NZ_QOLD01000019.1, from coordinate 15,914 downwards.
AACTTTTCTTACTATAATTATGCCTACGATCTACAAACTACCGCACAGTTTTATCAGCAGTTTAAACAGCTAACCCAATTATGGTTAAGGTTATTTCCTGATAACTTTTATGTGGTTAATTATGAAAAACTGGTGAATAACCCCGAAGAAGAAGCCATAAAAATTATAGAGTTTTGTGGTTTAGATTGGCAAGAAGAATGTCTTGATATTCATAAAAATTTAGCGCCGGTAGCAACAGCCAGTGCAGTGCAAGTAAGGCAACCCATTAATAATAAATCAGTGGGTAATTGGCATAAATATCAAGGACAGTTAACAGAGGTTATTCGTTATTTAACAGAACAAGGTTTATTGTAAATGATCGCCTTTATTCATCCTAAGCTTGTCCGTTCGGCTATATTTATTCCGTTTGTCCTGAGCTTGTCGAAGGAAGCCTGTCGAAGGAAGCCTATTGTACTTCGACTGCTCGTACCTCGCGCTCAGCATGAACGGCTGTGTTTATTCAATTGTTGTCTTTATTCCGTTCGGCTATATTTATTCCGTTTGTCCTGAGCTTGTCGAAGGAAGCTTGTCGAAGGAAGCCTGTCGAAGGAAGCCTGTTGAAGGAAGCTTATTGTACTTCGACTGCTCGTACCTCGCGCTCAGCATGAACGGCTGTGTTTATTCAATTGTTGTTTTTATTCCGTTCGGCTATATTTATTCCGTTTGTCCTGAGCTTGTCGAAGGAAGCATCTCGGCTAATTGTTTCTCAAGCTTAACTTGATCGATTGCAAAGTTCTTAATACCTTCAGCCAGTTTTTCTGTTGCCATTGAGTCTTCATTCATCTGCCAGCGAAAAATAGCTTCTGTTAATGGTGTTTCTTGATTTGGCTGAGCTTCACCCACATTAAGTTTTTGTACAACTGTATCAGTGCTACTTGCTAGTTCATTCATTAACTGTGGGCTAATAGTTAGTCGATCACAACCCGCTAATGCTAATATTTCACCGATATTTCTAAAGCTCGCGCCCATTACTACGGTATTAAAACCATTGCTTTTGTAATAGTTATAAATACTTGTTACCGATACTACACCGGGATCTTCATCACTTGGGTATTCAGTACGTCCGGTATCTTTTTTGAACCAGTCAAGAATACGACCAACAAAAGGAGAAATAAGGTAAGCACCCGCTTCAGCGCAGGCTCTTGCTTGAGCAAAACTAAACAATAATGTTAGGTTACAGTTAATGCCTTCTTTTTCTAAGACTTCAGCGGCTTTAATACCTTCCCATGTAGACGCTAGTTTGATTAAAATACGATCGTTGCTAATACCTGCTTCATTGTACATAGCGATTAATTTATGTGCTTTAGTAATTGATTCTTTGGTGTCGAATGAAAGGCGGGCATCAACTTCAGTAGAAATACGGCCTGGAACTGTTTTTAAAATCTCTAAGCCAATTAAAACGGATAACTTATCTGCCGCATCAATCACTTGTTGATTAGCATCTGTTGATTGTGCTTTTGCCCATGTTACCGCATCAATTAAAAGCGGTTGATATAAAGGTAGTGCGGCTGCTTTTAATAATAAAGAAGGATTAGTTGTCGCATCCTGTGGTTGAAATTTAGCAATTGCTTCAATGTCGCCGGTATCGGCAACGACAGTGGTCATTTGTTTTAATTGTTCAAGTTGAGAAAGTAAGTTTGTCATGGCAGTACCTAAGCATATTGCAAAATAGAAATGGTTTAATTTAGTTGGGAAAATATTACACCATAAAAAGTTAAAAGTACGGATTTAAACGGCATTTGATACAAGTTTTAATGTTTTTTTTAAATAACCATTTACTTCAGTGCTGTATATACCCGTTCCAGTTGAAGATGCATGATTCAGCTGGAATTAGAAACACTTTTAGGCACAGGTTCATAGTTCCAGACTGAACCTAAGTACCTACATCCATGTACGCAAGGCATTGATTGAAGATAATGGTTGTTCAGGAGCACATTCTCCTGAATAACCCTTAATAAAAAAATGTGCCTTGATTATGAATCGCTCAGACTTCCTGAAACAAGCATCTTCAATTGGAGCGGGTATGGATAAGTTTAACGAGATAAGGCGCTATGATTGCTTTTATCCTATGATATAGTGATGTTATAAAAATGTATCCACATAAAGAATAGATAAATATTATGCTACTTGTCGTTTCTCCTGCGAAAAAATTAGATTTTGAATCCCCTTTAGCGACTACAAAAAATAGCCAAGCAAGTTTACTGGCTCACAGTGAAATACTGATGGAGCGTTGCCTTGAGCTTTCATCGGATCAAATTGCCTCATTGATGAAATTAAGTGATAAATTAGCAGGATTAAATGCAGCACGATTTGGTGAATGGTCATTACCTTTCACCCCTAAAAATGCTCGGCAAGCAGTGTTAGCTTTTAATGGCGATGTCTATTCAGGCTTAGATGCTAACTCTTTTAGTGATGATGATTTTAATTTTGCTCAACAACATTTTCGTATTTTATCGGGTCTATATGGTTTACTAAAACCCCTTGATTTAATGCAAGCTTATCGTCTCGAAATGGGCACAAAACTTGATAATGTTCGCGGTGCTAATTTATATCAATTTTGGGGAGATATCATTACTAATGAGTTGAACCAAGCATTAGCCGAGCAAGGTGATGATGTGCTGATTAACTTAGCCTCAAATGAATATTTTAAAGCCGTTAATAAAAAGTCTTTAAACGCGAGGATTATCACACCACAATTTAAAGATTGGAAAAATGGTCAATATAAGATGATCAGCTTCTTTGCTAAAAAGGCCCGTGGTTTAATGGCTCGTTATATTATTCAAAACAAAATAAGTAATGTTGAACAAGTGAAAGACTTTGATTTAGCTGGTTATCAATTTAGCAGCGATTTAAGCCAAGGTAATGAATTGATCTTTACCCGTAAAATAAATATTAATGAATGATAATGTGGCAAGTGACTAGTCTTAATACCTAGCCAGGAAAGCCAGTCACTATGGTTGCATTCACTTGAACAGCACTTGTTGATTTTTAATCTTTATTATTCTTAATAACGCAAGGTTATTTTAATTTTTTTATTAAGAAAACAATGTGCAATGTCAGTGTCGTAAAGTTAGTTTCAATTTATAAAATGCCAACAATATGAAGTGTTGGCATTAGTCTACAATTTCATTGATTACTATTTAGCTTTCGATTTTTTTACTTTCTTCTTTGACTGTTTTTTTGCTTTCGCTTTTTTTTGTGCGGTGGATAATTTTACTTTCGCTTTTTTATTCGCAACGCGTGATTCTTTGTGCTTTGGTCGTAATTCATCGATAACGCGACGTTGTAATCGTTCATCCTGATAACGCTCTATTTTACCAACAACCATCATGTCATGCGCTTCAGCTAATGATATTGCGGTACCTTTTAAACCCGCACGGCCAGTACGCCCAATACGGTGAATATAAATATCAACCTTGCGCGGCAGATCAAAATTAATTACATGGGTTATGTCATCAATATCTAAACCGCGAGCGGCAACATCAGTAGCGACCAGTATTTTTATGCCACCACTTTTGAAACGTGAAATTGATTTATTACGTTTGTCTTGTGGCATTTTTCCTTCAAGCCAAACACACGGTAATTCTTCGCTGTATAATTTACCTGACAAATATTGCACGGTTTCACGTTTATTAGCAAAAACAACAGTGCGGTCTACACCTTCTTGTTTCAATATATTGACTAACAACTTAAATTTATGTTCGGCATTATCAGCTAGATGTAACCACTGATGAATTTTGGCTTTTTCTTTTCTAGAGGGAGATGACTCTAAAAACTCTGGTTCAGTTAATACCTCTTTAGCAAAACGAATAACCCCTGCGCCTTCTAATGTGGCAGAAAACAGCATGGTTTGTTTACGCCAACGAGCTTCACCAACAATACGATTAATAGCTTCACTAAAGCCCATGTCTAACATGCGATCGGCTTCATCAAGTACTAAAATTTCAATTTCACGCGCGTCAAATTGCTCATTTTCAATGTATTCTAATAAACGACCCGGTGTGGCAACTAATATATCGGTAGTACTATTTAAAATATCATCATGACTTCCGTAATTTACGCCGCCAGTAATTACGCCGGTTTTAATTTTAGTTAACTTGTTTATTTGCTCACTGTCTTGGCCAATTTGAATAGCCAGTTCGCGTGTTGGTGTTAATATTAGTACGCGAGGAAACCCAGGCTGCGTACGAGGATAATCAAGTAAGTGTTGAGCAATAGGTAACAAAAATGCGGCTGTTTTACCTGTGCCTGTTGGCGCAGAGGCAAGAATGTCTTTTCCTAGCATTGCTTGGGGAATAACCAATTCTTGAATAGAGGTTGGTTTTTTATAGCCAAGTTCTTTAATACTGGCTAATAATTCTGAGTCGAGATCAAATTGCTCAAACATAAGGGATTTTCACTAAGTTGGGAGTTTTCTACAGTTGGCGGCAATTATAGTGGTTTTAAAGACTGCTGTAACCATTTTATCGCGTTACTCGAAATGATTAACGCGCAACTTGATATCTTACCTTTCACTGTACTCAATTAAAACTTGTTCACACCATTGATCAATACGATCTTCACTGAGATCATATTGATTATCTTCATCAAGCGATAAGCCAACAAAATGTTTATTGTCTTCAGTTAATGCTTTTGATGCTGCAAATTCATATCCTTTATTTGGCCAATAACCAATCAGTTGTGCGCCTTGTGCTATTACCTGCTCATGTAACATACCCAATGCGTCTTGAAACCAATCGGTGTAACCTATTTGGTCACCCATCCCATATAAAGCAACAGTTTTTCCGCTCAGGTCTAAGGTATTAATATCGAGCCAAATAGATTCCCAGTCTTCTTGGATTTGGCCATAATCCCAAGTTGAAATACCGAGAATAATAAAGTCATAATCAAGACAATTAGCAAGCGCAACCTCTTTGATATTGTGAAGTTCAACTAGATCATCGCCTATGACGGCTTGAATTTTCTCAGCTGCGATTTCTGTATAACATGTGGTAGAGCCGTAGAATAAACCAATTTTCATGAAAGTGTGCCTAAAAACAATGGAAGTACATAATTACTAGAGATTTTAACAAAATCATTTAGTACAATTCAATTTAATGTTGAAAAATTGCCGAAACGACTGTAACTTCATCGTTATTAAAACGGTCAATACTATTAATACATACCCGTTCCACTTGAATATGCATGATTCAGCTGGAATTAGAAACGTTTTTAGGCAATGCATTGATTGAAGAGAATGGTTGTTCCCTTGTCGAAATCAATAAAGCAGTATACAGCGTTTCTAAACCAGCCCCTTGGGGAAGGCTGAGCAAATCATACTCTGCGTTACATTTCTTTTTAAGGACGCTACATGGACGTAGCTTATTAGAGAATGCAGGAGCACATTCTCCTGAATAACCCTTAATAAAAAAATGTGCCTTGGTTATGAATCGCTCAGACTTCCTGAAACGAGCATATTCAAGTGGAGCGGGTATATAGTCGTTAACTGAAAATTTAGGAATAAAGTATGTTTAAAAATGTTTTGATTGTTTGTATTTTGGTTATTACTGCAATGAGTGTTTTCTTATTTATCAATGAGCAAGCAGTTGCGAACATTTCACAAGTACCAAGTAGTATAGCTAAGCCACCTGAATTAGATCCCACACAATTAAATATCGATTCCCTAAAAGCAAAAATTAAAACTAAGTTAGGGTTAACTGTGGTCAAAGTTGAAAAAACGCCTGTTCCTGGGATTGCTTTATTGATAACAGATCAAGGCTTATATTACTCAAGTTATAATGGCGATTACTTTATTCAAGGTAAGGTTTATAGCTTAATAACTGATGTAACTGATATAGCGGAACAAAGTTTAGTTAAAATGCGCTTGGAAGGCATGGAAAAGTTTAAAGACGACATGATTGTTTATAAAGCCAAAGATGAAAAATATGTCGTGACGGTTTTTACTGATATCACGTGTGGCTATTGTCGTAAAATGCACAAACAAATGGATGATTATAATGCGCGTGGTATCACATTTCGTTACTTAGCTTATCCTCGCTCTGGTATTAAAGACCGTCTAGGTAATTATACTGATGGTTTTAAAGACTTACGCTCAGTATGGTGTAGTGATGATCCTATTGCAGCAATGACCGATGCTAAAAATAGTAAAGGCATTGGTTATCGTGTCTGTGATAATCCGATTGAAGGTCAGTATAAATTTGGCCGTCAAGTGGGTGTTAATGGCACCCCTGCTATTATTTTATCAACGGGTATGATGGTACCGGGTTATCAACCTCCTGCTCAATTAGAGCAATTATTACAAACTCTTTAAGTTATTAAATTAAGCCGTTTAAATAAATTATCTATGAATAAACAAATTATCCGCCGTAAAAAGATGCTTACTGAGCACTTGCCAAATACCATACCTGAAAGTATTCGACAAATTTATGCTAGTAGAGGCGTAGAGTCTGCACAGCAACTTGAGCTAAAGGTTGGTAATTTACAAGGCCTTAATTTACAAAAAAATCGTAAAGATGATTATGCTTTAAAAGGGTTAGATGATGCTTGTCAGTTATTACATGCGGCCTTAATTAATAGTACAAATATTATTATCGTAGGTGACTTTGATGCTGATGGTGCAACTAGCACTGCTTTGATGATGGAAGCGTTAACTTCAATGGGTTGTGTTAATCATTCTTTTTTAGTGCCGAATCGGTTTGAATATGGTTATGGTTTAACGCCCGAAATAGTTGATATAGCCGCTAAGCAAGGCGCACAAATGTTAGTAACTGTTGATAACGGTATTAGTTGTGTTGCTGGCGTGAATCGCGCTAAAGAGCTGGGTTTACAAGTGCTTGTCACTGATCATCATTTACCCGGCCATGAGCTACCTCAGGCTGATGCCATTGTTAATCCCAATCAAGTCGGTTGTCCATTTCCTAGTAAATCCCTTGCGGGCGTAGGTGTTGCATTTTATTTGATGTTATCACTAAGAAGTTACCTTAGAGACAAAAGCTATTTTGTTGAGCGCAATATTATCGAACCCAATATTGCACAATTACTTGATTTAGTCGCCTTAGGTACGGTAGCTGATGTGGTGTCACTTGATGCTAATAATCGTATATTAGTTGACCAAGGTCTAAAACGCATTCGAGCAGGTCAAACTCGTCCTGGCATTCAAGCGCTAATAGAAGTAGCCAAGAAAAATCAACAGCGCTTAGTTGCTTCAGATTTTGGCTTTGCTTTAGGACCAAGAATCAATGCTGCAGGGCGTTTAGATGATATGTCGTACGGTATTAATTGCTTATTAGCGCCTGATTTAGCGAGTGCTCGTGTTATGGCCTCTGATCTTGATGATTTAAATAAAGCGCGCCGCGAAATAGAGCAGGGTATGCAAGCTGAGGCTGAAACCATTTTTAAACAGCTTAATTTTTCAGTAGAAAATTTACCCAATGCTATCGCCTTATATCAACAAGACTGGCATCAAGGTGTTATTGGTATTGTTGCCGGACGGTTAAAAGAAAAATTCCATCGTCCCTGTATTGTTTTTGCTAAAGGTAGCGACGATGACTCAATTAATGTTGAGCAGCAAGAAATTAAAGGCTCAGCTCGTTCCATTCCTGGTTTACATATTCGTGACTTGTTGGAGCGTATTGACAGTCAACACCCTAACCTTATCCTCAAATTCGGTGGTCATGCCATGGCGGCTGGCTTGTCAATCAAGCAGCAAGATTTTGAAAAGTTTCAAACTTTGTTTAATGACTTGGCAGGCAAGTGGCTCAAAGCAGAAGATTTACAAAGTTTTATCTTATCAGATGGTGAACTGGCACTTGATAATTTAACACTAACGTTTGCCGAGCAATTACGAGAGGCAGGCCCTTGGGGACAAAACTTCCCTGAGCCGTTATTTGATGACACCTTTATATTGGTGCAACAACGTATTGTTGGCGAAAAACACCTTAAACTGATGGTAGAAAAGCAGGGTGAAGTCTTTGATGGTATCGCCTTTAATATAGATGTAAAGGCCTGGCCTAATACTCAAGCAAAACGGGTACATTTAGCTTATCGATTAGATGTTAACGAGTTTCGCGGTAAACGCACGGTGCAGTTAATGGTAGACAATATGACTGTTGCTTAGCAGCTTACCAACTGAAAGTTAATAGGATCTGATACAAGTACAAGCTGTAGATTTAAATATATTGGCAAATCCGCTTGAAATTTAAACACGCCTTTAGTCATTTAGTCATAAAGCTGAAAATAGAGCATTCATTGCGCTAGGTATTGGGTTTACTGATTACATAGCTAAGTTTTGATTAGTTAATAAAAAAAACGTAGATGATTACTCATCTACGTTAAGAATATAAAAGTTATCATGCGATACTTTTATATTTAGTACATGTGCTGACCACCATTAATAGATAATGTAGAGCCAGTACAAAAACCTGCTTCATCAGCCACTAAAAACAATACTGAACGAGCAATATCTTCTGGTTCGCCTAAACGTCCTACAGGTATTGTTTTAACAATTTTTGCTAAAACGTCTGCAGGTACAGCGCGAACCATATCCGTTGCAACATAACCTGGTGCAATCGCATTTACCGTAATACCTTTGCCTGCGCCTTCTTGAGCTAATGCTTTGGTAAAACCATGGATACCAGATTTAGCCGCTGCATAATTCACTTGTCCATATTGGCCAGCTTGACCATTAACTGAACCTATATTTACAATACGACCAAATGAACGATCTCTCATACCTTCAATAACAGCACGAGAGGTATTGAAACAAGAGGATAAGTTAGTTTGAATAACTGCATTCCACTTATCAAAGCTCATTCTGTGCATAGTACCATCTCTTGTTATACCTGCATTGTTTACAAGTACTTCGATTGGACCTACATCAGATTCTATATCGCTTATCGCTTTAGTCACAGCTTCAAAATTGCCAACATCAAATTTAGAAGTTTGAATACCTGTTCGCTCTGTAAACTCTTTAGCTGCTTCATCATTACCAGCATAGTTTGCGACAACAGTATAACCGTTCTCTTTCAACATAACGCTAATCGATTCGCCTATACCACGTGTTCCGCCTGTTACTAATGCAATGCGTCCCATATTTTTACTCCTTGATGTATTTAATATTTATTATATATACCTGCTCTACTTCCAGCTGAATCATACATCTTCAAGTGGAGCGGGTATAGGTATTTAGAAGCTTCATATGTTTTGAGCTTTCCTGTTCGATATTCATCATATATCAAGCTGAATCATTCACCTATTAAACTAAAGTATTACTTTTGTGGTTTTTTTGTTCTTTTTTATTTATATCTTGTTTTTTTATTTGATTGGTACTTGGTTAATGTATATGTCTTTTTTATATTATATATGTTTGTTTTGGTGTGTATTGAGCTATTGGAGTTAAAAATTATACTCTTAAGATAAAAGTTGAAGTGTTTAGTTAACATTAGCAAGCTATCGTTATATTCTGTTAAAATACAATCAATCAATCAATCAATCAATCAATCAACTAATGGAATGAAAAATGACACATAAAAAAACAGCTTTAGTAACGGGTTCTGTCAGTGGTATAGGCTTAGGAATAGCTAAAGATTTAGCTAAGCAAGGTTACAAAGTTCTTATTACTGATATTAATTTAGCTGTGGCTCAAGAGGTAGCTCAAAGTATTAATCAGTCGGGGGGAGATGCGCTAGCGTTTAAACTTGATGTCACAGTGCAAGCTGATATTGATAATGTTATAGCCCATGCTGATGAATTTAATAACCGCATCGATGTTTTAGTAAATAATGCCGGTATTCAATATGTTTCTAAATTAGAGGAGTTTCCAGCAGATAAATGGCAATTGATTACTAATGTATTATTAGTCGGCCCAGCAATGATGACCAAAGCAGTACTACCTTTAATGAGGTCTAATAATTTTGGTCGTATTATTAATATTGGCTCTTTACATGGTTTAGTTGCATCTCCATTCAAAAGTGCTTATGTAGCAGCCAAACATGGCATTATCGGATTTTCTAAAGTTATTGCGTTAGAAACAGGTGATCAAGATATAACTATTAATACAATTTGCCCAGCCTATGTAAAAACTCCATTAGTTGAGAAACAAATTGCAGATACGGCTAAAGAACACGGTATTACTGAAGAAGAAGTTGTTAATAATATTATGTTGGCGCCAATGCCGAAAAAAGCGTTTATTGATATAGAAGAAATATGTGGTTCAGTAAGTTATTTAGCGAGTGACGTAGCTAAAAATATGACAGGACAAACCATGGTATTAGATGGTGGTTGGGTAGCAAGATAGTCGAGTATAAATGATAAAAAAAAGTAGATTTGATAAAACAAATCTACTTTTTTTATTTTCTTTTTAAACTATTTTTCTCACAAGAAAACTAGTTATGTTTTTGAATAAAGTCAGCAATACTAGGGGCTATTCTGTTTCTAAAAGCAGAACCACTAAAGGTTCCAAAATGACCTACACCTTCAAAAACTTGATCTAATTTGTTTTCATCTGGAATACCAGAACATAAAGCATGTGCAGCTTGGGTTTGGCCTATAGAACAAATATCATCATTTTGCCCTTCAATAGTATGTAATGCTGTATCAGTTATTACTGATAAATCAACAAGTTCACCATGGTAAGTCATTTTACCATTAGCTAAATCGTGATTTATAAAAACACGATCAAGAGTTTCTAAATAGAATTCACCATTAAGGTCTAATACAGATAAATATTCATCATAAAAGTTACGGTGACTGGTAGACTCTTCTTCTTTTCCATGAAAAACATCGCCAAAATAATCCTTATGTTTCTTTATATGACTTTCCATATTCATTGCAATAAAAGAGCTTAATTGAATAAAACCAGGATATACTTTTCTACCTGCGCCAGGGTAGCGATTAGGCACTGTCATAACAACGTTATTTTCAAACCAGCTTAAATCTTTACTATTGGCATATTTGTTAAGTTCGTTAGGATTGATACTTGTATCAATAGGGCCTGCTACTATGGTAAGAGATTTAGGTGTAGCAGGATCTTTTTCTTTAGCCAATACAGCGGTTGCTATTAGCGCCTGAACCGCAGGTTGGCAAACGGCCAATACATGGGTGTTTTCGCCGATTTCTTTCATAAAATCGACCACGTAAGTTACATAATCATCAAAATTAAACTCACCTTCAGATAAAGGAACATTTTTAGCGTCCAGCCAATCAGTAATGTAAACATCATGGTCGGCAATTAAACGTTCTATTGTTGCTTTCAACAATGTTGCATGATGACCTGAAAGTGGAGCAACCACAAATAGTTTAGGTTGTTGAACCTTAGTATCTTGTTTGAAGTGAATTAAATTACAAAAAGGTTTTTTTAAAATAACCTGTTCGTCAATGTTAACCGTTTCACCATCAATTGTTGTTGTTTTAATGTCGAAAGGTTGTTTGTCGTAAACTTTAGTGTGATGGAAGGCGCTATCAAGCCCCGCACTGATGCTTTTACCCAGAAAGGTCTTTGCATAAGGGTTGTAGGGATTATTAATTAATGTTTGACCCAACGCGATAAAACCATTCATCATTTCGGCGGAGCGACTATATAGATCGTAACTTTGATACATCATGCGTTTTATCCTTCAGATAAATTTTCAACTTGTATTACCCTGCGTATTGAGCTTAAAATGTTTACAAGCGGTCAATACACCAACATTACAGGCTGATTCGTTTACATTAGAGTTAGCTAAGGTTAAAGTTTTATTTTTAGGCTTAGCTAAGGTTCCTATTATATTACATCTTATTGCGGTGCAGCATGTAGATTTTAAGCGAGTATACCTAGTGAATTCAGATTGGTCAATAATTCTTTGCTGCACTGCGTCAATAATGATTATATCTATAGTATTACTACATACAGGCATTCACTATATGTTAATCTTTAAGCCTGATGCAATGCTGCTAAAGTAGATATTTTTCAAATAAGTTTGTATCTTATTGTTATTGTTTGTACTTTATTGTTATTGTTTGCAAATTGTTGACTAATGATTTTTATCAAAACATTTCAATTTTTAAATTTGGGTTGCTTTAAAGGCAAATAGATTATAACCACATTATTTACAAGGATATATTATGGAATCGAGTGAGCAGAAAGAAGTCGCTGATTTTTTAGAGCAATACTCAGAGATATTTAACACCATGGTTAAACAGGTTTTAAGTGATTCTGATAAAGAAAGTTTAACTTCAATGTTGGATTCAGAAAAGCTAACTGAACTTTTATCTAAAGGGGTAAAAGTTGATACAGCCATGTTATTGAATAAACAGATGGCTTTTATGAATCAGCAAGCTGAGCTTTGGCAAAATGCGACTAAAGCATTACTCGGTTCAAAAGTTGACCCGAAAGTTGACCCAGTGGTGACTGAGGAACGTAGTGATAAACGGTTTAAAGACAGTGAATGGTCTGAAAACCCTGTTTTTAACTATTTAAAACAGTCTTACCTTTTAAATTCTACCATGATGCAAGACACCGTTAATAGTTTGCATTTCGATGATCCTAAAGCTGAAGAGCAAGTTAAGTTCTATACTAGACAATATATTAGTTCTGTTTCTCCAAGTAATAATGCATTAACGAACCCAGAGGTTTGTCGGGACATCTTAGACTCTAAAGGCGAGAACCTCATCAAGGGGTTGCAAAACTTTATGCAAGACTTGCAAAAAAGCCCTGCTGATGCCCTTAAGATCAACCAAACTGACGTTGATGCTTTTACTTTAGGGGAAGACTTAGCTTACACCCCAGGTGATGTAATTTACCAAAATGACTTAATTCAACTTATACAGTACAAAGCAACCACTAAAAAAGTCAATGAAGTCCCGTTACTGATTATTCCACCTTTTATTAATAAATATTATGTCTTGGACATGGATGAACAAAAATCGCTGATAAAATGGGCTGTAGGCCAGGGCCATACTGTATTTGTCATTTCATGGATAAATCCTGACAAGACACTTTCTCATAAAGGCTTTAATGACTATATGAAAGAAGGGCCAATCGCCTCACTTGATGTTATTGAAGAATTAACTAAATCGAGCAAAGTAAATGTTGTTGGTTATTGCATCGGTGGAACGCTGTTAGCAACAACCCAATCATACTTATTGGCAAAAGGTGATACTAGAATAAACTCATTGACCTTTTTAACAACATTATTAGATTTTGAAGAGCCGGGTGAAATAGGCGTTTATCTTTCTGAGAAAATGTTACCTTTCTTGAAAAAGGATATTAAAGAAAAAGGCATATTAGATGGTCGTGTGCTTGGTTTAGCGTTTAGCATGCTACGTGAAAATAGCCTGTTTTGGTCGTACTTTGTTAATAATTACCTCAAGGGTAAAGATCCTGCGCCGTTTGATATTTTATACTGGAACAGTGATTCATCAAACTTACCAGCGGAAACCTTTGATTTTTATATGACAAATACCTATCAACATAATAACTTGATAAAAGATGGCGCTGTTGAAGTTGAAGGCGTCCCTATTGAACTAAGTAAAATTGATACGCCAAGTTATTTCTTAGCTACAATTGCCGATCATATTGTTTTGTGGCAAGCATCGTACAAAGGAGCTAAAGCGCTTTCTGGACCTACAAGGTTCGTTTTAGCGGGCTCTGGTCATTTAGCTGGTGTAATTAACTCAGTGGATCACGGTAAGTATCCACATTGGGTTAATGATGAGCTTTCTGACTCTGCTGAACATTGGTTTGAAAGTTCAACCAAAAAAGAAGGTTCTTGGTGGACCGATTGGGAAGAATGGGTTGTTCCTCAATCAGGTAAGCAAGTAACAGCACGTAAACAAGGCTCTAAAAAGTATGCAAGTATTGAAGCAGCCCCTGGCAGCTACGTTAGAAAACGTATTTAGCATATTTAACAGGTAATAGTCCTATTTTTTGGTGTTTTCTTGTTAAGTAAATAGTTCAGATGAAAGGCGACCAGAAAGGTCGCTTTTTTTATAGTCAGTATGTCTGTTATACTAAACGTTAAGATTACTTCCTCTAATTCATCTAAATTGTGAGTAGAACGTTTAAGTAAAATTAATAACCAACCGAGGTTGCCGTTGATCAAAATTAAAAGATATCCAAACCGCCGTCTTTATGACACTTCACAGAGTCATTATGTAAATTTGGATTATATTCGAGAATTAGTTATAGCTAATCAAGAATTTCAAATAGTTGACTCAAAAACAGATGAAGATAAAACGCGTAGTATTTTAATTCAAATTATAAGTGAAGAAGAAACCAGTGAGCGTCAATCGTTATTAACCAACACCTTATTAAAACGGTTGATATGTTTTTATGGCAATGATAATCAAGATTATCTACAAGAGTTTCTTGAGCAAAGTATGTCTGCTTTTATTGAACATCAAGATGATATTTTAAAGCTAAGTAGTGGTATTAATAAAAATTCTCCATTTGGTTTGTTTAGCAGTATTGTTGAACAAAATATGAATATGTGGAATAAATTTAAGACTCCAGGGGATAAAAAGTAAGCTTTTGTTGCGGTGCAACAAAATAAAGGTTGACTCCACACTGAAAAATTGGTTAAATTCTCACCAAGCAATGCTGCTAAGCAGCAAAATTTTAGGAGAAGTGCATGTTTAATCAATTTTCAGAGTTATTTCAGACCTCATTAAAAAATCCAATTGATAAATTGGTCGAATTAAATATATCAACAGCAAGTACTGTTGCACATCAACAAGGATTGCTCATTGCAAGTTTGATTGATGACAGTCTTTCATTTAGCCGAAATATTTCTGCAACTACAGACGTTACTAATTTGGTTGCAGAACAATCAAAATTTAGTGCTGATGTGCAGAGCCAATTGACTGAAGCTATAAAAGAAACATCTGAAACCCTTACCAAGGCGAAAAAAGATGCTGAAGTTATTCTTAGCGACTCTTTTTCAGTACTTTCAACTCAAACGACTCAGCCTGTAGTTGAAAATCAACCGATTGCACCAAAAGTTGAAGTGAAAGCCGCACCAAAAGCAGCAGTGAAAGCCGCGCCAAAAGCAGCAGTGAAAGCCGCGCCAAAAGCAGCAGTGAAAACCGCGCCAAAAGCAGCAGTGAAAGCCGCGCCAAAAGCAGCAGTGAAAGCCGCACCAAAAGCAGCAGTGAAAGCCGCACCAAAAGCAGCAGTGAAAGCCGCACCAAAAGCAGCAGTGAAAGCCGCGCCAAAAGCAGCAGTGAAAGCCGTGCCAAAGGCTGAAGTGAAAGCAGCACCAAAAGTTGAAGTGAAAGCAGCACCAAAAGTTGAAGTGAAAGCAGCACCAAAAGCTGAAGTGAAAGCAGCACCAAAAGCTGAAGTGAAAGCAGCACCAAAAAAGTAGTTAATCTTTTATGAATGATAAAGCCTTCAATTTTTGAAGGCTTTTTTGTTTGCCCAGCGAAGCTGGCAAACCCGATAGGCTGAAAGAAGCCTTATCACCCCGACTAAGGGGAAGATAATCTGAATGGCAAGGGCGTCACTGGCTAACGGTGGGGTCTGAAGGAAGCCATAAGAAGTTAGAGGTACACAACTAACCGTAACCTGCTTCGGCGGTATTGGTGGGTAAGCGTCCAAAATAGCGCGAAGCCCAATACTTAGTCAGACCAATGCTGTGTTTGAGGGTGGAATTTCTAACAGGGAACTAGTGCAGTAACTGGGGAAGCCTGGCATTGTATCCAATCAAAATGATTTGATCAAAAATGGTTGGACGTATTATTCAAGAGGTGACTCAAGAGTATTACGAGTGTGAGGTGGCAGATGAACCCGTAGTAGTGAGTAAGGCTAGGCCGATGAAAGCCAGTAATGGTGTGGAGGATAAAACCAAGCCGACTGTCAACACTGTGTTTGACAGAGTCAATTTAAGCCACAAGCTTTC
>NZ_QOLD01000099.1 GCF_003333305.1 Candidatus Colwellia aromaticivorans | reverse complement strand
ACAGGCGTTCTCGCTTCTTATTACTGATCAAAGTGATGAGAAATAGTAAATTGCATGAGCCGTATACGAGGTCCGTACGTACGGTTCTGTGAGAGGGATGAGGCATGAGCCTCACCCTACTCGATATGTTTTTACTTTTCAACATACTGCGATAATTTAAATCGATGAGTTCTCTCCAATAACGTTTAAGTATACTCCTCACAACTATCAATAAGTTGATCAATAAACTAGCCTACTGACTATAAGTTGGGCATGCAAACTACAGGTAGCGTGAGAACTCTTTTGTTGATCGGTTGAACTCACACCCTAAAACTGCCATCTGAACCCTATATCTTGAGGTAACATGGGTATAAAGGTTAAAATAGATTTAATTCATTTCCCTCTTGATTGTATTCGTTAGAAAATAAGGTATTGCTATGAGTAAGATTTATCACCACCCCGTACAAATTTATTATGAAGATACCGATCATTCTGGTGTGGTTTATCATCCCAATTTTTTAAAATACTTTGAACGAGCACGCGAGCATGTTATTGACAGTGATCGCTTAGCAAAATTGTGGAATGAAAAAGGCTTAGGCTTCGCCGTCTATAAAGCTAATTTAACTTTTCAAGATGGGGTGGAATTTGCTGAAATCTGTGATATCCGAACCAATTTTAGCTTTGATGGCAAATATAAAACCTTATGGCGACAAGAGGTATGGCGACCTAATGCGAGTAAACCAGCGGTAATTGGTGATATTGAAATGGTGTGTTTAGATAAAGAAAAACGTTTACATCCTATTCCTGAGGAAATATTAATTCCGTTAACATCAAGTTAGTTTTATTGTTTCAACCTAAAAATACTCTTGGTGACCCTGTAAAGGTGTGCTGTTAAAGCAGCGTAATTGATAAGCAACATCTTGATTATTCTCTTTTGCTCTTAATGCTATCGCAATACGGTGTTGCTCATTGCCGTTTGGATATAAAAGCCAGTTACGCCATCTATTAGCATTATCTACTCTGTGTTGAGCAAAACTCAAGCTGATAGCTTTCTTAATTGTAAAAGATGTGTTTTTTTCAGCGAGTTCATCCACAATAGTAAAACTAAAATCTTTTAAGGGAATAGCTAAACCTAAGCCCCACGCTTTAATATACGATTCTTTTAAAGTCCAATAATCAAAAAAACGATGACGTTGTTGCTCCTTGGGTAAAGAAAATAGCTCTTTCGTTTCACTCGGAGAAAAAAACCGATTGGCGATGGCCAACACATCATTACTGCGTGTGGTATCTTCAACATCGCAGCCAATATCATTTTCTAAGGTTACCGCACAAATAATCAGACCTTTTGTGTGGCTTAAATTAAACCGTAAGGGCAGCGGCGGATTAACAATTTCAGGTTTATCCTTTTCACCTTTATCAAAACGCCAATCATTCGGGGCAACCTCAGCGTAATAAGAGAGCAGGTCTCGTACAAAGGCCCTAGTGATTAAAGCATCATGCCTATCGTGTGAAAATTTATATCTTTGCTGCTTTTTTGTTTCATCATCACTAAGTAAATCTTTATATTTATTGAGTAATTCAGGCTGTGTGATTTTGTCAGGATTTACTTGCCATAGATGAACTTCATTTTTCTTAATTTTAAGTGAAATTTTGGTGTTTTTAGCACTATAAATAAGAGGCATGAAAAAGTATCACTAGGTTGTATTGAATGATTTGATAAAGTTTTTATAACAAACGCTATCTTTAATAGGCGTGACTTTATCATAAAACTCATTGTTAATTTTATTTTTTAAGATGATTTTAGTTAAAACTCTTGATGTACATCAAAGGTGTTAACTCGCTTGCGCTTGATTTTTATAGAACTAAAGTTTATTTAAGGTAACTGCTTGTCCATTCAAACTTCTAGCGTGTTAATACTTTGGTCTATTTTTGTGTTGAACCTTGTATCGGGTGATTGTGTTGGGTGTGAAACCTGTGTATATTAGCCCACCTTGGAAAAATACAATTCGTGTATTTTGAGCTAATTACACGGTTAACGACGGATGATTAATGCCTAAGCAACATGCAAACGCCACCACTACACCAGAAATGCGCGCATTTATCCATGAATCAGACTTACCGACTGCTGTACTTGCACGTTTACTCAAAATATCTGAGTCAACTGTACGTAAATGGCGTCAGCGAGAATCGATGTCTGATGCGTCTCATGTGCCAAAGCAATTAAATACCACGTTAAGTGAAGCGCAAGAATATGTTGTAGTTGAGCTACGTACGCGGTTATTACTCTCACTTGATGAGCTACTCGTCGTCTGTAAACAATTTATTAATTCACATGTATCGCGTGCTGGTTTGCAACGCTGCTTAAAGCGTCATGGTGTTTCTCGATTAGCAGATATGGAAGACAGTGGCGAATTTGTCGATGCTGATAGCCCGCTTTCATCTCCGGTACAAGTCACGTTAGAAGATACCCTTGACCATCAAGTATTACTTTCAGATATTTCTCCAAAGGCGATGCGTGAAGTATTAAACCGCACCAATAACTTATCTGAAGACGAAGTAGTACAAGTAAAAGTCACGCAGTTACCTGATTTTTCGAATAAAGAATCTACTAACTGTTCTGAACAAGCAACAGAAAAAGAACAAGAACAACTAAACAAACGGCGTTTGCTAGTTGCCAATGACCCAACATCTGGTTGGGTTTATGTTGATATTTATGATGGTAACGAAGCTGATGCAGCTAGCCGTTACATGAGCTACGTGCTCACCAAAGCCCCATTCCATATCCGTCGTATTTTGGCGGGTAATTACACTGAATTTCTAAGTCGTTTTCGTTTACTTAACAATGTAGCGAACAATGCCGCCAATAGCACGGTTGATGAAAAAAATCATCAAGGTGATATTGACAATTGTGACCGCGAAAATGCAACAAAATCCTAAACTGGAGATACTTTAATGGTTAATAAATCTATGGCTAATAAGCAAAATACAACAAGCGTTAAAACAGTCAAGGCAGAAGAAACGCTTACTGACGAACAGCAATTTAATTCACGCTTGCAAGAGTGCCCTATAGCCGTTGTTGGTATGGCCTCAATTTTTGCGGATGCTAAAAACTTAGAAGACTACTGGGACAATATTTTTGAATCAGTAGACGCCATTAAAGATGTCCCTAGTGATCGTTGGGCGATTGATGACTATTACAATAGTGACCCGCGTGCAGCAGACAAAACTTATTGTAAACGTGGTGGCTTCTTACCTGAAATAGATTTTGATCCAATGGAATTTGGTTTGCCGCCAAATATTTTAGAATTGACGGATATTGCACAATTATTATCATTAGTGGTTGCGCGTGACGTGTTAAATGATGCCGGTATTGGTGATGGCTCAGGTTATGACCGTGACAAAGTTGGTATTACGCTAGGTGTAGGTGGTGGTCAAAAGCAAATTTCACCGTTAACGTCTCGTTTGCAAGGTCCAGTACTAGAAAAAGTATTGAAAGCATCAGGTGTAGACGCAGAAGATCGCGCTATGATCATTGAAAAATTCAAGAAAGCGTATATCGGCTGGGAAGAAAACTCATTCCCTGGCATGTTAGGGAACGTTATTTCAGGTCGTATTGCGAACCGTTTTGATTTTGGTGGCACTAACTGTGTGGTTGATGCGGCTTGTGCTGGCTCTTTAGCGGCAATTAAATTAGCGATTTCAGACTTGTTAGAGCATCGCTCAGAAGTGATGATCTCCGGTGGTGTTTGTTGTGATAACTCACCGTTTATGTATATGTCATTCTCAAAAACTCCGGCCTTTACTACCGGTGAAGATATTCGTCCGTTTGATAACGATTCAAAAGGTATGATGATCGGTGAAGGTATCGGCATGATGGCCTTTAAACGTCTTGAAGATGCTGAACTTGATGGTGATAAAATTTATGCGGTACTTAAAGGTATCGGTACTTCTTCAGATGGTCGTTTTAAATCTATATACGCGCCACGTCCAGACGGACAAGCAAAAGCATTAAAACGCGCTTATGATGATGCCGGATTTGATCCCCGTACTTGTGGCTTAATTGAAGCGCACGGCACAGGCACTAAAGCTGGTGATGCCGCTGAATTTGGTGGTTTGGTTAAGCATTTTAGTGCTGACAATGAACAAAAACAGCATATCGCATTAGGCTCAGTAAAATCACAAATTGGCCATACCAAAGCAGCAGCAGGCTCAGCAGGTATGATCAAAGCAGTATTAGCACTGCACCATAAAGTATTACCAGCCACTATTCACATTGATCAACCTAATACAGCGCTAGAAATTGAAAATAGCCCAATGTATTTGAACAATGAAACACGTCCTTGGATGGCAAGAGAAGATGGTGTTCCTCGTCGTGCAGGTATTAGCTCATTTGGTTTTGGTGGTACAAACTACCACATGGTTTTAGAAGAATATCGCCCAACCGCTAGCGGTCAATATCGTTTAAATGCCGTACCACAAACTATTTTAGTGACGGCTGCCAACGAAAGCGCCTTGGTTGCTAGCTTAACTGATTGGCAAGCTAAACTAAGTGTTGATAGTGAAGCACAACCGTTTGTATTTAATGCCTTAGTGACTGAAAACACCTTACAAACACCTGCGGCTGAATTAGCCCGTTGTGGTTTTGTTGCTAAAAATGCCGAGCAAGCTATCAGCATGATCGAAGCAGCGTTAAAGCAATTTAAAGCGAAAGCGGGTAGCGAAGAATGGT
Organism: Candidatus Colwellia aromaticivorans; assembly: GCF_003333305.1. Classification (GTDB taxonomy): domain Bacteria; phylum Pseudomonadota; class Gammaproteobacteria; order Enterobacterales; family Alteromonadaceae; genus Colwellia; species Colwellia aromaticivorans. The sequence continues at coordinate 17,394 of NZ_QOLD01000099.1, read as the reverse complement.
CTGTGCCAACCGGCATTTATTTCCGCAAGTCTGCTTTAACGGTTGAAGGTAAAGTTGTGGCACTGTTTTCGGGTCAAGGTTCACAGTATGTGAATATGGGACGAGAACTTGCTTGTAACTTCCCAAGTGTGATGCAAGCTGCACAAGACATGGACAGTGAATTTACCAATGCTGGTTTAGGGCAATTAACCCCAACCACTTACCCAATTCCTGTTTTTAATAATGATGCCAGAAAAGCACAAGATGAAGCATTACGATTAACTCAACACGCTCAACCTGCTATTGGTACTTTAAGTGTTGGCCTATACAAAACCTTTACTAATGCTGGTTTTAAAGCTGACTTTGCCGCTGGACACAGCTTTGGTGAGTTAACCGCTCTTTGGGCTGCTGGCGTATTAAATGACAGCGACTACATGATGTTAGCACGCAGTCGTGGCCAAGCAATGGCTGCACCAGAAGATACTAGCTTTGATACAGGTACAATGATTGCAGTTGTAGGTTCGCCAAGCAAAGTAGCGATAGATATCAAAGACATTAAAGATATCTCAATTGCTAATTACAACTCAAATAATCAAGTAGTTGTTGCCGGTGTTACGAGTCAAATTGCTATTGCCATTGATGAGTTAAAAGCGAAAGGTTACAAAGTTGTTCCATTACCAGTATCGGCTGCATTCCATACCCCGTTAGTGGGTCATGCGCAAAAACCATTTGCGGCTGCAATTGATAACGCTAAGTTTAATAAACCGAGTGTGCCTGTTTATTCAAATGGCACAGCAAAAGCACATTCAAATAAACCGAGCGATATTAAAAAGAGCTTAAAGAATCACATTTTAGAATCAGTTCATTTCAATGAAGAAATTGATAATATTTATGCTGATGGTGGTCGTGTATTTATCGAGTTTGGCCCTAAAAATGTATTAACTAAATTGGTTGAAAACATTTTAAAAGAGAAAGACGACGTAGTCGCTATTGCTGTTAATGCTAACCCGAAAAAGTCTGCTGATATGCAAATGCGTCAAGCGGCGGTTCAAATGGCAGTATTAGGATTAGCGCTTAATGAAGTTGACCCTTACAGCGCTGTTAAACGTCCATTGGTTGCAACTAAAATGTCGCCATTGGCAATGAAATTAACTGGCGCATCGTATGTTAGTGCTAAAACCTCAAAAGCGTTTGATGATGCACTAAATGATGGCTGGACGGTTAAACAAGCAACGTCAGTGCCTGTTGTTGTACCAGAGCAAAAAATAGTAGAAAAAATTGTAGAAGTAGAGCGTATCGTTGAAGTAGAAAAAATTGTTTATTTGAACGCCGATGGCACTACTGCTCAACCAAACCAAGTGAGTGCACCTATTGCCAATGCTAGTAACACTGACTCTACTGGCCTAGTAAGTAGCATTGAACGTAGTGTTAGCCAGTTTGTTGATCATCAACAACAGTTATTAAACGTTCATGAGCAATACATGCAAGGACCAAAAGATTACGCTAAAACTTTTGATACCGTACTTTCATCTCAAGACGGTGGAGAATTACCTGAAAGTTTAGATCGCACTTTAGGCATGTATCATGACTTTCAATCTGAAACGTTACGTGTTCATGAGCAATACCTAAACAATCAAACAGAAAATATGACGGCAATGTTGTCAGCAAGTGATGCACCTGTTGTTAATAAAGCCGCTGAGAAAATTGTAACTCCAGCAGCACCAACAATGCCAACTGCAGCTAAAGTAGCATCAGTTGCTAAGCCTGTTAGTCAAGTATCAGCGCCAGTTGCACCTGTAATTAACACTCCTCCTGCAGCGCCAGTTCAAACAGTAGCGACTGCCGTCGCTATGGCACCTATCGCTGAGACAATTGTTGCGGTTAGTGCTGAAGCTGCTCCAACAGCATCGATTGATTTAGCAACAATCCAAACAGTGATGATGGAAGTGGTTGCCGAGAAAACGGGTTACCCAACTGAAATGTTAGAGCTAGAAATGGACATGGAAGCTGATTTGGGTATCGACTCAATCAAACGTGTTGAAATTTTAGGTTCAGTACAAGAGCTTATTCCAGACCTTCCTGAGCTTAATCCTGAAGATCTTGCAGAGCTTCGCACCTTAGGCGAAATTGTTGACTATATGAAGTCAAAAGCAGAGTCTGCTGCACCAGCGAATGAAAGTACTCCGGCGCTTCACTTAGTTGAAACGTCTACAGCAAGTGCCTCTGGGATTGACTTAGACTACATCCAAAAAGTAATGATGGAAGTGGTTGCCGAGAAAACGGGTTATCCAACAGAAATGCTTGAGCTTGAAATGGATATGGAAGCTGATTTAGGTATCGACTCGATTAAACGTGTTGAGATTCTAGGTTCGGTTCAAGAAACCATTCCAGATTTACCAGAGCTTAACCCTGAAGATTTAGCTGAGCTACGTACGTTAGGCGAAATTGTTAGTTATATGCAAAGTAAAGTTACGAGTACACCAGTTTCGAGCAACGAAGCGCTAGCCAATGAGAGCAGCGCTCCTGCGATAGATTTAGATTATATTCAAAAAGTAATGATGGAAGTGGTTGCCGAGAAAACGGGTTATCCAACCGAAATGCTTGAACTTGAAATGGATATGGAAGCTGACTTAGGTATCGACTCGATTAAACGTGTTGAAATCTTGGGTGCTGTTCAAGAAACCATCCCTGATTTACCTGAGCTTAACCCCGAAGATTTAGCTGAACTACGTACCTTAGGTGAAATTGTTAGTTACATGCAATCTAAAGTATCTGCTGCGCCAACACTTGCCGTTGTGAATACGCCAACTGACGCTAACGCACCAGCGATAGATTTAGATTACATCCAAAAAGTAATGATGGAAGTGGTTGCCGAGAAAACTGGCTATCCAACCGAAATGCTTGAACTTGAAATGGACATGGAAGCTGACTTAGGTATCGACTCGATTAAACGTGTTGAAATCTTGGGTGCTGTTCAAGAAACCATTCCAGATTTACCAGAACTGAATCCAGAAGATTTAGCCGAGTTACGTACCTTAGGTGAAATTGTTAGTTACATGCAGTCGAAAGTATCTGCTGCGCCTACAGCTGTTGCAGAAAGCTCGCAAGCGCCAGCTACCGTTGCAAGTAGTGCTCCGGCGATAGATTTAGATTACATCCAAAAAGTCATGATGGAAGTGGTTGCTGAGAAAACCGGCTACCCAACAGAAATGCTTGAGCTTGGTATGGATATGGAAGCTGACTTAGGTATCGACTCGATTAAACGTGTTGAAATCTTGGGTGCTGTGCAAGAAACGATTCCAGATTTACCTGAGCTAAACCCAGAAGATTTAGCAGAGCTACGTACTTTAGGTGAAATCGTAACTTATATGCAAAGTAAAGTTACGAGTACACCAGTTTCGAGTAACGAAGCGCTAGCCAATGAGAGCAGCGCTCCTGCAATCGATACTGACTACATTCAAAAAGTAATGATGGAAGTGGTTGCTGAAAAAACAGGTTACCCGGTTGAAATGCTAGAGCTGGCCATGGATATGGAAGCTGACTTAGGTATTGATTCAATTAAACGTGTTGAAATCTTAGGTGCGGTTCAAGAGACAATCCCTGATCTTCCAGAACTTAACCCAGAAGATTTAGCTGAGCTACGCACTTTAGGTGAAATAGTTAGCTATATGCAAAGTAAGGTTTCACCTACTGAGCCAACACCACCAGGCGCGAAAGCAAGTGACCCAGCACCGCAAACAACAACGGAAGCTGCTGCTAGCTTTCAAGGCGCACCAAGTGCGACTGTTGAATTAACGGCATTATCTTCAATTAACAAAATTGTTCAAGATGTCACTCAACAAGGTGGTGCTAATGCGTTAATCGTTGACGATGGCACAGGCGCTGCTGTTGCCTTAAGTGGAAAGTTAGTGAAAGCAGGTTGGAATGTTACCGCATTAAAGCCTAACTGGATTACTGTTAACTCGAAAAAAGCGTTTGCCAAATCAGTCAATGTGATTGAAATCGGTAACAGTGATAAAACCCTTGATGAAGCCCAAGTGAAAGACATCATCGAGAAAAACGAACAACTTGATACGGTTATTTACCTACAATCTGGCAACTCGATAGATGCTATTGCTTACCCAGAAGCGGCAAAACAAGGCTTAATGTTAGCGTTTGTATTAGCTAAATTATCTAAGGTAAAAGCAGCAACTAAAGCACGCGCCTCATTTGTTGTGGTAACACGCCAAGGTGGCACATTAGGTTTTGCTAACAGTGACGAAAGCGCTGCACAGGTTAAAGCAGATGCTAACGCTGATTTAGTACAAGCGGGTTTAGCGGGATTAGTTAAGACTATCAACCACGAGTGGAATGCAGGCGATGATAGCGTATTTTGTCGTGTAGTTGATTTATCAGCTAAATTAGCGGCAGATAAAGCAGCAACAATTATCAGTGATGAGTTACTAGATATTGATAGCAGTATTGTTGAAGTCGCTCATGACACAGACAACCTTAGCAATAACATTGGTACACGCTTAACCTTAACAGGTGTTGCCACCGACAGTTATCAACTCACTGCGGGCAACAGTATTGATAGTGACTCTGTGTTTTTAGTAAGTGGTGGCGCTAAAGGCGTAACTGCACACTGTGTGATAGAAATTGCCAAACAATATCAATCTAAATTTATCTTATTAGGTCGTTCATCGTTTGATGACAACGAACCAAGCTGGGCAAAAGGTATCAGCGATGAAGTTGCTTTGAAAAAAGCAGCGATGCAAGCCTTAATTGCCGCAGGTGATAAACCGACACCCGTTAAAGTGACACAGTTTGTTCGTCCAGTATTAGCAAATCGTGAAATTTCACAAACGTTAAATGCGATTAAAGCTGCTGGTGGCCAAGCACAATACGTTGCGGCAGATGTTACTAACAGCAGTAATGTTTGTGCAGCAGTAGCGCCAATCACCAAAGAACTTGGTGACGTAACGGGTATTATTCACGGCGCAGGTGTTTTAGCCGATAAATTTATTGAGCAAAAAACGCTTGAAGAATTCAATGCCGTTTACACCACTAAAATTGACGGTTTACTTTCTTTATTAGCAGCAACGACTAGTGAAAATGTTAAACACTTAGTTTTATTCTCATCGGCAGCAGGCTTTTACGGAAATCCAGGCCAGTCTGATTACTCTATTGCGAATGACATTTTAAACAAAACGGCTTACCGTTTTAAAGCGCTAAACCCAAGTGCTCAAGTACTTAGCTTTAATTGGGGTCCTTGGGATGGCGGCATGGTAACACCTGAGCTTAAACGTATGTTTAACGACCGTGGTGTTTATATCATTCCACTTGATGCCGGTGCTAAATTATTAGTGAGTGAGCTGGGTGCAAATAATAACCGTTGTGCACAAATTTTAGTGGGTAATGACCTCTCTAAAGATAAGTCTAAGGATCAGGGCAAAGATCAGGCAGGTACTGCTGTAAAAAAGCCACAAGTTAGTCGCTTAAACGTAAGTGTTAGTAAAACACTTTTAGCGACTAACAATCCTTTTTTAGCTGACCACATGGTTGGAGGACATCAAGTTTTCCCAACCGTATGTGCGATTGCTTGGATGCGTGATGCCAGTGAAAAAGCCTATCAGGGTTATCACTACCAAGGTTTAGAAAATTATAAACTTTTCAAAGGCGTTATCTTTGATGGCAGTGAGGCGAGCGAATATCAAATTGAGATGAATGCTAACGTTGTTGATGAGGGAGCCGGTTTAGTGGTTGAGACTAAGATCTCAAGTATTAACGCTCAGGGAAAAATCGTATTTCATTACGGCGCTCAACTGATTTTAGCTAGTCAACGTAAAGCCAGCCCAGAGGTTACTTTAGCGATACCAACATCCGCTGAAAGTGCAAAGGCACTATATAGCAATGGGACTTTATTTCACGGTCCAAGCTTACAAGGTATTAGTGAAATACTTGAATGTAATGAGCAAGGTTTATTATTACGTTGCCAAGCACCCGCAGTAGCGGCTGAAAAGCAAGGGGATTTCCCTTTAAGCGATTTCCCTTTAAGCGATTTCCCTTTAAGCGATTTCCCTTTAAGCGATTTCCCTTTAAGCGATTTCCCTTTAAGCGATTTCCCTTTAAGTAATAGTGCTGAAAAAAGCAATATTTTTGCTAACGACCTAGCGTATCAAGCGATGTTAGTTTGGGTGAAAAAAGAGTTAGGGCTTGGTAGCCTGCCTTCTAGCACTGATAGCTGGACGGTATATCGTGAAGTAACACTTAATGAGTGTTTTTATCTGCAATTGAATGTTGTTAAAAGCTCAGGTAAAGGCAAACAACGTGGTGCGTTAACGGCAGATATACAATTAATTAGTGAAAGTAATGAAGTGTTGAGCGAGATAAAATCAGCTAAAGTTACTGCTAGCGCTGCTTTAAGTGACATCTTTTTGCCTAAAAGCGCTAAAGCCTCCGTTACGAAAAAACTTACAGAGACAAAAGTGTAATGGCAACGAATAATTATAACGGAGCCATTATAGGGCTAGATGCCCAGTTTGCTAATCAAAGTAGTTTTCAACAGGATATTGATCGAGTTGAACGTGCGCTATACCTAGGTAAAGAGCAGGGTAAAGAACAGAGCAATTCACAGGGAAATGAACAGGCTAATAAAGCCTCTTCAGAAATAACCCTAAGTGACTGTCAGCAAGCTGTTACTCGTATGGCATCTGCTAATCAAGTTAATAGCTCGGATATTAAGCTAGTATTGGTTGCTCAAAATACTGATTTTGATACTAGCACTATCGATTGCACTATAAGCGACAATGCTATAGTGGTTAACTCGTTAGCGAAAGCGCTTGTGCAAATAGACTTATTAGTCAGTCAAAATAATTTAGTGGCGTTAGTTGGCGTAAATTTAGTGGCGCATTTATCTGGACAATCAGCATCAGAAAGTGAACTGTCATCATCAGCGACTATTAGCTTTGATCAAAACTTTAATGGCTATCAAGCTTGTTATGGTATTGCGGCTTTATTATTTTCATCTGTCAGCTTTGCTCAATCCAATAATAGCTATGTCTATTCATGGTTAAAAGGTTTTGCTGTTGGTAATGATGTTCAAGCAACGACGCAATCTGCATTACAGAATGCCGAAGTTAAGCCACTTGATATCGGCTTAATTGAAGTATCAGCGTTAGCGGATAATAAGCTAGCTTTGACAGAGTCTACCGCCTTAATTGCAAGTTATGGACATGAAGAAGCATTAACGACAGCAATCAGTTGTGCTCGAAGTGTTACTGGTGAAGGCAAAGGTTTTTCTCAAGTATTAGGCTTATTACGTACAGTTATCGCATTACAGCAACGTTATATTCCAGCAATCAGTGATTGGCAGCAGCCACAAGAAAGTGAGCTAGACAAATGGCAAACATCAAACTTTTACTTGCCTACAGAGTCTCGCCCTTGGTATCCACACCCCGATAGCAGTGCTCATTTTGCTGCATATAGCTGTTTATCATCTGAGGACGCGCTTGCAGGAAATAATGATTATTGTCATGTGATTTTAGCTGAAAATAAAACTACTGATTCATCTGAGAAGCATCCAGCGGATGATATTCGTCATAATGGTTTTATTGCTTGTAGTGAATTACAGCTGATTTTAATAACGGGTAATGACCAACAAGCAATATTAACAAGATTAACAGCGCTTGAAACTGAACTTGAGTTTAGCCAATCTTGTATTCATGAATTTGCTTTAAGCTGCTTTGATGTTTATAAGTCAAAATCAGCAGAACATAGCTATACCGTTTCTTTGTTATGTGAATCTAAAGAAGAGCTAATCAAAGAAATACAATTAGCCAAAGCGGGCATTGTTAGTGCACTTTCACCAGATAATGCTAACAATGAATGGCGTACCCCTAAGGGAAGCTATTTTAGCGCCACGCCGGTAAATGCCGATAAAAATACTAATAATGTCACGTTTTTATACCCAGGTATTGGCGCCACCTATGTTGGTTTAGGTCGTGATTTATTTCACCTATTTCCTGAAATTCACCAAGACGTTGCCAATTTAGCCGATGACATTGGCGCAAGTCTAAAAGATCGCTTATTAAACCCACGAACTATTATTCGTCCAGATTTTAAAGCACTTAAACAACTTGATTTAAACCTTCGTGGCAACCTAGCTGATATTGCTGAAGCAGGCGTGGGCTTTGCTTGTGTCTTTACTAAAGTGTTTGAAAATGTATTTAATGTAAAAGCTGATTACGCTACCGGTTATTCAATGGGCGAAGTCAGTATGTACGCTGCACTTGGTGCATGGCAACAACCGGGCTTGATGAGTGCGCGTTTAGCTAATTCAGATACCTTCAATCACCGTCTTTGTGGTGAGTTATTAACTTTGCGTGAACATTGGGGTTTAGATGATCACGCAGATGAAAATACGGATGATGAATTAATCTGGGAAACCTACACCATCAAAGCAACGCTTGATGAGGTTATTACAGCAAGTGATGGCGAAGACCGTGTCTACTGCACAATTATAAATACGCCAGACAGTTTATTACTTGGAGGTTATCCCGAAGATTGTCTACGTGTTATTAAAAAATTAGGCGTGCGCGCTATGCCATTAAATATGGCTAATGCAATTCATAGTGCACCAGCAAATAAAGAATATGATGACATGGTTGAGCTATATACCATGGATGTAATGCCACGTTTAAAAACTAAAATGTATTCAAGCTCCTGTTATTTACCCGTGCCACAAATGAGTAAAGCGATTGCTCATAGTGTCGCAAAATGCCTTTGCGACCGAGTGGACTTCCCCCGTTTGATCAATACTCTGCATAACCAAGGTGCACGCGTATTTATTGAAATGGGCCCTGGGCGTTCACTATGTAGCTGGGTTGATAAAATTTTAGACTTTACTGCAAAATCACCTGTTGATTCTGCTAGTGATAGCGAAAGTGCTAACAAAGCACGAGTCGCCGTACCGGTAAACGCGAAAGGTACGAGTGACGAGTTAACGTATTTAAGAGCGATTGCAAAATTAGTTAGCCATGGGGTGAAGCTAGATCTTCAAACCCTATTTAATGGCTCGATTATTGTCAAAAAAGAATTATAAAACTTTTCGAGGAAAGTATGGAAAATATTGCTGTAGTAGGTATTGCTAATTTGTTCCCAGGATCTTCTGCCCCAGAAGAATTTTGGCAACAGTTGCTTAAAAAACAAGATTGCAGAAGCAAAGCAACCATTGAACAAATGGGCGTTGATCCTGACAAATATACCGGTAAAAAAGGTGATACAGATAAGTTTTACTGTGTACACGGCGGTTATATTCGAAACTTTGATTTTGATGCTAGTGCTTTTGTTGCCGGAAAGCCTAACAATGGAAATAGCTTAACGACTGAGTATTTAAATCAACTAGATGATTTAAATCAGTGGGCATTATACGTTACTCAACAAGCATTAACCGATGCGGGTTATTGGGGTAGTGATAAGCTTGAAAACTGTGGCGTAATTTTAGGTAACTTATCGTTTCCAACTAAATCGTCTAATCATTTATTTATGCCGCTCTATCACCAAGTCGTTGATGACGCGTTAAAGCAGCTACTTAATAAAGATTTTCAGTTAAGTCACTTTTCCGAGACAGAAATAGCGAAAAATGATATTCATGCCGATAACGCCTTAGTTGCGGGTTACCCTGCTGCGCTTCTTGCAAAAGCAGCAGGGCTTGGCGGTACACATTTCGCCCTTGATGCTGCTTGTGCGTCCAGTTGTTATTCTGTGAAATTAGCCTGTGATTATTTACATACGGGCAAAGCTGATATGATGTTAGCGGGCGCGGTTTCTGGCTCTGATCCTATGTTTGTTAATATGGGTTTCTCAATCTTTCAAGCCTATCCTGCTAATAATATTCACGCCCCATTTGATAAAAACTCGCAAGGTTTATTTGCTGGCGAAGGTGCTGGCATGATGGTACTTAAACGCCACAGTGACGCAGTACGTGATGGCGATAAAATTCACGCTATTATTAAAGGTGGCGCGCTATCTAATGATGGCAAAGGCGAATTTGTGCTTAGCCCAAATACTAAAGGACAAGTATTAGTTTACGAACGCGCTTATGATAATGCTGGTGTTGACCCACGTGATGTAGATTACATTGAATGTCACGCCACGGGTACGCCAAAAGGTGATAACGTTGAGCTTGGCTCAATGGATACTTTTTTTAGCCGCTTCCCTCGAAAAAATGGTAATAAACCATTGCTTGGTTCGGTAAAGTCTAACCTAGGCCACTTGCTTACCGCTGCGGGTATGCCGGGTATGACCAAAGCTATTTGGGCACTTAATGAAGCAAAAATTCCAGCAACGATTAATTTGAATGAACCACTTAGTTCTAAAAATGGTTATTTAACTGGCGCGCAAATGCCAACAGAAACTATTGATTGGCCGCAGTCTACTGGCAGTGGGCTAGCAAACAATAAACCAAGAACTGCGGGCGTGAGTGTTTTTGGTTTTGGTGGCTCTAATGCGCATTTGGTTTTACAGCAGCCAACACAAACACTGACACCAGTAACTCGCATAGCAAAATCTCGTGAACCGTTAGCAATTATTGGTATGGACGCGCACTTTGGTAGCGCGAAAGATTTATCCAGTTTTGCAGCACTTATTAATAGTGATGGTAATACGTTTAGAACCTTGCCAACTAAGCGCTGGAAAGGCATTGAAAAAAATAACGAAGTGATGAATGCTTTAAGCTTAAGCAAAGCCCCTAAAGGGGGTTATGTTGAAGACTTTGATATTGATTTTTTACGTTTTAAAGTACCACCAAACGAGCAAGACTGTTTAATACCGCAACAACTGATGATGATGAAAGTTGCTGACAATGCAGCAAAAGATGCTGGCCTTAAAGAAGGTAGTAACGTTGCAGTATTAGTTGCCATGGGCATAGAGCTTGAACTTCATCAATACCGTGGTCGCGTTAACTTAAGCACACAAATTGAAGAAAGTTTATTACAGCAAGGCGTTACCTTAAGTACTGAACAACGGGAAACCTTAACTAATATTGCCAAAGACGGTGTTGCTTTTGCTGCTCAGCTTAATCAATACACCAGCTTTATTGGTAATATTATGGCGTCACGTATTTCTGCTTTATGGGACTTCTCAGGCCCTGCAATTACCTTATCAGCAGAAGAAAACTCTGTTTATCGCTGTGTCGAATTAGCTGAAAACTTATTCCAAACCTCCGACATTGATGCCGTGATTATCGCCTCGGTTGATTTAGCTGGCTCAGTAGAAAATATCACCTTAAGACAGCACTATGGCAAGGTATCGGTTGAAGGTAAAGCCGCAAGCAATACGCTTAATCAAGAGCAATGGTTAGTCGGTGAAGGCGCTGCTGCTTTTGTTGTTAAACCAGCATCAAAAGTGAGTGAACAGCAAGTATATGCCACCATCGACAGTATTAGTTTTGCTAATGGCTGTGACGAAGCGGCTATTACTAAAGCGGCTAATAAATCATTAGCGCTTGCCGGTATTAATGCAGCAGATGTCAGCCAAGTTGAAGCACATGCCAGTGGTTTTAGCAGTGAGAATATGGCAGAAAATCAAGCATTACCAAAACTCTATGCAGGTAAAGCGATTAGCTCGGTTAAAAGTAATGTCGGTCATACTTTTAACGCATCAGGTGTTGCTAGTATTGTTAAAACAGCGCTTATTTTAGATAAACGCACTACCACAAAATCTGCTATTGCGATCAATGGTTTAGGCAAAGATGAAAGTTGTGCACACTTAATTTTATCATCGAGTAAACAACCTCATCAGGCGGCACCTGCACCAACAGGAAAGCAGCGCCCTAAATTAATTAAAACGATTGCCTTGGGTGGAAATTCAATTTTTGATGCCATTATAAGCCAAAATAAAAGTGCTGAAATGGTAAGCGTTAAGCAATTATTTACCGGTAAAGCGTTAGCAAGCGTTAAGCAAGGCATTAACTTGAGTAACTTAACGCCTAAGGCACATACTCAAATACAAGAGCAAGCTCAAACACAAATACAAGCTCAAGCAAATGCTCAAATTAAGAGCACAACTCAAGCCAAAGCACGATCAACAATCGTTACTGGAGCAAAAGTGAAAAGTATCTCACAAGCGACTATTAAAAATAATGCCGATGTTAAACATCAGGCAAGTAAAGAAATTTATCAAGCATCAGCGACTCAGCAAGCGTTTTTAAGCACTCGCCAAATGGCAGGGCAGCAAATTTCTAAGCTAATTGAAATGCAAGCCAATGCTAGCGCAGGCTTACCTGCTTACAACGTTGAAAATCAATCTATTAGTGCAGCTCAAACACCTGAGTTATCGGTAGTTAGCCCAAATACCCATACAGATGATTTAGTGGTAGTGAATAAACACTGGGCGAATCAATCAGGTTTTAAAATTAAAGGGCCTGATGGCTATAATTACCCACCATTGCAACTTGAAGAGCGCTTTAATCAGCCAAAAGAAATTATTTGGGATACTGCAGATTTAGTCGAATTTGCTGAAGGTGATATCGGTAATGTTTTTGGTGAAGAATATCGCATTATTGATAGTTATTCACGCCGTGTTCGCTTGCCAACGACTGATTACTTATTAGTATCACGAGTGACAGAGCTTGAAGCCACTGTAAACGAATACAAAAAATCTTACATGTGTACTGAGTATGACATTCCCGTTGATGCACCGTTTTTAATTGATGGCCAAATTCCATGGTCAGTGTCGGTAGAGTCAGGCCAATGTGATTTATTGTTAATTTCTTATATCGGTATTGATTTTCAAGCCAAAGGTGATCGGGTTTATCGATTACTTGATTGCCAATTAACCTTCTTAGAAGAAATGGCGTTTGGCGGCGAAACTCTCCGTTATGAAATCCATATTGATTCGTATGCTAAAAATGGTGAGCAATTATTATTCTTCTTCCACTACGATTGTTATGTAGGCGATAAAAAAGTATTAATCATGCGTAATGGTTGTGCTGGCTTCTTTACTGACGATGAATTAAAAGACGGTAAAGGTGTTATTCTCAATGATAAAGACAAAGCACAATTAGCGAATGCGAAGAAAACCTCATTTGCCCCCTTGATGCAACGTAATCGTGATCAATACGATTACAATGACATGATGAAATTAGTTAATGGTGATGTTGCTAGCTGTTTTGGCAGTGAATATGATCAACAAGGTCGTAACCCTTCGTTGAAATTCTCATCAGAAAAATTCTTAATGATTGAGCGTATTACTAAGGTGGATTCTACCGGTGGTCATTGGGGCTTAGGCTTGCTAGAAGGGCAAAAAGATTTAGATCCTAATCATTGGTATTTCCCTTGTCACTTTAAAGGTGATCAAGTAATGGCAGGCTCATTAATGAGTGAAGGTTGTGGTCAAATGGCAATGTTCTTTATGTTGTCATTGGGTATGCACGCCAATATGAACAACGCAAGATTCCAGCCTATGCCGGGCGAGTCACAAACGGTACGTTGTCGTGGTCAAGTACAGCCTCAACACAATACCTTAACCTATCGTATGGAAGTAACGGAAATGGGTATGCATCCATACCCTTATTTGAAAGCTAATATTGATATCATTCTTAATGGTAAAGTCGTGGTTGATTTTCAAAACTTGGCAATGATGATTTCAGAGCAAGATGAAAATTCCCCTTATCCAGTTAGCTTACCTGAAAATGTTAACTTAGTGAGTGAACCTGCAGCAGTTGTAGAAACATCTTCTGAGCTTGACGAGCGTGGCATTAACCCATTCAAACACATTGAACGTCCGTTAATGAAAGTGATGTCAGATTTTAATGCACCAAAAGAAAAGGGCGTAACCCCTATTCAGCATTTTGAAGCGCCTATGGTAGCTGGACAAAATCGTGTTCCTAACCAAGCGCCATTTACCCCTTGGCATATGTTTGAATTTGCCACTGGTAATATCTCAAAATGTTTTGGCCCAGACTTTGATGTATACAAAGGTAGAATACCGCCACGTACGCCATGTGGTGATTTACAAGTAGTTACTCAAGTCGTTGAAGTACAAGGTACACGCCTTGATTTGAAAAAGACCTCTAGCTGTATTGCGGAATACTTTGTACCTAGTGATGCATGGTACTTTACCAAGAACAGTGTTAATAACTGGATGCCGTATTCATTAATAATGGAGATAGCGCTACAACCGAATGGCTTTATCTCAGGTTACATGGGTACTACGTTAAAATACCCTGAAAAAGATTTATTCTTTCGTAACTTAGACGGCAGTGGTGACTTGATCAAACAAGTAGATCTACGCAATAAAACCATTGTGAATAAATCAGTATTATTAAGCACTACCATGGCTGGCGGCATGATTGTGCAAAGTTTCACTTTTGAGCTTTATGTTAAAGATGAAAACTCAGCCGCTCAAGCGCTAGAAAGCCATGATTTATTCTATAAAGGCACGGCAGTATTTGGTTACTTTGGCGGAGATGCTTTAACCAACCAGTTAGGCATAGATAACGGCAGAACGACTTACCCGTGGTTTGAAGATAATAAAACCCCGAAAGCTGATATTGAAGTAATAGATTTATCTGATCAGGGGCTAGCTTTATATAAAGCGCCAAGTAATAAGCCGCATTATAAACTTGCTGGCGGGCAAATGAACTTCATTGATACGGTATCAATTGTTGAAGGTGGTGGTAAAGCCGGTGTGGCTTATGTCCATGGTGAACGTACTATTGATGCAACCGATTGGTTCTTCCGTTACCACTTCCATCAAGATCCAGTAATGCCTGGTTCATTAGGTGTTGAAGCGATTATCGAATTAATGCAAACCTATGCGCTTAATAAAGATTTAGGTAAAGGTTTTACTAATCCAAGGTTTATCGCGCCTGCTACGTTAGTTAAATGGAAATACCGTGGTCAAATTACGCCATTAAATAAACAAATGTCGTTAGATGTGCACATCACCGATATCATTCGCTCTGATGGTGAAGTACGTTTAGTCGGTGATGCTAATTTATCGAAAGATGGTTTAAGAATATACGAAGTGAAAGATATTGTATTAAGTATCATTGAAGCGTAAATATTATTGAATTATTACTATTTGTTAGTGAAACGATTTAACGCTAACTGATAAAGAAAAGAAAAACAGGAACAAATATGTCAAACCTAGATTTTAATAATAACAACGCCATAGATTGGGCGTGGCAAGTTGATAATAACAATATAAAAACCGATAGCGGTGCAATTAAAGCTGCGTTAATGGACTTAGCTTCCCCTGTATACGTTGCCAAAAACGGCAGTGAACTTGGTCTGGCAAATGCAACGTCAACTTCAGGCGCGAGTGATGTATTAGCCTTTGCCCAAAAGCTTAACCCTGAAGACTTAGGTGACGATGCTTATAAAAAACAACATGGTGTTAAATACGCTTATCATGGCGGCGCGATGGCTAATGGTATTGCATCTGTTGAGCTAGTTGTTGCTCTTGGTAAAGCGGGATTTTTATGCTCATTTGGTGCGGCAGGTTTAGTACCTGATGCGGTAGAAGATGCCATTCGTCGTATTCAAGCTGAATTACCGAATGGCCCTTACGCGGTGAATTTAATTCATGCACCTGCGGAAGAAGCATTAGAGCGTGGCGCGGTTGAACGCTTTATTAAGCTTGGCGTTAAAACGGTTGAAGCATCGGCTTACTTAGGTTTAACCGAACACATTGTTTGGTATCGTGTTGCCGGTCTTTCAAAAAATGCAGATGGCAGTGTTAACATTGGCCATAAAGTGATTGCGAAAGTTTCTCGTACAGAAGTAGGTCGCCGCTTTATGGAACCTGCCCCACAGAAGTTTATTGATAAGTTACTGGCGCAAGGTAAGATCACAGCAGAGCAAGCAGAGCTTTCTATGCTTGTGCCTATGGCTGATGACATTACCGCTGAAGCGGATTCAGGTGGCCATACCGATAACCGTCCATTTTTAACCTTATTACCAACCATTATTGCCCTTCGTGATGAAGTGCAAGCGCAATATAACTTCTCACCAGTGCTTCGCGTAGGTGCAGGCGGTGGTATTGGTACGCCAGAAGCAGCGCTTGCTGCCTTTAACATGGGCGCAGCTTATATTGTACTTGGCTCAGTAAACCAAGCCTGTGTTGAAGCAGGCGCATCTGAATATACCCGTAAATTGCTCGCTAGTGTTGAAATGGCAGATGTCACTATGGCACCTGCCGCAGATATGTTTGAAATGGGCGTTAAATTACAAGTGGTAAAGCGCGGCTCAATGTTTGCCATGCGCGCTAAAAAGCTTTACGACTTATATGTGACTTATGACTCAATTGAAGCTATTCCAAGTGATGAGCGAGTGAAAATTGAGAAACAAATTTTCCGTTCAAACTTAGATGATGTTTGGGCTGGCACAGAATCATTTTTCCAAGAGCGTGATCCAGAAATGTTAGCGCGCGCCCAATCAAGCCCTAAGCGTAAAATGGCATTAATTTTCCGTTGGTATTTAGGTTTAAGTTCTCGTTGGTCTAATACCGGTGAAAAGGGACGTGAAATGGATTACCAAATTTGGGCTGGCCCAAGTTTAGGCGCTTTTAATAGCTGGGTAAAAGGCAGTTATTTAGAAGATTATACCCGCCGTGGTGCCGTTGATGTGGCTTTGCATATGCTAAAAGGTGCCGCGTATTTACAACGTGTTAATCAGCTTAAGCTTCAAGGCGTAAGTTTGTCTACTGAACTAGCGAGCTACCGAACGTCTGATTAATAACTCTAAAAAATAAAATAATAAAAACAAAAAAGGCTGATAGTTATCAGCCTTTTTTATTTAATAAATTTGTTATACCAAATGGGTATTCTAGCCGTTCAAGCTGTCTTATACCAATTAGACTGTGAACGTCTCGCCAAATGCACATATCCTAAGCTAAGCATTAACCCTAGACTTGCTTCAACGTAATAAAAGGAGCAATGTATGAGCCGTAAAACTTCCGATGAGTGGAAATGTCTTGTAGAGAAACAAATCACTAGCGGTCTATCAGTACCAAAGTTCTGTGACCAGTATCAATTAAGTACTAAGTATTTTTATGCGCGTAAAGCTATTATCGCTAAAGGCAATAACCGTACTGATTTTATACAAGCCAAAATTATTACCAAACAAACCATTATCACTCAGCCCATTGAATATCCCATCAAACTGAATCTACCCGTTGGTGAATTATCATTTCCTCATAATATTTCTCCTGCCTTTATAGCTGAGCTGCTCAATGGGCTAACGCATGAAGATGTTTAGTGATGTTCCCGAGGTTTTTCTTTATCGTGATTTTGTCGATTTTAGAAAATCGATAAATGGTTTAGTGGTGATTGTCGAACAGCAGATGCAAGTTTCACCTCTCACGGGCAGTGTCTTTGTTTTTTGCAATAAGGGCCGAGATAAATTGAAGGTACTTTATTGGGACAAAACT
>NZ_QOLD01000029.1 GCF_003333305.1 Candidatus Colwellia aromaticivorans | reverse complement strand
ACTTAGTTTATTTAATATTGCTTCTTTAAATTGGCTTGAATGCCTTTGATAGTACACTGTTGTTAACTTACCGCTCCCTGTTTATTTACTAAATTAATTGAGGCGACAACAATCCTGACACAGGGGGTAACACCACTTGTGAAATCATAACCGTAACAAAATAGCCGATGCCATGACCACGTTCGTTTTTCAATATCACTCGGTCAACAACATGGCCAACAAGTCGAGCTAAAAACACCACAAAGGTATTCACCACACCTTGAATAAGGGTCAATGTCACCATGTCGCCATTAGCTACATGACTCATTTCATGGCCAAGTACCGCTTCAATTTCACCTTGTGCCATATTATCGAGTAAGCCTTGTGACACAGCAACTAAGGCACTGTTTTTACTGGCACCAGTGGCGAATGCATTCATTTGATCAGAAGGGAATATAGCTACTTCTGGCATTTTTATCCCAACAATTTTTGCTTGCTTTTCAACGGTACTAATTAACCATTTATCAACATTATTGACTGGCTCTTTAATAACCACAGCGCCTGTCATTCGTTTCGCCATCCATTTAGAAATAAACAACGAAATAAACGAACCACCAAAACCAATGACACCCGACAGTATCACTAATGACTGAATATTTAAGTCCGATCCATTTTCAGCCAATATACTATCAACACCTAACAACCTTAGGGTGACACTTAAAACCAACATAATCGCGATATTGGTCATTAAAAAAAGAAATATTCGTTTCATCTTCATTCCTACAGTAAAGGTTAGCTTCAAATCTAAACGGGTTAGCTTGAAAGAGAATATAAGTATACTGAGTAACTTACTTTTTTGATGTGTGAAATAGTAACCACAATGTGTACATTTTATTTATTGGATGGGCTAAGACTAATGAGGTGCTATAACCCTAGTGTTAGTTGAATGCTTGGGCTTACATTGCCCACCTAAATTGCAATAAACCATATCCATGCCATTCTTTATGATCAGTAAGATACTCTTTGTTATAAAAATTATAACTCCAAGTAACAGCACCACCTGAGTAATAATATATTGCTCCCACTACAGCACTGGCTTGCTGATGGTTAAACTCAACTTTAGAGTCATAAGGTAAATTACCATCTATGGTTAAATCATTAAATCGATAGCCAATTTGCATACGGGTATAAACGGTTACCGAATGGGGTTTTACCTGAGAAAGTTCATTTCCTGCATGCCCAAAATGGCTACTTAACCTGCCGAAAGTTTTCTCTAACTCCATCCCCCAACGTAAGGTTAAACCAACATTTAAGTCACTGCGAAAATTCCCTAGGGTGTTATGGCTAAAAGTACTCACTTCCCACTCACTATTAAAGGGTGCGGCCTTTCTTAATAATAAATAATCTATCTCATAACCTAATTGGAAGGTCGCTTTATTCTCAACTTGATATGCCCAACCTTCTGGTGTGCTTGCGCCTATAAGCTTATGTATGGCTCCCTGTAATTGTTCAGTGCCAGAAGCTGGCCCTATAATACCGATGCTTAACCAATTTTTTTGAGCGAGTTCACTGCTATAAAATGCTGTGTGATGCTCTAATTCTAAAAAACCTGCATAGGGGCGTTCATAGGGTTGTGGCTCTGTTATTTTAATTTCATTGGGCGTCCACATACGTTGACTAATTTTTAATCCCCATGCTTTTTCAGCATAACTCTGGGGAAGTAATAATTTATTTTGCCATTGTCCAAGAAAAGACCCCAGATCACCATGACCTAATACGGGTTTACTTTCCCAGCCCAAAATCATTCCGTTACTGTAATTTCCATCCTCACCGAATGCGACATCATTTTCTAATTGAAAGTGAAATTGCCCCGCATAAGAATAAGGAATAAATAATAACGCCAAATAAAGAAACGAGATTTTAAACATTGATGTATCCTTACTAGGTTGATTACTCGATTAACAGTTAAGGAATACTACAATTATTCCTTAGATTATGTAATCCACTTGAAGATACATAAATCAGTTGGAGCGGCTATATACAAAGCATACTTAGACAACAGCTCTGTAGAGTTACCTTTAAAATTAGCTATCTAGGACTTAGTCTTGAGTAACTTTTTAATTTCAACAAGTTCCTTTAATACCTCTTGATTGGTAAGACTTAATTTATAGGCCATCATGATCAATTTTACAGAAACTAGAAACACACCGTGAACGTCTCGCCAAATGCACATATCCTAAGCTAAGCATTAACCCTAGACTTGCTTCAACGTAATAAAAGGAGCAATGTATGAGCCGTAAAACTTCCGATGAGTGGAAATGTCTTGTAGAGAAACAAATCACTAGCGGTCTATCAGTACCAAAGTTCTGTGACCAGTATCAATTAAGTACTAAGTATTTTTATGCGCGTAAAGCTATTATCGCTAAAGGCAATAACCGTACTGATTTTATACAAGCCAAAATTATTACCAAACAAACCATTATCACTCAGCCCATTGAATATCCCATCAAACTGAATCTACCCGTTGGTGAATTATCATTTCCTCATAATATTTCTCCTGCCTTTATAGCTGAGCTGCTCAATGGGCTAACGCATGAAGATGTTTAGTGATGTTCCCGAGGTTTTTCTTTATCGTGATTTTGTCGATTTTAGAAAATCGATAAATGGTTTAGTGGTGATTGTCGAACAGCAGATGCAAGTTTCACCTCTCACGGGCAGTGTCTTTGTTTTTTGCAATAAGGGCCGAGATAAATTGAAGGTACTTTATTGGGACAAAACT
>NZ_QOLD01000098.1 GCF_003333305.1 Candidatus Colwellia aromaticivorans | reverse complement strand
TAGAGCTCGTTAATAAGATTTGAAAATACGTCCGCGAAAATATCATAGAGCCAGAGTTAGCTACTCAATTTAGAGCTCGTACATAAGTTCGCATTTAATTCTTTAAAAATAATTTTTATTGTTGACAAGGGGGAGTCCACATAAGCTACATCCATGTAGCGCCCTTAAAAACAGATGCAACGAAGAGCATGATTTACTCAGACATCCCCGTAGGGCTGGTTTAGAAACGTTTTATGCAGCGTTATTGATTTCGACAATAGAACAACTATTATCTTCAATCAATGCCTTGCGTACATGGATGTAGGTACTTAGGTTCAGTCTGGAACTATGAACCTGTGTCTAAAGACGTTTCTAATTCCAGCTGAATCCTGCATTTTGAAGTAACACGGGTATATAAGTAATGAACAAAAATAATCATGATTTATGATGAATCATTGTTAAAATCATATCATAACTCGTTTGCCAATTTTTATAGTCTAATCTAATCGGAATTAGCTCTCCATCCACCGCGAGTACTAAAGAAGGAAAGCCTTGAATAGGCATTGCCCTTACTTTCGCTATTTCATTAACTAATTGTTGCTTTAACTTATCACTATTGATCTGTTGTGCAAATAAGTCTCCATCAAGCCCAATAGAGGTAGCAAGTTTGATTAGTGTACCCACCTCAGATGGATTCTGCGCGTGTAAATAATAAGCTTCTTGTATGGCCAAACACATGGCTTGTTCTTTCTGATATTGCCTAGCAAAAATAGCTGCACGACATGATGGATAAGTTGAGCGTTTTGGTTGGCATTTTGACCAAAAATCAAAATTAAATTGAGTTCCTAACTCCTCAGAGATCTTGTGCCAAGTTTGCTGTAAAAAATGTTGCGTCTTTTCAGGCATAGGAACATTAGAGTCTTCAGCTAAGCCACCCACCATAGTGTTAACCTGCACCACAGATTCAAGTTTTTTTTGTAAAAGAAGCCACGTTGGTCGATAACCCCAACACCAGCTACACATAGGATCATAAATATAATATAAAATTGGTTTTGGCATATTGTTCACTTACTTTTCACCTTCTAAGCCGGGTAAAATAGAATAAAATAGTATTTCGATTAATTACAAATTACAATGTTAAGCAACTCTGTTGTTATCTTGACTTTCAAAAATAAACATCATTGAAAACGATTAAATTGATGCTTTTATTTATGCCAATAGTCAAAAAACCGCCTAATGAGAACTTAATGGCTTACTTACTTTTATCACTCACTACATTATTTTGGGCTGGAAATTTTGTGTTAGGTCGTTCGATGCATTTAGTTATATCGCCCATCGTTATGGCTGAATTACGTTGGTTACTAGCCTTACTGATAATTTCTCCATTTTTACTACCAAAACTGAAAAAAAATAAAGCTATTATCTTACAATATTGGCCAGTTCTCACCTTATTGTCAGTATTGAGTGTAGCCTGTTTCAATACTTTTATATACTTAGGGTTAACGATTACAACAGCAACTAATGCGACAATTTTACAATCAGTTATTCCTATAGCCATTTTAATATTATCGGCATTTTGGCTTAAAGAAACGGTATCAAAACAGCAATGGCTGGGCGTTTTTATTTCACTGAGTGGTGTCTTAATACTGATAACAAAAGGAGACTTATCAAGCTTACTTGAATTCACCATAAATCAGGGGGATATATATGTGTTAATTGCGGTGATTTTCTGGGCAACCTATTCAATATTATTACGTTACCGACCAGCTGAACTAGATGGATTTACTTTTTTTGGCGTTACCGTTTTAGTCGGTTCCATCGCGCTACTCCCTTTCGCACTAATTGAGTATCACTATTATTCACCTGTCATTGTTTGGCAAAACAGTTCGCTATTAACCATACTATATATGGCTATTTTTCCCTCAATTCTAGCGTATGTTTTTTGGAATAAAGGTGTCAGTGAATTAGGTGCAGCCAAAGCAGGCTTGTTTATACATTTAATGCCTTGCTATGGACTTGTATTATCTTCATTTTTTCTTGATGAAGAAATTTATCTTTTCCACATTGGCGGGATTTTGTTGATTTTTTGTGGTATATACTTAGCTGTTTTTACCAAAATAGCTTTTGCCAAAACATCGACTTAATATTTGAGTAAATAAACCAAAATAGTTAAAAATCACCACCTAAAGGCGGTGATTTTTACAACTCCTGCTGGAAATTTATACCTTAAAAGTACTTGCCAGATCTTGTAAAGATGTAGCTAGCTTAGCTTGCTCTCTAGCTGTTATCGCTATTTGATTCGCTCCTTCGGTACTTTCCATTGATTTTTCTTCAACAGCAACTACATTTTGTGCAACGTCTTGGGTTACCACAGCTTGTTCCTCTATTGCTGTCGCTATTTGATCTGCCATAGCAAAAATAGTACTGACAGACTCGGTGATTTCTTCAAGCACTAATTCAACATTTTTTGAATTTTTCACGGCATCTTCTGCTTTTTTCTGACTTGTTTCAATCACATTAAAAGCCGCATTAGCATCACCTTGTAACGATAAAATAAAACTTTCAATTTCTGCGGTAGATTCTTGGGTTCGTTGAGCCAACGTTCTTACTTCATCTGCAACAACAGCAAAACCGCGTCCTTGCTCACCCGCTCTTGCCGCTTCAATAGCTGCATTTAAGGCAAGTAAATTGGTTTGTGCCGCAACTGACTTAATAACATCAACTACGCTAGTAATATTATTGCTACTTTTATGCAAATTACTAATTTGCTGTGCTAAGCCATCAATTTCACTCGCTAAGGTTTCTATTGATTGGTAAGACTTCTGTACGATTTCCAAGCCATGCTTTGCTTTATCATCGGCATCTTTTGCAGAAGCGGCAGTATTTTGCGTATTAGCCGCAACTTCTCTTACCGTGGCGGATAACTCTTCAATTGCTGTCGCAATTAACGCAATACCATCTTGCTGTTCTACTAATGATTGAGAATTATATTCACAGGTCTGTGAGGTTTCTTCAGAGGCCGAAGCTAAGGTCATACTTGATGATGAAATATCTTTAATTACATCCGAAAATTTATCTAGTGTTTTATTCAAAGATACTGAAATTTGACCGAGTTCACTATTATCTTCATAGCTACTTTGCACGGTTAAGTCATTTTCATGTCTTACCTTTTCCATTACTGTCGTTAAGTTGCGTACTCGGCCCGTTAATTCATTAGTCGTATAAAAGCTAATTGTTAACGCTAAAATAATTAATAACGAACTCACAATGGTGTTAACCATCATAGCTTGAAAGGCATTATTTTCTTTTTCTTCAACTAGCGCCAAAATTTTATTACCTAGGTAATCTTCAACTTTTTTCAACTGACCAATACGCCCTGTTGATTGAGCAAACCAATATTCAGCTTCGATACCAAAATCACTTTGTTTACTTATTGCTACTGCTCTTAATTTCAATACTTCTTTAACTGCACTGCTATTTAGCTGCTGTTCAAAGTACTTGTTACCCTGCTCATTAGACAGTTTATTGAAATTATCAAAATAAACATTTTGTTCACTTACTAACGTTATAAATTTGGCATACAACCCTTCAGAAAAATTATTCTTCGCAAAAGTATTACTTAATACTGCACGCTCAACTCCCGCTCGTTCTTTACCTTGGAGAAAATTATAATAGGCAATTGTTTCCTTCGTTATTAAAGCATCAGAGCTAATATTAGCGTTTAAGATTGCTACACTTAATAACTTTTTATTTAATTGAGTGTAATAATTTATTGCTTTACCTATCGAAATAGATTGTGAGTCTACTTGTTGACGAATTGATGCTAGTTTTTGTAAGGATTGGTTAATAGTAGTGTTAAGTTGCTTTATTTCATTAAGACTAAAGTCATTGCCACCCCAAAAGCTTTCTTTTTTTGTACGCTTTTGATTAGTCTCTTGTCGTTGATTTTGTAATTTCTTTGAGAATTTAGTTCCTTTTGATCCTAAAAATCCCGCTGTCATACCGCGTTCTTTTTGTAGTTCATGTACTAATTCACTATACACCACGGATAATTCAGTCAATGGTGATATGGTCGACATTTCGTTTTTAATAGCAACACCATCAATAATTGAACTGATACTTAGCCAAAGAAAACCCATCATAGGTAAAGCGAGCAAACTGAAAATTTTCTTTCTAAATGACAGGTTAGCAAAGTTCATAGATATCCTTAAAAAATTTTAATCATTGATTTAGCACTTTGAAGTATAGTAACAAGCGCATATTCAACCACTTATTGCTCTTTAGTATGATGACTTATCAACAAATTAAAAAGCACGTTTAGTCGAAATCACAGCGTAATCTACTCTCGGAGCTAGACTGCGACGTTGGTCTATTTATACTGAATTTTTCTTACTTTGTTAACTAAAGCATTATATTACAATCAAGGATTATACGATGCACAATCCCTTTTAGCGAATAAAATAGTTCTTATTAATGAAGCTATTAGTAAATTAGAGCTGCTGATATAGCTAGTTCAGCTAAAAATTGAGTGTTTCTTCTGCAATTAGAAAAAGCGTTACTAGATATCTATTGAAAAGAATAAATGTGGCTATGCATAATACTTGAGATTACCAACTACAAAATGAAATTTACTTCCAATATGATCACTCCTGCCATTGACTGTGTGAGAACCCAATCACCTGGTCTCCACGTTTTATCAAACCACTCCTGACCTGGGCCGTATAAGCGAAGTAATGAGTGAAATGCTGAAGCGATTAAGAGAAACATTTGATGATGAATTATTTTATCGAACTTCGGATGGTTTAATTCCATCTGAAAAAGCAAAGCAAATAGGTAAAATATTACCTGATATATTTGATGAGCTAAACGGTGTGATTAGGGCTATTGATCTTTCGCGGTTAAATTTCAGGCAAAAAAAAACCGATAGTAGAACTATCGGCGGATTAGCTATGAGGAGAGCTATAATATTCAATTATTACAAAAAATGTTCATATAAAGGGAACAAAAGAATTATAGAGTATATACTCTAAGATGACAAGTCCAAGACTAATTTAATTATATTTTTATTGTTTTCTTGAGAAATAATAAAAATATTACCAATCTTCAATGCGTAGCTACGCATAATATTTGAGATTACCAATCACCAAATGAGATTGAACTCTTATTATTATGATTTCAAATACCACATAGTTGTGATTAAGTTTTAGTATAGTAACGGTAATTTTGGATCACTGTGATACGAAAGCGGAGACTTTTTAATCTCAGATTAATACAATTTCTGGCTTAACGTTTTCAACTGTTTTAGCAGCCCATGCTTATTAGCTTGTTGTATATACTAAACTTTTTCTGTAATAACATTTATACCAAACGACTTAGCTAAGTCGTCAATATTTATTGTTATATCATCTACAAAGTTTTTGCATTTTGATGAAAATCAAATGGATTATGCATATTGAAAGTCAGATAAATACTGGGGGAGTAACTCAGGTAATAATGGCTTGGAGAAGTAATAACCTTGAATATAGTCACAACCTAATAAAACAAGAATATCTACTTCTTTTTTTAATTCAACACCCTCTGCAACAACAGATATACCAAGCGCATTAGCCATTGAAATAATAGCTGACACAAGCACTACATCACCATCTACTTTTGTCATTTCAGAAATGAAGCCTCTATCTATTTTTAGTGTGTCAATTGGAAACCTACGTAAATAGTTCAATGACGAATAGCCTGTACCAAAATCATCTAGCGCTATTGTACAACCAGCACTTTGCAATTCATTAAGTATAGTTATGCATTTATCGTTTTCAGGAGCAAGAGCGCTTTCGGTTAGTTCAAAACAAATACTTTCAGGGCTAAGGTTGTATTTTTTTATGGTATCAAGCCATGAAGTATCATCAGCACCAGAAGAAAACTCATAAATAGAACGGTTTACATTGATAATGATATCAGTAAAGCCCATTTTTTTGAGATTGATTAATTCCATACAGGCTTTGTTTAGAACCAAATCTCCTATTTGTGATATCAAACCAAATTTTTCTGCTGTCGGAATAAATTCTACTGGGGAAACCCATGAGCCGCTCTTATTCCAACGAATAAGGGCTTCAAATTTAGTCACGGATTGATTTTTTAAAGACACTATAGGTTGATAAACTACACTAAATTCATCATTTTCAATGGCTGATTCTAATGATAATTTTAATTGTTCTTCTTTGTTCGCTTTATCAGATAGCAGTTGACTGTAAAATTCAAAAGAGTTTCGTCCATTATCTTTAGCGGCAAACATAGCCTGCTCTGCTTTTTCAAATAACCTATGTACATCCTGTGCATCTCGTCTAAAGTAAGCAATGCCAATACTTAACGTTATTTTTACATTAATATCATTGATTACGAAAGGCTTGATGAATTCATGAGTAACTTCATCGATAAAGTGAACGATAGAATCCTGATTAATTAAGTGATTAACAAACAATGCGAAATTATCACCACTAGTGCGAGCTACAATATCACTACTTCTAATGATTGACTGTAATCTATTAGCTACTTGTATAAGTACTTCATCCCCAAATGAATGACTATATAAGCTGTTAAATTTTTTAAATAAATCAATATCTATAACAAGCAAAGCTGCAGGAGTATTACATTCAATTTGATTTTCGTATTGTATTATTGAACGTTCAATGAAGGTGAATAGAGTCTTTTTATTCGCGGCTTTGGTTAAATCATCATATGAATCTTGAAATTTCCTTTTTTCTTTAGCGACGTGCTGTTCTGTAATATCCGTAAAAAAAGCAGTGTAATGGGTAAGTTCATTATTCTCGTCTATAATAGCCGTAATAGAAAGCCATTCTAAATATTCATTACCATCCTTACGCTTATTCCAAATCTCACCTTGCCAGTGGCCTTTGTTATTGATGCCTGACCACATAGCTTGATAAAAAGACTTACTTTGTTTTCCTGAACTTAACGTTTTTGGTGTTTTACCTTGTAAATCTATTTGTGTGTAACCCGTCATTTGAGTAAATGATGGGTTGACATAAGTGATGTATTTATTTTTATCACAAACCATGATGGCTTCGTGAGTATTTTCAATAATACTATTAGAAAACTCTATTGTTTGTAGATAGCTACTTTTATGTAACTCTTTTTCTATCAAACCAGAAAAAAGTAAAAAGAGCGCTTCCACCTCTTGAACCTTGCTTATTTCTTCTGTAAATAATGCGACCAAAATAGCATTAGCTTCCCCTTTACTTGTATTTAAAGGAACGCCTACATATCCATTAATATCCATATCTACGAGTAATTGGTCATCTGGATAAAGATCTTGAACATTACAACTATGAGTACAATTAGACCCATTAGAAACTTCAGCACAAGGAGTGAATTCAAGTCCATAAGTAAAGTTGTCGACTTTACGCCCTCTATTTGCTACAGAAATAGATGTCGCATTTTTTTTAGTCTCATCAATAGTGGCTATAAAAACAAAATCTGCGTCAATGGCGCTACTCAGTGATATACAAATTTCATCAAAGAAATTATTGCTATTAATATTTGATATACTTTTTACGATACTTGTTATTCTATGGACATTCATAAATGTTTTTAACTCAAACAAGATTTCTTTATAAGAAACCTATATTAATGATGGTTTATCTAGAAAAGTCCTTTTCATTGATGCTAAATATTTTTTAATACACACAATTAATTTAAGGGAATTAATTTAAGCTGTTTAAAATAACAATTTAATTATATTATTAATATGATCGGTATCAACGAATATTCACTTTTTGACTCCACCAGCCCACCTATTGTGCTTTCATATTGTTTTTAGTCAAAAATTGATTATGCATATTTAGAGTCAGTTAAATACTGAGAAAGTAACTCAGGTACTAATTGATACAAATGTCCGGAATGTCGGATCAAAAGTAATAAGGTAATCCACATTTTGAGGTATCACGGGTATATACGTAGTTACAAGTGCAAACAGAAGTTAAAGGCTTTTGCATACTGCTTTAAATCAACAAAAGTCTACCTGATATTTGTCGATTTACCTCACATACAGTAAACTATCGACAATTACCAAAACCAGTGAATAGCAGATGCCAGCTTCAGAACAAAATCAATCTCCAGATAAACAAGATTCAACACCAGACAACACCACTCACTTTGGCTACAAGACCATTGATAAAGAAGATAAAGTTTCTATGGTAGCCGGTGTTTTTCATTCTGTAGCAAAGCAGTATGATGTGATGAATGACTTAATGTCATTTGGTGTTCATCGTTTATGGAAGCGATTTACCATTGATGCCAGTGGTGTTCGTCCTGGCAATAAAGTCCTTGATTTAGCCGGTGGCACCGGTGATTTAACGGCAAAATTTTCTCAATTGGTAGGTAAAGAAGGCAAAGTTATACTTGCAGATATTAACAGCTCGATGCTCAATGTTGGTCGTGATAAATTACGCGATAAAGGTTTAGTGCAAAATATAGAGTACGTACAAGCTAATGCCCAATATTTACCCTTTGAAGATAACACCTTTGATATTGTCACTATCGCTTTTGGTTTACGTAATGTAACCGACAAAGACATGGCGCTACGTTCAATATATCGCGTACTAAAACCCGGTGGCCGTTTATTAGTACTTGAGTTTTCCAAGCCAGAGCATGAATTGCTTAACAAAGCATACGACTTTTATTCGTTTAATATTTTACCTAAAATGGGTGAGTTAGTTGCCAAAGACGGTGATAGCTATCAATATTTAGCGGAGTCTATTCGTATGCACCCTGATCAAGAAACGCTAAAAACCATGATGGATAATGCTGGCTTTGAACAAACTAGCTTTAAGAATTTAACCGGTGGTGTGGTCGCCTTACACAAAGGTTATAAGTTTTAATTCTTATGACGACTACATTATCAAAAATAGCCTCTAGCTTAATGATTTCACAAGCTTTAACATCAGCATTAGAAGTGATGATTAACAAAACGTTAGCATTAAGCACAGCCAATGTATCGTTAGAAAAGTTGATACAAAAAACCTTAACACTTGAGTTAGAAGAGTTAGGTTTCCCGCTGAGCTTCACTGTTTGTAACGCCATCGAAAATCCACAAATTGTGGTAACAACACTGACTGAAGGCGTCGACTGCACCATAAAAACCAGTCTAAGCACCTTACGAGAATTAAAAGCAGAGCAACAAATCACTGAGTTAATAAAACAAAACAAATTAGACTTAACGGGTGATGTAAAAGTAGCACAACAATTCGCTAACGTAGCCGAAAATTTAGATATTGATTGGCAAAGTGAATTAGCCAATCAAATTGGTGATATACCCACGCATAAACTTATGCAATTAGGTAAGCGAGTATCGACAAAAGTACAATTTGCAGCCAAGCAGATTAAAGCCGATGCCAGTGAATATATAGTGCATGAAAAACGCTTAGTGGTCACACGTAGCCAAATTGACCAATTCAATCAACAGGTATTTGAGGTAAGCGAACAAGTTGATATGCTGAATCAACGAATATCGCAGCTAATCAACCGTAAAGCCAACCATTAAATAACAACAAGGATCTTCAATAACGTGAGTAGCATACGACTATACCGCATTGTTAAAACATTTTTACACTATGGCTTAGATGAGATGGTGCCGAAGAAAATGTTGCCTTGGTATGCAAAACTTGGTCGTTTTTCATTTTTTTGGTTAAGAAACAAACACAAAGATAAAGCCGTCGCGGTGCGTTTTCGATTAGCGATTGAGTCGCTTGGCCCAGTATTTATTAAGTTTGGCCAAATGCTTTCCACACGTCGTGATTTATTACCGCCTGACTTTGCCGATGAACTCGCCTTATTACAAGATCAAGTCACCCCATTTGATGGTGAATTAGCCAAACAATTAATCATTGATGCCATGGGCGTTAAAATGTTCGAGCAACATTTTAGTGACTTTGACATAGAACCTTTAGCATCAGCTTCTATCGCCCAAGTACATACCGCTACTTTGCTTGAAAACGATGCAGAGATAAATGTCGTTATTAAAATATTGCGTCCTAATATTAGTCAAACTATTCTAGCCGATTTAAAAGTAATGTCGCGCTTTGCTGGTATTGTCGCCCGTTGGTTATCCGACGGTAAACGCTTAAGACCAAAAGAAGTTGTTGCTGAATACCGTAAAACTATTTTAGATGAATTAGATCTCAATCGTGAAGGGGCTAATGCAATTCAGCTAAAACGTAACTTTGAACAAGGCAGTGAATACGACAAAGTACTTTATGTGCCTGAAATTTACAGTGAATACAGCTCTAAAAAAATATTAGTCATGGAGCGCATTTATGGCATAGGCGTCGCCGAAATTGATACGCTTTCACAGCTTGGCGTTGATATGAAATTATTAGCGGAGCGTGGCGTTGAAGTATTCTTCACGCAAGTTTTCCGTGATAGTTTTTTCCACGCCGACATGCACCCTGGTAATGTTTTTGTTGATGCAACTAATCCGGCTGATCCTACATGGATCGCGATTGATTGTGGTATTGTTGGTACATTAAATCGAGACGATAAACGTTATTTGGCCGAAAATTTCGTGGCTTTTTTTAACCGTGATTATCGAAAAGTAGCGCAATTACACGTAGATTCAGGTTGGGTACCCGCCACGACCAGTGTAGATGAATTTGAATTCGCTATTCGAACCGTTTGTGAGCCAATTTTTAACAAGCCATTGTCTGAAATTTCTTTCGGACAAGTATTAGTTAACTTATTTAACACTGCCCGTCGCTTTAATATGGAAGTACAACCACAGCTAGTGCTACTGCAAAAAACGCTACTTTATATCGAAGGCTTAGGTCGTCAGCTTTATCCACAATTAGATTTATGGCAAACCGCTAAACCTTTTTTAGAAAACTGGGTTAAAGAGCAAATGGGCGTAAAAGCGGTATTAACTAAAATTAAAGATAACCTACCCTTTTGGAATGAAAAGCTCCCTGAAATTCCTGACCTTGTTTATGATTACTTAAAAATTGGCAAGGAAAACCAGCAACAGCAAACTTTATTGATGCAAAAGTTACTTGTGCAACAAACTCAGCAAAGTAAACATATGGTGATTAGTATACTTGTGGCTGGAGCGGTTATTGCTTTAGCGATAGTCTTTGTTGCTTAACTGATAAACAGGGATAAATAACCACCGTTCACCCTGAGCGTGAGGCACGAACAGTCGAAGGGCGACAAGCTTCCTTCGACAAACTTCCTTCGACTACTCGTTCCTCGCGCTCAGGATGAGCGGGGATATATAAACGCCGTTCGTCCTGAGCGTGAGGAACGAACAGTCGAAGGATTACTTCTTATTAAACAACGCCCGTAGATTTGCCATACCTTGTTTATTCGACTGCTCTTTATGCGCATCTGTTTTCTTTACTTGCCCTAGTTCCCAGTTCAAATCATCTTGAGGTAATTCATGTAAAAAACGACTGGCTTCGGTGCGAGAAACCTCACCAAACTGACGGCGTTCTCTCGCGTAAGTAAATATTAACTCACGCCGTGCACGAGTAATACCTACATAAGCTAAACGACGCTCTTCTTCAACGCTGCCTTCATCTATGCTGGTTTGGTGAGGCAATAAACCTTCTTCCATGCCAATTAAAAATACATAGGGAAATTCCAAACCTTTTGAGGCATGTAAAGTCATTAATTGTACTTGATCGTTGTTGTCTTCTTCTTCGTTACGCTCCATCATGTCACGTAATGTTAACCGGGTAACAATTTGTGGCAAGTTCATCGGCTCTTCATCATCCGAGCCCTCTAGCATTTGCGTTACCCAACTAAATAGCTCAGTGACATTCTTCATACGCATTTCCGCCGCTTTTGCACTAGGCGAAGTGTCATAGAGAAAATCTTCATAGTTTATTTCACGGATCATCGATCGCAACACCGCAGCAGTATCGCCCCGCTCAGTTTGATCGGCAACATTAACTAACCATTGCGTAAATGCTTGCAGCTTCATTAAGCTACGACCAGTTAGTGTTTGCTCTAGCCCTAATTCAAAACTAGCAGCAAACATACTGATTTTCCGCATATTGGCATAATTACCAAGCTTTTCTAACGTTGCTGGACCAAGTTCACGCCTTGGTACATTAACAATACGCAAGAAAGCATTGTCATCATCCGGGTTAACTAGTACGCGTAAATAGGCCATTACGTCTTTTATTTCTGCACGTGAGAAAAAAGACGTTCCGCCACTAATTTTATAGGGTATTCGGTTCGTCATCAGTGCTTTTTCAAGTAAACGTGACTGATGATTGCCCCGATATAAAATAGCATAGTCTTTATAGCTGCTACGATTCATAAAGCGGTGACCAATTAATTCACCAATAATGCGCGAGACTTCATCTTCTTCATTTTTGGTTTGCACCACACGCAATTCAACACCATAAGCTAGCTCACTAAATAATGCTTTATCATAAATATGGGGATTATTCGCAATAAGCGTATTGGCACACTTCAAAATACGCCCACTTGATCGGTAATTTTGTTCTAGCTTAATCAGTTTTAGTTGTGGGAAATCTTTCCCTAGCAAATTTAAGTTTTCAGGTTTTGCGCCACGCCAAGAGTAAATAGACTGATCATCATCACCTACTACCGTTAAACGCGCACGCTCACCCGCAATTTGTTTTATTAATTCGTATTGACTCGCATTGGTATCTTGGTATTCATCGACTAATAAATATCGAATTTTACTTTGCCAACGCATCCGTACTTCCTCATAATTTTTCATTAATAAGGTAGGAATAAGAATGAGATCATCAAAATCAAGTGCGTTGTAGGCTTTCATGTGTTGATGATAACGCTGATAAAATTCAGCGTATTCTTGCGTATCAGCATCACCTGCCATTTTAAGTGCCGCATCAGGTAAGAACAGATCATTTTTCCAGTTAGAAATCATACGTTGTAACTTACTCAGTAAGTCTTTATCGCCATCAAGTTCGTCCATGGTCAACTCTTTCATTAACGCCAGAGAATCTTGATCATCAAACAAGGTAAAGCCCGGCTTATAACCTAATACTTTAATTTCTCTACGAACAATATCTAAACCTAGCGAATGAAAGGTCGAAACAGTTAAACCACGCGTTAAGTCTTTGCCTAGCATTTTGACAATACGTTCTTTCATTTCGCGCGCGGCTTTATTGGTGAAAGTCACCGCGGCAATATTGCGTGCCTTGTAATCACACTTTTGAATAAGGTGAGCAATTTTTTGACAAATAACGCCCGTCTTACCCGAGCCAGCGCCGGCAAGTACAAGGCAAGGGCCGCTAACATATTTAACAGCTTCGTTCTGTCCAGGATTAAGTTTCATTGTAATGGTTCATCTTATTGCTATTTGATTCAAGCTGCACAAATACAGAAATGGTGTGATAAAAATTTACGGTCGCTGATTTTACCTGTTTTTACTCTAAGACAAAACAGTTACAATGTTAATATCAATCTCACTTGTTTTATGAAACTGTTATAACAAGTTAAATTTCAGGAAATACTTATGCTAAATGCAAAAAAAATTGAAGAGATAGCCAAACAAGTAACCGATGCCCTGCCGCCAAGCTTAAAGAATATGGCTAATGATTTTGAAGATAAAACCAAAACCGTATTACAACGTAAATTATCACAACTTGATGTGGTAACTCGTGAAGAGTTTGATGTACAAACGCAAGTATTGATTAAAACTCGCAGTAAAATAGCCGCATTAGAAGCGCGATTAGTTGAGTTAGAAGCAAATAAGGAAAGTAACGAGCTAGAAAAGTAGCGAGTTACGAAAACAGCTAAATATCATAGCATGTCTTCGAAACTCGTCACTCGCAACTCGCATCTATTAACCCATATGTTCAAATATTTACTATTCACATTAGCCATAGTGGGGTTTATGACCAAAGCTGACAACAATATATTTACCACTGAACATCAGCTTTCGAGTCGGTATGTGGATGAAATAGCTCACTTTTGGCAACAAGGTAACTTTTCCCATTTTAGTGGCATTGATAATGTTCGTATCAATTATGCTACTTTCATTAACACAACAGGGATTATGCCAAGCAAGTGCTTAGTTATTTCTTCAGGGCGCAGTGAAAGTTACCTAAAATATAAAGAACTCAGTTTCGATTTATTCAATAACGGTTATAGTATTTTTCTAATTGATCACCGTGGTCAGGGTTTATCTGAGCATTTGTTAGCAAACGTTCACAAAGGTCATATCGATAATTTTCAATATTATGTTGATGATCTAACCAGTTTTATTGAAAATATAGTGACTCCCCATTGCCAAGGTAGCAAACCTTATTTACTAGCCCATTCAATGGGGGCAGCAATTGGTGCCAGATATTTACAAGATTTCCCTAACAAGATACAAGCAGCAGTGCTGTCTTCGCCTATGTTTGGTTTCAATAGTGGTAGCGTTCCTGAGTTTATTGCCGAGTCGGCATTAAAAATTTCTGCACAGTTAAATCAATGGTTTGATGATACCCCTTGGTATTTTCCTGGCCATAAAGATTTCAGCCACAATGCATTTTCCGATAATATTTTAATGCATTCGCCAATTCGCTATCAGATCTTTAGTCAGCTATATAACACCACACCAGAAATTCAACTAGGCGGAGTAACAGTGTACTGGTTAACTGAGTCTCAAAAAGCGCTAGATAAAATATTCAACAATATAGATAAAATCACCGCCCCAACATTGGTATTACAAGCGGGTCAGGATAAGATTATAAAGAATCAAGCTCAAAATGACTTTTGTCAGCAATTACACCTATTACAGCCGCACTCTTGCCCCAATGGCAAACCGCTAATAATAGATGATGCTTATCATGAATTGTTTTTTGAAAGTGATGTTTACCGTGAACAAGCACTAAATGCTGTTATGGAATGGTTTGAAAAGCATTAGTAAATCCTTCGACAAGCTTCCTTCCTTCGACCCTTCGACAAGCTCAGGGCAAGCGGCAGAACCCCTCTTTGCCCTGAGCGTCTCCGTTCATCCTGAGCGCAAACGGTGGTGCACAAGGCAAACGGTGGTGCACAAGACAAGCGGTGGAGAAAAGGACGAACGGAAATGACAGAGATGCTCAAGGTAAACGAAGCACTCCGCTTGCCCTGAGCTTGAGTTATAAATATACCGTTCTCCCTGAGCCTGTCGAAGGGTCGAAGGGTCGAAGGAAGGGTGTTACTTCAACTCTTCAGGGACAACAGAACTTGGATCATGATGAATAAACACTTCGCACGGCGCAAGCGCTTGGCAAATTTCCTGTTCTATATCATCACCAATACTGTGTGCTTCTAATAGCGATAAGCTGTCATTTAACTCTAAGTGAAATTGAATAAAACGCTGCGCGCCTGACTGTCTTGTGCGTAGTTCGTGTAAACCTAAAGTATGTTCATGGGCTAAAATAATGGCGGTTATTTGAGCCACTTCATCATCATTTAATTCATGATCCATTAACTGGTAAACACTTTGATAAATAATTTGACCTGCGCCAAACAATAAATACAAAGCAACGGCAATGGTAAATACCCCATCAGCTTGTAGCCAAATTCCTTGACTTAAAATGATAGCCGCTAACACGCCTAGATTTAAAAGCAAATCTGACTGGTAATGTAGCGCATCGGCATTAATAACAATAGAACCTGTTTTTTTAATAACAAATCGCTGAAAAATCACTAAAACAAGTGTCAATACAATCGCAATAATTGTCACCCAAATAGCCACCTCACTATGCACAATCACTTGTGGATTTATAACCCGTTCCACGCCATTGAAAATAAGCAACAGAGCAGAGCCAAGCACAAAAGCAGCTTGCACCAAACCCGCCAAACTTTCCGCTTTACCATGACCAAATTTATGTTCTTTATCGGCCGGCGCTAAAGCAAAGCGTAAAATAACAATATTCATTACCGAAGCGAATAAATCTAAAATAGAATCGGTGGTAGATGCCAACATAGCGCTAGAGTCACTAACCAACCAGGCATAAAACTTAATGACCACAAGCAATAATGCGACAGACGAAGAACTAATAGCGGCTAGCTTCACCCAATAAGCATAATCTTTATGATGACTTTCATCGCTTGTTTGCTTGTTAACTGTTTTTTCTGACATGAAAATAAGGCTTAAAAGGGAATTTGTAGTTATAATAACAAAAATTTCTATTACTACTCAAACTTATCATTATGCTAGATGTTGTGCTTTTTCAACCACAAATTCCGCCAAATACTGGCAATATAATTCGCCTATGTGCCAATTCAGGTTTTCGTTTACATTTAATTGAGCCTCTTGGCTTTGATTTAGACGATAAGAAATTACGTAGAGCTGGTCTTGATTATCATGAATTTGCCGCAATAAATCGCCATAAAAATTTCGACGCGTTTGTTAAGCAAGAGCAACCAAAACGCATACTCGCGATTACCACCAAAACCAATAACTTTTATGGTGATATTACTTTTACTCAGGGGGATTATTTATTATTCGGCTCAGAAACCAGTGGTTTGCCTGAAGAAGTACGAAGTCAGATCCCCGATAAAGATAAAATTCGTATTCCTATGTTGAAAGAAAGCCGTAGTATGAATTTATCTAACGCCGCTGCCGTAATTGTTTATGATGCGTGGCGCCAGTTAGGCTTTGTCAATGCAGTATAATCCTTCCTTCGACTGCTTCGCGCTCAGGACGAACGGTAGTACTCTAAATTAATGAGGGCGAACGGTGAGAATCAAGACGAAGGGAAATAGAAAAATACCGGTTACCCTCCCTTCGACAAGCTCAGGATGAACGGATAAAACCAGAACGAGCAGTCGAAGGGCGAAACCCGTCACTCGTAACTAAAAACTGTTGTTATTCTTGCTTTTGATCACGAGATAGCAAATCAGCTGCTGCTAATTTTGCGGCCTTACCTTGATAAAGTACTTGATATACTTGCTCAACAATAGGCATTTCAACATTCATTCGCTGTGCTAACGTATGAACTTCTTTGGTATTTCGATAACCTTCTACCACTTGGCCAATATCGGTCATCGCCTGTTCAACGCCAACACCTTTACCTAGTGCCAAACCAAAGCGACGATTTCGAGACTGATTATCGGTACAAGTAAGTACCAAATCACCTAAACCTGCCATGCCCATAAAAGTGGCAGGATCAGCCTTTAAGGCGGTGCCTAAACGGGTCATTTCAGCTAAACCTCGGGTAATTAAGGCAGTACGAGCATTAGCACCAAAGCCAATACCATCAGCTATGCCTGCGCCAATAGCAATAACATTTTTAACCGCACCACCTAATTGAACCCCAATAAAGTCTTTATTAGGGTAAACCCGAAAGCATTTTTCGCAATGTAATAAATTTGAGAGTGTTGCAGCAAAGTCATCATCAGTAGACGATAACGTAATAGCGGTGGGTAGGCCTGCTGCCATCTCTTTAGCAAAGGTTGGGCCAGACAATACCGCTAGCGCAACGTCTTCGCCTAAGATCTTTCGAGCGACATTTTGTAATAAGTCACCTGACTGAGGATCTAACCCCTTGGTTGCCCAAGCAATTTTAACATTAGGGTTAGCTGATTCATCAAGCACAGATTTAATTTGCTTGAGCATATCGCCAAAGGCATGGCTAGGCACAACCACTAAAACATTATCACTGGCTTGTATTGCTAGGCGTAAATCGCTTGTTACTTGCAAACTATCAGGAAAAGTACAGCCCGCTAAATATTTAGCGTTTTCACGTACACTTTTCATGTCATTTACTTGGAGGGCATCTCGTCCCCACAGAAGGGTTTTATGACCATTTCGTGCTAAACAAATCGCTAATGCAGTACCATATGATCCTGAACCTAACACAGTGATTTTGGCAGAAACAGTCATAAACTTTCTCGCTATTCGAAGATTATTTTACCGGTCAAACTAACGTTCGACCTACTAAGTTAGTGAGTTTCAGTGCTTTCTGGAACATTCGCTTGTGCTTCAGCTGCACGTTGCTGTACATAAGAAGCAAATAAAGCTTCAAAGTTTACTGGAGATAAATTAAATTGTGGGAATGAACCACGATTTACTAGGCTAGCAATAGTTTCACGTGCATACGGGAACAATGTAGTAGGACAAAAAGCACCAATGGTATGCGCTAATTGCTGTTCAGGTAAGTTACCAATAGTGAAAATACCTGCTTGTTGAACTTCCGCTAAAAAGGCTGTTTGACCTTCAACGGTAGCCGTTACTGTTACTGCCAGAACTACTTCAAAAGTATTTTCCGCTAATTTATTAGAACGAGTATCTAAATCTAATTTAATTTCTGGCTTCCAATCTGATTGAAAAATAGCAGGCGAGTTTGGCGTTTCAAAAGACACATCTTTAGTGTAAACACGTTGAATGGCAAATTGTGGCCCTGCTTGTTCTTCTTGTGTCGCTTCAGTTACTTCGTTTTGATTTTCATCACTCATGATAATTTCCTATGTTTTTATATTTTGTTTTTATCTTTATCAGCTAACTTTTCAGTTATTTATTCTACCAATAAAACATCTAATTTATGATTCATTTCTAATGCGACTAGTTGGTCGCAACCACCAATGTGAACATCATCAATGAATATTTGTGGCACGGTATAACTGCCATTACTGCGGGCAATCATTTTTTCACGCAATGCCATATTACTATTAATGCTGATTTCTTCAACTTTCAGTGCAGGAAAAGCAGTTGCTTTATGCTCAAGTAAGGAAATCGCTCGTGTACAAAATGGACAGTAGCCTTTGGTGTATATTTCAACTTTGGCCATAAATAATTCTCTTAAATTTATTAAGTTGCTTCTGAACTAGTCAGTTACGAGCAAAGAATGTATCGAGTAACGAAAACAACTAACTCTCTAAGGTTTTTCTTCGTAACTCGTAACTAGTTACCCGTAGTTTATCTCTTAGTTACTGGTAAATTAGCGCCAGTCCATGCACCCATACCACCTTTCAATACACTAACACGAGAAAAACCCGCTTTATGTAAATCATTAGCAACTTTTACCGCACTAATACCGGCACTGCATACAACAATGATGGGATTCTCTTTGTGCTTTTCAAGGCTAGCAAAGCCATTTTTGGTGATTTTTTCATTCGTTAAACCAACAGCATCAAGAATATGATTTGTGTTAAAGTCTTTTTCACTACGAATATCAAGGGCGACGCCTTCTTCTCTATTCATTAAAAATGTCAGCTCTTGTGTGCTAATTTGTTTAATCGGTGACATTTGAATTCTAATCGTTATCACGATAATAGCAACGACAAGGGCAACCCAAGCTGCACTTAACATATTGTTGTTGGTGGCAAAAGTAATAAATTGTTCCATAAATAGTAACTCTTTCGGTAAATAATAAAGATGGTGAATAGTAAAATCGCCATATTATACCCAAGTGAGTTGGAATAGCGAGTTTATACACGATACTTCAAGTATCCGAGTTTCCTGCATATTGCTATAACATGGATATGGTAAGTACTCATGAATCATTTCTTGCTTAAATAAATGCGAGCAAAAGTGTACAATAGCAGCAACTAAATTTATACCAAGTTGATTGAGTTATACCAATTGAAATAATGAATCGACCAACTTAGAGTTACCTAGCGAGCTTAGAACAAACAAAATGAGTTAAACATAGTTATTCTATATTTCAGTCATTTTGTGATGTTATCAGTTTGCTACGAAACTCCCGAAGGGCGAGTTTAAAAGGTTTATATGCAGCGTTATTGATTTTGACAAGGGAGTAACCATTCTCTTCAATCAATGCCTTGCCTCTAAACCTTTTAATTCTCACTAAGTGGTGCATTCATTAATTCAATTGGTATTATTTCCCTCTCAGCGATAATTAAAAGGCACAGCAGTCATGGCGAATAAAAAACCTACCGTTTTAATCATTTTAGATGGCTGGGGCTATCGTGAACAAAGTAGTTCTAATGCAATTCAAGCCGCTAATACTCCAATACTCGATAAACTTAAAAGTGATTATCCAAACATGCTTATTCAAACGTCTGGCATGGCGGTGGGTTTACCTGACGGTCAAATGGGTAATTCTGAAGTAGGTCATGTAAATTTAGGTGCAGGTCGTGTTGTTTATCAAGATTTTACTCGAATAACTAAAGCCATTAGTGACGGTGAGTTTTCAAAAACACCTGCATTATGTAACGCGGTAGACAAGGCGATAGACAAAGATAAAGCAGTACATATATTTGGTTTGCTTTCACCTGGCGGTGTACATAGCCATGAAGATCACATTTTTTCCATGATGGAAATGGCCAAAGAACGTGGTGCAAATAAAGTTTATCTACATGCATTTTTAGATGGCCGGGATACACCACCGCGTAGTGCAAAAGCATCATTAGAAAAAGCCCAACAAAAATTCGAACAACTTTTTGCCAACTCTACTGGTGAAGGACAAGTTGCCTCTGTTATCGGTCGTTACTTTGCCATGGACAGAGATCAGCGCTGGGATCGCGTTGAAGCAGCCTATGACTTACTTGTATCGGGAATCAGTAAATACCAATATAACGATGCGGTATCTGCGTTAGAAAGCGCCTACGAACGCAATGAAAATGACGAATTTGTTAGTGCAAGTGCCATACTCAATAGCGCCGGTGAAGCAATTGAAGTTAACGATGGCGATGCTATGATTTTTATGAATTTTAGGGCTGATCGTGCCCGACAATTTAGTCGCTGTTTCACCGAAAAAAACTTTTCCGGCTTCACCCGCAAGAAAACACCTGCGATTAGTGACTTTGTTATGTTAACTCAATACGCCGCTGATATTGATGCCCACTGTGCATTTGCACCAAACACATTAAATAATGTGATGGGCGAATGGCTTGCTAAACATAACAAAACTCAATTACGTATTTCTGAAACGGAAAAATATGCTCACGTTACTTTTTTCTTTAGTGGTGGGCAGGAAGACACTTTTGATGGCGAACAACGCATTTTAGTCCCCTCTCCCGATGTTGCCACCTATGATTTACAGCCTGAAATGAATTCAACACTACTTACCGATAAATTAGTTGCTGCCATTGAAAGTGGTGAGCATGACTTTATCGTTTGTAATTACCCTAATGGCGATATGGTTGGTCATACTGGAGACTTTGATGCTGCGGTAAAAGCATGTGAAGCAGTTGATACTTGCATGGGACGTGTAGTTACCGCCTTACAAAAAGCCGGTGGCGAGTGTTTAATTACAGCCGATCATGGTAATGCCGAGCAAATGCTTGATGAAAATTCAGGCCAAGCTCATACTGCCCATACTTGTGAGCCAGTGCCATTAATTTATGTTGGTAGAAAAGCGGTGCCTGCAGCTACTGGTACATTAAGTGATATTTCACCAACGTTATTACATTTGATGGCAATGGAACAACCTGAAGAAATGACTGGTTCAGTATTGATGCAGCTTGATTAATACGGCACACTGATAAGAGTTACAATATAATAACAACTAATAATTAAATGATAACGTCGTCATTCAACGTCATACAAGTGTTTGGTAAATTAATAAGCTGCTTAGTTATCCTAAGCAGCTTAATTTTTGTCGATTTAAGTATGGCTGCTGACACCAGCAATCACAAAAAATCCAAACAACAAAACACCAGTAAACTTAATGATGTGCAACAAGCCATTGCCAAACAAGAATCGAATATATTTAAAACCAATAAAGACCGAATAACCTTAGAACAACAACTAAAAAATGATGATTTAGCTATCGCCAAAGCTGCAAAAGCCATCAGTGATAC
Source organism: Candidatus Colwellia aromaticivorans (assembly GCF_003333305.1). Classification (GTDB taxonomy): domain Bacteria; phylum Pseudomonadota; class Gammaproteobacteria; order Enterobacterales; family Alteromonadaceae; genus Colwellia; species Colwellia aromaticivorans. The sequence continues at coordinate 110,749 of NZ_QOLD01000098.1, read as the reverse complement.
TGGGCAAAAACTAAAAGTAGCGAATAAAAAAATAGCTACCCTTAGTAAAGAAAAACAACAATTAGGCGCACAAAAAATTAGACAAGAGCGCTTACTCGCCCAGCAGCTACGTTCAGCTTACACTACCGGCCAGCATGACTATTTGAAATTAATTTTAAACCAAGATGAAAGTGAAAAAATTCAACGCACCATAAGTTATTATCAATATTTAAACAAAGCACGCATGATTGAAATTGATAAATTTAAAGCAACTATTACCCAGTTAATGCAAGTGACGACACAACATCAAGAACAAATAGGGCAACTAAAAAAATTAAAAGTTAATCAGCAACAACAACGAAAAAGTTTAAATAAAAACAAGAATGAACGGAGTAAAACCTTAGCATCTTTAAGTAAAAAGTTATTATCAAGCAAGCAACAATTAGCTAGATTAAAAGCCGAAGAAGCCAACCTAACCGCTGCTTTGCAAAAGCTGACTGCCCTTATTCGCGCAGAAGTTGATTTGATGGGATTAAGTAAATTAAAGCGTCAATTAACTTGGCCGGTAAAAGGCCGGCTTCTCCGCAGTTTTGGTAGTAGAAAACAGGGCTATCTAAAATGGAAAGGTGTCTTACTTGGTGCTCCCATTGGTAGACAAGTGCAAACGATACATAATGGCACTATTTTGTTCTCAGACTGGTTAAAAGGCTATGGTTTATTAACCGTGATTGATCACGGCAATGGTTACATGAGTTTATATGCCCATAATCAAACCTTATTAAAATCTGTCGGTGATAGAGTAGAAACGGGTGAGCCTATAGCTTTAGTAGGGCAAAGTGGTGGGCAAGATCAAGCCGGGCTTTATTTTGAGATTCGTCATCAAGGTAAGGCCGTTAATCCCAAACTGTGGTGTCGATAATTTACCTCCTAAATGTCCCCTTTCCTCCTCATTGATTTAGATTGCTGCCGTTCATCTTATGCTCCTCCGTTCATCTTGTGCTCCTCCGTTCGTCCTGAGCGCCTCCGTTCGTCCTGAGCGCCTCCGTTTGTCCTGAGCCTGTCGAAGGAAGCTTGTCGTCCTTCGACTGTTCGTTCCTCTCGCTCAGGATAAACGGTGTTTTCCGATTTCCGTTCGTCCTTTTCGCCACCGCTCATCTTGTGCACCGCCGTTAGTGCTGAGCACCTCCGTTCGTCCTGAGCTTGTCGAAGGAAGCAGCCCTTCGACAAGCTCAGGGGGAACGGTATGTTTATAACTCACGCTCAGGATGAACGGCAGTTATCTACCCCCGCTTGTCCTGAGCTTGTCGAAGGAAAAACTAAATGATATGCTTTAATTCCCTACCTACTTAATAAATACAAATAAAATGATTCCAGCTGTATCGAAGTTTTTTCTTCTTATCATTTTCTCCTTTACTACTCTTTTATCTGCTGCACCCGCGCAAACAAAGCCTGCACGTATCGCTATTGTGATTGACGACATTGGTTATCGATATACCGACAAACACGCACTGTCATTGCCCGGCGATATCACCTATTCTATTTTACCTCACACGCCTTATGGCAAAACATTAGCGATTAAGGCCAACGCCAACCACAAAGAAGTTTTACTTCATATTCCAATGGAAGCTGAAAATGGCAAGGAATTAGGCCCTGGTGCACTTACCAGTGCCATGAATAAAGCAGAAGTTCATGCCAGTTTAAATGAGTCTTTAGCAGAAATACCTTTTGCTATAGGCATTAATAATCATATGGGTAGCCATTTAACACAACTAGCCGAACCTATGTCATGGACAATGGGCTTTCTTAAACAACATCACCTACTATTTTTAGACAGTAAAACTAGTCCTTATTCCAAAGCTAGTACCATTGCTCAAAGAGAGGGAGTTCCCGTAGAAGGACGCCATATTTTTTTAGATAATGAATTAACTGATAGCTATATCAACAAACAATTTCAATCGTTAATTAAACATGCTAAAACCCAGGAATTTGCTATTGCAATAGCTCATCCACATCCTGAAACTATTCAAGCATTACTACGCTTAATCCCAACATTACAACAAAACAATATTGAGCTTGTGCCACTATCAGCTTTATATTCAATGCCAACAAATAGCCAGACAAGACTGGCAAGTGACTAGTAAGAGCAGTATCGAGCAAAAAAGTACCGAGTTGCGAAGTACCTCACTATCTGTCATTTTTCTTCAAAACTCGTCACTAATAACTCGCGTCTGTTTCCTATAACTTAATATTGTTTTCTTTCAATATTTTGTGTAAATATTTCACAGGGATCGCATAAGTAATACCGCTAGGATTACTTATCACCGCTTCTTTAGTACTTTGCACAAATACTTTATTAATAACTCCCAATACTTTACCCGTTTTCATATCATACATAGCACTGCCGCTATTACCTGGGTATGCCGTCGCATCAAGTTGATAAACAGAATAAGGATTGCGCATGCGTATTAACATTTTTAAACTAATCTGCCCTGCGGTTTGGGCCGGTATAACCGTTGGCGTAGTACTGGCAATAATGCCTCGGTGTGTAACGGGGTACAAACCTAAAACACCACCAATAGGAAATCCAGTAAAAGCAATATAACTACCATCGGGACGAATTTTTTTATCTGCCAAACTCATCGCTGGTAAGGGCGAACCAGATAATTTCAATATTGCCAGATCATATAAATCTGATGTAGCAATAATCTCAGCCTGTTTCACTTTAGCGTCTTTTCCTGAGCCAATAAACACCGCCATTTTTTGTAATAAAGATTCATCAAGCTCGGTTGGTAACACATGGGCATTAGTGATAACATAATGACCATCACCAATAACAAAACCAGAACCACGCAATATATTTTGTGGTCTACTTGTGGGTGTATGAATACCAATACCAACCACGGAAGGTTTTATTTTTGCTACCACATCAACAAATTCAGCTTTTGCTGGAATAATATAAAGCAAGCTGAAAACTGACAATAATATTAATGCTTTTTTTAACATTGTATTCTTCCTATCGGTATATTCTAAATTCTGTTTTAAATATAGTACCTTATTTAATTTATATTAAGGCTATTTTCAAATATTAATCATAATAGTAACTACTCACCTATCGTCACTCCCGAGATGTTTTAATCGGGGATTTAGTTTCTAAAAAGTGATGGGGCTTCGATCAAGACCTCGAAGATCCATTGGCTTTTAGTTTGGATTCAGGACGATGTGCTCCATGCATAGTCTAATAAGTGGCATCCATGCCACTTCAAGATGCAGGATCCAGCGAGAATTAAAAGGCTTATAGGCAAGGCATTGATTGAAGAGAATAGTTATTCTATTTTCAAAATCAATAACGCGGCATATACGCCTTTAAAACTCGCATCTTGAGGTGGTATGGGTATAGACTTTAAAAGATCATAAAGTTAATGTTATTAACTTGCTTGATAATGCCTTTCGCTGCAATAATAGGTTCCAATAGTCTAGGGTCTGTTGATCTTTCGCGGTTAAATTTTGTTCGAGATAAAAGCGTTTTAATCGCGGCGAGTAGTGTGTAGCCTAGTCATTCTAAGCAAATACTACTCAACAATGAGTAAAACGCTTTTAGCCGAATCCTTCGGACAGCGTTTGTTGGGCATTTTTACGGCGTTATCGCCTTTGTTATGTGACGCTACATGGATGTAGCTTATTAGACAATGCAGGATGCATATTGTCCTGAAAAACCACATGACAAAGGCTCTGCCTTGTATAAATACCCAACAAATCGCTGCAAAAACAATCTCGAAAGATCAATAGACCCTAGTTTTACTAATTTATAGCAAATAACTTCAAAAGTGTTTGCTGAAAACAAATTTTCAGGATGATAAATGACCACCTTTGTTCATGATTTAATAAGCCAGAGCGCAAAGAACTTTCCGTTAAACACCGCTATCACTCTAAAAGAACAACAGCTTAATTATCAAGAACTCTGCCAAAAAACTAATGATATAGCTGCTAGCTACCGCGCATTAAACATTGAAAGATACCAACGTGTTGGTATTTATTTACCTAAAACTATTGAAAATGTCTTAGCCACTTTTGCGTGTAGTGAGGCCGGTGCAGCTTTTGTTCCTATTAATCCAGTATTAAAGTCTCCTCAAGTGCAACATATTGCTAATGACTGTGGTATAAAAATTATCATTACCAATAAAGGTCGTTTTAAAACATTACAGCCATTACTCTCTAATTTAGCTAAATTAACAACGGTAATTTTAACTGACACAGATTCAACGAACATTGAAACCATCGAACATGTATCAGTAATGTCTTGGACAACATTTACAAACCTCACTTGTGAAAAGAAAAATCCACAACCGCTAACTAGCAATGATATGGCAGCTATTTTATACACCTCTGGCAGTACAGGAAAACCAAAAGGTGTTGTGCTTTCGCATAATAATATTGTTTTAGGTGCTAAATCAGTAGCTCAATATTTACAAAACACCTCCAAAGATAAAATATTAGCTGTTTTACCTCTAAGTTTTGATTACGGCTTAAGCCAATTAACAACAAGTTTTCTTGTTGGAGCTGAATCTGTATTATTGGACTATTTGCTACCGAACGATGTCATTAAAGCAATAATTAAACATGAAATTACTGGATTGGCTGCTGTTCCACCATTATGGTCACAGCTTTGCAAATTGAATTGGACAGAAAGTGCCGGCAACTCTATTCGTTATTTTACTAATACTGGCGGCGCCTTATCTACAACCAACTTAAACCAATTACGTGCTCTAATGCCCCATGCTGCGCCATATTTAATGTATGGATTAACTGAAGCCTTCCGCTCAACTTATCTACCACCTAATGAAGTAGACAAAAGAGTTGGTTCAATGGGAAAAGCAATCCCTAATGCCGAAGTACTGGTTGTACGTAAAGATGGTAGCATATGCGATACCGATGAAGCGGGAGAATTAGTACATAAAGGTCCTTTAGTTAGCTTAGGCTATTGGAATGCTGCTGATAAAACCGCCGAACGTTTCAAAGCTGCACCGGGCCAACCTGAAGGAATTATTAATCCTGAACTGGCTGTTTTTTCAGGTGATTCAGTCAAAAGAGATGCTGACGGATTTCTATATTTTGTTGCCCGATCTGATGAAATGATGAAAACTTCTGGTTATCGTATTAGCCCCATGGAAATTGAAGAAGTACTCTACCAACATGATCAAATAACTGAAGCCGCCACCATTGGTGTGCCACATGACGATTTAGGTCAAGCAATATTGGCAATAGTGTGTAGTAATAGCCAAGATGATTTATCTTTAGTGGAAAAATCGATCTTAAAACACTGTCAGAAACAACTCGCTAATTACATGGTACCTAAAAAAATAATTGTTTTACCTGAGTTACCACATAATGCCAATGGTAAAATTGACAGAAATAAACTAAATCAAGAATATAAAAATTTTTTTAGTTAACCTCCTCACTACGCAGGAGCCGTCATTCCGTAGATCTTTTGTATGGAATCTTGTGCCCGCTGAGATCCTCAATTAATACACCATGAGGATGACAGCGGTTAATGAATAAACTTTTTTAGTCAATCTCCTTACTATGCAGGAGCCGTCATTCCGTAGATCTTTTGTACGGAATCTTGTGCCCTCTGAGATCCTCAATTAATACACCATGAGGATGACAGCGGTTAATAAATAAACTTTTTTAGTTAAAAATAACAAGTAGAGTAACATGACAAAAACATCTCCACGACAAGCACCTAAACATGCTGACATGTCTCACTTCGCTAACAACAAAAATGAACTTGTTATTGGCGGTAAAATGATTAGTCAAATTGATAAACTTGTTGGCAGCACTCCTTTTTATGCCTATGACAAAGCACTTATTGCCAACAAAGTCGCTAGCTTAAAATCCGCTTTACCTGAAAAAATTCAATTGCATTATGCAATTAAAGCTAACCCCTTACCTAGTTTAGTGCATTTCATGGTTGATCATGTTAGCGGATTCGATGTGGCATCAAAAAAAGAGATGTTACTCGCACTACAATCTGGCATGCCTGCTAATGAGATAAGTTTTGCCGGCCCAGGGAAAACACACGATGATATTCAAGCAGCCATAATTGCAGGAATCACACTTCATACAGAGTCAAAAACAGAAATTAGCCGTGCTATAGAGCTAGGTGAAAGCTTAAATATTAAACCTAATATTGCTATTCGTGTTAACCCTGCTTTTGAATTAAAAGCCTCAGGCATGAAAATGTCCGGTGGCTCAAAACCTTTTGGTATAGATGAAGAGCTATTACCCAAACTACTCAATAAGCTTCCATACGACAAAATAAACTTTCGTGGTTTTCATATTTTTGCAGGTTCGCAAAATTTAAAAGCTGAAGCAATCATAGAAATGCACGACAAAACATTTGCCCTAGCACAACAGCTTGTTTCATTAACACCAGTAAAAATTGCCTATATTAATATTGGTGGCGGACTGGGAATTCCATATTTTCCTGGTGAACAACGCTTACTACTTGACGAAATAAGCTCCAACCTAACTAATTTATTAAAACAATATCAACATACATTAGCTGATATTGATATCGTTATGGAATTAGGACGCTATCTGGTGGGTGAAGCTGGTATTTATGTAAGTAAAATAGTTGATAAAAAAATATCTCGTGGTACTACCTACCTCATCTGTGATGGAGGCCTACACCACCATTTATCCAATTCAGGAAATTTTGGTCAAGTAATACGAAAGAATTACCCTGTCGCTATTGGCAACAAACTATGCGCTATTAACGAAAAAGTAGAGCTCGTTAATATCGTAGGGCCTCTTTGCACTCCGTTAGATATTTTGGCAGATAAGGTAATGCTGCCCGTTAGCAATGTGGATGATTATGTTGTGGTCTATCAATCTGGAGCATACGGCGCTTCAGCTAGCCCACAAGATTTTCTAAGTCAGCCACATTTGCACGAAATATTACTCTAAATTGGTTTTTTATCTCTAAATATTGTTATAGTTAATCGCTAGCGTTACTTATTAAAAATCATCATTAATTTATGGACTTAACATGAGTCAATATTCAATTGCCGACAATTTCAATCAATATTTCAAGATAAAATTTGCCAGTAGTAAAGAGCTCAGACAAGAAGCATTTAAGATACGTTACGGTGTTTATTGTAATGAGCTCGGTTGGGAGCCTGAAAACCAACAACAAATGGAAACCGATGAATGCGATGATTACTCATTTCATTGTATTTTAGAGCACCGAAGAACAGGTGCATTTGCCGGATGTATTCGACTCGTCATCCCACCTGCTAACAACCCTAATTTAAAGCTACCTTTTGAAGAAAACTGCCTTGCAAGTGCTATTCCTGACACAGTTGACACGCAAACATTACCCCGTGGTGGTTTTGGTGAAATATCTAGATTAGCTGTTCTCGAAGACTTTAGACGCCGTGATAATGAAAAAAATACTCCTTACGTTTTAAATGATATAAACCCAGAAAAAGTTTTTACTGAAGCTGAACGAAGAAACTTTCCTAATATTGCTATGGGTTTATATTTGTCCGGATTGGCGTTAGCTGAAATATGTAACCATGTAGGTATTATGGTCATGATGGAGCCAAGGCTGAATCGACGCCTGCGACGCTTTGGTTTGCCTTTTGAGCAGATTGGCATAGAAATGGATTACCATGGGCGTCGTGCCATGTTCTATTTACCCCGAGAAAAGTTTCACCTAGAATTAACAGATCAACTCAGGGAATTATATGACATTATTCATAATGATTTAAAAACACAAATGTTTTTTACACCTTATACTAATTTAATGGATAAATAATATTTAATATATTTGATCGGTCAGATGATAAAACTATCCAATTAGGCAATAAAGTTAAAAGACGAATTTGAAAAAGAGGAAGGTTATTATGTTTAATTATGAAGAAGCATTTTCGCGAAATTTCGGTTGGGTTACAAAAGAAGAGCAACAAATATTACGTAATACAAAAGTTGCAGTTGGTGGACTCGGTGGGGTTGGTGGAGATCATGCTACTGTATTAACGAGATTAGGTATCGGAAATTTCCATATCTCAGACCTAGATGATTATGATGTTGCCAATTTTAACCGCCAAGCGGGTGCAAACATGTCAACGTTAGGTAGAGCTAAAGCTGAAGTAATGGAGGAGACGATCCGAGGTATTAACCCTGAAGCCAATATTAAGAATTTCGACAAAGGTATCGACGATGATAATTTAGAAGAGTTTTTAGAAGGTGTTGATATCTATGTAGATAGTCTAGATATTTTTTGTTTAGACATTCGCCGTAAGGTATTTAGGCGTTGTTACGAAAAAGGCATACCTACCATCACTGCAGCCCCTATGGGTATGGGCACAGCGTTTTTAGTTTTTATGCCGGGAAAAATGTCATTTGATGAATATTTTGCCATTGTTGAGACACCCAATAATGCTAGCGAAGAGGAAAAAGCTAATATTTTTAATGATAACATTGTCCGCTTTGTTGTTGGCGTATCGCCTTCCATCCAACAAAGACATTATTTAGTAGAGCGCTCATCAATTAATTTTTTTAAGCAAAAAGTTCCATCAACTTGCATGGGGATTTCGCTAGCTGCAGGGACATTATGTACCAATGTACTTAAAATCATTCTAAAAAGAGGGGAAGTTATTTATGCCCCTAGCGGATTACATTTTGATGCATATCGAAATAAATTAATTAAAACTTGGCGTCCTTGGGGGAATAAAAACCCTATTCAACGTTATATGTTTTGGCGATTTAAGCAAATTATTAAGGACAATAAATAAAACAAACTATTCATAAAAATGATTAGGGAGCCGCCGCCTAACTCATGTTGTGTTGCTTCGTATTCACCTTAAATGGCTTCTAAGGCTTGCCCAAGCTGCCAAACAATAGTAATACGGCGGAAGACAACTGCAAAAAAAAAGGCTCCTGAATAAGTTCAGAAGCCTTTATATACTAACCAGAAGTTTGGTCAATGGATCATTAAATACTTATTAACTGATCTGCATTACGCTTTGCGACGTGTGGCTCCAGCAAGGCCAACTAAAGCTAACCCAAATAACGCAATTGAAGCTGGCTCTGGCACAGCAGTAAAAGCAAGCGAACCATTGTGTTTGGCACTTTCAACCATGAATTTATAGTCTGTAAAGTTTCCTCCCAGGCCATATCCAGCATTTGCAACAAACACAGGTTGATCAGTGTTTTGATCTATACGCCATTGAACTTCAAACGGGCTATTGTCTGTATTATAGTCTTCAAAGCTAATAGCTCCTCCATCAGTTTCAATGTTGAAAATATCGCCAACTGACACGCCATTAATAACATCAGCACCAAAGTTACTCAATCCACCAGAAAAAATTTGGTTACCAGAAGTTGCGGTGTGGCCAGTAATTGTAGTGGTAAATAAGTGATGCTCAGCCCAGCCATCTGAAGAATCAAATATGAGCCAATCAATAGTCCCTGATGAATAAATAAAATCTGTCCCATTGAAGGTTCCCATTAAGTCATCAAAACGGAAGCTGATCAACCAGTCATTGGTATAACCATTATTACTACCATCTGGTGGTGTACCCTGACCTGGAGTAAAGCCACCAACACTATTAAAGTCAGTGATTGTATGTGTATCATCCCAGTCAACACTTGCTGGAATTAAACCACCTGCCGAATGTATGGTATCTCCCGCAGATAAATCACCGCTATTATCAACATCTTTAACATAGGATTGCGAATAATAATCTAATAATAATTCGTTTTTCCAACCGGTTGTTGTAACACCGGCTGCTTTAGCTGTGTCAGGGTCAGAATAATCCGCTCCAATATCTAGATAAACATCTTGAGCTACTGCTGTTCCTGTCATTGTTAGCGAGATAAGTCCCGCAGTAAGTAATTTTTTCATTTTTTCACTCCATGCTTTAAGGTCTACTTTAATATAAGCACATAGTGTGCCACCACACATAAAACCAATAAAATCATAAAGATAAAAAAAACATAAAATTTCACTTAATGATAGTGTAAAATTTTTCGACACTATTATGATTACAATTGCAGTAATTGTTTAAGTGCTTGCAAGCGAGAATGGGTTTCTTCACTGAGAAGTTCCTCTTTAAGACCTGTCACAATATTTTTCGAATCCTCTTTTTGATTGTTAAAATATAACGCTTGAGCATAATGGACACCATAGTCAAGGTTATTTTTATCCGATAAATAGGATTGCTCTAAGTATGTTAGCGCTTCTTCTACTTGCTTAGTATCCAAAAGCACCAAACCGTAAGTGTTTTGTATTTCCGGCATATTAGGGGACTTTTGCAAGGCTAGTTTTGCTGTTTCTATGGCTAATTCGTTTTCACCTGTACGTAAATACAACGTGGCTAAATTGTTTAACACTATAACATTGCCGTTCGTTCGTTTTGATATATAAAGATATATTTCTATTGCTTGCTCAGGATTTTTTTTAGTTAGCAATTCTGCTTTTTTAAGCAAAACTTTCAAGGGAAGCTTTTTAGCTTCCTCTCCCTGTGCTAAATCACTAAATAATGCTAACGCTTGCTCATGCTTATTCAGGTGCTGAAGTGTCTGTACTAATTCCAAAAAAATATTTTCTTCCATCCGTTGCTGATATGCTTTTTCTAAATGTATTTGTGCTGAGTGATAATCCTGTTCTATAAATGCAATTTTGCCAAAAAACCGATCTTTGCCAAACTGGCTTTGTTCGGTTAAAGGGATATTACTCAATACTTTTTTCGCGGCTTGAATATCATAATTCTGTAGGTGTAATTCAATTAATTGAAAAGCTAATGCGGTATTACCTATAGATAAATCTATTGCCTTTTTTAATTCAGCTATAGCCAATTTGAGCTTTTTCTTTAGCGAATATGTATTTGATTTAGCTATATAGACTTGAATTAACTCAGGGTTAATTTGACGTATTTTCTCAAAAGTTTTTAATGCTTCATCCAGTTTAGCTTGTTTTATTTGAACCTTACCTTTCATAAACAAAAGCTTAACCAAGTTATCCGCAACTTTTATTCCATTGTCCAGTGCCTGCTCAGCTAAGGCGAACTCTTTATTTAAAGAAAAATGCGCAGCTAGAGCAAGAGTAGTTGTTACATCAAAGTTGTTCTTTTTGTTATTTTTTTGTAAAAACTGTTCAATATTTTTTTTGTACTTTTCATTGTGTGAGTATTTAATTAAACTGGACACCACAATAGGCTGGTTAGGGGTTATTGTTAACGCTTTTTTAAAAGAGTTAATCGCCAATGGAGTATCATCATTAATTTCAGCTATTTTACCTAATTGATAATAAATGCCACTCTTATTTTGGGATGTTTTTAACAAAGATTCATATAATTTCTGAGCAGCGCTTAACTCTCCTTTTTCTTGATATATTTTTGCTAGTAATATTTTAGACAATTCTGGCTTACTTTCATTTATACTTGTGGCAATTTCAATTGCTTTTTGAAATTTTTTATTTTCTAAATATTTTTTTACAAGCAAAATTTCTGCAACATCTAAACTCGTATCTCGTTCTAATGCTTGTAGAAGTAATTTTTCTGCAGAGTCATCATCATTTAGTTGCTTAATATAGCCTTGTTGTAGCAATACTTGAGGGTTTTCAGGTGCAACTTTAGCTGCTTTTGCTATGATCACCCCAGCTTTATCTAAGTCTCCGATATTTAAGAAGCTTTGAGTAGAATAAGACAAAATTTCAAGGGATTGTTGTTCAAGTGGAGTTGAGCTCAACTCATCAAATAGGCTTTGTTCATATCCTAATTGAAACTTTAAAGCCACCACCAATTTTTTTACTGGATGTTCAAGCGGCAAAAGATTATTTATTGAATTAAGGTAGGTATATGCAGATTCGTTTTGTTTTAGATTATATGCGCTTACCCCTGCAATCACTTTAGCCAAAAGTAGATTACTATCATTTCTTATTGCAACTTCAGCAAAGTATTTGGCTTGTTCATAATCCTTCGCTGCAAACCTTGACTGAGCTTTCACCTGATTTAAGCTTGGATGTTTATTATTTATTTTCAACAATGAATCTGCTATTTTTTCAGCTTTTTCATACTGATTACTGTTAGCAAATGCAATTGCCAACAACACATTTATGGAGACATCTTGAGGGTGTAACCTTAAAAATGCTTCAAAAGAAATTGCCGCTTTCTTCATATCTTTTGCTTCAAAATAAAGAAAGCCTTGGTATTCGAGTCCTTCTGAAAATTCAGGATTTTTTTCTATTGCTGCAGATACAGCCTCGTAGGCTTGCTGTAAGTTCCCTTCAATACCATGTCGCCAAGCACGAGCTAGCAAGGTATATTCAGAATCATAGCCTTTATCTATCACTTCATATAAGTAAATCTTTCCTTCTTGAAAGTTACCAGAGCGCAAATAAGTGATTGCCAGTAATGTTTTTAACGTTATTTTAACTTCTTCATTTAATTCTGCAGATTGAGACTCTAGCAAAGCCAACTCTTTATTATTATTCAAGTAATAATGCGCTTTTGATAATAATGGGATAAGTAGATTCAGCTCATAACCAAGTTCATAGGCTTTAGATAATTCTTTCTCTGCTGAAATCCAATCACCTAAACTTATATATGCCTTACCAAGCAAAAAACGCGCTTCGTCATTATTTCCATTTTCTCTAAGCAGATTTTTTAATTCAATTACCGCACTATTTGCTTTATTCTGCTTTAATGCTTTCTCTGCCGAAGCGATTCTTTCTTCTGTTGATTTTTCACCACAACCAGCTAAATTTAATAAAGCTATTATTGTCGAAACCACAATAATTTTTTTGCTATTTATGCTCATATTTTGCTTCCCTTACTTATTTACTTATTTATTTATTTATTTATTTATTTATTTATTTATTTATTTATAAGAACTATTAAGTTTTATTAAACGATCGACCAGCATTTTCTAAAAGTTAGTGTGCTAACTTTTCCTTAGCCAATGCTTTAAGTTGCACTTTTCTTTCGAGTAACTCCTTATTATGCAAAGACAAACTCCCTAAAAAAGTTATTGCATCTTCAAACTGGTTATTTGCGATAAGTGCCTCTGCATAATTTAGTGAGATATTGTTATCCGCTCCTTGTGAAATATTAAATGCTTTATATATCATTTTCCAAGCATCAACTTCACTCCCAGACTTCAATAAAACCATACCTCTAGTATCCAAGACACTAGCGACTTTAGGCGCAAGTAAAACAGCTTTTTCAGAATATCTTAATGCTTTATCTAACTCTCCTTTCTCCATATATAACCAAGCCAAGTTATTTAATACCACTACACTATTAGGCTGACTCTCGGCTATTTTCACATAGCTTTCAATGGCCTTGTTTTTATCATTAATAATATACATTCCTGCCAAAATGGCTCTTACACGGTCATTTTTTTCATTATTAACTAGAAAACTTTCTAATACTTCTATTGCGCTGCTCTCATTAGAATTACCTTGATATGCTGAGGCTAAATACATGGCATTTTGAGCACTTGGATACGCTTGATAAAAATTATCTAACTTGGGAATAGCCTGTTCAAATTTTTTCTCTAATAAAAAGATACGTCCCTCTAAACCCATTTTTAATGGTTTTTTAATATCTCGCTTTGCAATAGTTTTATAAAGAGCCTTCGCTTGGTAAAGCTCTTTTGAGCTAAGCAGTAAGTGCATTTTAACGAGTTGCAACGTTAAGTTGTATTCATGATGTTCAAATGCTCTATTCACAACACTTAACGCTCTAGAATAGTCTTTTTTATTAGCGTAAAAGTCTACTAATAATACAGATGCCTCAATATGATATGGGCTAGCTTCTCGCCATTGCTCAAGGGTTGCAATTATTTGATTTTCATTTTGTTGCATTTTATAAACAGCTAACAATAACTGCCAATAACGCTTAGGTAACTTCTGTTCTTGCTGAATACTTTTTAATATCTCAAGTGCATTATCAATTTTTTTTAAGCTAACTAAAGCTTCACTAGCTAAGAGTGCTTTTTTAATATTTAACTTATCTTGTTTATGTGAAGAAATAATCATTTCTAAGGCTTTTTCATTTCGATTTAAGCCAAAATACAACCTTTGCGCTTTATCACTATCAGGGTATACCTCAATTAAGTGGTTGGCTCGCTCCTTCGCCAATTCAATTTTATCTTGATACCGAGCTACATTTACTAATTCAATTAAAGCAAAAGCATTGTCTTTTTCCTTACTTAAACTTTGATCAAGCGCTTGTTCAGCTTTAATATATTCCTTTTCTTTAATATGAATTATTGCCATTAAATTAGAAGAGCCCGCTTTATCTGGGTATTGCGTTTTCCATTTATCCGCTATCTTTTTTGCTTGCTCTATATTACCGACTTGTACAGAGGCATAGGCAAGAGCAAACTCTGCTTCAACAAACTTAGGATTCAATTTTATTGCATTTTCTAAATCTTGCATGCCTGATGGATCATTCATCATTAACTTCAACATACCTTGGCGAGCACTTTGTCCTGCATCAGAATCTACACTTTCATTTTTATCGACTAATTGTTTTGCTTCGTTAACAGCTCCTAATTCAAGTAATTTATAACTTAGTGATGCTATAAACTGTGAATCAGAGTCATTGTTCGCTGAAAAACCATTTAATGTGTCACTTATATCGTTAATTAAACCTAGCTCTAACTGACTCAGTACTAACATTTTTTTAGCTTGATGTTCTGGTGGTAAATATTTAGAAATAGCACTTAAGTGGTGATTTGTTTGTTCCCAGTTTTTTAAGTAAAAAGCACTAGCACCGGCAACTAATTTTAAATCAACTTGCTTGAAATTAGCGGACAATGCAGCTTCTGCATGCTCACTTGCTTTCTCATAATCCTTACTTTGAAACCGCACCATTGCTTTAATATAGTTAGCAAAAGGCTGTGTACTGAGCTGAGCTAAAATAGTATCGGCATACAACTCTGCTTTTACATATTGCTCAGACTTTAATAGAGAGTGTGCTAGCAAAAGTTGAACTATGCCAGATTTTGGTTGTGCAGATAGGTAAAGCTGAAAGCTTTTAGCGGCTTGTTCATAATCTTTCATTGCTGTTGCAATTTGCCCTTGCAACATTAATGCATCCGGGTTTTCTGCAGATATTGCAAGTAATGATTTAGCGAGAATACTTGCCCGTTCTAAATTATTTTCTGAGAACACAAGATAGGTTTCAGCCAGTTTACTATAAAACTCATCTGGATTAGATGACATGGCTTGCTTAGCACTTGTCTGAGCTAACGCAACTTGTTCACTTCGCAAGGCTGCTAATGTTTTATATGCTAAGTATCGACTTAACGTTTCTTCTTTTAAACTCTTTGCATCATCACTCAGAGCAATAACCTCGTCATCTGAGTCAGTTAAAAGATAAGCCCTAGCTAATAAGGGAATTAAGTGCTTGTTAATATGCTTTGATTTTCTAGCGCGCTCCAACTCTTTAACTGCATCAGTACCATTACCTTGATTAAGGTATATTTTACCGAGTAAAAACCTTGCTTCTCCGTTATTAACATCTGCTCTAATTGAGTTTTTCAGTTCAATAACAGCCTCATTGATTTTGTTCTCTTGAGTATAGTGTTTCGCTTTAATAAGATAGGATTCTGCGGTTTCTTTTTCACTACAAGCACTTAAGGCCAAAATTATACTTAAACAAATACCCGCTTTAGTAAACTTCATTATTATTTTCCTTAATTAGTTCTTATTTGTAATCTAATAAATTGCCTACATAACACTATAGATTCCGCACAAGACAACTGCGGAATGACGTGAATGATATAAATACTATGTCATCCGCAAGTAATCCCGTCATCCTCGAAGTCTCTGATCGAGGATCCATGTCTTCTTTCTAGATTCAGGAGAATATGCTCCTGCATTCTCTAATAAGTCACATCCATATGACGTCAGCCTAAACCATTACTGGAATGACGTGAGTAGTGACCACTGGAATGACGTGGGTGATATAACCACTACGTCATCCTCGAAGTAACCAACCCCGTCATCCTCGAAGTAACCAACCCCGTCATCCTCGAAGTTTCTGATCGAGGATCCATTCTCTAAAACAAAAAAAGCCCATTCAAACGGAGGGCTTCGTATTTTACGCTCTAGTATTTAACAACGCTGTTGCTAACGACAGGTTACCGTAACACTCATGGTCAGTGACCAGAATAATAACATCTGCCCAATTATCCATTTCGTCTATAGTTGCTATGCGTGGGCATTTCCAACTGTCCACATAAGGGTCATGATAGCTAACGCTAACACCTGCTAGGTTAAAGTGCTCTAAGATCGCTTCTGCTGGAGACTCTCGACAATCATCAACATTGGCTTTATAAGCAACACCTAAAACACCTATTTTTTTACCTTTAAAGTCAGCACCTAATAAATCTAAGGCTTGCTGGGCAACAATACTTGGACGTTGATCATTAATTTTTCGTGCTAGTCGTACAAACTCCCCTGCTTTAGTATTTTCAACTAAAAACCACGGGTCAATTGGAATACAATGACCGCCAACACCCGGCCCTGGTGTTAAGACGTTCACACGAGGATGTCGATTAGCCAAACGAATAACCTCATAAACATCTACATTCAATTCTTTAGCTATTTCAGATAATTCATTGGCAAATGCAATACCAACATCACGCGAGGTGTTTTCAACTAATTTGATACACTCAGCCGTGGTCAAGTCGGTTAGGAATACTTCACCCTTAACAAAGCTTTGATATATGGCTTTAACTTTCAACTGTGCTGCTTCATTGCTAGCGCCAATAATACGATCATTATGTACTAACTCGTGCAATGTTTGACCCGGGATAGCTCGTTCAGGACAATGAACCACATCAATGCTTAACCCATTATCTTTAAAGCGTTGCGCTACTGCTAAACTTGTTTGTGGTGAAATAGTTGATTCAACAATAACTGTTTGACCATCTTTTGCTACTTTAGCGATTGCATCAACGGCACTAAAAACATAAGAGCGATCACAGCTATTACCTTTAGATGAGCCTTTATGCGGTGTTGGAACAGCAACAAGGTAAGTTTCACTTGAAGGAATGCTAGTACTTGCTTTTAGGAATCCCTGACTCACCACTTGATGAATCAACTCAGGAAGACCTGCTTCATCGAATGGGCATTCACTACGATTAATAGCATCCACTTTATCACTGTTTAAATCAACACCCGTAACGCTATAGCCTGCTTGAGCTAATAAACTGGCGATTGGTAAGCCCATATAACCCATGCCAACCACTGCCAGTGTTTCATTTCTTGCGACAATATTTTCATCCGCTGAATTTGACTGAGTATTAGTAATAATATCCAAAATTAATTCAGCAACATGACCATCACCAAAAGGATTTTTCCAATTAAAATTACCACTTGTTGTTGATAACCACTTATCAGCTGCCGCTAACGCCTTATCAGCATCACGACCAACTAATACGTTGGCGCCCACTTCGATAGATTCTGGTCGTTCAGTGTTTTCGCGTAAAGTAATACAAGGTACACCCAGTAAACAGGCTTCTTCTTGAATACCACCGGAGTCCGTTAAAATTAACTGAGCGTGTTTTTGTAACTGAATAAAATCTAAATAGCCAATAGGTGGGATAAGTTTTAAGTAACTTGGTAATTCAATACCAAACTCTTTAAGTTTAGACTGTGTTCGGGGGTGGATAGGCCACACGATTGTCTGGCTATACTTGGCATGTAATTTATCAAATAAAGCGAGTAATTCCATCAAATTCGCCATAACGTCAACATTAGACGCTCGATGAGCTGTCACCAAGAAAAACTTGCCTGACTCCACTGATAAATCATCCAAAATAGTACTAGTACTTGCCGAAATATCTAAATGTTGAAATAACGAATCAGAAACAGTATTACCAACAGTGTAAATTTTATCTGCATCAATACCTTCTTTCGCTAAAATAGCATATTGGTTCGGCCCAACGGCAAACAAAAAGTCACTAATATGATCAGTCATAATACGGTTGGTTTCTTCTGGCATAGTTCTATCATAACTGCGTAAGCCAGCTTCAATGTGCCCTACCTTAATACCCAATTTAGAAGCCGCTAATGCGCCAGATAGAACCGTATTAGTATCGCCTTGCACTAGAACCACATCAGGCTTTTCTTGAATTAAAATAGGCTCCATTTCAATTAGAATATTACCGGTTTGGTTACTATGTAAACCAGAACCAACACCTAAATTATAATGCGGCGCAGGAAGCTTTAATTCTTTGAAGAAAATACTGTCCATTTCTTCTGAATAGTGTTGATTAGAATGGATGATAAAATAAGGTATGGCTCGCTTTTGGCATTCACGAATAACGGGCGCCATTTTGATGATTTCTGGGCGAGTACCGACGATAATCCCTATTTTCATTGTTATGTCCTTAACTGTTTTTAAACATAGTATCTACAATAATAAATAGTGTACTGTGCTGATAATATTTTTGCAGTAGTTTTTTTGTAATTATTCGGGCACATTCAAAAATCCGCTGGCCCTTCCTTCGACTGCTTCCTTCGACTGCTTCGCGCTCAGGACGAACGGAGACGCTCAGGACGAACGGAGACGCTCAGGATGAACGGGTTTTCCGCTTGCCCTGAGCTTGTCGCACTTCGACTGCTCATTCTTCGCGCTCAGTATGAACGGATTTCAATCCGCTGTCCCCGAGCCGCTTGCCCTGAGCCGCTTGCCCTGAACCGCTTGCCCTGAGCCGCTTGCCCTGAACCGCTTGCCCTGAGCTTGTCGAAGGGTCGAAGGGTCGAGGATCCATGTCTTCTTGCTTGGATTCAGGAGAGTGTTCTCCTGCATTCTCCACATAAATCACATCCCTGTGACGTCAGCCTAAAACACCGCTGGAATGACGGTAGCGTTTGTTAACACTCCGTTGCCCTAAACCGCTGGCCCTGAGCCGCTTGCCCTGAGCTTGTCGCACTTCGACTGCTCATTCTTCGCGCTCAGTATGAACGGATTTCAATCCGCTTGCCCCTAGCCGCTTGCCCTGAGCCTGTCGAAGGGTCGAAGGGTCGAGGATCCATTCTCTACTATTGAAGTAATAAACCTAAAATTTCTTGAGTTTTGTCTGCCATTAGTGCTTCATCACCTTTAGACTCAACATTCAAACGAACTACAGGTTCAGTATTACTGCTTCGCAAGTTAAAACGCCATGCACCAAACTCCATGCTAATGCCGTCTGTTTCATCAATAACTTGTGCGTCACTTTGATAGTAGTTATATACACGAGCTATAGCCACTTTTGGATCAACAATTTTATTGTTAATTTCACCTGAAGATGGGTAAGCTTGAATGCGTTCTTCTACGAGTGAAGATAATGGTTGTTGACGAAGGCAAACTAATTCAGCAATGAGTAACCAAGGGATCATGCCGCTATCGCAATAGAAAAAATCACGAAAATAATGGTGGGCACTCATTTCACCACCATATACCGCATCTTCTAACCGCATACGCTCTTTAATAAAGGCGTGCCCAGTTTTACTTTGTATAGCCTGACCGCCTGCTTGCTCTACAATATCAATGGTATTCCACGTTAAGCGT
The DNA here is from genome assembly GCF_003333305.1 of Candidatus Colwellia aromaticivorans. Lineage (GTDB taxonomy): Bacteria > Pseudomonadota > Gammaproteobacteria > Enterobacterales > Alteromonadaceae > Colwellia > Colwellia aromaticivorans. The sequence continues at coordinate 91,190 of NZ_QOLD01000098.1, read as the reverse complement.
GGATCATGAATAATTTTCGGTGGTGAAGCGTTAGCCACCGTATTTTTACTATCCACAGATTTAGCTAAAAAATTCTCAGCTAACAAGCCAACGATATAATATCCTTCAATAAAGTCGCCTCGCTCATCAAATAAAAAACAGCGATCAAAATCGCCATCCCAAGCAATACCCATATCTGCATTCTGCTCAATTACCGCATCTCGAGTAGCAGTTCTATTTTCAACTAACAGCGGATTTGGAATACCATTGGGAAAATTTCCATCGGGTTGGTGATGAACTTTTATAAATTCTACAGGCACTTTCAATTGCTTAAAAGCGGATTCAATAGCATCCAGTGCAGGACCTGCAGTACCGTTACCTGCGTTCACCACTAGCTTTAATGGCCTCTCTAACGAAGAATCTAATGGGGAGCCTAATAAAGAAAGGTTTTTCACATCAATATAGGTTAACAAATGCTCGGTATAAGCTTGGCTAATATTTTGAGTTGATAGTTGACCCCTTTCAGCCACCTTAGAAAACTCATTGCGCTCAGCGAGGGCTTGGATCTCAAACAAACCCGTATCACCACTAATCGGTTTTGAATTTTCTCTAACTAACTTCATGCCATTGTAATCAATAGGGTTATGGCTAGCCGTCACGACAATACCGCCATCACAATTTAAATGACTTGTAGCAAAGTAAATATGCTCAGTGCCGCACAAGCCTAAATCAATAACATTCGTGCCACCGTCCATTAAACCGTTAGCAAGTGCTAACTTTAGCTCTTCGCTTGTTAAGCGAATATCGCCTCCAACTACGACCTCTTTTGCTTTAGTATGTTGCGCAAAAGCACGACCTATACGATAAGCAATATCGGTATTTAGCTCTTCACCGAGTTTACCGCGAATGTCATAAGCTTTAAAACAGGAAAGCAGTTTCGAGTGACGAGTTTCGGGTTGCGACGATACAGGTTCCAGCTTTGAGTCACTAGTTTCAAGTGGCGAAGTGAAAGCCTCAACCTGAGGAGTGTTTGCTTCCGATTTCGAGATTTTAGTCATTATTTTTTAACCTATTTATAAAGCTACCTAGCATTTTTGATAATTGTTCCGCTTCATTCATCCAAAAGAAACCTTTTTGTTGAGATATATAGCCAATAGCAATACCAATATCGGTTTGAGTTTTAAATTCACCAATTGAGCCTTTAGAAATAACAAGGAACCTAGCTTTTTCTACATTTGAACTTCGTTCCATACCTTCAGCGATATTGCTTGGAACAGATAAAGCCGAGCGAGTAATTTGATCTTTGAAACCAAAATCACGTAAGCCAGCAAGCTCTCTATAAACATCAATAGCCAAGTTTTTACTACGTAACCATATTTCCAATTTTTCATACTGCATACAACCTCCTTGTTGAATTTTTAGTTTCGAGTTCTTCGCTACCCGCAACTTCTCTTACTCGTCACTGTTTTAGCTCATTACTGATATTCTTTTCGCAACCCGTAACTTCTCTTACTCGTAACTTAACTTCTCCCATATTTGTCTTCGAAACGAACAATATCATCTTCACCTAAATAACTGCCTGATTGCACTTCGATCATTTCAAGCGGTAATTTACCTGGGTTTTCTAGGGCGTGAACGACACCAATAGGGATATAAGTGGATTGATTCTCACTTAATAGAAAAGTTTTCTCATCGAGCGTGATTTTTGCTGTGCCTGAAACAATAATCCAGTGCTCTGCTCTATGATGATGCATTTGTACAGAGAGTTTAGCCCCTGGATTAACGGTGATGCGTTTTACTTGAAAGCGCTCACCGCTATCAACACTATCGTATTTACCCCAAGGACGGTAAACTTCACGATGTAATTTTGCTTCAGGTCGTTGCTGCGCCTTAAGTTCATTTACAATTTCTTTCACATTTTGTACTTTGTCTTTATTCGCAATCAATACAGCATCAGGGGTATCAATGACCACGAGGTTATCAACCCCTAAGGTAGCGATTAACTTATTTTGACTATGAATGTAACTGTTGCTTGTATCATGGGCAATCACATCACCTTTAATCACATTTTTCTTGGAGTCTTGTTCACATACTTCCCAAAGGGCAGAATAAGAGCCAACATCACTCCAGCCTGCATCAAGAGGAATGACAACCGCTTGATCTGTTTTTTCCATTACGGCATAGTCAATAGACTCATCAGCACATTGCATGAATGCTTCGCTATCAGGGCGGGTAAAATCTAAATCCTTTTCAACTTTTGCCATTGCCTGCTGGCAAGCCTGCAAAATATCAGGTCTGAATTTTTCTAACTCTTCAAGATAACGGCTTGCTTTAAATAAAAACATACCGCTATTCCATAAATAATCACCTGAGGCTAGATAGCCTTCTGCGGTATCAGTATCTGGTTTTTCAACAAATGTTGCTACCTCAAAAACACCACTACCTGCACCATCTTCTGTTGCCTCTACACCTTGTTTTATATAGCCATAACCTGTTTCAGGCTTAGTAGGGACAATACCAAAGGTGACTAATTTTCCTTTTTGTGCTGCGGCTGTTGCAACAACAACTGCTTGATGAAATTTATCAGTGTCTTTAATAACATGATCTGCAGCCAACACTAATAACAGTGCATCGCTATTAGATTCAAGTGCATTAATTGCCGCAAGCGCTACAGCAGGCGCCGTATTTCGACCTTGTGGTTCGAGCAAAATTGTTGCTTGACCACAGTTCACTTGCTTAACTTGCTCAGCCACTAAAAACCGGTGATCTTCATTACAAATAAACACCGGCGCTTGATGCCCTGCGGGTAAGCGTGCCATGGTATCTTGTAGCATGCTGGTATCATTAACTAGGGGTAAAAATTGTTTGGGGAATTGTGATCTAGAAAGAGGCCAAAGACGAGTGCCACTACCGCCACACATAACTGTCGGGAATATTTTTGGAGAGCTCATTGATAATCCGTTATTAAGAAGTTTTACTTTATTGTTATAGTAAACAATTCATCATTGGAACTACAGATATTTTAGTTCCAATATATGATTGCCTTGCAAATATAATCTAACCTAGCTCGTCAATAATTACCTGACAAATAGCTAAGACTGATTGTTCTGACAAGCCAGGATACATAGGTAACCTAAGTAAACAGTCAGCTACATTTTCGGTAACGGGTAAAGGTTGTTGATTAAACCCCTGCTCAATAGCAAAGGGTGAATTATGCAGTGGAATATAATGAAAGACCGCTTGTATGTTGTGTTTATTAAGTGTTTTCAACAGTCGATTACGGAGCGCTGCAGACGAACAATACAATGAAAACATATGGTTATTCGTTGTACAGTGTTCAGGCACTATTGGCATTGCAAAATAGCCATTATCCGCTAATGGTTGTAAGCATTGCCTATACAATTCAGCGACTGATTGACGTTTATTATTAATCGTGTCCATTGCTTCAAATTGTCCAAGCAATACCGCAGCTAAAAGGTCAGATGGTACATAGGAAGAGCCAATATCAACCCAAGTATATTTATCAACATGACCACGATGAAACTGACTTCGGTTTGTCCCTTTTTCTCTCAATATTTCAGCGCGCTCTATCCAGTCTTCTCGGTTTAGTACTAAAGCTCCACATTCACCCGCAACAAAATTCTTGGTTTCATGAAAACTATAGGTACCAGCATCGCCAAGTGTGCCCATATATTGATCTTTATATTGCGTATCAACAGCTTGAGCGGCATCTTCTATTAAAAATAAATCATGAGCTTTTGCAATCGCATTTATCTTATCCATTTCACAAGCAATACTGGCGTAATGAACGGGTACAATCGCTTTGGTTTTGCTGGTAATGGCTTGCTCAATAAGATTCTCATCAATATTAAACGTGTCTGGCCGAATATCGACAAACTTAATTTTTGCACCCCGTAATAAAAATGCATTAGCCGTTGAAACGAAAGTGAAGCTTGGCATGATCACTTCGTCTCCTTCTTTAATATTACAAAGAATAGCAGCCATCTCTAAAGCAGAAGTACATGACGTTGTCAGTAGTACTTTTTTTGCACCAAAACGCTGTTCCATAAAAGTTTGGCATTTTTTTGTAAAACTTAAATCACCCGCTAAGCGTCCTGACGCTAATACCTCTTGAACATATTTCAATTCATTGCCAGCGATCAGCGGTTGATTAAATTTTATATTATTTTCCATCACCGTTAATTCCTATAAATTCACTAGTAATCTCGATTAATGATATCGAGTAAATATTGTCCATACGGCGAATTTTTAAGTTGGTTGCCGCTATCAATTAAATTCTGCTCGGTTAACCAGCCATTACGAAAGGCTACTTCTTCAGGGCAGGCAATCTTAAATCCTTGTCGTTCCTCTACAGTTTCTACAAATTGACTTGCCGCTAACAAGCTTTTCTGTGTGCCGGTATCTAACCAAGCAAAACCACGGCCGAGTAGAGCAACGTGCAAGTTGCCATTTTCCAAATAAACTTTATTCACATCGGTAATTTCTAATTCACCACGAGCGGAAGGTTTAATTGATTTAGCTATTTCGATAACATCATTATCATAAAAATATAAGCCAGTAACTGCCCAATTAGACTTTGGCCTTTCAGGTTTTTCTTCAATGGATAAAGCTTTCATATTTTGGTCAAAATTAACGACACCAAACCGTTGTGGGTCTTTAACATTATATCCAAACACCGTAGCTCCTGAGGGTTGCGCAATCGCTTGCTGCAGTTTTTCGGTAAAGCCCTGACCGTAGTAAATATTGTCTCCCAAAATAAGACAAACCTTATCATCACCGATAAAGTCTTCACCTAATATAAATGCTTGAGCAATGCCCTCAGGTTTAGGTTGAACAATATAGCTAAAACTCACCCCAAAACGGCTACCGTCACCCAATACCTTTTTAAATCGGGGGATATCTTGTTCCGTTGAAATAATTAATATGTCTCGAATACCTGCAAGCATAAGTACAGATAAAGGATAATAAATCATCGGTTTATCATATACGGGCAGTAACTGTTTAGAAACACCAACAGTTAATGGATATAAACGTGAGCCGGTCCCTCCAGCAAGAATGATCCCTTTCATTATAAATTTACCTCATTAACATTAATTATTTATGTGCCTATGCACTTTACTCAGGAGTTCATTAATAACGTCATCCCCGTGGTGTATTAGACTTTCGTCATTCCAGTGGTGTATTAGGCTGGAATCCAAGCAAGAACACAATGGATCTTCGTATCAAATACTTCGAAGATACGCTACATGGATGTAGTTTATTAGACAATGCTGGAGCATATTGTCCTGACGTTTACAGCAAGCTCCTGAGTTAATTACATAGGCATGATTATTTATCATTTTTTTGTGCCAGTCCAATTATCTACTAGGTACCTAAACGTTCTCTTTGATAACTACCGTCTTGTACTCTTGAACACCATGCTTGATTGTTTAGATACCACCGTACTGTTTTACGAATACCTGACTCAAACGTTTCTTGTGGTTTCCAACCCAGTTCTCGTTCTATTTTACCTGCATCTATTGCATAACGTACATCATGTCCTGGCCGGTCTTTGACAAAAGTAACTAAATCTCGGTAATTATCTATATTAGCTGGCTTGTCTGGCACTACCTCTTCTAATAAGTCACAAATGGCATAAACAACATCAATATTAGCTTTCTCGTTAAAGCCTCCAATGTTGTAGGTTTCACCAATTTTACCTTCTGTGATTACTTTGTATAAAGCACGGGCATGGTCTTCAACATATAACCAATCCCTAATTTGTTGACCATTACCATACACCGGCAGCGGTTTACCTTCTAGAGCATTTAAAATGACTAAGGGGACCAATTTTTCTGGGAAATGAAAAGGCCCATAATTATTAGAACAATTAGTTATAATAACTGGTAAGCCGTAGGTACGATGCCATGCTCTAACAAGATGGTCTGATGAGGCTTTACTTGCAGAGTATGGTGAGCTAGGCGCATAAGGTGTTTCTTCTGTAAACAAGTCTGTTTCATTTAAATCGCCATATACTTCATCAGTAGATATATGGTGAAATCGAAAACTATACTTTTTAGTCTCGTTTAGTGATTGCCAGTAATTTCTCGCCACCTCTAATAAGGTAAAAGTACCTACTACATTGGTTTGAATAAACTCTGCAGGACCATCAATGGAACGGTCTACATGGCTTTCTGCCGCCAAATGCATAATTATTTCGGGCTTAAAATCGTTAAATACCTTTTCTATTGCTTGTTGATCACAAATATCAGCTTGCACAAAATGATAGCGAGAGGAATGTGCGATTGAATCTAAAGACTCTAAATTACCGGCATAAGTCAGTTTATCTACATTGATGATCTGATGTTCAGTTTCATTGATTAAGTAACGTATAAGCGCTGAACCTATAAACCCTGCTCCGCCAGTCACTATTATTGTTTTCATTCCATGACTTCCTTATTAATTCTATGAAACACCATAGCCTTGGCTTAACACGACGATGCCTGCAACTATTAATCCAGTACCCAATAATTTGTAACTATTTAAAGATTCACCAAAGAGCAATACTGAAAAAAACATCACGATAATAAACGCTGAGCTCATAAATGGGTAAGCGAAGCTAAGAGAAAACTTAGTCATTGCCGCCATCCAAAACAAGCTAGCTATAAAGGCTGAAGCCAAACCGCTGAGAATAAAAGGGTCGAGTATAATCAGTTTGATTAAATAAAAAAATTTCGCAACGGTTTCATCTGGTAATGGCTGTGTTTGCAAATTCATACGCCACTTTAAAACTAATTGGCCATACACAGTAAAAAAAACACAGCCCGCTATATATAGGTACCCAGTCATTTATTTATTATCCATATTTTGATTATCTTTCTCTTTTTTAAAAATATCACTAACAATGTAACGTGGTCTTCCTTTGACCTCGTTAAATACCTTACCCAAATACGTGCCTATCACTCCAATTGACAATATTTGAATTCCTCCGAAAAAGCTGGTCATGATCATCGCTGAGGCCCAACCTGCAACATCAATACTTAAAAATATTTTTTTGAATATTACAAATAAAATGGCTAAGAATGATATTGCGCTTACAGTTGAACCTATATAGACAAACATCTCTAATGGTTTTGACGAAAAAGCGGTAATGGCATTAACTAATAAATTAATTCTTTTTCGTAAGGTGTATGTAGACTCTCCCTTATACTCTCTTTCTACAACTAGTCCCCTCTGATTAAAGCCGACATCGGCGAATAAACCGCCTAAGAAAACTGAGTTTTCTTCATATAGGGAAAGGGCTTCAATATATTGGCGAGACATCAACCTTACTGTCATTAAATTGTGTGGTATTTGAGTATTAGATAGATGGTTAAATAGTCGATAGAACAATGAACCAGCAAACATTCTAAATTTGCTGCCTTCGCGTTGCTTTGCAATGCCGTATACAACATCTACATCAGGGTCATTATTGTACTCTCGCCAAAAAGTTTCAATAAGTTCTGGGTCCTCTTCCAAATCAACATCAATTAGAAAAACGAGCTCCCCTTCTGCACTTTCTAAGCCAGCAACAATAGCATTATGATGACCAAAATTACGGGATAAGTTTACTACTCTTACTCTTTGATCTTTTTTTGCAATCTCTCGAGCTTTTTTCAAAGATTCATCGGGAGAGCCATCGTTGACAAAAACAATTTCATACTCATTAGTTATATCACTTAAAGATATAACTATTCTTTCATAGAATTCATTAATGTATTTTTCTGAAGAATACAACGTCGTGACGATAGATAACTTACACATACTCATTCCCCCTGCCTGTGAATTTAACATTAGCAAGGAACGCTGAAAATAGACTAGATACTAACGAACCATGAACTATAACCCGTTTAAATATGCTCGACTTTGCATATTGATGGTCTAGGTGAATAGGATTATTATCAGAAAAGTGTTTTGCAAATGCAATGACATCATCTTCGATAAAGGCACGTTTCAGAGTCGATTTATTTCCTAGTTTCCAAATACTCATATTTTTTATTGTTTCTCTAACAATTATTGTTCATGTTTTAAATAGAGGTTCTCATCAATAAGTAATTTTTGGCTTCTCTTCTTTATTTTTTTGGCCGGAGACCCAAAATACATAGTCCAATCCTCTGTGTCTTTGGTTATTAGTGAGTGTGCTCCAACAGACGAACCTTCTCCAATATTTATTCCCGGTAATATAATACTCATTGCACCTAAAATTGCATGTTTCCCAATATTTATTTTTTTATTAATACTAGTCTTGAATTCATTAGGAATCGTTGGATTAGTGAGCGAATTTCCAGAATAATCATCGCTACGAGTTATTGCATGACATGCATATGCTAAACCTGAAAAATCGCCAAAGTAAATACCTTTATCGCCACCATCAACGTTGCAATAAGGAGCGATGTGCACATTTCGCCCAAGTATCACTTTACCTGTTATCAGGCAAAAATCATCTATCCGTGAATTATCACCAAGTTCCATTGCATCTGTGTGATAAAGAGATGCCTTTTTACTAATAGATATATTTTTACCTAGTCTTTTAAAACCCAAAGATTCTAATTCTTCTCTACTATAGAAAGCCATAATAATTTTTCCGATTAAAGTTTTATGTAAGATTTAATATTTAGATTTGATTGTTTTAATATAATAGTTTACATGAATTATAATCAACTAGTTTTAAAATCCCCCTAATTTATTTGTATTCCAGAAGCCTTATGCATACTTTTTTTTACAGCTGGAGCACCAGCATAAAAACCATGTGCCTCAGTATCACCTTGTACAAATGAATTGGCTGAAACTAAGGTTTCTTTAGCAAGAAAAATATTATTACCAATTGTACAATGAAAACCAAGAAAGCAATTCTCATCTATTATAGTCTGTCCACCAATAACAGTCCCTGCGGCTATAAAGTTGTGGTCATTAACAATTACGTCATGACAAATTGTTACGCCAGACCAAATAAAGACGTTGTTTCCAATCTTGGTAAAAGGTTCAACAGTCGTATTTGCTAATATAATTGAATTTTCACCTATATTCACTGTCTCTATTTGACAAGCTGCGTAAGGAGAAATATAACTAACAAAACTTACACCTTCACACTTAAGTTGATCATACTTTATTGCTCTTGCTCGCATGTCTTTATAACCAAGAGATAAGAAACATTTAATTTTTTTAGCTTTAATTATTTTAAGTAATTCAGAAGTAGAATATATAGGTAACCCACAAAAAGAATCCGTTGTTATATACTTAGCATCTAACGCAAACCCGACAATCTCATATTCAGACGTCAAATTAAAACAATAATGCATTTGTTTAGCAAATGAAGAAGTGCCAAAAATTATTACTTTTTGCATGGGTTTCTTTCAAGGAAGTTCGCAGCATTAGATCCTGTATGAAATAATAAATCCAATACAGAGACGCCATGTTGAAATTCAGTACCAAATTGTGGATATTCAGGATAACCACTGTATTCCATCCATTCAATAGCAATACTTTTATCAGTAAATCGCTGTTCATCTAAATAATTTTTTGCTGCGGGACCACTTAAATAAGTATTCGCATTGAGTTGCTCGCAAATGCTCACTAATCTGTCAATTCTGTCTTCTTCTAAATTAAAATCTGTTGACGAGTGAATATTCGTTGTTATGCCTAATTTTTTGTTTATCCACTTTATGAAAAGTAAATTAATATCGGACAGTTTTGTTAGTGATTTAGCAGCTTCATAGGTTGCTAATACCTCGTCAGCATAATCTTTATAACATTCTGATTTTGCGTAAGTTTGCGCAATAGTTTTCATGTGTTTATCAATCCAAACAGTGTTTGCAACCTCTGTTTCATTGATAAGTTGGCTACTCGATTTAACAGAAACTGGAATTGTTAACCACTGTAAACCATTTTTTGACTTTATTTGATTTCGGTTTCGCCAATCATTCTTCGTGTATTGAACACAATCGTATATTACAAAATCATCAACTTGATTCATCAAGTCAAAGTAACCTTTCCAAGGAATGTAATTAGATTGTAAAATCGCAACTTTATTATTCATACGTGATTTCTCATATTACTTACAACTTTGAAGCTAAACGACTAATTTTAAATATTTGCGCACGTTTAGGCTCTTCGTAGCTTTTTATAAAAGGAAGAACCTTAGTTTCCATTGAACTCGGTAAAATCAACTTACTGACTTGATATATAGCTTTAATAAAAAACAAACCAATACCATAACCTTTAGGTTCAATATCCTCAATATACGCTAATTGGTAACCTGCACTCATAAATCGATTTTTTACCACTTTAAATGGTTTTTTAACGGTTTCGTTATCAAAAATCAAATAAGCGTCCAAGGGGATATTTCCAATGGAGTCACTCTCTTCCAATAAATCATCAAATACAATGACATGTTGAGGTCTTTTAAGATTGTTGTTGATAAATGTCATAGAGAGCATAACACTCTTATTTCTTTGATTAACATATATAGGTTGGCTAGGGTTTTCTTGGGAAAACTCAGCAATTCCATTACTATTAGCAACAAAATTCCTAATGGATTGTTGCTCTAAACCGCTAAGCAGAGTCGCACCAGAAAGCCAAATGAACAAGGTGAATCGAAAATATGATCTTGATTGTTTTGATAAAAAAAAGCCAGCTAGAATTGACATAGGCGCAACAAAAATAAGTGTGTAATTAGCTTGTTTTAAAGGTAAAGCTGATAAAATAAAAAGCATGAACACAAACCATATCACAATTAACTTAACTTGCTTTTGCGCTAGTAGTTTTTGCTTATATAAAAGTACAACACCCAAAGACGCCATTAATCCTAACAACCAAATGTGCCTAAGATCGATAAACATTAATTTAAGGTAAAATATAGGAGGAGTCGTCGTATCGCTATTAGACAGCTTATTCATCGAATTTGTAATTGCATCAAACAAATATAACGGGTCATTGTGGATTTTCCACATCAATAATAAGTGTAGACAAAAAACAGTTAAGCCGCCGATTATAATCCAAATCCATTTGTTACTGAAGGACTTAGTCGCTAATGCATACAAAACGATGATTGGCGTAGCAAGTACGGCAACGCCCGACTTTACAAACCAAATAAACCCATGAGCAAGCCCATTGCCAAAGAATAACTTGCCCGATTCGTGCTTTTCACCAAAATAGAAGAGAAATATAGATAACGATAAGAAAAAAGCTAATACTGCATCACCCATCATGCGACCCGCATAGTGCACATGTAAAGGGGTTGTTGCAATTATAACTCCTGCGAATAAAGCAGTACGAACACCAAATACTCGCAACGCAAAGATATAAACCAGTGCAACTTCAAGAATTGAACAAATGAAAGACCAGCTATTGGCGCTCCACTCATTTACACCAAAAATTAAAAAAAACACCGCGACTGGAATATTAATACCATAGCGTAGTGCACCAATATAACTTGCCTGATCGTTAGTGCCATTAAGAAATGCTAATGCAGCCCCATTATACGTCATTTCATCCGAACCAAAAATCCCAGTATAAAAGACTAATCTATATAATATGGCAAGTATAATTACACCGAATAGTTTTTTATCGAGATAAAGTGGAGCACCACCTTTTGGCATTACTAACATCCTTTTTATTTTTATAGCCGAACAATTTAGAAAAATCATTATTAAAGAAACTGGCGCTATAAGCTCTTGTATTACACGTACGTGCTAATCATGTAAATAATAGGTTAGTCGCAAACATCAAAGTTTATATTAACTGTTACGTAATTTACAATCAAAATTTATTATTAAAATTTTGCAGGGTTAGTTATAATCAATTTTATTTCATTTAATGAACGCCGCATGTATCGTACGTTATTTATTACACTGATATTATTAAATTTATCACTCAATGGCTGTAGTGAAGCTACGAATGAAAAATATATTCCACCTTCCCCCAAAATATTACCATTAATACTGGAAACTAAAAGCAATCAAACTTATTGGACGGAAGGAAATGTTAATAGACCCAAGGGAGCGACTGATACTTATGCAAGTAAGTCAAACTCAATTCAGTGGCAGAATAAAATGGGGGATTGGCTTGATGGAACCGGAACTCAGCAAGGTAATAAGTTCATTTCGAGCAAAGTCATTTCACCAAATAACGATCTTATAATTTCATTGGATGTAACCACAACAGTCACTCAATGGCTTAATCAGTCAATTGACAATAACGGTTTTTATTTGCACAACAAGGTCAAAAAAAATGGTCGCTTTCGTGTCCGTAGTCATGAAAGCGAAGAAGCCACACCTAAATTAGAAATCAATACACAAAAGAACAAGTATTTACTAGATGCTGTGCTCGACACCACATTATCACGAGCATCTCGTCATTCAGCAGGACATTTAAGTCACCTTGCCTTCAACAAAGACAGCGTAAATTTACTATATTTCGATCTGTCAACTTTAACATTCAATCCTTCTGACGTTGTCTCAGCTAAACTTATACTAACTAAATATGGGAAACATAGAGGAGGAGAGGTCACGATAGAAGTCTATAAGGTAGCCCCCCTGCCGGACGAACCTAGCGTTGAATACGGTATAGCGGAACAATATCACAAAGATTTCGGCATGCTTAACAATCTCAAAGTACTTATTACTGAAGACTTTGACAACGACTATTGGCTAGAAAAGATTACCCATACTAGGCGCCATGCACGCTACCATATAGCCAAGCCTGAAGATACTGACAATCAATATTCACCATTAATTGGTGATTCCCTTGCGATAGAATTTAATCCCAGACAAAATCTTGCCTTCACGGGTAAATACCAGTTACAAGAACTGATTGGTTACGAACCTCTATCTTTGTATTTTCGGTATTACATCCGCTTGGGTGATAATTGGGACTCAACTTTAGGGGGAAAATTCCCTGGGATAGCTGGGACCTATAATAAAGCCGGTTGGGGAGGTAGAAAAGTAAATGGCACGAATGGTTGGTCTGCAAGGGGATTTTTCTCTACCTCTGTACCTAATGGCGAGCCATTTGAAGGCACAACCCCACTGGGTAACTATGTCTACCACCCGGACTTTAATAACCGCTATGGCGAAGGGGTTATGTGGGGTACAGCTCGCAGTTCATTGGTTAAAAATCGATGGTATTGCATTGAACAACATATAAAACTAAACGAACTTGGCAAGAAAAATGGGGAGCTTAATGTATGGGTAGACGGCATCCTTAGTTATAGTCGAAAAAACTTTCGATTTAGAGATGTAGATTCGTTGAAGATAGAAAGTGTATGGATTGATTTCTATCATGGCGGTACAATAAAACCTAAAACGGTTCAAGAAATTTATATCGATAACATTGTCATCGCTACTGAATATATAGGACCAATAAGAGCGCTATATTAATAAATTACGTGCCTATGTAGATCAATTAGGAAAGAGTAAAGATTGACAAAAAACGTCATTCTAGTGGTGTTTTAGCTGACGTCATATGGATGTGACTTATTCGAGGATGCAGGATGCAGGATGCACATTCTCCTGCATCCAAACTAAAAGACAATGGTTCTTCGACAAAACACCTCGAAGATACGCTACATGGATGTAGTTTATTAGACAATGCAGGAGCATATTGTCCTGACGGTATTAATGAACTCCTGAGTAAACTACATAGTCAAGATAAGTTAAATCTAGACAACATTATAAGCTAGTAAATAATTTAAACGATAACTACCTTGAAACACACAGGTAGCAAGGATTATTCATTGAAAAAGCTACGCATCACTTTACTAACAACAAGTGTTATCGTTATATTTATAGCTATTTATGCAACTTTCTCCCTGATGGATGAATATAATCTAACTTTTAAAGAATTCATTAACAAAAGTGCCCGAAAACTGACAATCATCGACCAAGATGAAAGGCTGGTAAACTATCCTGCTAGGTATTCAAATTTGGTTGTTCCTCATAATAGCGGTTCGCCTACACCTAAATTATTTTTAAAAGAGTTACGTTTCTGGAATGGTAAAGTTTCTCCTAAATTTTATCAAGAACGTATCACATCGCTACAAAAAAATCATGCTGGCTATAGTATCAATTGTCAAAGTACGAGCATTAACGAGATTCTTAATTGTTACCTATTTAATGCAGAACAATTTCATTTCAAACGCCTCGAAAATGCATTACTTAACTATAAATTTATTTTGCCAAAAGAAGAAAGTGAGTATGGAAACGCTTGGCATTTTGTAATGATATATGATTTGGCAAGTGCTTCCCCATCGTTTTCAGCAGACATTCGCCGCGCATTAAATAGAAAAATGTCTACTCTTTTAACGTCATATTTAACCTTGTTAGATGGTGAAGCATCATCTTTATGGCATGGTCGGTCTTCGCTAATTGCAAACGCTTTTTTATTAGCTACGATGCTTCCTAAAGACATTAATTTATATAAAAAACAGTATGCAAGAGCGTTTGGATATATGTCAGACTTATATCGTGCCTTATCAACTACAGAAGTATGGCCAGAAGGATACAATTATTGGATCAATGCTAGAGCATTTCAATTGATACTAGCATTGTCAGCATTTTCAAATGCTCAACCTGACGAAAAACTTCAAGCCGATGTGAAACATACTATTTATAGAATCGGGTTATGGCATGTATATTTAACTCGCCCCGACACTAAAATGGAAGGCTGGGGAGATGAGGGGCCACGCATAGATCTGAAAGATGAAACAGCTAAAGTTATCGATCTGATCGCCCAAATCACGAACAAGATAGTATTTAGAAAATACTCTAGGTTAATACGACAGAAGTATGGCAAAACTTCATATTACAAGGGATACCGATGGATGCTCCCTTTGTTGTGGCATGAGCCTGAGATAAGTGATGAAGAAATATCAATTCCTACCAGTGAGCTATTTGGTAAGAACTATGTAAATCAGATGAGTGTAAGGAGTAATTGGTCTCCTAATGCAACCTTTTTGAGCTTTCGGTCAGGTCATTTATTTTCCCACCATCAACATTATGATGCCGGTCATTTCAGTATATTTAAAGGCGCACCGTTAGCCTTAAACAGCAGTGTTTACAATGGAAGCACCAAAACGAAAAATAGATTGAATTACTCCATTAGAACGATTGCCAAAAACAGTTTGTTAATCCAAAAACCTGACGAGAAAGTTAAGCCTAATCATCTGTTTGAACAAAATGTAGCAGGGGGAGGTCAGCGATTGTCTATACCGACTGGCAGCTCAATATATAGCTTTGATAATTGGCAACAAAACTTGTATCAAGGAATGCATCTTGAAGGAGGAGAGCTATTAAATTACAAATATGAACCCGGTGTATTCACATCGATAACAACTGACTTAACTAACGCATACAACAGTATTCGTTTTGACGAATCGAATAGTGGCGGTAAAGTACAGAGGGTTGAAAGAACACTGACTTATTTAGAAGCCTTAGATATTATTTTCGTTTACGATAATATTCGTACTACATCGTCATTTTTCAAAGTAAAATGGTTACTTCACACGATCAACAAGCCAGAATTTAAACACCTTTCTTTATTAAAAGGAAACAGCAATGATGGAATTTTAGAGACTTCAGCAAATAATGGCATAATTTCAAACGGCGACAGTACTATGCGAATTGATATATTATCTCCCGAGTTAAGTAATACTCATCTAGTAGGAGGCCCTAATTACAAGTTTTATGTTGAAGTAGACGGTGATGATTCAAAATTAGACGGCATCAATATGAAGACATCGAAAGACCTTCGATGGTTTGAAAACCCTGAGTGGCGAATGGAAGTTTCCCCACAACAAAGTAGAATGAACAACCATTTTATGATCGCAATGCAACCACGAATTGGAAAATTGAATGCGAAAGTGATAACTCCGGATAAAACTAAATCAAGCGGAGCACAAGCTCAACTTTTTGATAACATTCTTTTAGTCTGGAATATGTTCGAAACGAGAGCAAACGTAGTGTTTCCTAGGGCAATTAAATATATTGCTTTTTTTTCAAACAAGAAGCAAAAAGTCAACATTAAGAGCCAAGGTATAGATTTAATAATAGATATCCAACTGGGCTTTAACTATATCAAGCTACCTAAAAGTGCCTTATATAAAATAGCGTTCACTCTCGGTGGGAAATTATAGACATAGACGGTATATGCGCTTTAATTTCCATGAGTTATTAAAACTTGTAAGGTAAAACGCTCAACCTCTGTTCGCCACGCTTTTGTTGAAAAGGTATGGTTGGCATCAGCCACATCTAATCGTGCTGAACATTTATCCTTCATACACTGTTTCCACTTATCGTCTTTACTGATCAATTGCTCAAATTCTTTCGCCGTTAGATCTTCACCACTCATAATTAACGAGACATTACCATTGAATGCTTCAAGCCCTTGTTGCATGTAACTTATGTAATTGTCCTCTGTTAGTTGAGGCAGTTGGCGCATAGATTTTTTTTGTTCAACTTGAAGCTGACTGCTACAGCCAGAAAAGTAGGCCTTTTTAAATTGCCCTAGAACGTCTTTAATACTACTAACAACATTAAGCTTCCCACAAAAAAGAGACCACCAAAACTGCGATGACATTATTTTTTTTAGGTAATAGTGCTTTAGCACTGCCTGTGCCTTAGATTGTGTTTGTCTAACCCAAGGGTTAAGCAAAATCAACTGATCCACTATTGGCGGAGAGTATGCTGCGTAGACCATAGCAACTGAGGCTGCATCACATAGTCCCCATAAAGCAACTCGTTCAAGTGTTGGACATTGTTGTACAAACACTTTTAGCGCATTGTCAACATCAGGCAATACCGAATAAAAATCACTTAACTCCCCTTCACTATCACCCATGCCTTGGTAATCAAATCTAAATACAGCAATACCTTTTTTTGCAAGTGAACGAGCCAACAATAGAAACTGACGATGACTTCCCACACGAGTTTGGGGGCCGCCGACAATTAATAACAAACCTTGCGTAAAAGCTTCTTCCGGTTGATGAATTATACCAACAAGACGTTTATTCTGACTGGTAAACACCAAAGGAGTTTCATTCATTTTCATATAAACCTAATAGATTGTGCAGGGTCGACACACTAAGGGCTTCGCACGTAGCTATTTCCTGAGTACTCCAATAAGGAATGCCTGCTATGAAAAAAGTGGCTACATCCTGAGAACCACTTTGCCATACATCAATCAATTTTTTGCTCACTGGCAACAAATCTTTTTTAGGAGGCATGCCCACTTCATACCAAGTAAGACGTATTTCCCTTTCAGTAGCTAGATTGACTGTTGATAGATTTATGGCTTCTATATCATTAATTAGCTGACTATTTAGCATGTACCCGGCAACTTCTAACGTTCCGCTTTCTGCTAGAATATGTTGAAGTTGTGCAGCGCTCTCTTTAACGCCACTTGTTACAACACTAGCGGCAAGCCGTAGGCGTAAAAATTGTCCTACAAATTGTTTACCATTAATAACGGGCTGCCAAAGTACCACATCAGAAATATCGAGCGCTTCATTTTTACAAGTAATATCCATTGCTAATGTTGCGCCAAGCCTTAACCCCAATAGTCCAATATCAACGTTTGGGGTATTTTCCCGTAACCATGCTAAACAGCTAGCAACATCCTGATGCCATTGCTGCCACGTGGCTTGTTCTAATTCCCCTTCGCTATCACCGGTTCCATATAAATCTACAAGCAATACCGCCACTCCCATCACAGAAGCCATGCGCGCAAAATCACTTAGCATTTTTCGGCTTTTGTTCATTTCCTCTGCAAACGGAGGCACCACCAAAAGTGTTTTAACATGCTTAACATGTTCAGGCACTTGGAAATAAATCGTAAAAATGGATTGACCGTTAGAATCGAGAAACTGGGGTTGCATCGTGGTTAGCTTAATTTCAATTGAACAAATGCCATTAATGTTCCTAAGGTTTCAAATACATCCGCATCAATTTCGTCATCTTCAATCATGACACCATAATTATCTTCAATTGTTGTTAAAATGGTTACAATAGCCATTGAATCAAACTCTGGAATACAGCCTAGTAACTCGGTATTTTGGTCAAAATCGCTTACATCATCAAGTTGCAAACATTCTTGAACAAGCGCAATAATATCTTCTAAAGTCATACTTCTTCTCTTTTGTTAATAATTTATTCTGTTGAATTGTCGTTATTTACAGTATTGTAAACTGCCATAAGCTGCTCTGCCACTGCTTGCCAGCTCTTATCTGCAACTAACATTTTGCATGCTTCTTTACTCATACTTTGCTGTAAGCTATTTATTACTACTGAGCGAATATCCTGTTGGGATTGAGGAGAAAACTCGGCATAAGCCCTTGCATCTTCTGCAAACTCAATAGCACTATTATTCGTCGCTGCTACGGGCGTTCCAGCGGCCAACGCTTCAAATACCGTTAACGGTAGTACTTCTTGATAACTTGGTAAACAAAACAAATCTGCCGCTGCATAAGCGCTTGCCAACATAGGGTCGTTATTATCTAAATACCCTATGTATTTCACATGTTGGTAACTTACCATATGATCTAAGTTTTTCTGCTCAGAACTAACGCATGGTCCGATAATATGTATTTGGCATGGAAAGTCTTTCATCGCCTCAACTAAAGCGAGTTGATTTTTATTTTGGTTAATTGAACCAACAACAAGAATCAATGGTACCGATAAGTTAGATGCATACTTCTCTCTGTAGGCATCACCATTTGTTTGAAAGTAACGCTGATTTATACCATTAGCCACGATGGTAAATGCAGTCTGATCTACATTAAATGCAGAAGTCGCTGACAAATATTCTTGTTCACCGAGAAAAATAACATAGTCGCTTAGTGTATAAGCGTCATTACACATCGCATAATCAGATTTTACATGCCAATGAGTCAACTTACCCACTATTCTGTCTGAGATTTTTGCAATTTGGGCTCGTGCCTTGGTCCAACTACAGCGGGCTAAAGGTGATAACACAACCTTTAGCCCTAATTCTTTAGCAACCTTTATAATGCTTTCATTGCCATTTGCGAGACCGAAAACATGAAGTATATCAAAATCTTCAAGTTTATCGTTAAGTGTATCAAAGATCTTAGCGTCAACTCCAAGAGCACACAAAGCCGTTAAGGTCTCTTGCACTTGGATTTGCAACCCCCCTTTTTTCTGAAACAACATAGGGTAGGAAATTAACGCGATTCTCATACAAACTCCTTCGTTTATTCAATCAAAGCACGTTGATAAAATGACAATAATTGTTGAGATAACTTTACTTTATCAAAAGCCTCTTGAGCATAGACACTTGAATTTTTAGACATAACTTGTAACTTATCACTATCATTTATTAACTGACAAATAGTTGTCGCTGTGCTTTCTAAATCGTCTACAGGTACTTTAATACCAACGTCTGAATTTATGACAACATCTCTTGACCCAGGAATATCGGTAACAATAGGTACACAACCGCAAGCCATCGCTTCGGCGGTAACAATTCCAAATCCTTCCCTTAAACTAAGTAACAAATGCATATCGGCCATTTTAAGGTACTTATCGACTCTATCTGTAAAGCCTATAAGTTTAACTTTTTTTTCTAATTGATATTTTGAAATTTTATTTTTTACTTCTTTTTCTAAAGGACCTTGACCAATCATTACCAGTGTAACGTTACTACATTTTTTTTGAACCGCATTGAATACATCGAGCAGGTACAACGGTCGTTTCTGCTCTCCAAGCCGAGCAACACTAGCAATGACCGTATCTTGCTCAGAAATACTCAATTCTTCACGTGATTTGACATTCACGTTAACATCAGAAATCGTATTAAACTGAGTTAAATCAACCCAATTAGCAATAACTTGTACGGGACAAGTCAACAATTCCCCCATTAACTCATCATAATTATTTTTTGCAGATTTACTTACGGCATAAATAGCTTTAACACCCGCAAAAGATGCCTTAAAATGGTGAATATGCCAAGGAGTAAACTCTGTTTGATTAAAGGTATTATGAACACTAACTACCATTGGTTTATTAAGTAGGCTAACTAACCAATGTATTGAACCACCGTAGCTAGTCCAACAATAATAAATATGAACTAAATCAACATTAAGTTTCTTCAGAAAACGATAATGAAAAAATAAAGCCTTTAGCTTATTAACATGCCTAAAAGACCAGTTTTCAATAAAAGGGGGGATATCTCTAATATGTACATTAATGCCATTTTCAGTCAAGGCATGAGCCCAGCTTTCTACTCCTGAAAATTGACTTATTACAATAGAAACCCTATAGCCATTAACTATAAGCAATTTGGCTTCATCGGCCATTTTCATTTCCATGCCCCCAAGGGCACCAGAATAACTTGTCAATAAAATGTGTTTCATAAACCAATATCAAAAATTGTAACTAACTTTATTTTGCCATATAATGACGCTAAACACCTGTTTTGTCCAAGAATAATCAGAGACATATTCAATTCAAATATATATATGGGCTAGACCTTTCATATACTTTTTTTCCAGAATTAAAGTAATAGAAAATATAATTAGGATCACGATTGAACGATATTAGCTCAAAAAGTGTGTCAAAAAAAGTCAATTTAGGAATGTTTTGGCTACTTAATTTAAGACTAGTACTTAAGTCTATCGCTTTCGTTAGTACCCTGATTTTAGTCCGTATACTTGCCCCTGAAGATTTTGGGTTAGTTGCTCTAGCAACCTCATTCTATGCGTTAGTAGAACTAATGACAGCTTTTGGATTTGAAGCTGCAATTATTCAAACAAAAGATGCAACTAAACAACATTATTCTACAGTATGGACCTTTAGGATGATTGTAAGCTGCTTAATGTGTGGTATAACTTTCTTTAGCAGTGAAGCAATTGCAAATTTCTACCAAGAACCCAAATTGATATTGTTAACTAAGATACTTTCCGTATTATTTATCATCAAAGCTTTAAATAATCCAGGCATGATGAAAATTAACAAGGAAATGCAATTTAAAAAACTATTCCAGTTACAATCTACCGTAAAAGTAACTTCCTTTATATTTACTATTTCATTCGCTTTTTATTTACAAAACTACTTTGCATTAATTATTGGCTTATATGTGTCTGCTTTAACTTCAGTCGTTATGAGCTATTATATCTCATCATTCAGACCTACTATATGCCTCAAGCACATCGGCGAAATTTTCAAGTTTTCAAAATGGATGATAGTCAATGCTTGGCTAAATTATTTAAACACCCGCACTACCGAAATAGTACTGGGTTATATGGGAGCGTCGCGTGATGTTGGTCTATTTAATGTGTCTAATGAAATAGCGGCAATGCCTTCCACAGAATTCGGTGCTGCAATAAACAAGTCATCGTATTCTGGGTACTCGATGGTGAAACAAGATT
The DNA here is from genome assembly GCF_003333305.1 of Candidatus Colwellia aromaticivorans. Lineage (GTDB taxonomy): Bacteria > Pseudomonadota > Gammaproteobacteria > Enterobacterales > Alteromonadaceae > Colwellia > Colwellia aromaticivorans. The sequence goes on along the minus strand of NZ_QOLD01000098.1, from coordinate 69,793 downwards.
TAATAAAATTACGCACATTATTTACTGATGTTTTAGGGCAAACGGCACTTATTACAATACCGGCCTGCATCGGAATATACATGCTGTCTTATGAAATTTCGCACGTCATTTTAGGAAAAGGCTGGGAGTCGACTCAAACTATTATAGAGTATATCGCTTTAGCAAGCATATTTAGCGCCTTAACAACTAATCATATGTACATATACATGGCATTGGGGAAACCAAGATTAACAACGATGCTAAGTGCCATTCGTGCGATTATTTTCTTTGCTTTTTTGATCCCTCTTAGTCAATCACAAGGTATTAATGGCGCTGCAAAAGCAGTTTTATATACAAGCATTATTTATTATCCAATTCCTTTACTAATAACTATGCGTACTCTTACCCTAGATATCAGAAGCTATATCAGCAACATAATGTATGTTGCCGTATCTGTTGTTGTTATGGTCCTTACTATCTTTGCTATATCTGAGGTATACACGACTTTTGAATTCAATAATATCGTATTACTAATGTTTATAAAAATATTTTCAGGCGCTATAAGCTTTACAGCATCTTTATATTTACTTTGGATAATAAGAGAAAAGCCATCAACATCAACTGAAGGTAAAGTTTTTATGTTTATAGCGAGAAAATTGCGTAAAGGATAATTTGATCGTGATTTATCCATGGAAACGAGATGTCAAAGATTTGTTTACTGAAGCAAAGGGGGATGAGTATATTCAGGTACAAAACCAGTATTGTCGTTGATCTATCATCAAGCAGAGTTATTGTTACAAGCACTAAATCAACTGTAATCAAATTATGCGGTAACAGGTTTATATTTTTACGTGCCTATGCACTTTACTCAGGAGCTCATTGATAACGTCATCTTCGAAGTCTTTTATCGAAGATCCATTGTCTTTTAGTTTAGATTCAGGAGAATGTGCATCCTGCATTCTCGAATAAGTCACATCCATGTGACGTCAGCCTAGAACACCACTGGAATGACGTTTTCGAGCAATTTTGAATTGCTCCTGATTGATCTACATAGGCATGTATTTTTATGATAACGATGTTATCGAAATAGCAAAAAATATAGAACCATCTTCTCGTGGTGAATTAGAAATTACAGAGGTAAATAATGCATTTTTAAAACGTGGTGATTTGCATGTAAACTACTTGGTCGTAGTTTTGCTTGGTTAGATACAGGAACGCATGATACATTAATGGAAGCGGGTCATTTTGTTCAGACCATTGAAAATCGCCAAGGGTGGAAAGTCGCTTGTTTAGAATAAATTGGCTTCAACCAAGGTTGATTGACTAAAGAAGAAATTAATACCGTAGAAAATACCCTACATAAAACTGGTTATGGCCAGTATCTAGCCTCATTAATTGAAGAGTAGCCCTGTGAATATAATAGACACAAAAATTGCTGAAGTTAAAATTATTGAACCTAAAGTATTTGGTGATGAACGTGGTTTTTTCTTAGAAACTTTTCATAGTACCCGCTATCAAGAGCTTGTTGGTATTGACTTACCCTTTGTACAAGACAATTATTCTCGTTCAAGTAAAGGTGTGTTAAGAGGTTTGCACTTTCAAAAAACGAAACCACAAGGAAAACTCATTCGAGTTGTACGAGGTGAAGTATTTGATGTTGCGGTAGATATACGAAAAGATTCGCCAACATATGGTCAATGGGAAGGTGTAATATTAACCGAAGTTAATAAGCGCCAATTTTGGATACCACCAGGCTTTGCTCATGGCTTTGTTGCTTTGTCTGATATTGCTGATTTTGAATATAAATGTACAGACTTTTACGACCCTTCAGATGAAGGTAGCTTGATGTGGAATGATCAAGATATTGGAATTAAATGGCCATTAACAGACGTGCTATTATCAGATAAAGATAAAGTTGCGACCTTGTTTAAAAATTTATAATTTAAGAGTATGGAATGAATATAATTGTGTTAGGTTGTAATGGGCAGTTAGGTCGTTGCATACAAGATATATCTAAAAAATTTGGACAAGTATATGGTTTTACGTTTAAGTTTTTAAATAGTAAAAACGGTGACATTACAGATTCAAAAAAATTAGCTCAATTATTTGCTGATTTTTCAGCTGATGTAGTGATTAATGCAAGTGCTTATACGGCTGTTGATAAAGCGGAGTCAGTTGCGAAAGTGGCTTATGCTGTTAATGCTGAAGGGCCTAAAAACATAGCTCAGATCTGTTCAGATTCAGATATTGTGTTTATTCATGTATCAACAGACTATGTATTTGATGGGAATTCAACTCAACCTTATCAACCTAATGCTGTTACAAATCCTCAAAGTGTTTATGGGGCGAGTAAGTTAGCTGGAGAACAAGCTATTCAAACGTTGATGAATAAGTTTGTTATTATTCGAACTGCCTGGGTATTTAGCGAATATGGCAATAACTTTGTTAAGACTATGCTTCGACTTGCAAATGAGAGAAATGAACTAGGTATTGTCGCAGATCAAAAGGGTTGTCCTACTTATGCTGGAGACCTTGCTGTTGCAATTCTTGATATTGTTGTAGAAGTTCAAAAAGGTAAATCGAATTGGGGTATTTATCATTACTGTGGTGATAAAGAAACAACATGGTATGAATTTGCTAATCAAATATTTAAAATAGGATTAGCGCAAAAAAGTTTATTAAAACAACCTGTAGTAAATGCTATTACCACCAAAGCCTTTCCTACACCAGCAGTTAGGCCTAAATATTCAGTAATGGATAATTCTAAAATTATTGTTGATTGGGGTGTGGCAGAGTGTGGCTGGGATAAATCTTTATCTAAAGTTATTTTCAACATATCAGTATCTAACGATAGTTAAAATAAAAATACAACATCTAATGCTGAGCATAAAAGTACGACTTTAAATGCATGTTTGTGGGGCTATTATATAGGTAACCCCAAAAGGATAAATACCTTCTGATGATGTAATAAATCGATTTACAAAGGTTAAAGTTATTTTATAAGATAATTTTTATCTACTGATTTTTGATGTCAAGAGCCTGAAATATGTATGTTTTAAGAAAAGCGACTATAGTCTGTAATCTGAATTGATACCTGATTGATTGGATATAATTCTGGCGGCTTAACGTTGGTGACTTGCGACTTAACACGTAGCCAAGTCGAAAGAAAATACTCGAAAGATGCTTTTGATATACAATAAACTCTTCTTTTTCAAGATTATCTTTAAATATATGTAAATGCTCTTGGTGGTATTTAGCTGCATCACTTAACAACCGCTCTTTTTGTGAAGAGAGTGATTGACCAACTTTTCTAAAATAAGCTAAAGGCTTATTATAAAATTTAACGTTAAAATTTATAATAAGCCTCACCCAAAGGTCAATATCATCACATGAGCCATATTCTGGGTTGAAGTGATACTCAAGTACCGAAAGGGCATCTTTTTTGATCATAACCCCTTGGGTTGAAATACCTACCTTTTTAGTAGCAATTGCACCTAAATAATTAGCATTACATTGATAAATATTTTGTTCGCATTGGGTTAAATAATTAGCGGCTCTCTCGACGTAGTTCGACCTCGCCAAAGTACCTACTTGTTCCTTTTTTCCACTTTCATCCATACCATAGACATCACAAAAAACTACCTGTGTCTCTTGATAGCTATCAAAGACTCGAACTAACTCACTAATTTTTTCGGAAGCATCATAGTCATCATGATCTAAAAAGCAGATAAATTGTCCTGACGACATTTTTATACCCGTATTTTTCGGTATAGAAGGTCCCCCTGAATTATGCGCTAATCTGGACGTCCTAATTTCAGGATGCTTACTACTGTATTGTAGAGCAATTTCATAGGAGTTATCGCTGGAGCAATCATCAACTATTATAAGCTCTTTATTTGGATAGGTTTGATTTAAAAAACTTTGAATTGTTTCATCGATATACTTTTCAGCATTGTATACTGGCATTATGACACTGACTTTTGCACTCATTTAAAACTCCTTTTCTTAAATTTATAATTATTAGAGGCCTATGCGTCGCTTTATATAGCCTTTAAAGTAGCCAACTTCCCATGCATAGTTGGCATATTCTGGATGTTGTTTTGAGCCCAAACGTGCTTTAAGCCAGCACTGAAAAAATAAGTTAATACGCCAAAGTGGTATCCCCCATACTGCCTTTGTACCTTCGAAATTTTTAGCCAAATCTTTCGGGTACATACTTAAACCATACCGAAAGGCTCTTTTTTCCAACCATGAAAATTCCATTTGAAACTTCGCAATAATATGCTGTAGCGTAAAGTCCTGGTTGAACCAAAACTTATATCCTTGAGCAGCCACTCGAGTTAAGTAGTCAGTTTCATTACCCATAATATAGTTTTTACCATTTGGACCAATATTTACATCATAACGAATACCAGTATCTATTATTTCTCTTCGTACAATTAAACATGCACCAAAAATTGTTCCCGGACCCACTTCACCATAAGTAAATTTTGCTGGCGTATTAGCATAAGCAACATGGTCATATTCAAAATCTTTCAACCATGGTTGCTCATGCTCACCATAGTAAGCTTTAATTCGACCACCAAACACTTGGTATTCAGGCTTCTCTTTAGTGAGTGATATGCCTTTTTTTAACCAGTTAGGTGAAACAATGACATCATCGGCAGTAAATGCAATCAAATCGCCCTGACAATTATCCATCAAACGATTAAAGCTTGGCGAGGTGCCCTGTAGCTTTTCATGAAAGATTTTTATAGGTAATTTATCAGCGTACTCATCAATTACTTGTTCTGAATTATCTGTACTGTTGTTTAAACAAATCAGCAACTCCCAGTCTAAACCTTTGGTATCTGCATCGACAAAACTTTGTAATGTTATGGGAAGAGTTTTTTCTCCATTATACGACGCAATTAAAACCGAAATATCCATGTAAGCCTTTACCTCTCTAATTTAAAACAATTCACTAGCTGTATTCTGTTTATTTTGCGTTATTACAACAAAAAGAATGGCATCACATTAATAGATGCCCAACGAGAAAACAAGAAATTATTAACTAGCACCACAACGTAATATAATGCTAACATTCTAGAGATATCATAATCATAATCATAATGTCACCTCAGCCATGTAGGTTACATGGATAGTACTTTTGTTTAAATAAGAATAAATACTGACTATGAAAAATTTTGCCCTGATTGGTGCTGGGGGCTATATAGCCCCTCGCCATATGAAAGCCATAAAAGATACTAAAAACAATCTACTCGCAGCGGTCGATAAAAGTGACTCAGTGGGTATTTTAGACAGTTATTTTCCTAATACTCATTTTTTTACCGAATTCGAGCGATTCGACCGCCATATAGATAAGCTAAGTAGAACAAATAATGACAATGCGGTTGATTTTGTTAGTATCTGCTCACCTAACTATTTGCACGATTCGCACATGCGTTTTGCGCTACGTTCTGGTGCTGACGCTATCTGTGAAAAACCCTTAGTACTCAATTCATGGAACATTGATGGACTGGCCGATATAGAAAAAGATACGGGTAAAAAAATTAACACCATTTTGCAACTTAGGCTTCACCCTTCAATTATTGCATTAAAACAAAAAGTTGCTAATTCTAGCGTCAATCATAAATTTGATGTTGATTTGACTTATATAACTTCGCGCGGCAATTGGTACTTACAGTCTTGGAAAGGAGACCAAAACAAGTCTGGTGGTATTGCGACCAATATAGGAGTACATTTTTATGACATGCTCCATTTCGTATTTGGGGCTCTACAACAGAATATCGTTCACTATCACTCTGATACTAAAGCAGCAGGTTATCTTGAGTATGAAAAAGCCCGCGTACGGTGGTTCTTATCTATTGACGCCAATGACATTCCAGATGAAACGCTAGCATCAGGGCAGCGCACCTACCGCGCTATTACAGCCGATGGTGAGCATGTGGAGTTTTCCGGTGGATTCACCGACTTACATACTATAAGTTATCAAGAAATCCTGGCTGGTCGTGGATTTGGTCTCGAAGAAAACAGAGTGGCAATCGATACTGTGTCTCAGATTAGACAACTTACACCTAAAGGTCTAATTGGTGATTACCATCCATTTCTCAACCAAATTAACGAGTGAAATTTATGAATTACCATGCTCACGAAAGTGCCATTATTGATGACGGTGCCATTATTGGCGAAAACTCTCGTATTTGGCACTTCGTACATGTATGTGCAGGTGCAAAAATTGGTGTCGGCGTGTCACTTGGGCAGAATGCTTTTATCGGTAATAAAGTAAAAATTGGTGATAACTGTAAAATACAAAACAATGTTTCTGTTTATGACAATGTTTATCTAGAAGATGATGTTTTTTGTGGTCCAAGCATGGTTTTCACTAATGTTTACAACCCTCGCTCTCATATAGAACGAAAAGAAGAATATCGCGACACTCTAGTTAAAAAAGGTGCCACGTTAGGTGCAAACTGTACAATTGTTTGTGGCGTCACTGTTGGGAAATTTGCGTTCATTGGCGCTGGCGCAGTAGTTAATAAAGATGTTCCTGATTATGCGCTTATGGTCGGTGTTCCTGCAAAACAGATAGGTTGGATGAGTGAATTTGGTGAACAACTAAACTTACCAATTAAAGGTAACGCCTCTGTTACTTGCCCGCAAACAGGTGTGTTATACCAACTTTCCAAGAATGTAATTACAGTTATTTAGGTTATTCAATGCAATTTATTGATCTTCAAGCACAGTACCAAGAATTAAAGTCAAATATTGACAGGAGAATTCAGACCGTTCTTAACCATGGTAAATATATTCTTGGTCCAGAAGTACAAGAATTAGAAGAAGCACTTAATCAGTATGTCAATGTTGAACACACCATAACCTGTGCTAATGGTACTGATGCACTTCAATTAGCGCTTATGACTATGGATATAGGCCCAGGGGATATAGTTTTTTGCCCAACATTTACTTTTTTCGCTAGTGCTGAAGTCATCAGCTTGGTTGGGGCAACGCCCGTGTTTGTTGATGTAGATTCTCAAACCTTTAATCTTTGCCCAGAAGCGTTAGAAAAATCTATCGTTAACGTATTAACTAGCAGTAAATTGAAACCAAAAGCTATTATCTCTGTCGATTTATTCGGCTTACCTGCTGACTATCCCAAACTAAAAAAAATAGCTAAACAGTACGACTTAAAAATTATTGAAGACTCTGCTCAAGGATTTGGTGGTAAAATTGACGGGCAACTTGCCGGTAGTTTTGGTGATATTGCAACCACTAGCTTTTTTCCCGCTAAACCTTTGGGGTGTTATGGCGATGGTGGTGCCGTATTTACCAATAATGAAGACTATGCAAACATCCTCAAATCCCTGAGAGTTCACGGGAAAGGGCAGGACAAATATGACAACATCCGCATCGGATTAAATAGTCGGTTAGATACTATTCAGGCTGCTGTTTTACTCGAAAAACTCAAAGTTTTCCCTGCTGAATTAGCGCGAAAAGAAGCTATCGCCAATCAATATTCGACATTATTTGGCGACGCGATGGTCACCCCATATATTCCCAAAGGGTATCAAAGTGCCTGGGCACAATTTACGGTAAAAACAACACAACGCGATAAGTTTATAAAAAAACTCAATCTAGCCGGAATACCCGCTATGATTTATTATCAAACTTGCATGCATCAACAGCAAGCATTTGATAATAAAGTAGTTATTAATAATGCATTCCCTGTAGCTGAATTATTAGCACAACAAGTGATGAGTTTGCCAATGCACGCTTATTTAAAAGACCAAGATATAGAAAATATTGCTGAAATTTTAATTAGTAGTTAAAAATAGATGTCTTCGACAAGAACTAGAACTAACGCGCTTTAGCATAAGCTGAGCTAATTATTTTCTCGATAACTATTCGTGAACCTTCAAGACTTAAATGGTCATCATCAAAATAAAGTGCTTTTCCTTCATATACGGCAGGACAATATTCGCTATCACATAAAATATCTAACGGTCGAATAGCAACTAAATCAGTATCATAAGTCAAACTGTCTAATTTATTCAATATAAACCTATTACGCTGTAAATAATACTCTCTAGTTGTTGCTCTTTCGAGATCTATAATGGGCTCACGGCTAAATATTGAAAATGCTGTTGTTGCTTTATTAATATGCACTGGTAATTCTGGAATGGGGTACAGTAAATAGACTTTTTTTCCTGCATTTTGCAAGCGAGTCAGTAGCTGCGTTAAATTTTGCCAATAAAGTTCAAGTAGCTGCTCGGCAGAAGCCTCTTCATAGCCCTTTAGTTGTAGTATTACACGAGTTGGTATTTCTGGAAAATGGTCAACACCCTCACCATATAACCCTCCACTGTAACGAAAGCCAACTAATACATTCTTAATTTGTTTATTATTTTCTAAATAACTAACCGAATCGTTGAGCCATTTGGTACAACCAGCTTCTGGTGCACTATAAGAAAGTGCGGGTAAACAACCACTAAAGCTTAACTGAAGCAGCCCTTGATCATGTTCTTGCAATTTTTCAGCAAGCGCGTAAGCAGGTTCAACAGTATGGCTATCTCCCAAACTGGCCCATGTTATTTCATCACCAAAATACGTACAAGCTTGGGTTGGTTTTAAATAATCCGTGCCTTTGGTGTGACACTTTTCGCGTTTAGGGCTATAAACTATCGTGTCACTATATGATGGCAGACTGTATCTTTGCTCAAAACCTTTACCAAAATGCCCAACCAGGCCTATGCACATAAATACCGATAATGATAAGAAGGATAGTTGGAAAATCCGTTTACGATTATACAAGGTTTTATTTCTATAAGGCGTTTCTATGTATTTATAACTCACTATCGCCATTACAATTGACAAGGCGATAGCTAGGCAAAATATTGCTAATGAAGGTTCGCCGACAGATTTCATTCTAAGAAAAGCAAATATTGGTTGGTGCCACAAATATAATGAGTAAGAAATCAGTCCTATTGACACAAAAAATTTATGTGCCAATAGGCGACCAACCAAGTTATTTGAATTAGCAAATCGAATAATAAGTAAGGTGCCGATCACAGGCACTAACGTATAAACACTTGGATGGGGCGTATTTGTTTCAAAAAATGTTACAGCTAAAACAATCAAGATTAGCCCGCACACGGCGAGCACGTTATTTAGTTTAGCAGTAGTTAGCGTATTTTTGGGGATAAACACAAGTATTGCACCAACAAATAGCTCCCAAGCCCGAGAGAATATCCAAAAGAACGCCATATCAGCTTGGCCATTCATTACCCAATATTGTGACAACATAAGTGATAAAACAGATAAACCGATAATGACACCAAGCACTTTGCGTTTGCCAAGAAACCATAACCAAGCCAGCATCAGGGGGAAGAAAATATAATATTGCTCTTCAACGGCCAAACTCCACGTATGTAGTAACGGCATTTCATCTGAAGCGAGTGAAAAGTAATCAATTTCTAAAAAGAAAAAAATATTTGATGCAAAAACAACTACTGAGACCAAGCTCTGTGAAAATTCTTTGAGTAGTTCTGCAGGCATTAATATATAAGAAGCCAATGTTGTCATTATCAACATAAAACTTAAAGCGGGGAGTATTCTACGTGCACGACGTTCATAGAAATTGATTATTGAAAACTTATTCTGCTCTAAATCGCTTACTATAATAGAAGTAATTAAATAACCACTGATTACAAAAAAGATATCCACACCAACAAAACCACCGCTAAAACCGCTAAATCCTGCATGGTATAAAATGACAGGGAGAACAGCAAACGCTCTTAATCCATCAATTTCAACACGATATTTCATTAACTATCCTTTTCCTATAAAACTATTCACCGAGTCAAATATCTAATTTATTATTAGCATGTATCACATACTCAATAACGCTTAGTTAGGCACTTTTTTTAGCTTCTGACGCAGTTTTGACAAATAATCCACCACATAAATTAACACCCCGCGAAAATGTCTCAAGCTGACCATCTGCACCCCAAATAACGTTCGACTACTCGACATCCAATCAGATTTATAGGCATCGTCACCGGTAAGAAAATCAACCTTGGTGATTTTATCGTTATTAAGCACGTACTCAAACATACGTTTAGTTAATACCGTTCCTGGTGAGTAATCTCGATAATCACTGTCATAAGCTAATTTATAAATATATGCGGTGTTGTTGGCCACTATCCAAAGCTGAGTCGCTATGGCTTTACCATCCACTTTTAACAAACCCAACCGCAGTCTGCCTTTTTTCGCCGCTACCTCTGCCATACCGTTGATAAAATCAGGGTAAGGCTCTTGTTCTTTCCAACTTGCATTATATACACTATGATACTCTACCATTGATGCGCTGATATCGTTAGGTGTAGAGAGAATGTCAATTGACCAGTCAAACTTTCGGGTGAGCTTATTTTCTTTGCGTTTCAGCGTATTCTTTATTTTGGGATCTCGAGCGTCAATGTACGTATCAAAACTGGCAATACTCGGTTCAAATAAATTTAGCGTTTTAAAATAGCTAAAACATGGCAAAGATGTCCGTTCAGCTTCATTGGCAATGATTTGTTTTACTTCAGGGGCTATTGGTGAAAAATCTATAATATCCCATTGTTTTTTTTGCTGAGAAAAATAGTTCAAAAATGCTAGGTATGCACTACTTTTGTCGATAAGCGTTTCATTAATACATAAATCAAATATCGGCGAATAGTAATTCGTTAGGCTTGTGATTGCTCGATGATGAAAGCCAAAAATTTTCCTTATTTGGATCCAAGCGGGTAAAACAGCTTGGGCATTGCCATCATTATCAAACAAACAATAAAACCGCACTAATTCTTCTTGATTAGCTACATGCTGACAAAAATTGCGGTACCAATCTTCACCTAAGAAAAAATTATCTTCACCACTTTTTCTTAGCAAGGTTATGCAATCCTCCGGCAGCTCAGCAAGCGAGCAATATTCAATAACATTACCCGAGACTAAAGATTGGCTTTTTCCAATATATCGCTGTATTTTTGGCCTAAACTTAACCCATAACCTTTTTCTTGCTTGCCCCATAGCACGATAAAATGGCTTTAAATCTGTATTATCTAAATAACTAAAAGTAGTTATATTTTTACCTCCAACAAGTATTTTACATCGCGTAACGTGCTTAAAAAAGGCAGTAACATCACGTTCGCTATCAAACCAAATGGCTGATTGTATGGGCTCAGTAATAGTAGGTAAATTCAAACATGTTTGATATTCAATGTAAGGTAAGTTACATCCAGAGCGAATACACAAGCCTACCCAAAAGTCGGTACGTCCTATTGTAGGCTCTATAACCCAGTAGCGGCCTTGTTGATCTTTCTTGAATTCAACCGATACAGGCCCTGACATTTCTAGCCCATCAAAAAATCTTTCTGTCAATTCGATCAATTCAGTTTCATTACAAGAAACCGCCACGGTAGTTTGCCCCATGGCCGGCGGAAAAGACGCTAACTTGTTACCTAAGTAACGGGTAACAACCTTTCCTTTGTCTAGATAAAGCGCGCAAAAAAAGAGGTCTGTATCTCCGCCACTGATCCAGTGTTGCACAAGTATGGGTAAATCTTGCTTATATTGTTCGACTAACTGGCGTAATTGTTCTGCCGTATCACAACGCAATGCTTTAAAACTTGATTGTGGATTGACCGGTTTGATGATCACTGGAAATTCAAATAGCGAAATTGCCTTGTTTACCTCATTGGTATCATTAATTACCAACGATTTTGGATAAAGTAGGTCTGCTTGTTCACATCGTTGTTCAATATTACTTTTCAATAGCAGTCTTGCGACAGTGTCAGCGCAATGGTCCCAGCTAATAATATAATGAGGCGACAATAAAGCGATATTGGCTGCAATTATTTTGACGTTGTTGTCATTTGTGGGTAACAATACGATTTTTGTGTCAACTGAAAATTTTTCTCTAAATGATATTAAGTCATCAATGATACTATCTTGCTTAATACTTTCAACTTTATGCACTTTTGCAGAGCTTGTCAGCGCTCCTGGCAAGTCAAGATTGGCTTCTAAAGCATGAACATTGACTCCACACTTAGCCAGAGCACGTGTCATTGCCAAACCATGGCTGCATAAGCCAATAACTAGGGCAATATGATTATTATGATCATTCATCAATTACTGTCTACGTCCTTTAATTGCTATGGCTTGCCATTGATGTAATTCATAGCTATTCGTGCCTGAAATTTCCATGGCGTATTGTCCCACGGGGTAAATCGGTTTAGCGTGTAACGATTCGATTGCTGATTAACGTATCCCCATTCTGTAGATACGGCATAGTCAAATCCTAATTCTTTTACCACGTTAACTGTTTCTGCACTCAGATCTATACCCACTTTGCCATTTGGATAAGCAAAGCCTGTAACTGCTTTATTGGTCCAATGCGAGAGTAACTCTTGATTCTGTTTAATTTCTTGATATTGCTCTGCAACGGTCAGCGTATTCAAAATTGGGTGATTATGTGTATGCGCCCCTATTTCAATTCCCGCATCACTTATTTCTTTTATTTCAGAGGCGTTCATCATTTTGCGCGCTTCAACATATCCGCCGTTGCTCGTAATAAGTCGCTCTACTTTTTCATCACGAACTGATGGTTCAAAGTACTTTAGCTCTAGCACTGTTTTTTGTGCTGTTGCCAATTTTTTTTCTGGCGCTGAAACATCAACATGCCCCATTCCTGCAACTGATAGGTCCATCATGTCATTGTGCTGCGCAAACAGGTCAAGAATCCGATCATTCCACATGTTCTTCCCTTCGGAAAAAGCGCTAGCAATAAACACCGTTGCGGGGATCTTATGTTTTTTCAAAATTGGCAAAGCAACGGTTAAATTATTCAAATAACCATCATCAAATGTTACCGCTACAGATCGTGAAGGAAGCTGACCAGATTCAAGTAACTTCATACCTTGGCTTAATGATATCGGCCTAAAATACTTACGTAACAGTGCCATTTGCCAATTGAATTTTTCGCTGTCAGGCTCCCAAGGTCTTAATGCGTCTTTATGCGCTAAGACTTGATGAAAATTAAGAATAGTCAGTTTGTTTCTACTAATAGGACGCGAAAAGAAGCTAATGATATTGCTTAGCATAGTTCATCGTCTCTTTGGCCTAGCCATAACTCCAATACCGTCAGTATCCATATAAGTTCACCATAATAAGCTGAGTGCTCATTTTTCTGCATTTCAAGTACTTTATCGATGAACTGTGCTTGGATAATATTTCGATGTTTTAGCTGTTGCAAACTTTGCTCTGTTAGTGCGATTAAACTTGGCGTAGTACGCATCCAACGACCAAACGGCAAGCCAAAACCGTGTTTAGGTTTAGACAGCGTTTCATCTGCAAGAAAGTTTTTCATTGATTTTTTAAAAAAATCTCTGAGTTTATTTCCGGGTAATTTTTCTGAGGCAGGTATTTTACAACTAAAATCAACGAGTTCTTTTTCAAGCAATGGATATTTAACCGTAACACCAGCCATTTCACACATCTTGCTCACTTTAATCAAATCATTGTCAGCTAACGTAAATTTCCAATCCATATATAGCATACTATCAATAGCATTACTTGAACCGCTTTGCTGATAACGCTCACGTAATTGCTCAAGTGGCAAGCCTTGATCAACGTCTTTTAAAAAATCAGCAGTAAAAATTTCACTTGGCGAAAAACGATGTAAAAAGTTATAACTTTGCAACCTATCAGGCAACGGTGTGTCAGCTTGTTCAATATAACTTGCTAGTTTTTTGGCCACGGGCACTTTCTTTAATGGCGTATTCAAAAAAACTTGTTTGCACAAAGATTGACCTATGTTCGGAAGAAGCTCATAAGGACGAAATAGCTTCTGTTTTGCATAGCGACTATTACCCGCAAATATCTCATCGCCACCATCACCAGCAAGCAGCGTTGTAATCCCATGTTCTTTGGCAAATGAAGCACAATAAAACGCAGCAAGTGCTGAAGAATTACCAAAAGGTTCATCAAAGGCACTAGCCACTTTAACAAAGTTCTCGCTGATGTACTCCGCTTGTAAATACGACGTTTGATGCTCAGTAGCAAAGTGTTTGGCTGACAGTTCGGCAAAGTAAGTTTCATCATAACCTTGCTCATCAAACCCTACAGAAAAGGTACGGGCTTTTTCGCCAGTTTTACTCTTAATATCTGAAAGTACTCCAGCCACTGTAGAGCTATCTAATCCACCACTTAAAAATGCGCCTATATTGGCATCGTCACCATGGAAAGCGACCATATCCCTTACGGTATCTAAACAACGTTCATGCGCCGAATCTATAGTGGATTTTTGAGCAAAGTGAGGACGATATAGCGTGCCTTTTCTCGTGATTGAATTTTGCTCAATCGCGAGTAACTCACTGCTATCAAGTTTATAAACTGAATGATAAATAGTTGTTGGCGCAGGAATACAATGGAAGTAGCAATAATTAAATATCGCTTGATTAGAAATAACTAAATTATCTTTGGCGATATTCTTAATATATTGAAGAGATAAACTAAACCAAATGCTATCGTTTTCTTTATAATAATAACAAGGCATGGTCGCCATATGATCATTAAATACAAACAACTGGTTAGTTTGTTTATCGTAAATAAAGACGATAAATTGACCTGCTATTTTCTCATACAAAGCGTCAATGTCGCCTTGATATAATGAAGCTACATATTTAGCGTCAATTTTCTGCGCTTGATTGTATGCTCTTAAATGGCCTAAGACCGTCACTTTATACTTGTCATTTTCAAAACAATCTACCGTATTATCTGCTAGTAAAATACATGAATGCTTTTGAGTATTTGTTAGCTCGACTTGGCTGATCTTTACGTTATTATTTAATGCCATTTGTTAAAATCCGTTTACTGCTTTTATTTTATATAACCAGCACAATATTCGTGTTGGTTATTACGCTAAATGATAAATATGGACATGTGGGTAAATAGCTAATTAATTAGCTAAACTTCTTAACTTAACATGCCTATGTAGATTAATCAGGAATAATTCAAAATTGCTCGAAAACGTCATTCCAGTGATATTTTAGGCTGACGTCACATGGATGTGACTTATTCGAGAATGCAGGATGCACATTCTCCTGAACCCAAACTAAAGGACAATGGATCTTCGACAAAAGACTTCGAAGATGACGTTATACCAACCTCACTAAATATGTGACCATTTATACTGGTTAAAACAACCTACTACTTCGTTATTTATTTAATAATTAACGCTGCATGGTTGCAGCTTATTAGCAAAACAGTGGCTACGCCCCAACCATCTACTAGTAACATTGCTATAAGCATACACCAAAAATTTACGTCGTCATCCTCGTGGTGTTTTAATCGAGGATCCAGTTTTTAAGCACTATGGATTTCCGATCAGAGACTTCGGAAATGACGGTTACATCTAACTTAATTGGAATATTTAATTATTTATTTTGTCTTTGAGAGCACGAACATGCTTTAATATTACCAGCATAAATATGGATACAGACATTAGAGCTAAAAACCAGATGAGTACTTCAAAAACAACAGTCTTAATACTAGGTGCTGACTCACCTATAGGATTAACCATAGTCAGAGATTTAGGACGCAATGGCTATACTGTTGTTGCTTTAGGCCGGAATAAACGCGCAATAGGTCTATATTCTAAATATTGTCATCATGGTTTTATTCGTGAAAAGTCAGACGCTGATCTGCTTACTCAAATGGAAGCACTTAGTCGTCAATATGATGCTAGTTTCCTATTAACGGTTTCAGAATCAGATATCCAATGGTGTAATAACTATCGGTCAAAAATTTCTGACTTTATTACGCCATTAATGCCTACTGAAGCTCTACTATCTCTCGTTATAAATAAAGAAAAAACTCAAGAATATGCTGAATCTGTCGGTATTCGCGTACCAAAAACATTGCAGCTAGTAGACTTTTCTGAATTGGCTTCTTACCAAGATAAATTGCAATTTCCGCTAGTATTGAAATGGTCGAATCCACACCAGGTTATTAAGCAACTTAATGAACAGCGCATTGTATTAGAAAAATTTGAGTATGCTAATAATTGGCAAGAGCTAACAAAAATTTTAGAAAAATACAAAGTAATCAGCCATTTTCCTTTAATTCAAGAATATTGTGCAGGTAAAGGATTTGGTCAATTTTTTCTAGTGAATCAGGGAGAAATTGAATTGGTTAGCCAACATCAACGGGTACATGAATGGCCGCCGGAAGGTGGCTCTTCGACACTTTGTCAGGCGTTACCACTAGATAAACATCAGGCTTGTATGGAACGTTCTAAAGTACTTTTACAGAAGTTAAATTGGCAAGGCGTTGCTATGGTGGAGTACCGCTACGATGAACTTACTGACCAGTATAGTTTTATGGAGATAAATGGACGATTTTGGGGAAGCTTACCGCTTGCCTATTATAGCGGCGTATCTTTTGCCGCAGGACTTGTTCGGACCTTAGGCGAGAAAAAATGTCTAGAAGCAACACCTTATGAACTAAAACAATGTCGCTATATGATCCCTGAAGTTCATCGCTTAGTTCGCATCCTTTTCCAACCTAATAAAATTGTAGATCCTAACTTCAAGGTATCAAAAATTAAAGAAATTGTACGTTTTTTTACTTTGTTCTTTCAGCCTAATTGTCGGTATTACCTATTCTCATTGTCTGACCCAAAGCCGTTCATTATGGATACCTATTTTGCTATAAAAAAACTTTTTGGTGCTAGCTAACCTGAGTTCGCACGGCAAGATCATTATAGGTAATATTATGAATATTTTAAGGCACAATAAGCCAAGGCGTCATTTTCCACAGAGAAGAGAATGGAGCCTCGATCAGAGACTTCGAGGATGACGGGGTTGGAGACCTCGAAGATGACGGGATTGAGCGCATGGGTAAGGAGGGATGTTATATCACTTACGTCATTCTCGTAGTTATTACTCGCGTCATTCCAGTGGTGACTTAGGCTGGAATCCACAGAGAAGAGAATGGATCCTCGATCAGAGACTTCGAGGATGACGGGGTTGGAGACTTCGAAGATGACGGGGTTGGAGACCTCGAAGATGACGGGATAATCGCCGTCATTCCCGTCATGGCTTGGGCTGGAATCGAGGGCGACGGCTTGGATACTCTAGGTTCCGTGTTTGAGCGCACGAGGAAAGCGTAGTGTTATATCACTTACGTCATTCCAGTGGTTATTACTCGCGTCATTCCAGTGGTGGCTTAGGCTGGAATCCACAGAGAAGTGAATGGATCCTCGATCAGAGACTTCGAGGATGACGGGGTTGGAGACTTCGATGTCGGGTTCACTGTTATTACCCTAAATTAGCACGTTAAATTTAAAACGCTCTTGCCGTGCCTGAGCTCGGTTTCACTAAAACAAATTAATTGAGTTTAGCTTTGGCTAAAATGTTATCTACTGCATTTATGATACGTTTAAAGCAAGTATCGAAATACTCGTCACTTAAATGATGCGGATCATAAAGTAGGGGGAAACGTTTATTTCCCCATAAACCTAACATAGTTATTTGTACGTCGTCAGATTTAACTAAGTTACCTAGTTTTGCTAAGTGACGATCTTCAACCATTAACAACAAATCCCCCTTTCGAGCTTGGTAATCATCAATATTGGTCGCTATATGCGTCGTCATATCAACACCATTTAGCTGAGCCACTTTTATCGCTTGTGGATCAGCTGGCGCGCCAGTAGTTGTTGATACGCCAATAGACGCGACGCTTTCGATAGATTTTGCTGCATAATGATGTCCAAATGGACTTCGACAAATATTGCCTAAACAAACAAAAACAAGTCGTTCAACGCGATCCCATTGTACATTTTCATATTGTCGATAATGACCGAGATGAAACTTTATTAGAGATATCCACAACCGAATAATCCCTCTATGCGTTCCGTAGTTACTATCAAGCCAATTTTTCATCTATGTTCCTTAATTTTTGGTTGTCTTAGCTATGATGCATTTCCAATAAACTCTCTAGCTTAATTGCTTGATAGTCTCGTGAGTATTGACGAATGATTTCTGGAGAAGCGGGCTCAATGGTACCACTTTGAACTTGGTCAACAAGCTGCATAATGCTCTTTTTAATTAACATTTTATCATCAAGTGGCGCAATTAAACCTGTTTTTGCTTCTAACAATAACTTAGCCGTATCACCTTTTGGATCCGTTAGCGCTAAAACCGGTCTAGCACTTCTTATGTACTCGTAGGCTTTCGCTGGAATTTGATAGTTGCAATTACTCGCTTGCAGCAACAATAATGCATCTGCATTTAACATTTCTTCCAATGCTTGTTTGTAAGGAATTGGTGGTGCTAAGTCAACAATATCATCAATCCCCAATTCAGCTAATCGAGGCTGATATAGGTGGTCATGGCCTGTAGCTCTTAATCTCAGAGAAAAAGAGTCACTAGAAATGTCTCCAGACTGTTTTAAATCAGCAAGAGCGAGAAATAATTGACTAGGATCTCTTTCACTCGGGTAAACAACACCACTGTGTAATAGCGTCAAATGATTTTCATTCTTGTTTTTTTTATCTGAAATAGATGATTTATTGTTTTCAGATTTATTGCCTTCAACTTCTGCAAAAATTTGCTCATCATAACCATTAGGGATCACTTGCCAGAAATCTTGATGAGTTTGTGGATATTTACTCAAATAATAGGCTTTTGCCCCTGCAGTAGTGACTAAAGCATAACGACAGTGCTTGATAATTTTACTTTCTAGCCAAAGAAATATTTTTTTCTTCGTTGGTGAGCTTGGGTAATTTTCTTGCGCCATTGGATCACGAAAGTCTGCAATCCAATCGGCGTTAGTCAGTTTTTTCAATACGTAAGCGATGATATGGGCAGACGCTATAGGGTAAGTAGAAATAATCGTTGAGGTATTATGTTTTTTTATAGAAAAATAACCCCGAACAATACCTGCTGGGATCCAACTTTGCCAACTGTCGGGCTGGGCCATGAAAGAAAAATATTTCCCACCAATAGCATAACTTTTCGCCACGTCCCTCGCATAGGCTCGAATGACACCTATCTCTTTTGGAATAAACGCATATTGATCCGCAGACCATTTGTTATATGCTTTAACAGAAGCCGTAAGGACATTTACTTGCCAATGCTGAGTTGACAAATAACGAGTGAATGCTAGCGATCTATGAACACCGGTACTACCGACGATTGGAGGATAATGAAAGGCAATATATAATATTGATCTGTTCTTTTGTTTGTCCACAGTGACCTTCTGTTAAAGCGGTATACGTTGATAAGAAAGTATAATAAACTGACTAGAGTTTTGTATATAGTATTTTTAAAGGTAGTTTTCATGAAATTAGGAATTTACATTGCATTATTGAGCTTGATTTCGTTTTCAAGCATAGCTAGAAATAATCAAACTTGTGATCTTCAAAACGTTTTTGATAACGTTGGGTATGGTCCTTTTGATTATACAACAACTAAAGGTAAGCAAAAGCTAGGTGTTGTAGAAAAGGCTCACTTTAACCGCAATGTAAAGAACCTTGTTCATGGTAAAAGTGGTGCAGACCCTCTGCCCGACTTAATCTATGTGTTGTCCAAGTTTCCAAACCACCACCCCGCTTTATATAGCATGAGTAAACTGCTCAGAAAAAGAGACGCTAATAGTACTTTACGCAATAATAACAAGCATTATACTGCAAGGTGTTACTTTGAACGCGCCAAAACATTCAGTTCTAAGGATGCAACTGTACTTGCCCTATATGGTATCCACTTACACAAATCCCTTAAATATACTGGAGCAGAAAAACAATACTTAAATGCGCTGCAGTTAGCACCACATAATCCTGAAATAAATTATAATTTAGGTTTGCTTTATATTGATATGAAAGAATACACACAAGCTAAACATTATGCTGATATCGCTTACGAGCAAGGATTCCCTCTACCCGGTTTAAAAAACAAATTAGAAAAGCTCGCTAGTAGCGCCAAATAGTATCATTTAGTTTATTATGCAGTTTTCTGCCAATTGCAAATCTATTTGGAATAGCAAATTTGATTTGTTCATGCTCTACAGACTGCCATTCTTTTTGTTCACTAGTAAATGTTGCACTGGTAAAATCTTGGTCATGCTCAGTAATAAAAGCACATAACTTAGTCAATCGCTGTTGATTTACACGATTTTTTGTTACTTTGTGATATTGAAAATCCGCTTTTTTGATGTATTCAAAAGGATGGGTGAGAATAACCACGTTATCAATGCCTAGCTTTCTGCATTTCCATAGAATATGTTTCATTTCTGGCCAAGAACAACTGGTTATTTGTATCGATTTTTGATGTTTTTTACCTAAGATATTTACATCTTGATAGGTAAGAATGGGCACTTCCATCACATTTGCCACTTTGCGGCGCCCTGAGACAAGCTGAAGTTCATCTTCCTTCGGCTTAAAGACACCTAGTCCAATATTACTCGCCATAGGAATACCAAGCGCATTCATAACTTGATATACATTTTTGTCTGCCCACAGACTTCCCGTTCTTAGTGCTAGGGGTTTGTGGCCTACCCAACGTTCAAATACTTCCACGCACAATTTAAAAGCTTTGAATAAATCATCAAAACTACGTTGTGCACAATCATCGTTACGAGGAAAGCTGCCTAACTTGCTATCTTGTATAAATGACAACCAAACAGGATGCACATGCAATTGTATATCTTGCCCAGCATCTACAATACGCTGTACTAAAGATTGCATAGGTTGGTCGCCAAAATAAAAGTAATTTGCACATTCAACAAAAAAGCTCGCTTTGATGTCAAATTTAGCAAATAGCGCTAGCATAAACCCTAATCCTTGCTCTTGTCCGTCAACAGGACAAGTCACTACCGGCGTAGAAAGGGGTTTATATTTTTCAGGATTGTCAAAATGACCCGCAATACTGAATTCTGTATCAATGGTAATCGTAATTTTTGTAGGTTTTTGAGACAAATTTAGTCCTTTAATTTTATTACATGCCTATGTAGTTAACTCAGGAGCTTTCTGTAAACGTCAGGACAATATGCTCCTGCATTGTCTAATAACACCATCCATGTAGCGTATCTTCGAAGTCTTTGATCGAAGATCCATCACTTTTTAGAAACTGGATCCCCGATTAACACACCACGGGGATGACATCCTGAGCCATGTACATAGGCACGTTTTATTATTGACACTTGTTGATTATATATTTGTACTTTCCCGTTTGTTCGCTGGGGATTTCTGACATTACCTCTATATGTATCGATATATCTTGACCTAAAACGGTTGTCAGTTTGTCAATCAAGACTGGCTCCAATATCGTTGTATTGGGATAGCAGACTATGTTGAGCGTAAACGCTAAAGGTTGTTCTTGAATTAGCTGAAAATGGCAAATGGCTTCGTCTTCTCGAATAATATTACCGATATAGGCACCGTGAACTGAAGCTCCATTGCTTGCAGTTAACACATCATTAGAGCGCCCGACTACTTCGGCCAACATTTTTAAGTTTCGACCACATTGACATTTTCCAGACTTGGTCGCCGCTAAGTCTCCTGTTTGGTAACGTAACATAGGGAAATCTCGTGTGGTTAAATTTGTCACAACCAGATTCCCTATCATACCATCAGAACATGGTTGGCCATGATCATCAAGCACTTCAACAATGATATCTTCCTCACTAATATGCAAGTTACCAAAGGGGCATTCGTGTGCAATAAAACCCGCATCTCGGCTACCATAGCCATTCGCTACAGGTGCTTGAAATACTTCTTCGATTATTGCGCGCTGGTGTTCATAGAGCTTTTCTGCAGTGCAAAAAATAACTTTCAGCGCACCTGGTTTAAATACCAATTGATGTGTTTTGGCGTGTTCTGCAATTAAGGTGAGTATCGACGGGTATCCATACATCATACTCGGTTGATATTGCTGTAAGCCATTAAAGAGTGATGCTATGCCTGCTTTATCTAATTTTTGTGCCGGGAACAACTTTGTTCGAAATAGCAAATCTCTAATATTTTTAACCAAACCTTGACCAGAAAGTTCAATGTTTGATCCCCAAATAACCGCTTCTTTTTCACCTAATTCCACCCCCCACCAATTCGTTGCGCGCCATTTAGCTGCAACATCATGGCTAACACGTTCATTACCAACGGCAAATTTAAGTGGCTGACCGCTTGAGCCAGACGTACTCAAAAACTTAGCATTGTTGCTATTATCTGATAGAAAATCTTTGGAATGTTCACGTATGACTTTTTTATCAAGTAGTGGTATTTTCGATAGCACATCAGCATTTTTGAAATCTACAGGTTCAATGTCAAAATTTTCAAAAATATGGCGATAGAACTGGTTGCTTTCGTAGATATCAAATAAAAAACGCGTCAATTTCTCCTGTTGAATTTCTTTAATTCTGTCATGAGAAAGCCATTGAGACTCTCCAAGACGGCGTTTAATATCCATCGTCACATGACCCTTGAGTTTTTCTTGCAATGGGAAAAGGATCTGACTGACAAATTTAGTGTATAAATACATTATACTGACACCACGTTAATTTTCGTCATTGGAGCTGTTTCTTCCGCTAACTTTTTCTTAACAATATTATTGACCGCCACAACAGTAATGAGGATATGGTATGGTAAATCAAAATAGGCCAAACTTAAAAAAGTAGCTCCTGTAGCATACGCAATAAGGCTAACCTGTAACATTTTCGATAGCATTCCTGCCCAAGCTAAATCAGATTTATGTCGAACTAATTTTATCGTTTTACTTGCTAACCGCCATGCAGAGAACCACATACTTAAGAAAATAATCAGTCCTATATAACCATGTTGACCTAAGATCTGAAAATAAATACTATGGGCCGCATGCACATCTCTTGGATTCGGTGCATACAAATAAAAGTTTGCACCTGTCGTTACATTAAAACCACCACCAAAAACATTATGCGCCGCCAAGTTACTTGCCATACGCCAGGCATTAAACCGCCCTTGAACCGAGCCATCATATTCTTCTTCATTTGACACTACAATGGTACTCATGCGGTCAAACCATTTATCCGGCATTACGCTTAATGCCAATGGAATAGCTAAAATTAACAAACCAGCCAGTAACATTTTTTTATCGCTTTTAAGCCATAAAAAAGCACAACAGGCAATACCAGCGACCGCTGCGCCTCTTGATTGTGTACCCAAAACGGCAACTGCACTACCACCGATGACGGCAAGGCATAAATACTTCAACCATTTATTGTCAGTACTCCGCATTAAATAGACAAGTAATGGTATATCCATCAACAAAGCCAGACCAAGTTCATTATTACCACCAAAGAATCCTCCTGGTGGTCCCCATACATGACTAGAACCACCAGTTAAAATAGTAAAAACCCCACCCTTAAGACCATAGAACCCAATACTTAAGGCTACTACCCACAACGTAAGTTCAATACGTTTTTTTGACGTTAACATCATCAGGATAACAAAAGTTAATACTAGAATTTTCATCACTTTAATTAAAGAAGACACATTGCCACTATGCATGCTATTTGCTAAGAATGTGATGAGCATCCATGCAATGAAAATAATTAACCACGTTAATGGAGGACTTGCCTTAAACGATTTAGGCTCTTTACTGAATAAATATCCAACCAAAAGAGAAAGCCCTATCAATTGAGCAACGGGGAAGTGCGTAATAAAGCCCCAAGCTAAGCGATGAGGAACCATATAGCTGATCCAACACCACATCAGTACACCAATAAACGGTCGCTTTAGTATGAAAGGTATACTACCGAATATCACAATAAAGAGTATTAGGTCACGCATGTTTTATCTTACCTTACGATAAAGTTTTTCTAATAAAGGAACTACTTGATGAGGCTGGTACGCCTGTACTTTTTCATATCCGGCTTGTGCAATATTTTCTGCTAATTCGTTCGACTTTAAAAGTGAATTGATGGCTCGGTACATTGGCTCTGCTTTACCGGGTTCCACTAATATCGCCTCCTTTTGATGGTCAACCATGTAGGGTATTCCTCCTACATTTGTCGTCACAACTAACACTCCACACGCCAGCGCCTCTAGTATCGAATTGGGCATGTTATCTATGGTGCTTGGATTAATCATGATATCGGCAGATTGATATAAATGTGCCATCTGCTCACGATCCAGTCTGCCTGAAAAGGTTACGCTGTCTATTAGTTCAAGTTCATCGACAAGTTTGACCAATTGGCTTGCTAATGGACCAGAGCCAGCAATGGTAAGTTTAGCTTTAGGAAACTGTTTTTGGACCAGTGCAAATGCTCGAATTGCGGTTGCATTATCGTATATTTCCTCTAAATTTCGAGTCACAATAATATGTAAATTTTCTGATGATAAAGCTGGAGCCTTAAAAGTAAAAAGGTCCATGTTGATTATATTTGGAACTATGGTTGCTTGTACCCCAAATTCTGCAAAAACGTCTTTCAAAAACCCACTTGGCACAAGTATCTTTTCGGCACTATTAATATCCTTTTTAATATAAGGCCACGCAGAAGAAAAAAAATCTCTCGCTTTTCCGCCTCTATAATTGATAAAAACTGGAACTTTACACCAGTTTGCCATCCAAATAGCTGGGCGCACAAATAAATGAAAAGCCCATCCAGAATTTGCCATAAGATGTACAACATCTTTACCTTTTATGCCGACATACAAGGCGTAAAAATAGGGGATTATCCGAAAAAATGCTCTTAATAAAGGAATCCTACCTATCCAAGTTGGTTTATAGGGTGCATTCACCGCGATCATGTCAACCTGATGTCCATGTGATAACAACAACTTATATAACTGGAGAGTTTGCATTGCCATACCTCCATTAGGTGGAGGTATAGGCCCTATCAGCGCGATATTCATCGTACTTTTCCTGCTATCAATTTTTCATACACAGGTTGAATTGCTTTAACACTGTTTTCCCAACAACGCTCTTCCTCAACGTAGGCCCTTCCAGCCGCTTTTATTGCAGGCCAGTGAGTTTTGTCTGCTATGAGAGAGCATATCGAATTAGCAAGCTCAGATGATGAATCAGGCGTAAAAAGAATACCTGTTTTATTGTGCTGCAACATTTCGCGGTGTCCGCCGATATCCGAGGCTACAACTAAACCTTGTTGGGCCATTGCTTCCAATGGTTTTAAGGGGGTGACTAATTCAGTCAAACGAATTGATTCGCGTGGATAAACAAAAATATCGACGAGTCTATAATAATCGGCAATATCTTGATGAGGCACACGCCCGGTAAAAATCACTCGTTGTTCAAGACCCAATTCTTTAACTTGAGCTTTCAAATTTTGATCTTCATCGCCACCACCTACCAATAACAATACGCAATTATCATGTTGCTTGCTTATCTCGACAAGGGCTTCCACAAGTAAGTGCAAACCTTCATAACGATAAAATGAGCCTAAAAAGCCAAGTACGAGTTTGCCTGCCAACTGATATTGAGCAATCAAGTCAAAATTCTTGTGATCGATTAACGGAAATTTTTCTATATCAACAGCATTGGGGATCACTGTAATATTATTCTCATCGACTCCCCATTGCTCAATTTGATTTGCGAGTCCTTGGCAAATGGTTATGACTTGATCTGCACTTCGTAGTGCTTTTTTTTCTAACCATTGTCCTAGCTTATAGCGTAAACTACCTTCTTTACAGGTGCCGTGACTTACGGCTGCATCCTCCCATGAGGCTCTCATTTCATAAACAAAAGGTATCTTCAGTTTGTTGGCTGCACGTTTTGCAGCTAGTGCATTTAGAGAAGGTGAATGCGCGTGAATGATATCAATATTTAAATTGCGTGCTTTTTCAATTATTGCTTTTTCTAAGGTATAAATCACATCAAATTGATTTAATACCGGAAATTTGCTCCGCCATGTTGGCTGAGTACGATAAAAATTAAAACCATCAAAAGACTCCACTGCACTTTCTCCAGCATAGTGCTTAATACTAGTGATATGTTCAGTGTGGTAGCCCAATTTACGTTGCTCTTTAAGAATAGCTAAACTTCTAAACACATAGCCACTATGCAGCGGAATTGAATGATCAAAAACATGTAGAATCCGCACTTAAACCTGCCCTCTCTTTTTTAATGTTTTTCGACGTTTAATTAGTAAAATAAGCAAATAACCGCTAAATAAACCAAGTAAACTTAATATAACGACTATACTTATTAGCTTTATTTTCAACCTATAAATCTTCGTTCGCATTAACTCATTCGTGACTAAAGGTAACGCTTTGATTTTTGGGTGAGCCCCAATAATGATCGCGGTAAGTTGTTCTACTGGACGACCAAATTGTGCTACCCATTGAATAACAAGATGCTCGTCATAACTTAAGCTATCATTTGCCCACCATAAGTAGAACTGATCAACACCTCGAGAGTAGTAATCCAAAAGTGCTTGGTCATGCTTAAAGCCGAACTTTCCTTTTGTACGAATGACTACTATCTCATTTGGCGAGTTTTCAAGTAGTTGACGAAACTCTAGCACAGAGAGAGGTTCTGTTTGCCCTTGTTTTCGTACATAAAATCCATTGTATACATCAACGAAAACCCATTTATTCCATTCTTCAATGTAAAATTCACTAAAAGCGTGTCCCCAGCCACCATAACCGTCGAATGACATTCCCCACTCTCTGGCAAAGACTTTGTTTTGGTATGATAGTGCGTTAATCACTTGTGTATAATCAGCGCAATAACCTCGCCCTTCATTAACAATAAGTGCTAAGGCTTGCTCCGTGCTCGATTGAATAGCTCGACCAAACAGGGTGTTTTTTCGTAATTTATCAACCGTATTTAAGGTTGTTTTCCATTGCGAAGAGGCCTGCTCAGTCGATAGTTGGAACTGCACAATGCCATTTGGAACTGTCGTATGCTCCTGTCGATAATCATTTGGAACCTGACTTGGCGTCCACGTAAAGTCGTCCATTGTTCCAACGCTAAATAATAAAGCATTACGTAAACGTGTCATTTCACTTGCAGAGTTTGCCTGCAAAGCTATCCACAGCAATATGACAATTATGGCAATGACGTTTATCGTCAATGCCAATATTGACTTTTTCATTACCAACATAAACCTTGATAAATACAATTCAATTGGTCTTTGTTACTCATGTTTACCAAATCAATCACTATTTGTCCTGGCTTGGCATGAGTTACTACCGCTTCAAGCAAATTTTTATCTCCTATACCCACAACAATGACATCGTTATTTTCAATAACGGCATTTACATCATCATTCATCAACTCACCAACATGGGGGATTGATTCTTCTATATATCGTTTATTGGCACCAATCAAAAATGACAAATTGACTTCAGGATCATAAATAGATAAATCCATTCCCTTACCAATTAAAAGTTCAGCAAGGTTAACTAAGGGGCTTTCACGTAGATCATCAGTACCTGATTTAAAACTTAATCCAATCATGCCTACTTTACGCTTTCCTGTAGCTAAAACTCTCTTAACAGCAAGATGCAAATGTTCTTCGTTTGACTTTAAAACATTCGCTAACATTGGAATTTCAATGTCATTCATTTTAGCAACATATTGCATCGCTCTGAGATCTTTTGGTAAACAAGATCCCCCAAATGCAAAGCCTGGCTTTAAATAAGCGGCTGATATATTTAGCTGCCTATCTTCACACAAAAGAGCCATAACTTGATGAGCATCAATTTCCATTGCGTTACATAATCGGCCCACTTCATTTGCAAAGGTAATTTTTAGCGCATGAAAAATATTACAAAAATACTTTACTGTTTCTCCAGTACGAATATCTGCTCGGTGATATTCAGCAGGCAAGTGACCAAACAAGGTATTCATCGTTTGATGAGCGCGCTCTGTTGCCGCACCAACAATAGTAAAGGGAGGATTGTCATAATCTTTAATTGAGGTACTTTCACGTAAGAATTCAGGCTGAAAACATACATCAAAATCAATATTCGCTTTTTTACCAGAGTGTTTCTCTAGTAATGGAATAAGGGTTTCTTCGACTGTACCTGGCACCAAAGTAGAACGAAATACAATGGTATGTAATGAATTTTTCGTTGATAGAGCCGCACCTAACTGTTCTGCTAAACGTAATACCGCGCTTTGATCTTGGCTGCCATTAAGCTGTGATGGGGTACCAACACAAATAAACGATATGTCCGTGTTGTCTATCGCTAGATTGATATCATCAGTAACTTCCAATGATCCATCAGTTAC
The DNA here is from genome assembly GCF_003333305.1 of Candidatus Colwellia aromaticivorans. Taxonomy (GTDB): domain Bacteria; phylum Pseudomonadota; class Gammaproteobacteria; order Enterobacterales; family Alteromonadaceae; genus Colwellia; species Colwellia aromaticivorans. The sequence goes on along the minus strand of NZ_QOLD01000098.1, from coordinate 41,549 downwards.
CACCGCTTTCATTAATTCAGGCATGCCCTCTTCTATAATAGGTGAATTACCTTTTCGAATTAACGCTAATTTAATTGGGTCAATATCAACCCCATAAATTTTATGCCCATCTCTGGCTAAACACGCCATCGACACCGCACCAACATACCCTAATCCGAAAATACTTATATTCATCAACTTACTTCCATATTATGTTTAATTTATCGTATCTATTCACCTATCGTCACTCCCGAGGTCTTTAAATCGGGAGTCTAGGTTTTTAAGCACTGAGATTCCAGCTTAAAACATAACTGGAATGACGTGAATACTAGGTATGGTGAATAGTTACAATTTATCTTGCCTATGTACTTTACTCAGGTGTGCATTAATAACGTCATCTTAGAAGCATCTCAACGGCTTCGCTTCAACCATCTACTAGTAACATTGCAAGCATACGCCAAAAATTTACGTCGTCATCCTCGTGGTGTTTTAATCGAGGATCCAGTTTTTAAACACTATGAATTTCCGACTAGACACTTCGGAAATGACGGTGTCGAAGATCCATTGCCTTTTTTCTTGGATTCAGGAGAATATGCTCCTGCATTCTCCAGATAAATCACATCCCTGTGACGTCAGCCTAATACACTACTGGAATGACGAAAGCCTTATACACTACTGGAATGAAGGTAACTACTCAACACATTGGAATGACATTCTTTGTTAATAGTAAACTGTTCCTGATTAATCTACATAAGCATGTTCTTATCTACTTATCACTTATCTACTTATCTACTAAACCGAGCGACACATTTATCCACTATCGACTCGAGTCTTTTCATAGAATTCTGCCAGTTGTGATTAGTTAATACTCGCTCACGACCTGAATTACTTAAACGCTCTCTTTCATTAACATCTTGCATTAACTTTACCAATGATTCTGCATATTCTTTTGGGCTTTTAGCCGTTAAAAAATGCTCACCACTAATAGCATCAATACCACCTGCAGCCATTTCACTGCTTACAACGGGCACTCCCATTGCCATCGCTTCCAATATTTTGTTTTGCGTACCACGTGCGATATTAAGTGGCGCAACCATTGCGGCTGTTCTTAATATATAAGGACGAACATCATCAACTGACCCCGTCACCGTGACGCCATCAATGTCGGCGAGGGTTTTTACTTTTTCAGTCGGTTCGGCACCAACAATAAACAATTCAACATCGGGTATGGCAGCTTTTATCAATGGTAAAACATTTTTACAAAAATCGAACATACATTCTTGATTTGGGTAATAATCCATTCGTCCAATAAATGAAATCGCTTTAGAATTATACCCCTCTCCATCAGGTTTGAAAAACTCTGCATTTACCCCATTTGGAAACCAATCTGTTGTAACACCCGTTTGATAATCATCTAAGGTTTGCCATTCCATTTTAGTCGTGGCTGTTCCCATAGTGAACTTCTTTGCTAAGCGCTTTTCTTCACGCTCCATTTTCGTTCCTTCAAGCCAATAACCTAAGTTTAATGGGAAAGGTTTAAAACTGGTATAACTAAGCCATTTTTGAGAGTCCATATCACCATAATCCAATATTTTAGGAATATCAGTAACGTCCTCTACGTATTGAGCAACAGAAGAACAATGCACAAAAATCAAATCAAATTTAACAGTGGCTAGCAGTTTATTAATATGCTGCTTTAATGCTGCGGAATGAAAAAACCCCATACTCGATGGAATAAGAGTTGGAAGACGAAAAATCATCTTGGCTGTTTGTATTTTATCATCTACTTTTGCCATAAAATGTTTATGACAAAACGCTTCAATACCTACTGTCTCATTTTGTTCTTCTACTGTTCTCACTAATGAGTTAACCCATACTTTATGACCTTGATTATGAAAATGTTGGATCATATTGAACGGGCGAATCTTCCCTCCTCTTTTAGGAGGAAAAGGAAAACGATGACAAATATAAAGAATATTCATTAAATGGCGTCCTTAATTGACTGGGTGATATCATCACTTGATCGACCATCAAGGTATAATTGGCACCAAATCTCTAAATTCATTAATGCCGAAAGGTGATCCGTATGATCTTCTTTACTCGTGTTATGGTCATTAATTGCTTTTTCAATCACTGGCCAATTAAATAGCCCTCTACTTTCAACGGTCACTTTATTCAGTAAATAGTTCATTAAACCTGACAATTCTTCTTTTAACCAAGCTCCCATTGGTGCACCGAAACCTCTCTTTTTACGGAATAAAATACTATCCGGTAAGGTGTCTTTTAAACTCAGTTTTAATAAATGCTTTAACTCACCGTTGGCCATGAGTCTTTCTTGGGGAATTTTAGCCGCTAGTTCAACAAGTTCGTGGTCCAAAAATGGTACTCGGCACTCTAACGATGTGGCCATAGTCATTTTATCAGTCAACATCAACAAATCATCTGGTAACTGACTTTGTCTATCAATATCAAACATTTGCCATACTGCTTGTTTCGTAGTCGTCTTTGAAAATAAGGATCTAACATCATGATTATTAGTTTTATTGTCTATTAATAACTGCTCTCTAAAGTCTGACGAAAAAACTTCCATATAACTGTGGTAACGTTTAGCAAACGGTAGCTCCGCACTTTCAATAAATGATTTAGCTAATCGAGAATAGTTTAACCATTTATTTCCTCTATCGGCAGGAAGAAACTTAGCTAATGGCGCAATAATACTTTTTCGAATAAATTTAGGAACTTTGTGATACATTGCTGCATATTTTTCACCTTGATAACGGCGATAACCCGCAAATATCTCGTCACCTCCTACACCTGAAATAATAACAGTAGAGTCTTCTCTAGCAAATTTTGACACTAAATAAGTTGTGATAAATGCGCTGTCTGCTATTGGTTCATCCATATGCCATAATAATTTAGGTAGTAAACTGACCACATCTGGACGAACCACTATTTCTTTATGGTCGGTACCAAACAACTCTGATACTTGTTTCGCATAGGGTAATTCATTATAAAATTCACCCGCTTTACCGGTATCAAATCCGATTGCATATGTTTTAACGGGTTTATCACTATGTTTTGCCATTAAGGCAACAATAGCACTAGAATCAATACCACCTGATAGGAATGCACCAATTGGAACATCACTCACCATTTGATCTTTAACTGATTTTTCTAATTGTTCAAAAATATCAGTAGCCCATTTATCATCACTTTGTTGAACAGGCGTAAATTTAGGTTGCCAATAGCTATGTTGTGATAATTCGCCATTTTCTACAATGATATAATTTGCCACTTCTAATTTCTTTATCCCGTCAAATAAAGATAAAGGTGCGGGTACATACCCTAACTCAAGATATTGAGAAAGAGCGGCTTTATTTATACTTGGATTAACATCATCAAGGGCTAATATTGCTTTTGCTTCAGTAGAAAATGCAAGAGTATTATTAAATTTAGAATAATAGAGTGGCTTAATTCCTAAACGGTCTCTCGCAATTAACAGTCTTTTTTTCTTTTTATCCCATAACGCAAAGGCAAACATTCCATTAAGGTGCTGAAGGCATTCATCTCCATACTCTTGATATAGATGGATAATAACTTCAACATCAGAGCCCGTTTTAAAAACAGACCCTTTATCGATAAGATCTTTACGCAATGATTTAAAATTATATATTTCACCATTACATACCAACCAAATAGAGTCATCCGCGTTACTAATAGGTTGATGCCCACCCGCTAAGTCAATAATAGACAAGCGCCTCATACCGATTGCGATACCCTCTGAGACATATTCACCACTATCGTCAGGTCCACGATGAATAGTAGCATCTCCCATTTGAATCAATTGTTCTTGAGTAAATTGTGTATCATCATCAAGAGCAACTAAACCATGAATACCACACATTTTATTGTGTCTCCTTCTCAAGAAAGCGCTCAAACATCAACAATGTCCATAATGATGCACTATTATCTCGCTGACCTGACATATGACTAGTTACTAGCCATTTCAATGTTTTTGGATTAAATATGCCACAATCGTTCATTAATGGAGACATAATAGATTGTTCAATTTTCTCTTTTAGTGGGCCTCTAAACCATTTAGCTAACGGTACACCAAACCCCATTTTTTTCCTATAAAGTACATCATGGGGTAAGTAAGGTTCTAATGCTTTTTTGAAAATTGCTTTGCCTTGACCATTTCCATCGATTCGTTCTTCATTACTGATATTTGCTGCCCATTCAACAAAATGGTGGTCAAGTAAAGGGACACGAACTTCGAGGCTATGAGCCATACTTGCTCTATCAACTTTAGTGAGAATATCCCCTACTAAATACGTTTTCATATCAATATATTGCACTTGTGATAATGGGTTGTTTTTAGGTGCATTTTTCGCATGTTTTCTGAAGACTTCCACGGAGTTATAACCCGATAGCTTATCTTTAAATGAGTCACTGAATAACTTTGCACGTTCATCTTTTCGCAGAATTGACATACTATTTAAATAAGCTTCAACCCAATCATAAGACATTGACTGAAATGTAGTTTTTGCACGAAGAAAACGAGGAGCCCAATCTAATTTTGGATATATTTTACCTAACAAACCAAAAATAGGCTTTCGAATGGCGAGAGGAATCATGGAACGCATTTTCTCTTCTTGAACATGCCGTTTATAACGACGGTAACCTGCCATCAATTCATCACCACCATCACCCGATAATGCCACTGTTACATTTTTTCGTGCTAACTCACAGACTCGATAGGTTGGCATTGCTGAACTATCTGCATAGGGTTCATCATACAAATCTGCTAATTTATCTATTAAATCAAAGTCATCGGAGCTTACTTCTTGGCAAACATGATTGGTTTGATATTTATCAGCTATTTCTTGTGCGTATTCAGTTTCATTAAAACTTTTAACATCAAAACCGATTGAACAAGTGTTTACTGGATCGTCTTGTAATTGTGCCATCATGGCAACAACACCACTAGAATCGACACCCCCAGATAAAAAAGCACCTAAAGGCACTTCAGAAACTAATCGAACATCAACAGCTTCTTTCACTTTTTCAATAAGCGTGTCTTGATTATTTCCTGTTAATGTTTCTTGATCAAAGCGCACGTCCCAATATTGCTTCGGTGTAATAGTTTTATTACCCTTATTAATCAGTAAAGTATGCCCTGGCTCTAATTTATAAACATCATTGAATATCGTTTTTGGCTCAGGGATATACCCTAAAGAAAAATAATCTTCGATCGCTTGATGACTTAACTCCCGAGGACATTCAGGATGCGATTTTAATACTTTTAATTCAGATCCAAAGATAAAAGAGCCGTCAGGAAGAAGTGAATAAAATAATGGTTTAATACCTAATCGGTCACGAACGACAAATAAACTTTCTTTATTTGCATCCCAAATTGCAAATGCAAACATGCCACGAAATTTATTAACACAGTCTTCACCCCACTCAGACCAAGCATGAAGAATAGTTTCAGTATCACTACGAGTTTTGAATAGATAACCTTTGGCTATAAGCTCATCTGCTAGTTCTGAATAATTATAAATTTCACCATTAAAAACAACAGCAACACTATTATCGCCATTGAACATAGGTTGATGTCCGCCACTTAAATCTATAATAGATAAGCGTCTGTGAGCTAAACCTAAGCCAGGTGTAAAATAAAAACCATCATCATCAGGACCTCGATGATTTTGAATATCATTCATATTTCGCAGAAGATCTTGGCTTACATCATTGTTATCTGCCAATCTAAATATACCTGCTATACCGCACATAAAATTGTCCCAACCCTATAATTCGTTCAATATTTATCTCATTATATTGAGATAAAGTTCCTTATATTTTTCCGCCATAGTGTCAATACTAAATTGATTAACAGCTTTTTCTCTACTACATGAACCATGTAAGTCTAATAAATTTTTATTGTTGATATACTCAAGCAATATGTTTGCTAACTCTTCTGGAGAATTTGTTTCAAAGAGCTTACCATTTTCATCTTGAGCAACTAATTCAGCATTACCACCAACGTTGGTCGCAGCAATCGCTAATCCAGATGCCATCGCCTCTAAAATAGTATTCGAAATACCTTCTGCAAGCGACGGTAAAACAAAAAGATCGGCTTGCTGCATTAACTCAGGAATATCTGTTCTATCACCTAATAACTGGCAATTCCCTTGTAGTTCATTTGTTTGAATGTATTTTTCCAACTCATACCGACAAATACCTTCGCCAATAATAGTGACTTTTATATGCTTATTTTGTTTTAAAGCAATTGATAAAGCCTTTAAAAGTAATAGTTGATTTTTTACTCCCGCTAACCTTCCAACCGTAAGCACTTCAAGAGCTTTTCCTTGAGATTTACTCTTATTGGGTTGAAATCGTTCAATGTCTACACCATTACAAATATGACTTATTTTTTCTTTTTTAATATTGATATGATGTCGAAGGTATTCGCACCCCTCAATTGATAGTGCAACATATTGATTAACAAATACGCTAAATAACTTTCGAATATTTTTACTTTTATTATGATTTTTTGCTTGCGGGGAATCCCAACCATGTTCACCATGAATTCGATACTTAACACCGGCTAATAAAGTAACTAATTGGCATTCTAGTGATGTAAGGTTACGTGTATGAACTATATCCGCTTTTATTTTTTTTAACTGTTTATATAATTCAAAAAAGTATCGGATACTTTTCCCTTCAGGTTTGTTCAATGCATAAATAGAGGTGTCAGTATTAGTTATTCTTTCAAAAAACTGTTGATCAAAGCTTTTTAAACATATTATTGAATGCTTAAACTCTTCATTTGGTAAATGGTTTATAATGTTTACTAAGCCATTCTCAAGGCCACCTGTTGAGAAGTTAAAAACAATATGAACGATATGTATCTGCGTCATTTTAATAATTCATCGTTATTGCTAGCTAATACAATTGCAGCGAAGTTATCTTTTAACCATTGTTCTATCATCGCATTTTCTGATGCTTTTCCGTCATGTTCATATGAAACAATATTGACATAATCAATACTACTAGATCCTAACAAACTAAGTATTGCTTGCTTTGCTTTAACTTCTAATCGGTTATTAATAACTTTACCATCAATTTGATACCAATAATAAGTATCCCTCATGCTCCCTCTTGCTGTCACGATCTGTTCATGAGTGACTACAATATTATTACCTTGGTAGTTAATATCTACTGAGTCACGATTAACAATTGACCAACGAGAATTATTATATGTTTTATTAGAAGATGAAATTAATTCACCTTGAGTTTGTCGATGAGCAAAAGCTGCAGTGTAAATTTCGATATTATCAGCATTTTTTCCAAAAAACTCTGCTATTGGGTTATCAAAGTTCACGCCCCAAGAAGGATTATTCTCTACAGCCTCAAAATCTAAAAAAACATTAACCGTTTTGGGTGAAGATGGTGGGGCAGTTTCAACAATATTAAAATTTAAAATTAATGCAGTAATCAACGAGGAAATAGGGAGAATCAACCAAAATTTAAAGGTAAAGCTTCCGTCGTTCTCTTGCACCGCATTATTTTGTTTTTCATTATTTTCTGCCCAAAAACCACCGATATAAAACATCAAACCAATAACAAGTCCAAAAAACAACCAACCATATATCAAGTGATCAAAACCTGTGGCATATTTCAATTCTGATAAATGGGCAATAAGTACAATCAAATATGCACGAATTCCATTTGCTAAAATAGGAACAAGTGCGGCGAATATAATAAAAATGATCTGCTTTTTGAGTGTTGAATAGGTAAGGTGTGCATATAAACATCCTATCGTCACACTTGCTATCAAATAGCGAATACCAGAACAAGCAACCGCAACTTCAAAAACTCCAGTAGGAATTGTGATATACAGCCCTTCATAATAAACAGGAATACCCGATAGCTTAATAAAAAACACCGTTATCTCAGCAGTTACCTCTTGTAAAATGGGGATCAACTCATTCCCCATGGGTACCGAAAACATAACAAAAAACAAAGGAAATTTTAATTTCCAAGCGAATGTATTACCAAAGATCAACCAAAAAGAAATTGGCAGTAATGCAAAGCTAGCAAATTGGCTTACTACGCTAATATCTGCAGCTTGGCCAATTAGCCACAGTACAACTGCTGCTAAGAAAGGAAATAATGCTAATGAACTTGGTTTCACCATACTAGAACACAAAAAAACACGTTCTTTAGAAAAAAGCCATATAACTATTGGGAGAATAAAAAAACCGTGAGCAAATGTATCTGATTTTTGCCAAATTTCCACTGCTGAAAATATAGTGTTGTAAAATGAAAGCCCCCAAACTATAAAAATAGTAAAACAAATAGCTATATTTCTATTGATATTAGTCATTTTTGTGTTTGTTACATCATTCATGGAAAGTTCATCCTAAATACTTAGATAAAAAAGGACCAATAAGTTGGCTAACTTTCAACGGCAACTTTTGCCACAGTTTGATAAAAACTTTGTACTTAGGATTGTTTGGACTTAGGTTTGGTAACTCATCTGCATTAACCAAATGATAATAATAATGCAGTGGCTGTGGCTCCATACCCCAATTTTTTTTGTATTTATAAGGGCCACTTTCATTTTTACTGCGACCAAAGTCAAACCAGGTTTTACCTTTTTCTTGTGCATGACACATTACTTGATAATACATAAAGTCTGCACTTTTCAACCCACGAGCACTGTCGTTCCCGCCGCCATAATAAGGCGATACCTGTTCATTAAAGTAAAAATTCATCACTGCAGAGGAAGGCTGATTATATTTATCACGAATAACAGCAATATCACTACAATCACCAAAGATTTCGATTAGATTTTCAAAATAACGTTTAGTGAATATTGGTGTGCCTAAGTTGCGGTAGCTAGTAGAAAGTAGTTGGTAAAAATCAGTACAATCCTGACCTTTAGCCGTTGAACTAATAGAATAAGAAAGTTCATTTTTTAAGGAATGACGAATAACAGCACGCTGTTTTTTCTTAATTGAGGCTAGAATTTTGTCGCTATCTTCAGCAATTTCACAACCAAAAGTACTGTGTGCTTGTTTTAATAGTAGATCAGATTCTTGTTTTTCTTTATATCTCAGCTCAAGGTAATCAACGCCAAGCTTTTCAGCTAGCCGACAGGCTTCACCTTCTAACTGGCGAACTACTTCCGAAGAATCAGCAATCGCGCCACCATAAACACAAAATGGCGTAGAAACTAAAGCATGACCAAATAGTTTGCTTTTCACTTCAACTAAAGGCAAAACGCCGCAAAACTTACCATTTTTCTGAGCATATAAAAAATAACAGGCATGATTGAAGCTCTGTTCGATAACCCTTTGCCAACCGCTAAGATGAAAAAAACTCCCTTGCTGGTGAGCTTTTACATAATCGTCCCACAAAGTAAATTGTGTTGGCGATAAGGCTTTTATTTCACAATTATTCGTCAAGTTTCCGTTCTCTTATAATTATCAATTATTTTCAACTTTTCCATGTTGCCCCAAAGTATTTTATTGAAAGGCTATTTGGCTAGACTATGGATTCTAGCCTAATACACCTCTGGAATGACGATAGAACAACACATCACAAATCACAATGGATTCAGGAAAATATGCTCCTGCATTTTCTAATAAGTCACATCCGTGTGACGTCAGCTTAAAGCACTACTGGAATGACGATAGAACTACACCGCCCGAATGACAATAAAGTCTATTACCACGTCACCTCGAAATTTCATCCAACGTCATCCTCGAAGTTTCTTGTCGAGGATCCAGTTTTCTATACTATCTCAGAATATAAATCCCGCCACTGCGGGTTATTCTGCTCAATCAATCTTATTTTCCAGCTTCTCTGCCAAACTTTTAACTGCTTTTAACGTGTAATAGCATCAACGATACTGTCGTATTGTTCAAAATATACTAATCGGTGAACATAATACTTACTGGTAAATCCTTCCACTACGTTATTTTTATGTTGCCAAACTCTTCTTATTAAGTCGCTTGTGACTCCAATATATAATGTACCATTGCGCTTACTTGCTAGAATGTAAACCGCAGGGGCTTTCATTATTATCATCCTTGATTCGTTTAATAGTACTAAGTATATCTCTTTAGTTAATGGATTCCAGTCCTAAACACCACTGGAATGACGCAAAACAACAATAGATTCCAGCCTAAAACATCACTGGAATGACGGAAGTGCTTACTGCCACCGCGTCATCCTCGAGGTCTCTGATCGAGGATCCATTACTTATTCAAATAAACACTTTTCATCGTGTCCCATTGATAATCTTCTAGAAGGCGTACTACCTTGCCTTCCATACGAGATAAATTCAAGTAATGGCGTAATTTTGATTTTATTGGTGCACCTTTCACTTTCGGTTGTTGTGGATCAATTTCCCACGGATGAAAGTAAAAACTATAAGGTTGTTGTTCAGTTTTTAAATAGCCGTCAATACGCTTTTTTGATAACCAGTAAGGATATAAACGAAAATAACCACCGCCGCCTATACCGATATTTTTATCACCTTTTCGAGATGTAGGTACAGGGATTTCAATGATAGTTTTACCGTCAATACTTTCTGGACGGGTATACTTAAAACGGGGCCAATTTGGCACACCGTATAAATCATGTTCGATAGGGTAAGTACTTGAGCTATATTCAAAATCAAGTTCCATTAAAATATCATAGACCCAAGTATTACTATCATTTATAGAGAAACTTGGCGCACGGTAACCAATAATGGCTTGTCCTGATGCATCTTCTAAAATTTGCTTACTTTTAACTAAGTCATCACGGAATTCTTGTTGCGTTTGAGTGAAGGCTCGTTGATGTGCATAGCTATGACTAGCTAACTCATGCCCTTGTTCAACAATAGCTTTAATTAAATTTGGACAGCGTTCAGCAACCCAGCCCAAAGTAAAAAAAGTACTTTTTACTTTATGTTGCTCAAACAACTCAAGTAAACGATAGGTATTTCGCTCAACTCTTAACTCTAAATTAGCCCAGTCAGAGAGTGTGATATTTTTTTCGAATGCTGAAACATGGAAATAATCTTCAACATCAACAGTCATCACTTGTTTTGTTAACATACTATTCATACAACTTGCCCTTCCTTCGACAAGCCCAGGATGAACGGAAGCATCTCGCTTGCCCATCCTTTGACAAGCTCAGGATAAACGGAAGCATCTCGCTTGCCCAGATTATGCAGAAAGGTTGAATAATCGTAAGAAATCATTAACGCCCCTTACCAAACAAAACAATTTCAACCGTTCTGATCAATATCAGTAGATCTAATAAAAAACTACGATGCTTAATATAATAAAGATCATATTTCAATTTTTCTAATGAGTCTGCCTCTGTAGCACCATAAGGGTACTTTAATTGTGCCCAACCGGTTAAACCTGGTTTAACATTATGGCGTTCATTATAATAAGGAATATTTTTAATTAAGCTTTGAACAAACTCAGGACGTTCAGGCCTAGGGCCAACAAAGCCCATATTACCACGAATCACATTGTACATTTGTGGTAACTCATCAATACGATATTTACGCAGAACATTACCTATTCTAGTAATTCTGGGATCACCTTCGCTCGCCATTTGCGCACCAAATTCTTCGGCATCAAGGCGCATACTTCTAAACTTAATAATATTAAACGGTTCTCCATCAAGACCTACCCGTTCTTGATAATAAAAAATAGGAGCACGCAAGCCTTCATCAAGTTTCATAATAATAATAGTAATCAGCATCACAGGCCAAGTGATAATAAAAAGTACTATCGTCATAGCGGCATTAAAAATCCAATCTAAAGAGTTTCGCAAATGATTGATCGAGGCAAAGCCATTAGAATAAATCACCCAACTAGGATAAATAAGGTTTACCGCTATTTGCCCCGTTTCACGTTCGATAAAGTCTAAAATTTCGGTGATTTCGACACCACGAATCTTACATGCAAACAATTCATCTACCGGTAAATTATTACGTCGCTCATCACTGGCAACTACAATTTCATCAATACAATGTTCTAGCGCATAATTAACCAGTGAGCCTTCAAGCGTTATACGCGTTTCTTCTTTAATACCTTCTTCTAAATCACCGTCCATAATAACGTAGCCATGCACAGAAAAATTTTGCCTATCAACATCACGGCGCATTCTTCTTTCAATGATAGAAGCTCGCTCACCTGAACCAAGTACTAAAACCACTCGTTTATTAAACCCAAAAAAGTCAACTTGGAAAGTGAAATAGCGGAAAGAACTGATAACAATAAAGCTCACTAAAGAAGCAAGTGCTAATATCTCAATCGGCAAAACTTGCTCACCATAAAAAGGGTTTATCATGGTTAAAATAAAAAAGGCTACCGCAACACACATTAGCAATCGGCGAATGACACCACGAAAATTCACTCTCAGCTTGGAGTTATACAAGCCCAATGCTAAAGAACTCAATTGATTCACTAGGGCAAAAACGAGGGAATAAACAAATAAATAATTATCAGTAATTGGAGTAACACTGATAAATGAAATGAAATCATTTAAATAAAGAGCCGATGGCAATGCGACAACCAGCAAAATAAACTCAATGATAATCAGAGTCTTATTGGCTAGCGGTAAGTCTTTAAAATTCGGGCTAGACATAATGAGACTAGTTTCCTTGATAAATTATATTAAAGCATAATTAATAGTAAAATAGATAGATTGTAAACACATAAAACAAAGGAATGATTCTAACAAAAATACTTGTAAAGTTAACGTTTTATTTACGGTTGTTAAAATGTGTGCATCTCAGAAAAAAATACAATACAATCAGCAGCTGAATTAAAAATAAATTTTGATATTAAAAGGTAGGAACCATGGATATAAAAATTACCAAGTCACTGAAAGTAGTCGTTGCTTTGCTTTTAGTGCAAATCATTTCTGCCTGCTCGACTTCTAATAATTTACCAACAGCAACATTGCACCCATCTAATACTACTGACATCAATTCATACAGGTACCTGATTGGTGCTGGTGATTCTCTTAATATTTTTGTCTGGCGTAATCCTGAAGTGTCGGGTTCCTTCACTGTTCGTCCTGATGGCATGATTACCACCTCATTAGTAGAAGATATTCCTGTCACTGGTAAAACACCAACAGAATTGGCACGTTCAATTGAAGAAATTTTGGCTACTTATTTACGCGACCCTATCGTTACCGTAACGGTAGGTGGCTTCGTTGGCCCTTTTAGCGAACAAATACGTATTATTGGTGAAGCCGCCAATCCAAAAGCAATTAGTTATACTCAGCACATGACGTTGTTGGATGTCATGATTCAAGTGGGTGGTTTAACAGAATTTGCTGACGGAAATGGTGCTGTTTTAGTTAGAATAGAAAATGGCCAACAAAAACAATACAACATTATGATTGATGAATTAATAAAAGATGGTGAAATTAGTGCCAACATTGATATGCTTCCAGGAGATATTATCATCGTTCCTGAAGCTTGGTTTTAAGCGTAGTAGGCTAGAATTTAAAAACTGAACACCACAACTAGATCCTCGACAAAAACCTCGATGATGCCAATGCATTTTAATAAAATGCTCAACATTAAAAATTTTTGAAGTCTGGAGTTAAACCGAAGAATGCAAGAAATACTCAAAGAGATAATTGATTATCTAAAAGGAATTTGGATAAAACGTAGATATATTATTATATCCACGTGGCTTATCTGCCCACTTGGTTGGTACTTTGTTGCTGAAATGCCTGATGTGTATCAGTCTCAAGCAAGAGTTTATGTAGATACTCAATCTTTATTACGTCCTTTATTACGTGGCCTAACCGTTGAAACCAACCCCAACACTCAAATTCGTTTAATGGTAAAAACCTTATTAAGTCGGCCTAATTTAGAACGAATTTCTCGCATGACTGATTTAGATGTGCAAGCAACTACCCCTGAGCAGTATGAGTCCATAATAAAAAGCCTAAAAAATAATATAAAAATATCTGCTGCAGGACGAGAAAACATTTACACGCTGAGTATTAAAAATAAAAACGCTGAAATGGCAAAAAGCATTGTTCAGTCTGCACTAACCGTATTTATTGAAAATACTTTAGGCGAAACTCGAAGCGACTCTGATAGTGCCCAAAAATTTTTAAACGCACAATTAAATGAATATGAAAATAGATTAAGCGCTGCAGAAGCCCGTTTAACTGATTTTAAACAAAAGTACAGTGGAATTTTACCAGGTCAATCTGGTGGCTTTTATAGCAATTTAAAAAGCGAAAAAAACAGATTACAAGAAGCAGAGCTTCAGCTTAAAGAAGTTGAAACTCGCTTGGCTTCTGCAAAAGCACAATTGGTTGGTGAAGAACCTGTTTTTGGATTATTTTCAAATTCAGTACAAAGCAATAGTTCTGTAACAACTTCTTTTGACGGAAGAATAACCCAGTTAGAAGCACAGCTCGATGAGCTACAACTTAGATATACAAATAACCACCCAGATGTGAAACAAGTCACAAGCAGAATTGATAGTTTAAAGAAACAGAGAGCTTCTGAAATAGAACAATACTATAAATCCATCAGTGCAGCTGGCGAAAAACCACAATCATCAATTGATAAAAACCCTGTTTATCAAGAGATGAAAATCCAAGTAAATAGCCTTGAAAATGAAGCAGCATCCTTAACGGTTAGGGTGAATAACTACCGTGAACGTGTACAGAATCTTGAAAGTAGAATTCACTCCTTGCCCGAAATTGAAGCAGAGTTAGTTGCGCTTAATCGAGGTTATGGAATTACCAAAGGAAAATACGAAGGCTTACTTTCACGCAAAGAGACCGCTCTATTAGCTCAACAAGCAGATGAAACAACTGAGAAAATTCAATTTAAAGTACTCGATCCGCCAAGAGCTGCATCTGCACCTTCAGGTCCAGATAGATTTGTATTCTTTGGTATGGTGGCAGTATTAGGTGTTGGTGTTGGTCTTGCTTTGTCCTTGCTAATGAGCCAGATAACTCCGGTTGCTACCTCAACCTTTCAATTAAACAAAGCAACGGGTGTTCCTATATTTGGTGTAGTATCTGCCAATAAAAACTTAGGCTTACAAAAATGGCATAGAAGAAAAACGTTGATTTTTATTGGCTCCAACTTATTGTTGCTTTGTCTATTGATGATGATTATGAGTTATTTTTTATTTCCTGACGCTATTCAAGCACCACTTAAAAGGATATTTTAAACTGTGAGCACTATCGAAAAGGCATTAGCAAAACAAAAAGAATCTGCTCAGAAAAAACAAACTGAATCCATAGTAGCAACGGGGGCTGAAAAGCAACCGCCTAAAATTAGAACAGAAAACTTATCTCCGGTATCTAAGGAGAACAACAATAATGCAGAGCTTCCTAACTCTGCTCAAATTATACTTAATAGTGAGCGATTAACTGAGCGTGGTTTTATTTATAGTTCTACTAGTGCTCACCACATCCAGGAAGAATTTCGTCATATAAAGCGTAAATTACTAAACAATGCTTTTGGTCCTGCCGCTAAAACGTTAAAACATAGCAATTTGATCATGGTTAGCAGCTCTAACGCTAATGAAGGTAAAACGTTTATTTCTATTAATTTAGCGCTTAGTATCGCGCTTGAGCAAGATAAAACCGTGCTCTTAGTTGATGCTGATGTACTTAGACCAAGTTTACATAAAGAATTAGAGTTTGAAAGTAAAAAAGGTTTGTTAGAGTATTTACTTGCTGAGGTAGATTCGCTTTCTGAGGTTATTTATAACACTAACATACCTAATTTAAAAATAATTCCTGCTGGAAAGCCTCACCATCTAACCAATGAATTATTAGCCAGTGCACGCATGTCACAATTAGCTGAAGAACTTGCTAAGCGCTATCCAGACCGCATAGTTATATTTGATTGTCCGCCAATATTAGGGGTAACTGAAACACCTGTACTTTCTAGTTTAGTTGGTCAAGCGATCGTTGTGGTTGAAGAGTCTAAAACAAAAATTGACGACGTAAAGCGTGCTGTATCTCAATTAAATGAAGATATAGCAATTGGCTGTGTAATGAATAAAACGATTAGATCTAATAAGGATGTGTATGGCTATTACGGCTATGGTTATGGTAAAAAACACCAATAACAATAGAAAAATTTACCATTTAAATATAATAGGCTTATTATATTTAATGGTAGTAGCACCTTCTTTAGTTTTTGCTGGTGACTGGACGTTAATACCTAACATTTCCTTAGATGAAACATTTACTGATAATGTAGAGTTAACCCCTGTAGAAACCACATCAAGCTTCGTAACACAAACCATTGCAGGGTTAGATGCAGAATATAAATCTAGTTTAACAACTTTACACTGGTCAGGTACTCAAATTTACGCTCTGTACAGTCATGACAGTGAACTTAACGATCATTTCAGAACCTTGAGTGCTAATGGGCAACACTCTTTTTGGAATGGTGGGCCTGCACTCACCGCCAGCGCTAGCATAGCTAACATTAGCCAAAATAATGCCCGTAATGGACAGGCTGATATAGTTTCAGGAGGCACTGTTCAGCAAAATAGCTACTCAACCGGTTTACAGTATAATTTTGGCAATAGCAGTTATTCTGTAACATCGTCGGCTAATTATGACATTACTAGAGTCGAAGATAGCATTGGTGAAAGCAATGGATTCACGGCTCAGCTTGGTAGCGAAAATGGCAATAATGCTCGGCACCTATACTGGCAACTGAGTACAGGTTATACTAAGCGAATGCAGCAAAGCACTGACAATAACGGTGAGAATTATACCGTAGAAGCACTTTTAGGTGCTATTACTCCATGGAATTTAAATCCATTTATTCGCTACTATGATGAAAATGTTCAGGGAAGCGGAGTTAACCAAAACCTAAATATAACTTCATCTTGGGGTCCAGGGATAAGGTGGCTAGCTACCCCACATATTATTATTGACCTTTCCTATAATTTTGTCGCTGATGAAACAGCAAGTGATGACTATGTTGATACGTCAATACAATGGGAGCCTTCTGCTAGAACGTCTTTAACACTCGGTTTTAGCCAACGTTTTTTTGGTCATGCTTATAATCTAAATTTCAGCCATCAAACCAGAAGGCTCACTAACTCCATTAGCTACGATGAGACTTTACAGGTTTTTGATAGAAACACATATCAAGATATAACACCTGGAGTTCCTGAATTAGTCGAAAGTGATGAATTCTCACTAAATAAACGTTTGGCTTGGTCATCACAATTACAATTATCAAGAACATCATTTAACGTGACTATTTCAGCAAATGAAAGAACGAGTTTAGAAACTGATATTGTAGATGACACTTTTGGCACAAACATAAGCGTGACACGTACAATTAGCGCTAAAAGTAGCTTGTCGTTATCAGCAGAGTTTAACTATTCAATTTATGATAACGACAACCCAGAGGGTAGTCGCCAAGAAGACTATTACCGTTCTATTTCAGCAAATTTCACAAGAAATTTAGCCTCTTCTTTATCTTGCTACTTTACTGTAGAACATATCAATCGTGACTCGACTATTGACAGCTTTAGTTACGATGAAGTTCGCGCAATAATTAATATAACAAAAGAATTTTAACATGTATGAAAGTTACTACGGCTTC
The DNA here is from genome assembly GCF_003333305.1 of Candidatus Colwellia aromaticivorans. Classification (GTDB taxonomy): domain Bacteria; phylum Pseudomonadota; class Gammaproteobacteria; order Enterobacterales; family Alteromonadaceae; genus Colwellia; species Colwellia aromaticivorans. The sequence goes on along the minus strand of NZ_QOLD01000098.1, from coordinate 23,920 downwards.
ACCGAACGCCCTTTTCAATTAAGCCCAGATCCACGGTTTTTCTTTGCCACTAGCCATCATCAACGCGCCTTATCTTATTTACAATATGGTTTAGACCAAGGTGAAGGGTTTATTGTAATTACTGGCCCAATTGGCACAGGGAAGACCACCATAGCACGAAATTTATTAGCAACTATTGGTGACGAAAACATAGTTGCCGCACAATTAGTAACGACTAAGTTATCCCCTGAGGAGCTTCTTGAATTAGTTGCCTCTGAGTTTAAAATACCAGTTAAAGGTAATAACAAAGCTGAAGTGCTTCGCAGCATTGAATCCTTTTTAATAGCGCTAAACAAACAGGGTAAAAGGGCTTTATTACTTGTCGATGAAGCACAAAATTTACCCGCAGAAACTATTGAAGAGTTGCGGATGCTTTCCAACTTCCAGTTAGACGACAAGCCGCTAATTCAGAGTTTTTTATTAGGGCAGGAAGAATTAAAAGATATCATTCAAGCCTCTAATATGGAGCAATTTAGACAACGCATTATTGCTTCTGCTCACTTAAAGCCGTTATCTGCGGAAGAAGTGAAAAATTACATCAATCACCGTTTACAGCAAGCAGGCTTCGAAAAAGAGTCCTTATTTTCTGATGATGCTTTTGATTTGATTCATCAAAAAACCTTAGGTGTTCCACGGAAAATTAATATATTTGTTGATCGCTTGTTACTTTTTGGGTTTTTAGAAGAATTAACTTCTTTTGGCATTGATGCTATTAATGAAGTAGCGTTAGAAATGTCTGGTGAGCTTACTGGGTCATTAAGCTCGCAAGTATTGCCGAATAATCAAGTAAGTACATCACAAACGCAACAAGTGGTAATAAATTCGAATGAAAATGTTGAAAACATTAAAAATGTATTAAGAGAAGTTGAAGAAATACTAGAAAGTGATATTAAACAGAAAATAAAGATGGCACGTTATGTAGATAAACTGCTGAAACAGAAAAGCCGACAGTATGCAAAAGAGCAAGTGAGCCACAGTAGCGAGAAATAAAAGTAACGAGTATCGAAAAACCTACACGCCCAAGAGTTTTTCTTCGTAACTATAACCTCTCAACCCCTAACTTAAAATTGCCAGACTGAAATCTAACCTACAAAACTTATAACACCTGTAAGGGGTAATTCATTACCCCTTAGTAAAGCTAAATTATAACTTATCTGTAGTGCCCCTTATTTTAACCACTGCTTCAATAATGCATCAGCCTCAGCTTTTTGGGAGTAATCTGAATTCACTACATCAACCATCATTTTTATTGCCTCTTTATCTCTATTAAGAGCCTTGAGCGTTAACGCTAAATGATACTTCACAGCCGGATTTGAATTATTGATGGCTAACGCTTTTCTAAACAGAGGCAAGGCTTCATTGAATTCTTTCGTGTGATAATAAATCCATCCTAGTGTGTCTAACGAGTCAGGTTGGTTATCCACAATAGCCAATGACTTTTTAACCAACACTTCAGCTCGTTGGTAATCAGATATACTCAAAGCTACATAACTGGCATTATTTAATATTGCTGGGTGATTGGGGTACAGCTTAACTAATGTTTGATATATCCCATCTGCATTGAACCATTGGGATTGATCGATGTAAAGCTCGGCTAATGCCGTATTTAATAATAAACTGTTTGGGCTCTCATTTAGCGATTTTGTTAACACGTCAACAGCTTCATGGGCTCGATTCGTCGCTCTGTATACTAAATTTAAACCTACTACACTACTGTCATTACTCGCTAATTTAATACGCTTTTTATAATATATTTCAGCTAGACTATATTGATTTATACGTAAATATGAATTAGCTAACAGTTCAACTAGTTGGCCAGATAACTGATGATTAGCTTCAAACGCTTTAATTAATTTTATTGCGCTAGCAGTATCATTTTCTGCATTATAAAGTTGCGCTAATCCCATGATTACTTTACCGTTATTTTCATCCCAAGCCATCGCTTTTTTATAGGCAGTGATTGCCTCAGGTACTTTAGAAAATTGCTGATAAATATTAGCCATCAACAGAAATATTTCGCCTTTATCTCCGCCTTGTTTTATCGCCGATTTATAAGCATTAGCTGCAGAGATCACATCTAAATTTATCGTCTGTAAACTGGCCAGTATAAGATAAAGCTCAACTGTTTTTCTTTGATTCAACAAATAAGTATTCAATGTTTCAATGGCAAGTATCAGCTGCTTATTGCCAACATAACTAACAATTAAGTTTTTTAATAACTCTTCATTTTTATTATCAAGCTTAAAATGTTCTTCTAGTAAGATGACGCTAGCCGCTGACTGATTAGTACGGTTATATAATTTAGCTAAGGCTGTAACTAAATAAATATCATTTGCTGATATTGTTAATGCTGTTTTTAAACGATTAATAGCACTGTCTACTTTACCATTTTTATAATCGAGGTTAGCTAAGCTAACTAAAGATTTAGCATGGTTTGGGGCAATTGCCAATGCTTGTTCAAATTGCTTTTTTGCCTTCTCAATTTCACCTGAAATTTGGTAAATATAGCCAAGATGATGCTGAATATTGGCGTTACCAGGCATGTTTTCAGCTAAGTTTTTCGCAACACTAATGCCCTTCTCGATTTCTCCAGACTTAATATAGGACTCAACCAACAATAAACCCACCATTGTTGGGTCATACTCCGCTGCAGAGGCCGTTAATAAATGTTCAATCGCTTTTTCTGGCTTACCTGTCGCTAAATAGCTTTGTGCAAGTTGAGTGTCGACGATTCCTAAACCAGGCTTCAGCTTTTTAACTTTCGCAAAGTGGAAGTGAGCTTTTTCATACTGCTTTAGCTCTAAGTAGGTAATGCCTAGCATAGATAATATTTTTGGGTTATTAGGCTCTAAAAAATTAGCCCTGTTTAACAACGTTTTAGCTTGTGCTGGTTTTTTTCTTACTAATTCAATGGTAGCTGCAAGTGTTAAAGCGTTAATATTATTTTTATCTACAAATAAATATGCATCTATATATTGTCTTGCTGCTTCATATTTTTGTTGGTGAAATAAAATAATACTGGCTAAATAATAATAAGAAGGGTTTGACCGCAGCACATCTTCACTCAGGTGTTCTAATACTTGTGCAACTTTTTCTATTGAATTTTCAAGGCCCGTATTTTGATTTTTTCTAACTTGTACCATTGCTTTGAGAAATTCAGCTTTAGGCTCATTAGGCACTTGCTTCAATACGGTATCTGCGTATTGTTCTGCTAACGTAAACTGCTGTAATTCGAGGTTTATAGTACTTGCAAAAATTAGTGATTGAATATTATTTTTATCAATCAATAATGCTTGGTTAATTGCAGTAAGTGCAAGTTCGTTATTACCTAAACTTTGCTGAATACTCGCCTTTAAATTCCAAGCTTTGATTGGCGGAATATACCCAGCCAACACTTCATCAACTAGCTTATCTGCCTGACGATATTGAAAAAAGTTAACAAAGATTTGCGCTAACCCTAACTTAGCATCCCTGTTTTTGGCATTAAAAACTAACGCAGTATTGTAATCGTTTTGTGAAAGTTTTAATTGTCGTAGCCCCAAATGAGCATCACCTCGAAGGACATAAATTTTCGCCGCTAATTTATCGTCATTAGTGTGCTCTGGTAGGTAGTCCAAGGTTTTATTATATTGCCCTTGCATAATGTAGGATTCTGCAAACAATAGTTGCAACTGCTTCTTATTTGCACCTAAGGCAGTGGCTTTGGTTAATGCTACGTCTGCTGCACTAGCGCTACCATTAGCAAGTAATATTTCCGCCAATAAAATATGTGAAGCCAGGTGCTCTGGGGAGGTTTTTAATATATTCTTTACATGTATCAGTGCCTCATTATATTTATTATCGTTTAATGCGCTACGCGCTGTTTCATAAAGCTTATCTTCTTGTGAAGCAGCCAACGAAAAAGAAATAAGTAGTGAAAATATATACGGATAAGCTTTCAAACATCTATCCAAAATTGCAAGTGACATTAGAGAGTGATTATGTCAAAATTATTGGAATAAAGACATAATAGTATTAATAACCTTTTTACACTGTCTATAAATTTTACACTTTTCATTATTTTAAGAGTGGCAACTTACAAAAATAATAATAAAACCATAAAAAACAGCCGGATACATAACTGGTATGTTTTTTGCTAATAGACTGTGTTATTGGATAATTATGCTACGTGTATAATTGAATTATTCCTTCTTCGGGTGAATATTATGTTTTCAAGAAAAAATTTTTCAAAGGCAATGTTAATAGGGGCTTTTCTTTTTACGAGCTTTTTTGTTAATGCTTCATTAACTCCTGTCGGCGATCTAGTTCAGGTTTCAGTTAATATTACAGAATATAAAAACAATGGTGACATTAAAAATATCAATGATTGTGCAGGGTATTTTGGTTCGGGTTTTACTAACTGTGAAATAACTCATGTCCCCACATCTGGATCTGACATTTTTGCAACAGTAATGGCAAAGTATGATGCTGAAAATTCCGCTAATAATGAATTTATTCTTGGTTCTACCTCCTCGACTGACTGGAGTTTTTCTAATTCTATCAACGGAGCTACTGAAGGAAATTGGACTTATTCAGGCTCGTCATATCCGGGGATTTCTTTCTGGGTATCAAAAGGCGGTAGCGAAGGGTTTATATTAAATTGGATGGTTAGCCAAGACAGTATTGATAATAACGATTGCCAAGCAGGAAATGAATTTACAATAAGTTGTTTAAATGTTTCTGTTGCTGTGACAAGCGGCTATTGGGCTGCTCCTGAGCCTCATAACATATCGCACATCACCTTTTATGGAAACAAATGTGATAATAACTGCGGAACAACGCCACAGCAAGTTCCCGAGCCAACATCTATCGCATTATTTGCTTTAGCCTTATTAGGTATTGCAGGTAGGCGTCAAAGTTCAATTTCAAAATAAATTTATTTGAAAATTATTTATCTAAACAAAACGCCTCTCTTGAGGCGTTTTTTGTAGGGGTAATTTATTACCCGCTTTTTTGTCAGACTGGAGCAACGTTACGAGTAAGAAAGTCACTAGTTTCAAAAACATCTACACCACCTGCCTTCTTCACTATTAACTCGCAGCTTGTAACTTCAGTTGCTAACTATTAATATTCAATTCATATTTTTCAATTAATGAGTACAATGTTGGCCTAGTTACGCCTAATAGTTCTGCTGCTTTAGATATATTCCCTTCAGAAAGCGCATAGGCCTTTTGAATAGCAATCGATTCTGCCTGTTCTCTTACCGTACGTAAATTTAATGATAGTTCATAGTTGCTATAATTATGGTCAAAGAATCCTAAGTCAAAAGCAGTCACCTGCACTCCTGTACACATCACTACAGAAGATTTAACTTTGTTTTGTAATTCACGAATATTTCCTGGCCATCTATGAGCTTTAATAGCACTAATAGCATCATCCGAAAATGATTTAGCATTACTTTTATATTCTGTAGCATAAAGTTGCAGAAAATATTGAGCAAGAATTAAAACATCTTCATCGCGATCACGTAATGGCGGAATATTTAGGGTTATCTCGCTTACTCGGTAAAACAGATCTTCTCTAAATTCTTTGTTTGCAACCATTTGTTCTAAATTTTGATTCGTTGCACAAACGACTCTAACATTTACTGGAATTTCTCCTCTGCCGCCTAGTCGTTCAATTATTTTTTCTTGTAAAAAACGTAGCAATTTAGCTTGTAAATTAAAGGGCATATCACCTATTTCATCAAGAAATAAAGTGCCTCCCTCTGCACATTCTATTTTTCCTTTAGTCGTTTTATGAGCGCCAGTAAATGCGCCCTTTTCAAAACCAAACAATTCACTTTCTAATAATGTTTCAGGAATAGAAGCACAGTTAATTGCGACAAAAGGCTTGTTTTTTCGATCGCTCGCCAGATGAACAGCCTTGGCGGTTACTTCTTTGCCAGTGCCACTTTCACCTAACAATAATGCCGTAATATTTGTTGGCGCAATGCGTTTTATCATGGTACATAAACGTTCAACTGCTGCGCTATTGCCAATAATGCCAATATTACTATCTGTAACAGCGCGCATTGTGCGGTTTTCACTTTCAATGTTCGCTAAAGTCAACGCACGTGAAATAATTACATTAATAACGTCTGCATCAATAGGCTTTTGATAGAAATCATAAGCGCCAGCAGAAATGGCCTTTAATGCATTAGTTCTATCCTCATTACCGGTGATGACTATGATTTTTGTGTGTGGTGCTATAGCAAGAATTTCTTCTAGTGCTTTTAATCCTTCACTCGCATTAGCTGCATCTGGCGGTAATCCTAAATCTAAGGTGACAACCTTTGGCTCATAACGTCTAACTGCTGCGATAGCTGCCTCCCTATCTCCAGCAAGGATCGGGCTGTAATCAGACAAGCTCCATTTCAGCTGTTTTTGTATACCTAAATCGTCATCAACAATTAATACTTTTTCCATAGCTAAGCTATACCCTTTCATAATCTCAATGTTTTATTTATTCACACGCTTTATCCGCATGGAATTGTTAAATGAAAAATACTACCTTCACCTTCAAAGCTAGTTACTTGCATTGTACCACTAGAATTTTCAATAAATTGCTTAGCTTCATAAACACCAATCCCCATGCCTGCATTACCCTTAGTAGTATCAAAAGGCTTAAATAAGCGGTTTTTAATGAAATCGTTGGACATACCGCAGCCATTATCAAGCACGGCTATATGCAAACTTTCAGCTATGATGTCTGCTCTAATTTTAACCCAGCCATCATCTTTAGTCGCTTCTTGCGCGTTCTGCACTATATGATTAAGTACAGAATAAAAGGTTTCTTGTTCAATAACAATTTCAATTTCTGCTGATACCTCAAGTATAACCTGAGGCATCATCACATTACGCTGGAGCGCTATTTGCTTTAACAATTTTCCAACATTAATGCACTTTTTGGTTGATTCAGCAACTTGCTTATTACGTAACTGCGTTAACACCTTATCAAGTTTGTCCGTGGCTGAATCTATTGTTTCAAAGACATCACTAATAAATTCAGGATTATCTCTGTGTCGTTTAGCATTAGCGTTAATTAGTCCCAACTGTGCTTGAATGTTCTTCAAGTCATGAACTAAAAATGCTGACATACGATGGAAAGCTTCAAACTGCTTAGATTCTGCTAAGCTATCATTTACTTCATTCAACGACATATAGTTGCTAAGCTGCTTGGACACGGCAAATAACAAGTCCCTGTCTTCCCAATTAAGAAAACTGCGACCATTAGGTAATGACAACAAAAAGAAGCCGCTAACTTCTTTCTTTTTAAAGATAGGAATAATAATATCAATTTGTTGAGTACGACAATAATCAACATCAAGTGCTAATTCAGGATAACTCTTTTCTACATTGGCATATTCTCGAACATCAATAATCCACCCTTTCTGTTGACAAAACTTATCAGCAGCCAATAAATGATGTAATAATCGTTTTTCTATGTCTAAATCTTGTTGATACACACAAGTATAATTGCCCTGTGATACTTTAATAACCAAGGCACCTTGACTCACATTTAAGGAAGAGCAAATGATTTCAGTTGCCGTTTTATAATAGTTTTCATTGCTTGAGCTACTTAACTGATCAATTGATTTTAACCACTCAAGGCGATAGTCATACTTATTAGCAAAAAAGTGCTTGCTAATAAACACCTTCACTTCACTTCGTACCCTTTCTGTCATTAGCAATGCTGCTAATACGGTACCACCGAGTAATAGAAAAGCGATACTAATAACACTCCCCCAAGCCCCACCAAAATAATTAATAACATAGCCCGCAAAAGCTAACAGCAATAAATAAAGGCCTGAAATAAGTAACATTGAGCTATAAAAAACCACATCTCGAGAAACAAAAACATTAACAGACCAATTTTTTATACGTCGTGTACTTACTAGGATTAACGGCATACCAATAGCCGTAACAAACCCTCTAGCATACCAATAACTAAAATCTAATTGATTTACCATGACGGCTTGTGCAAATAACACAAAATCAAAAACCGTACTCGTACCTAAGGCAATAATCAACGACCATAAAGCCCATTTAACTTTCACATCTGCGTTACGATAAAGCTGTTCAAGCAATACCATCAACCACAAATTTAGCAATAGAAATAAAGAAAATAGATACTTATTGCCTTCCGGCTGAAACAAAGCACCTGCCCAACAAATTAAAGACAAAAATAACCAAGTAAGCAGGTACTTTTTAATTTGTGGTTGCCCTAAAGCTGCTTTAATAGAGCTCACATTGGCTTGGGTAGATAAAATTAGTAATGACCAAATAGCCAGTTTGAAGGTTTCTATTAGCAAAACCCATTGTAATGAAAAAGCCTGATCTATTTGTAATGCGGCAGTAACTGAGGAAGCCAGTATTAGCACACTGCCTATTAATACTAGTTTTCCTGATAATGTGTTATTCCGCGCGGCAAATAACAATAAAATAAACACTAAATAAGCGCAGGTCGCTAATAAATATCCTGAGATTCCCGCTAATGCCATTAATATTATTCCTTTTATTATTAGTTGCTTATCTCGACATATTCGAGAATTTTATCGAGGTTATAATTTATTTTTGGATTCAGGAGGTGAGCATCCACATGATGCCTATATAAGTCATTATCCATGCAATGTTACCCAGGGCATTACAGGAATAATGACGAAATAACCAAACCATTGTACTCACTCAGAAAATATATTTCGACAAATGTAAGAATTTTTTACACCTTAATATAAACAAAACGCCACACAACAACTAACTAATTGTTTCTATTCAACTAAAATAACTAGGCACAAAAAGTGCAGGCAACGCTATATATTGATATAATCAACGCTGTTTGTAAAAATAGCTGACAGTCTGTTAGTAATCACTGTTAGTAAAAAAGGATTGATAGAATGTTAGAGCAAAATAATAACTCTTCAGAGCAAAACAAAGGTTCACAAAAAACAAACACTTGTACTAAAGACGCAAGACGTAGTTTTTTAAAAAAAGCCGCTATTGGTGCACCTATTGTTATTGCTAGCTCAACTAAACCAGCTTGGGGCGCGGCTTGTATGTCTGGTATGATGTCAGGAAATGTTTCTGATCATAATGCTCAATGTGATATTCGTAGCGGTAGAAATCCGACTGATTGGGAAAACTCGTATGTCGGTGCAGATGATTCACACTACACAAATAATGATCCAAGTAAAAAATTGCTAAACTGGTGTAGAGGTTATGAAGACCAATATTTTGTAGTAGTTGATATTGACGATCCCGCTAATTTTTCAGGATCTTTGAATACAACAAACTCTGTATTCCAGGGGATAACAATTCATAACCGTCTTACAGGTATTGACGAATTTAGTCGACAAATTGCTGCTGCTGTTTTAAATGTTGTTACACCAAATATTCCATATGAATACGATATTTTAGAAATTCAAGAGATCTATGATAACGCTGAAAGTGATCAAAAGACACGTGAAAATGTAGCACGTATATTAGCAGACATTCACGGTTCATAATATTTGCTAGCGACCTTCAATACGACAATGCGAATAATAAAAACCTGTAACTTAGTTACCAAAGACTTCAGTGAACAAGTCATCGTATTTGACCCGAATACCGGTCAAACACATTGCCTTGACAGTAATGTTAACGAAATACTGAACCAACTCACCGTCGACATACCCAAGCCATTATCGCAATTAAAACAATTCTTTATACAAGATTGTCTTGATGACGAAAAAACGATGCTAAAAGATTATATTCAGGATATGATTGATAACCTCTTGCAATTAAAATTAATTCGCGTTTATTCATCGTAAAATCTAGTAGTTACGCGTCGAGTTAAAAATAGTAACAAACTACAGTGCCTATAAAAAAAACGCTTCGTAGCCTAAGCACCAATGAAATTATTCAACAATTAAAAAATGACGGCTTAGTTCTCGCTGTAGGGCCTTTTGTTTTTTGCATTAAATCATCATTATCTAGTATCGCTAGCAATGTACAAAAAATTTATGGCGACTTCCAACTGCTAAGCCACGATGATTTGATAGATTTTTATGTTGCCATTAAAAAGCCGCGCGGCTTACGTTCGTTTATAAAACCACAAATTAATTTTTATTGTAATGATTCCAGCCCTTTTTTGCCTTTACCTGCCAGCCAAGCTTTTCCACTTTTAGAATGGGGAATGAACTGGTGTATAGCACAACATGCTCATCATTATTTACTACTGCACAGTGCTGTTTTAGAGAAGAATGGAAAGTCCGTAATATTACCCGCGCAATCTGGCTCAGGTAAAAGCACCTTATGTGCTTTGTTGGCATTAAACGGTTGGCGTTTACTTTCAGATGAAATGGCTTTAATTGATCTAAAAAGCAATCAATTACATGCGTTAGCTCGCCCTATTAGTCTTAAAAACGAATCTATTAATGTCATCCTAAATCAGCCTTGTGCAACAATTCTAGGTGAAGTGGTTGATGACACAACTAAAGGAACAATAAGCCATTTAAAGCCTTCAACAGCTAGTGTGCAGCAAGTTGCAAAAACAGTTGCGCCATTTGCAATAGTGTTCCCTAAATATCAAGCCAACCAACCAATAAATACAAAAACGACTGAGAAAGCAACCGCTTTTATGGCTGTCATAGAAAATAGTTTTAATTATGCCATTTTAGCCGAGGCAGGGTTTAACGCGGTTGCACAACTTATTGATAATACACAATGCCATACCCTTGCTTACAGCAGTACAGAAGAAGTACTCGCTTTTTTTGAGGAGCTAGCCAGTTAATATGCACACTTCCCTACTCGTTAAAGTATTAAAATCGCCAAAAATAATTAAAAGCTTTAACTCAAAAGATTGGAACTTATTATTACGCCAAGCCAGCAGCGCAAATATGCTAGCACGACTTGCTTATACTTTTAATAACCATGGCTTAATGAATGCTGTTCCTGACAAAATTCTCAACCACTTTAATAGTGACCAAGTAAAAGTTGCTCATTTGCACACGCAAGTAAACCAAGAGGTGCAAGAGCTAAATCAGTTGTTTAATAAACTTGATATCAAAGCAATTTACTTAAAAGGTACCGCTTATTTATTAGCTGACTTGCCTTTAGCACAAGGGCGATTTTTTTCTGACATTGATCTTTTACTCAATCAGAGTGATATTGCTAAAGTAGAAATCGCACTAAAATGCCAAGGTTGGAAGTCACAAAAAACTGACGATCACGATCAGGCTTATTATCGTGATTACATGCATGAAATTCCTCCTATGCAACACATTATACGTGGCACAGTAATAGATATTCATCACAATATTTTACCGGTTTGTAACAACAATATAATTGATATTAGTTTATTAAGTGCCGACGCGTTAAAGCTTAATGTCAATACCACTCATGGTAACCATAGTTATGTACTAGCACCTGCGGCTATGTTTTTGCACAGCGCAATACATTTATTTCATGAAGGTGAATTAGAGCAAGGATTACGTGGCTTATCAGATCTTGATCTTTTATTAAGCCATTTTGATGAAAGTGAAGCAAACTTTAGTCAACAACTCATTGATTTAGGAACAAAGATAAATCAACAACAGTCATTATTTTATGCTTGGCGTTATCTAAACAGAATATTAAACAGAGAGTTATCCAACACTGCACAAGCATTTGTAGAAAGTTATCAACCGAAAATCACTAATCTTACCACTATTGATTTCATCTTCACTAACCTATTTACAGTCCATCACAGCACCACGGCATCGTGGCGTTTTTCATTAGCTGCGCAGCTTGCGTATTGGCGTGGTCACCTACTGAGAATGCCTCTGCGGCTGCTCATTCCTCATTTGTTAACAAAGTCTTGGCTACAGTTAAGTGGTCTAATTAAAAAAGATTCTGTAAATATTAATAAGGTTAATGCTCTAGATCCAAGGTTTCATCAGCTTGACGAAGACAAATAGCTAACGCTGATAACTATTTTCTGAATCATCATCTTCGAAGTCTTTAGTTGAGGAGCTAGGCTTTTGTAAATGTATGTACTTGCTCATTATGAGTAAAAATTTCAGTTAATATCGGTACGAGTAAAAAACTCGATACAGCCGAAACACATAACCCAGAGATAAGTACCACACCTAAAGGCTGCCATAAGGCCCCACCATACAAGGTTAAGGGTATAAGCCCACCAATAGTGGTTAACGTTGTTAATAATATTGGTGTAAACCGGGTAGCACTAGCCGCTAACACAGCTTGCTTTTTAGATAAACCTTCCGCCAAGTTTCTATTGGTACAATCGATTAAAATAATGGCATTGTTTACCACAATACCAAATAAACTAATTAAGCCAATAAAAGCCATCATAGAAAAAGATAAACCCATTAAATACAAGCCTATAACAGAGCCTGCCATCGCAAAGGGTATTGAACTAAAAATAATAAGGGGCTGTATAAACGATCTAAATTGCAACACTAGAATAGCAAAAATGCCAATAGCTGTTATTAACATTATTTGTGTTAAACCCGCAAAAGATTCTTGTCTAGATTCTTCTTGTCCCCCTAATGTGTAATACATACCCATGGGTAAACCATTTTGCTCGATATATTGAATAAATTCTTCTGTTAAGGCTTTAACTGAATAACCTGATGCTGCATCAGCAGATACTTTTGCCATCCGTAATTTTTTATGATGAAAGTAGTTTGTTTGACCTTTTTGTAACCGAAGATTGACTACTTGCATTAAAGGGATTTGCTGCCCTGTTAAACTCGTTATATAAACATTTGACAAGGTATTAATATCAGGATTTTTATTCCGTACCAATATTGGATAGTTTTCACCATTAATATCATTGAAACGTCCGATGTTAATACCAGATAAAACTGACTGTAGCGTTGTATCTAACGTGTTTATATCTATATTTGATAAGCCCGCTTTATCGTAATCAATTTCCAGGTTCAACTCAGTATTTGCTACACCTATGGGGTTATCAATATTGATAGCACCCTCAGTGTTGGCCATTTTATCAGCTAAATCATTAGCAACTTGCTCTAAATCATCGAGTGATTCAGAAATAAGCCTAATGGCTATAGGCTGATCTGTTACCGGCCCTTGAGTAAACTCTTTCACCGTTATGTTAGCTTGTTGCCACTGGCTAAATTCACTACGTAATACACTGACTAAAGACGATACTTTTTCGGGATCATATTCTTTTAATACTACCAATACTTGACCGTATTTTTCAACGCCCCGTTTTGGTATTTCATTATAGTAAATTCGAGGATTTGAATTACCAACGTTAAGGGCAACTTTTTCAACTAACGGCTGTTTTTCTATAAATAGTGTCATTTTCTGCATGACATTATTGGTAAAACTTAATGATGAATTAGGCGGTGCTTCAACATTTATTAATAACATTGATTTTTCAGCTTTGGGGAATAAACTTAAACCCACTTGACTAAAAAGTGACAACATAGCAAGTAAACTAGCTATAGCAATAGCAATAACTAGCCAACGAAATTTAAATAACTTAACTAACCATGATGAATAAAGAGTTTCCGCAAAGTGATTAATATAATGTTGTAATGTTTTAACTTTAGTTGGCTTTAAGCTAAAGCTCTTACTTGCTAATAAAGGTAAAACTGTTAATGACAAAAGCAAAGATGCTAGCAAGACTAATACAACGGTAACTGGCATTGATCGGAGAAAGTCACCTGTATCACTAGCAATCATTAGCATAGGAAGAAAGGCTAACATAGTAGTCACTGTGCCACTAACTGATGCCCAAGCAACCTTTTTAGTGCCATTAATAGCCGCTTCAACCATGTTTTTTGATTTGCTTTTTTCTCGATGAATACTTTCAGTCACCACAATAGCATCATCAACTAACAATCCTAACGCGATAATCAAACCAACTATCGACATTTGCTGTAATCCAAAGCCAGCAAAATCTAACCAACCGATTGCGATAAGAAAAGAAAGTGGAATAACAAGAATTACAACGATTGACTCTCGTAAACCTAAAAACAATAAAGCTAATACGCCAACTAAAACAAGCCCTTGCCAAAGGTTGTCAAAAAAGCCATTCACTCTAGTTTCAACACTGTCTGCCTGCTCAAACAATACTTCTATTCTTATATCTTTTGGTATTGTTTGTTTAAATAGCGCTATTTCTTGTTGAATAGATTCTGTTAATGAAAAAATATTCGTACCTATTTGCTGTTCAACCGTAACAAATATCACTGGTTTTTTATCAAAATAAGCTAAATAACTTGGCTCTTGGCTAGCAAAACTAACTTCTGCTACATCTTTAAGCCGTATCAAAAAATCCTCGCTAGAGACAACAATAGTGTTTTCTAATTGTTCAAGTTTTTCAAAATTACCACTTGCTTTCACATTGAAGCGACGAGTATTGGCGTTAACAAAGCCTGGAGTGATATTTGTCGCACGCCCCTGTAAAACCTGCATAACTTGCGTCGTCGATATATTGTGGTGTAAAAGTAAATCTAAATTAAGATCGACAGCTACAACTTGTTGCGGATAACCCCATATATCAGCTTTTTTAACACTCTCTATCGTCTCTAAGCGCTTTTCTAAAAGCTTTGCATAAAACTCCATCTGTTTGTAATTAGTTGGTTCGGTCCACAAGGCAAGTTGAACGATAGCCACCGCAGTAGGGGTTGCTTTTAAAACTAAGACATCTTGTACGCCATCCGGTAGTGTGGGTTTAACAGAAGAAACCGCAAGTTGTACTTTATTAAAGGCTAATTCAGGATCTGAACCATAATTAAAGGTAATTTCAATGCGAGTGCCACCATTTTTAATTTGAGATTCAATTTTTTTAATATTATCAATATCTGCAAATTCTTCTTCTAGTGGGTCAACCACCAAGGTTTCAATATCCGTAGGTGATGCTCCAGGGTAAATCACTTCTATCAGAGTTATTGGAATATCAAACTGCGGGTCTTCACTGCGCGGCATATTAAAATACGACACTATACCAACCAGCACCAATAAGGCGACGATAGTAATAGTAAATTGTGCATTTTTAAGCGCTAAACTAGGTAATTTCATACCGCTTATTTCTCGGTAGAAATAAGCGATAACTTATTCCAGCCTTGGGTGATCACTTTTAAAGACAAATCACTTTGAACAGCTTGTAGGTATAAATAATCATTATCTATTTTATATATAGGAAAGGCTTGCTGGATAGGGTTACTCTTTTTTTCAAGCACAATTAATGCTTGTCCTTGATCGTTCACTGCATTTAGCGCTTCTATTGGTAAACGGTAAACAAAATCATGACTTTGCGAATGAATTAGAATTTTCGCTAACTGACCCACAATTAGCGGCCGAGTAAAGCTCGTTTCGGGTAATAACACTTCAATAGTAAACAAGTGGTTGCTGCTATTTGATATTGCTGGAATTTTACTTATCACGCCTTCAATTAAACCAAAGCGTGCTATATGTACTTGTACTTTTTGATTTAACCTAACAAAACCTATTTCGTCACTCGTTAGCGCAACACTCACAATCAAATTATGCTCTAACGCAGCTACTTGTAGGGCAGCTTTACCGGGCGATTGTAATTCACCTAATTCAGTATTACGTTGAACAACAACACCAGAAAAAGGCGCAAACACCTGTGCTTTATCTAAATTATAAACAGCAATTCGATATACTGATCTTGTTGTTTCAACAGCAGTAAGCGCATCATCAAGCTCTCGTTGTGAACTTAGTTTTTTTGCTAATAATGTTTGAATACGATTGACGTTACGCTTTGCTTGCAATAGACGAGCATAAGTTGAATTTTTGTTCGCTTTTAATTCTGATGTGTCTAATGCTGCTAACAGTTGTTCAGCCTCAAAAGTATCTCCTTCATCAACGTTTAATTTCGTTAAAAAACCTGCCGTTTTAAATGATAAATTTAACGTATGCCTAAAATTAACTTTACCTGTTCGTTTAATAGCTTGAATATAAGGCTCAACATCAACTTGCGTGACTTGATAGCCCTCATTAGACATGCTTTGCGCAAAAGCACTGGCGCTAAAAAATAAAAAAAGACCGGTAAATACAGTTGGTAAAAGAGAATGCATGCGTATTTTCATCAAAATAAAATAATAAAGTGTTCCATATTGCTAATACTCTAGGCAGTTTTTCTAATAAAGTACATAATTATCGTGCGCTTATAGCAAAGGAAGTGGTTTAAATAATATTTGATTTAAAAGAATAGATAACAATAGGGCTCTCGGCAGGAATCGAATATAGCCGTAAAAGCTGTTGAGACGGGAGTTATATAAAGTACAACGCAACAATGCTAACACTTAGTGCTTTTATCATTCATTAGAGAAAATGGCGCAATAACAGTTTGTTTCCTACATTAACGCCATGGATCACGTTAGAACCACAAATATAATTCAAGGCGGGTTTGTACCGCAGAATAATAAGCGAGATATGCTTAGTTTTCTTTTCGGTTCATCATAGCAATGAAAAAGAGATGAATACCTGAAATATGAGGTAAATCATATTTTTATATTACGAAAAAGGATGTTTATTCACCTATACTCTTTTGCGTAGCATAGGTGAGCTAATATTTATTTATTGAATTTTTTAACAGCCGTTAGTAATTGCCGACAAGAAACCTGTCCAACTAATTTACCATCTTCAACAACAGGTCGACGACGTTGACCTTTGAGTAACATGTCTTGAGCGACATTAATAATACCTTCGCTAGGATGAGCAACAATTACACCTTTGGTCATATATTCATTGACCAAACCAACACCAACATTATTGTAAGTACTTTTTAGTACGGCTGCTAAACAATCCATTTCCGAAAGCACACCCACTAGGGTTTTATTTTCATCGATGACGCAAACCCCTGACACCTTATTATCTATGATGATTTGCATCGTATCGAATAAATTGGCATCATCCTTCACCTTGATCGGGTTAGTAATCATATAATCACGCAGGTCAACAGAATGAAGCATGGTAAAATTCCTTATAATTTAAAAATAATATTCATTATGCAAAATGTTAGACCGTATATTTTGACTGAATCTGAAATACGGGCACATAACGTAAGTAGAATATAAACACCATATTTGATCCAAGTCAAAGAATACTATAAATATTTATTAACACTAATCGAATATGAATTTATAAAAAAGTTAATAAACAAGGATAACGTGAATTAAGTTCATTAGAACAATAGATTAATATTTTATTGATTATCGTTTAATAACTTGTTTATTACTTTTTCATCACACTCGATAAAGATCTAACGCTAACAAATAAAATGTCAGTGAAGTGTTATAACTCATTACTGTTTTAATTTTTTATGTCAACAATGTACTTATACCAATTACACTAACTAAGTGATCATTTTCAAATGGCTTAAATATCCAATACATCGTTGCTTTCAATCCCAATAGCCAGCTATTACTCAATCAAGCGCCTTGCTTACATGGATGTAGGTACTTAGGTTTTGTCTGGAACTAAAAACCTGTGTTCTTGAACATTTATTCTCATTGAATTTTGTAACCTTAATTAATGTAAATGGTATTACTCTTCCCTAAACGCTTCAGCATTAAGATGATGTCTATTCAATAGTTTATAAAACTCGGTTCTATTTCGTTGCGCTATTCTCGCTGCTTGGGAAACATTTCCGGCTGTAATTTTTAATAAGTTAGCTAAATAGTCACGTTCAAATTGATCTCTAGCCTCTTGAAAAGAAGGTAATTGAGTTGTTTTTTCACGTAATGCACTCATCACTAAAGATGCATTTATTAATGATCCTGTTGATAAAGCAACACTTTGTTCAACCACATTTTGCAATTGACGAATATTACCAGGCCAAGGTGCGCTAATTAATAACTCCATCGCTTCAGCTGAAAAGCCTTTAACTTTATTGTGTGACTTCACCTCAACATGAGAGAGAAAATGTTGCGCCAATAATGGTATGTCTTCTCGTCGTTGCGAAAGTGGTGGCAATTCTAATTCAACCACATTGAGGCGGTAATATAAGTCTTCTCTAAAGGTTTTATCAATTATTGCTTGCTGCAAATTTTTATGAGTAGCCGAGATAATACGAACATCTACTTTTATTGATTGAGTACTGCCAACAGGGCGAATTTCCTTTTCTTGTAATGCTCTTAATAGCTTCACTTGAAAACTCATTGGCATATCGCCGATTTCATCTAAAAATAATGTACCACCATTAGTCGCTTGAAATAACCCAACATGATTTTTACCTGCACCGGTAAATGCTCCTTTAGCATGTCCAAAAAGTTCTGATTCTAATAACTGCTCAGGGATTGCAGCACAATTTATCGCGGTAAAGGGTTTATCATGGCGATGGCTGGCTTGGTGAATAGCTTTTGCTAACAACTCTTTTCCTGTACCACTCGCGCTGTGGATTAATAAGCTAAAATCACTTTGCGCCACTTGATTAGTTTGTTGTAAAAGAGACTCCATTATTGCACTACGGCTGATTATATTTGCCCGCCAAGACGACTCTTTAGGGGTGTTTTGAGTAATTGAAGGTTGCAGTTGTATCGCTTTTTGGACTGTTTCTAGTAACTCTTGGCTTTCAAACGGCTTTGTCAAAAAACTAAATACACCTTGTTTTGTCGCATTGATAGCATCTGGAATAGTGCCATGGGCAGTCATAATAACCACCGGCATATGTGGGTGTTGCTTTCTAATTTGCTCAAACAGTGCCATGCCATCCATACCCTCCATACGCAAATCACTAATAACCATATGAGGCTGAAAACTTTTTAATATACCCAACGCTATTTTTGCGCTCGCAGCAGACTCTACGTTATAACCTGCAGCAGAAAGCCTAATGCCAAGTAAACGCAGTAGATTAGGATCGTCATCAACGATTAATATTTTTTTCTTTAATTGGTTATTAACATTTGTCATTTGCAGTTATTGTCCACGATTACTAAGTGTTTTTTCAATTTTTTTAAGCTGAATGATTTGTTTATTAAGTTGGTCAATTTTTAATTGCTGCTCTAAATTCACTTTTTTAGATTGTTGATAAGCACCTTTGTAGTTGGTAAGTTGTTCTAATAGTAGCAATTGTTGATTAAGTTGATCCTTTAACATAACAACAAAAGCTAAATCTGTAGTACTAAAAGTAGTTTCGCTATAAGGCACTAATGGGTAATCGTTGAGCAGTGTTTTTGCAGTGTAAGGATTATGAATTGGAGAATCAGGCAAGCTATATAACATGATTAATTGAACATCAGCTTGTGCATAGCCTGATTGTTTATTGCTTTTTTGTTGGAATATTTCTTCTACTATTTCGTCATCACTTAAGCTCTTTATCCACAAGTAGTAGTCGCTAAAATCAACCTTATTACTATTTGAATCGCTCAATAACTGGCAGCCACTTATAGCAAAAAGCATTAGAATAGTGGATAGCGGCATGCCCTGTTTCTTTATTTCATTTGTTATTCGACAAAAGCACGATGATAACTTACAAATTAGTCGCTTCACTATTCCTCTCCCATCCTTTGAGCTCTAGGCAACGTTATTTGAACCCTTGTTCCCTTGTTATTGTACTGTTTACTTTGGATACTTATCTCGCCGTTAAGGCGCATCAGGAGTTCTTTGACAATGGTAAGGCCAAGGCCACTGCCCTTAATTTGGCTATTCTCTGGTGCCTGACCTTGATAAAAAGCATCAAAAACTTTCTCTTTGATATCTGGGTTAATACCTGGACCATTATCCACTATTGAGAGCTGTAATTGTTTATTTTTAAATTCACTGTAAATACCGATTGTGCCCTGGTCTGAAGAGTATTTAATTGCGTTTGATAATATATTGTCTAACACCACTTTTAACTGCTTAGCATTACTGTAAATAATAACCTCTTCAACCATTTGAATAATCTCTAGCTTCTTGCGCTTAATATCTAACTTATGATCCGCAAGCACATTTTCAAATAATGGTTGTAAGGCGATTTTTTCCCTGTCTTGTAAACTAGTAGAGTCTAAAACAATATTAAAGTTGAGTAGATCTTCAATAAGTCGTTGTAATCGGTTTACACTCTCTTTAATTATGTAGCAGACCTCTTGTTGCTCATCGTTCAATTCACCTACACTGTTATCGTAAAGCAACTCTGTGCCTTCTCTAATAGCAGCTAACGGTGTTTTTAATTCATGTGAGATGTGACGAATGAAACTGGATTTTTGTAACTCTAATGCGTGTAATCGTAAACGCATAATTTCAAGCGCATCCGCTATTTCTCTAACTTCAGGAAAACCTTTTAACTTTATTTCGTTTTCAAAATCACCTTGCTCTAAAGATTGTATTTTTGCTATTAATAATTTTAAAGGTGTCGTAATTAAATATAAAAACACACCTGCTATGATTAATGTCATTGGTATAATCAATAGGCTAATCAGCATTGTACCGCTGATTTGCTTCGCCGTTTTATCAATTTTATCCGCTTGATTATTGATCAAAACATCACTTCTTAAATGTATTTGTCGGCTCACCTCAGTTAACGAAACAAACTGATTTTGTATAAATTCTAAAGAATTATCATCAATAGATTTAGTGGTAATAAGCTCATGAACTTTTGTGATGATAGAAGAAAAGTTATGACTTAATTGCGCTAACCGCTCATCTTTATAAACAGCAAGATTATCATTAACTAATGCTAAAATTTGTACTTCTTGGGCTAAATAATCGACTTTAAGCTCTACGTCTTTCAACACTATAAATTGGCTAGCATATCGTTCCAGTTTTAGTTGATTTTCATTTAACTCACGATTCACTTTTGTCAAGGCTACTACCGAAAATATTGCTTGTGCCGACTGCTTAGACATTAAGTTAACTTGCATAGTGCTGTAGATTAAAGCAAGCACTAAAGGGAGCGCAACTAGCGTAAAACCCAACAAAGTTAATTTTTTAATTGATAATGCACCAATAGTAAAATCACTATTGAGCAAAGGAAGACTTTTCGGCATTTTTGAAGGCACTATGAGCTTTTACCCCAAAGGATTATAAAATAAAAAATGATGAATTACGCCTTTTTAAGCGATAGGACTATAAAATGCAAGTCTGTCGCCGGTTAGCGACAGATACGTTCTTTAATACTAACACTACATTAACAATTGATTATTAAGCAATTTAATCTTTTATTTAAGACCATATTTCTAATTAAATTATTTTCCAAAATATATCTGTCTCTCAATGGCAACACATTAGCTCATACTATTCAGTGTTATTTATTTTTATCCTATATAATCAGCAACTTATTAACATGGCATGACTTGTGCTTATTCAACATGAAATACAAATAATACCTAATTTTTACATTATATATTTAAAAGGAAGAGAAAATGAAAAACATGAGTTTAATAAAAGTAACATTCGCTGTTATTGCTACAGCTTTAGCTTCTTCACTTGTTAACGCAAAAGATGTTATGACAAAAAGCATTCCGGCTATAGCTACTCCTGCACCTACAAGCACCCAATTTGACCAACTTGATTTAGATAAAAATGGTTTACTTAGCCTTGCAGAAACGCAAGAAGTTAAACTAATTAATGATGCTTTTACTACAATTGATTCAAATAGTGACGCTACTATCAGCAAAGATGAGTTTACCAAATACATTACAAAATAATAAGTTTACATTGAACAATAATGTTAGCCACTTTCTTAAAAACATTATTATCATTCTAATTTGCTCGCGCAACTTTCCGGCTACTGCCTAATTGAGTCAGCCGGTATTTCTTTGAGGTACAATAATGACAGATACAACATCACGCTTTATACAACTAGACAATTGGATTTTTGAAGTAAAATCAGTACGTGCTATCAAGGTCAATAGTTATGGAAAACCCTATGATGCCATTGCAAATGTTTCCTTTAATGGCAATAGCGCCTATATTGATGGCCTTATGACACGTGAAGATGAAAGCTTCAACAAAGAAGATTATCAAGTGTTTATGCGTTTGTGCCAGAAAATGGGGATGAAACAGATGCAATTTGATCGTTTTAAAAATAATCAATTTAAATTAGAAACAGTTAATCTTCAACCCATTGAAAAAGAAGAAACGCCAAAATTATCATTGGTACGTTAATACAATCATTATAATAAATAGACTTTTCTTCGCTGATAGTGTGCTACTTTTATTTTTATCTAGTCAGTTACTGGCTATTGGGATTGAAAGCAACGATGTTATTGGATATTTAGACCATTTAAAAAGATCACTTAGTTAGTCTGATTGGTATTACACATAGTTTGAGTTACATACAAGGTGAAGGTCTGGGTAAAACACTTAGCTAAGTTTTACATTCCAGGGCAATAATGTTTCGATATCAAGTGCAGAGTTGGTCAATTGCTCTAGGCAATGCATGAGATAGTCGAATGGTATTAATCCATTCGCTTTTGCCGTTTCTATTATCGAGTACAGCATAGCACTGGCTCTTGCGCCATTTGCTGTATTTGAGAACATCCAGTTTTTGCGACCAATAACAAACGGTTTAACCGCTCGCTCTGCTCGATTGTTGTCTATATTGAGTTCACCATCTTCAATATAACAGTTAAGTTTATGCCACTGATTTTTACAGTATTGGATAGCTTTGCCTAAGGCTGTTTTGGGGGGGACATTGGTTTTTTCCAGCCATTGATAAAATTGTGCGAGTAAGGGCTTAGCCTTTTCTTGGCGACCTTGGTATTTTTCCTCTGAGGTTTTATCTTTTAATTGGATCTCTAACCGATATAATTTTTGAATATGATTGAGTGCCATATTCGCTTTACCCGTTTTGCCTTTAGGTTGGGCGATTTCTGCTTCTTTAAATTTTCGACGTGCATGTGCCCAACAACCCGCTAACGTTGCTTTTGTTTTTTCATAGCCCACGTAACCATCAACTTGCAAATAACCCGTGTAGCCGTCGAGATAATCTACCGCACATTGCCCCGCACGACCGGATTGGTAATCATATAAAACAATATTGGGGATATCATTTTGTGTAGGCGCATCACTGCCCGTGCAGTAGAGCCACATATAGCATTTGGCTTTATCTTCTTTAATGACTTTAAGCGTGGTTTCATCTGCTTGAATAACACGCTGCTGCAAGAGGGTTTTCTGTAATTGTGCATAAAGTGGCTTAAACAGCTCACTGCATTTCATCATCCACTCACTCATCGTCTTTCGACTTAAGGCTATACCGTATTGCTTAAATAAGCTTTCTTGGCGATAAAGTGGCAGCGCATACTGATATTTACTGGTAATTATTTGGCTTAGTAATGAAGGCGTAGCAAACCCTTTAGGGATCGGGCTGGGTGGAATAGGTGCACTCTTTATTTTAGTGTTAATGCCTTCTTTTTCACACGTTCGGCAACTGTACTTTAATCGAACATGTTCAATAACTTTAACTTTCGCGGGGATAAACTCAAGCTTTTCACTGCGTGACTCACCCATTTGATGCAATTGATTACCACAGCAATCACAGGACTTTTCATCATCGCTCAAATCATGAATGATAACTTCGCGCTCAAGGTCTTTCGGGAGTTTTTGTCGAACAGGCTTTTTCTTAACCGTGGTTGATGTTGATTCAACCACGTCTTCAATAACATCAAGCTCAACTTCGGCTTCGTTAAATAAATCACCTTGCGCGGGATGACTTTCACTCTGTGCACCAAAGCGTTGCTGCTGAGCAAGGCGAAACTGCTCTTCGAGAAACACTAATCTAGCCGCTTGTTGGGCCGATTGCTCTCGCTCAGCTAAAAGCATCGCTTTTAACTGTTCAATATCATTGGGTAGGAATTGCTCGTCATCAGTCATGAAGCTATTTTATCAATAATTCACGCTAACTTATTGGCTTTATTCAGATTGTTTGGTGATCAATAAATCCTGCTTATGATCAC
>NZ_QOLD01000047.1 GCF_003333305.1 Candidatus Colwellia aromaticivorans | reverse complement strand
GAATGGATTAATACCATTCGACTATCTCATGCATTGCCTAGAGCAATTGACCAACTCTGCACTTGATATCGAAACATTATTGCCCTGGAATGTAAAACTTAGCTAAGTGTTTTACCCAGACCTTCACTATATACGCACAAATTTTGCTAGTTCTAACTTCCCTGACACAGCTCTGAATTGACTAATTCATTATTTCAGTTGGTATTACTAGTCAAAGTGCAGAATTTCAGTGGGAATTAAAATGACTTTAGGCAAGAAAAATAATTCAAGCATAGTCATTCAAGCATAGTCATTCTATGCTTTGATTATTTAACGCCGTATAGAAACTAGATAGAAACTAGATAGAAACTAGATAGAAAAAGAAGAGCCACAGCCACACGTTGTTGAGGCATTGGGGTTATTCACAACAAAACGGCTACCTTCTAAACTTTCAAGGTAATCTACTTCACCGTCAACTAAGTATTGTAAACTCATTGGATCGATAACCATCGTTACGCCCTGTTTATCAATGGTCATATCACCATCATTCACTTTTTCGTCAAAAGTAAAGCCATACTGAAAACCAGAACAACCGCCACCAGTAACATAAACTCTAAGCTTTAATGCTGGATTTTCTTCTTCAGTAATCAAAGACAGCACTTTTTTAGCTGCAGCATCAGTGAACTTAATTGGTAATTCCGGATTTGAGATAGGATCAGACATAGAACTCTACTTTCTACTTAAAATAAGGTAAACAAAAGGGGTAAACAAGATAAATCTTGGTAATTATCTTAAACCTGACTAATTTAATCAAGTATTATTACAAATTCCAAGGGAGAGTTTTATTAAGTTTTTGATATTTCTGCCATTTACTTTTCGTTAATATCGCTGACACTTGTATTTTTTCAGCAATAAAATCATTAGGTAAAGTAAAGTCACCTGAAATAACTTGAAAATATTTAAAACTAAACGACAAACTTTTTTTAGTCGTCTTAGAAATGTCAGACAATTTTAATTGACTAGGCTTATTTGCAAAACTACCTGTCACCATTATATCAACATAACCTTTAGCATAGCGTTTTTTGAGCTTTTGCTGCACTAGAGTAATTTGAAAATTATAATGATTCGGGCTTTTACTGGCTGTAACTTTTACATTATCAATCACTAAGCCATTAGCACCTTTCTCAGGTGCCATCACTTTTTCATAAAACCCTAACTGCTTCTTTACCTGATAATGCTCATCAGCCATTTGTTTTAATGTCACTTGCGCATTTTGATTGGCCAATTGCTCAACAGCTAACTCTACTTCTAACGTGTGAATTCGCTCAACTTGAAGCGCTTGCTCTTGATATAGATCTTTAAGTCGATTTTTTTGTTGTGCTAATGTGGTCGTTTGAAAATTATGATAAAAATTGCCTAGCCTATAACCTGTAAATAAACAGATCACCATCAGAATAACTAAGAACAATGCCGATTTAAATGGGCCTAAACGTTCAATAACTACGGTAAGATTTATTTTTGCTAACCAATTCATGTGTAACGTATAATAACCCAATAAAAATAATATGAAATAACACTAGTTACCAATAATAATGAAACCTCTTAACGCAGTAAGAAAGCACCTAGCATTACCTAAAACCTCATGGCAAATTTGTTTGCTTGCCATTATTGGTGGCTTTGCATCAGCATTATTAGTCGTTTTGTTTACCTTAACTATTGAGGGAATTCAACAACTCTACCTAGTTAAACGCGATAACTATAACACCTTAGATGAAATAAGTCGTTTTGATTTACCTATCGTTGGTTCACTGATTATTTTACTATTTGCTTGGCTAACGGGCTATAAATATTTAAGGACAGGTATTCCTTTTGTTTTGTATCGATTAAAAGTAGCTCATGGCGTTATTCCGTTAAAAAACACCTTAAATCAATTTTTTGGTAGTGCGGTAGCGCTTGCTTCTGGATTTTCCGTCGGTAGAGAAGGACCCGCTGTACATTTAGGCGCTGCATGTAGTAGTTATTTAGGCAGTCTCTTAAAGCTTCCTCATAATAGTATTCGTACTTTATGT
The DNA here is from genome assembly GCF_003333305.1 of Candidatus Colwellia aromaticivorans. Classification (GTDB taxonomy): domain Bacteria; phylum Pseudomonadota; class Gammaproteobacteria; order Enterobacterales; family Alteromonadaceae; genus Colwellia; species Colwellia aromaticivorans. The sequence goes on along the minus strand of NZ_QOLD01000047.1, from coordinate 20,731 downwards.
GCTTGTGGTATTGCCGCAGGTATAGCAGCTACTTTTAATACCCCTATAGCCGCAGTGCTTTTTGTTATGGAAGTTATTATGCGTGAATATAAAGTGCATATTTTTATTCCTATCATGTTGGCTTCATTGGTTGGCTCGTTAGTGACTAGCTCTGTTTTTGATACCTCACATAACTTTGAATTTTTCCATAAAATTGAATTAATTGACCAGCACTATATTCCCTTAGTGATTCTAGCCATTTTCTTAGGTGTACTTGCCGCTGCTTTCAATAAAAGCTTAGTTGGCATAATTAAGCATAGTGCAAAGCTACATATCGTACCAAGGCTTATGATAGCTGCGCTGATCACCGGTAGTTTAGGCTATTTAATTCCCGGCGCTATGGGCACAGGTACCAGTGCTATTGATGTAGCTTTAGGCAGTGACTTGCAGATAGGATTATTAATTAGTTTATTGTTAGCTAAGTTTATAATGACTACCTTTGCACTAGGATTAGGTATTCCTGGCGGTATTATAGGTCCTATCATTAGTATTGGTGCTATTGCAGGCGCACTAAGTGGCGCATTAGTTATGCAATTTTACCCTAGTGTGCACATTGGCAGTGATTTTATTTTAATGGGCATGGCTGGCCTTATGGCTGCTAGCTTAAATGCCCCCTTAGCAGCATTGTTAGCCGTTGTTGAATTATCTGGACAACTAGAAATAATCGTACCAGCGATGATCGTAATAACCATTTCAAGCATAATCTCTGGTCAATTATTTAAAAATCGCTCAATATTTACGATGCAACTTGATGCACAAAACCTTATTTATGAAAAACCTCCCGTCGAAAAAACATTACAAAAAATTGGTGTTTTAGGCCTAATGATAGAAAAATTTGAATTAGTAGAAAAAGCATCACAACGCTCGCTTGCAGGCCTTATTGTTAGTAGTGATATTAACGTACCAGTGATTAACAAAACTATTAAAAAAGTCACTAAACATAATAACGTTGTAGAAATAGTTGATTATTATTGGGCTGAATTTAGTGAACAGATTCCCTTATCGAGTAAATTATCGAATAAAACAGATAACACACTCACTAACAGCGAAACAGTTACCTATCAGATTTCAGATAAAATGCGTTTACATAAACTGATTCCTATCTCTCATCAAGCAACATTAGCAGAGGCATACCAACTATTAATTACCGAGCGTTGCGGAGGAGTATACATTTATCAAAACGATGTTAATGAGTTAATGGGCATAGTCACCTTTGAACAAATTAGACAATATCTTGTTACAGGTAAATTAGTGATAGGAAAACTTTATCAAGTTAAGCAATAAATGAGTCCCGTTGGTTTTACCCTACACAAATAAACTAACTTCAATTAAAGGAAAATTAAAGTAATGAACGCGTTTATAATAAATCACCTTTTATGGTTTAAAGCATTCCATGTTATTTTTATGGTTGCTTGGTTTGCCGGTATTTTTTATTTACCCCGCTTATTTGTAAATCATGCAGAAACAACTTCTAGAGAAGTAGCAGAGCATTTAAAAGGTATGGAAAGACGCCTACTTTATTTCATTACTCCCTTTGCCATATTAACTGTATTGTTAGGTTTAGTACTTATTTATGCATATGGCTATTCATGGTTTGTCAGCGCAAAATGGTTACACATAAAATTGACATTGGTAATTTTATTACTCAGTTATCATGGTTATTGCTTTAAGCTAGTAAAAACATTTCAACAAGATAAAAACACACGTTCAGGAAAATTCTACCGCATTTTTAATGAAATTCCAGTGTTAGCCCTTTTCGCAGTAATTATTTTAGTTTACGTGAAACCAAGTTAACCTTATTTCCTCGAACTATATTTAACTTTTCAGGATAAAATCCTAACGTTTTATTCTGAAAACCTTTTATACCCGTTCCATATGTATACCCGTAATCATTCAAAGTGCTCGATTCAGAGCACTTTGAATGGTCACGGGTATATAACTACTTCTCTCATTTTCAAATTTACTTATTTTACTTTTAATGTGATTAACATTTAATTAGCATTTATCGATATTCGTAGAAAATTAGTCCCAAAATCTAAATGTGCTACACAAGGTCGTTTAACAATATTTTTTATATCTTAGATTAATCCCGTATTGGTCATCTCTAAGTTATGGATTCATTAATTCAATTGGTATGATACAAGTGATTTTAAAAAGCGCTTTTTTATGCTATATTTCGGCAAATTTTTTCTCAAATGCTTTTCAATATGATGAATTTTCAAGGTAGTCATATTTTGTCCGTTTCGCAACTTGACCGCGAAGCAATAGCCAGAATATTAGATATTTCCGCAAATATGGCGCCCTACGCAGCTCGTCAGAAACGCTGTACAGTACTTGAAGGTGCTATTTTAAGTAATTTATTTTTCGAACCTAGCACCCGTACTCGTGTGAGCTTTGGTAGCGCTTTTAATTTACTAGGCGGCTATGTACGAGAAACCGTCGGACAAGAAAATTCATCCCTCAGCAAAGGTGAATCTTTATTTGATACTGCACAAGTAATTAGTGGTTACTCTGATGTTATCGCCATGCGTCATCCGCAAATGCATTCGGTTGAAAAGTTTGCTAAAGGCAGTACCGTTCCTGTTATTAATGGGGGCGACGGTGCAAATGAACATCCAACACAAGCACTTTTAGATTTATTTACTATACAGTCTGAAATGATGCACTTTCATAAAGGTTTAGATAACCTTGATATTGTTTTGATGGGTGATTTAAAACACGGTCGAACGGTGCATTCATTGTCAAAACTGCTCAGCCTTTATAATAATGTCAAAGTGACTATGGTGTCACCAACCGCACTACAAATGCCTGACAGCGTTGTATCAGCCCTTGAAGATTCAGGCCATCAAGTCATCATCACTGACACTATGGCAGGAAACTTATCTTGCGATGTGATTTATCAAACCCGTATTCAACAAGAGCGTTTTGCTAGCAAAGACGAAGCTGATTTGTATCGCGGACATTTCAGTTTGAACAAGAGTATATATCAGCAATATTGTCGTGAAAATACCGTGATTATGCACCCGCTGCCAAGAGATTCTCGCCCTGAAGCAAATGAATTAGATAGTGATTTAAATGATTTAGACAGCCTAGCCATTTTCAGACAAGCACAAAATGGTATTTTAGTCAGAATGGCATTATTTGCCTTAACATTAGGTGTTGAAGATCAATTAACCCAATATGAAAAAGAGGTAAACTGGCATACAAATAAGCGCTAAATTACCTATTTATACCCATGACACTTCAAAATGCGAGGTTCATAATGCCTGCATATTGAGATTACATAGATATATAACGATAATAATTATTAATATTTCCTTATTTACTGAGTGAAAATCGACCTTTGTCAGGTCAAATAATTAACCAGTGAAAAAATAAAGAGTACATTTATGAACCAAACGACAAATTTAATGACGAGTAAGTCAGAACAATTATTTTCTCAAGCAATGAACGTGATCCCTGGTGGTGTTAATTCTCCTGTACGCGCTTTTAATGGTGTGGGTGGTACGCCACCTTTTATTAAACGCGCGCAAGGCGCTTATATTTATGATGCAGATGATAATGCTTACATTGATTATGTCGGCTCATGGGGGCCGATGATTCTAGGTCATAACCATCCTGCAATTTTAGATGCGGTAATTAACACTGCCCAGAATGGTTTAAGCTTTGGTGCTCCTACAGAGCTAGAAATAACCATGGCAGAAAAAGTACGTGAATTAGTACCGTCAATGGAATCACTACGCATGGTTAGCTCTGGCACAGAAGCTACCATGAGTGCTATTCGCTTAGCCCGTGGTTACACTAATCGTGATAAAATTTTAAAATTTGAAGGTTGCTATCATGGTCATGCTGACTCATTACTAGTCAAAGCTGGCTCTGGTGCATTAACCTTAGGTGTACCAAATTCTCCGGGTATTCCTGCTGATTTTGCCAAGCACACGCTAACCGTTAGCTATAATAACATTGAACAAGTAAAAGAAATTTTTGCTGAATATCCCGATCAAATCGCCTGCATTATCGTTGAGCCAGTAGCAGGCAATATGAATTGTATTCCTCCTGTTGAAGGTTTCCTTGAAGGCTTACGTGCAGTATGTGATCAATACAGCTCAGTATTAATTCTTGATGAAGTAATGACAGGTTTTCGCGTAGCATTGGGCGGCGCTCAAGCACATTACAAGATCAAACCAGATTTAACTACCTTAGGTAAAGTTATTGGTGGTGGTATGCCAGTAGGCGCTTTCGGTGGTAAACAAGAAATCATGGATTACATTGCACCGGTAGGCCCTGTATATCAAGCGGGTACACTGTCAGGTAACCCGATAGCCATGGCTGCAGGCCTAGCCTCGTTAACAGAATTGGCAAAAGGTGATAAACATAAGCAACTAACTGCTGCGACTGAAAAATTAGCCATGGGCTTAAAAGCGGCAGCAGAACGACATGGTGTTAATTTAAGTATTAACTATGTCGGTGCTATGTTTGGATTTTTCTTTACTGATGATGAGCAACCCATAACAACGTTTGAACAAGTAATGGCTTGTGATAGTGAAAAATTTAACCGCTTCTTTCACCTAATGCTAGAGCACGGGGTTTACCTTGCGCCATCAGCGTTTGAAACGGGATTTTTATCTACTGCTCATACCGATGATATTATCGAGAAAACCCTTGAAGCTGCGGCTAAGTGTTTCGCACAACTGTAAATCACTTAAGGCTTTGAGGTATATAAATACCTTAAAGCCTTTTTATTTTATTGCGCTTACGCAATAAATTCGTCAAATAACTGCACCGTCACTGTTTCTCCCGAAGCTACCTTTCCCTGATCAGACCCTAAAACAATAAAACAATTAGCGTGCGCTAAACTAGATAAAATGCCTGAGCCTTGCGAGCCCGTTGAGACAACAATATTTTCGCCCTGCTCATTTACACTCAATATACCTCGTTGAAAGTCCATACGTCCGGGAGATTTTCTTAAATCATTGGTACATTTCACTTGTAATATTGTACGCTTTAACGGCTGTGCATTTTGCATTTTAGTTAACGCAACTAAAGCCAATTGGTGAAACGTTACTAATGCTGAAACTGGGTTGCCCGGCAAACCAAAAAAAACACTGTTAGGCAACTTACCAAAAGCAAACGGCTTGCCCGGCTTCATCGCTATTTTCCAAAAACCAATTTCGCCTAAATCATCTAATACTGTTTTGGTGTAATCCGCATCACCAACAGAAACACCACCGGATGAAATAACAGCATCTGCTTGTTTGTCAGCACTAACAAAAGCAGCTTTTATGGCTTCAAAGTCATCTTCAATCACACCAAAATCAATCACCTCAACATGTAACTTTTCTAACATGGCTCGTAACACAAAACTGTTGCTCTCATATATATCACCCGAATTTAACGCTTGCCCCGGTAATTTTAGCTCATCACCTGTTGCAATTAACGCTACCGTTAATTTGCGATAAACACGCACTTCGGCGATACCTAGAGAGGCTAAGATACCAATATCTACCGCTGATATCTTATGACCTTTATTCAGTACTTGTTGCCCTAATTGAATATCTTCACCCGCTTTTCGCACATGAGAGCCAAACTGCTTTTCATTTAAGAAAGTAATCTCACTATCATTCGCCTGAACATTTTCCTGCATTTCAACGCTATCACAACACGGTGGCATTTTAGCGCCCGTCATAATACGTATACATTCGCCTAACTTGCATGTCCCTTGGTAAGGCGCGCCTGCCATAGAGCGACCAACTAAGGTTAATATTTTAGTTTGGTGTAAACTCTCAAGCGCAAAAGCATAACCATCCATAGCCGAATTGTCATGATTAGGTACATTAAGGGGACTAAAGATATCTTGTGCTAATACAGAGTTCAGCGCTTGTTCTATTGCTATATTAACGGTTTCAGTAACAGGGGTTATTTGTGACAACATATTTTGCAGCGCCTGTTCAAAAGGCAATAAACCAGGGGCAGAACAACAATCAGACATAAAGTACTCACTTAGCATTAATAACATAACTATTTTCAATGACGCTAGTATCGCTCACTTTCGCAATAAAGTAATAGCGATTTAACTTTTATGCTGCACGCATCAGGTATTTATTGTTGCGGATCAAAATAATCACACTCAAAATCAATTACGATACTTGTCATTAAATGATATATACTAAATATTAGTCATAAGACTATAAATAATTTACACCGAGCTGTAATTGCTAACATCTATATTTTCACAAATAAGGTCAAGTAATTATAAGCCGTAGCAGTTATTTTCAAAAAATAGCTTGCTGCCAGGGTTAACAAGGAAACACGTTAGCCTCCCACATTTGGAAAGGTGACATGTTAACAGACAACTTTGGTCGCAGATTTTATTATCTGCGCCTATCTATTACTGACGTATGTAACTTCAGTTGCAATTACTGCCTACCTGACGGTTATCAATGTGATACACCGCGCGATTTTATGTCACTAACTGAAATACAGCGTGTAACTGCTGCTTTTGCAAGTTTAGGCACAGAAAAAATTCGCATCACGGGTGGTGAACCAGCACTTCGTAAAGATTTACCTGACATTATTGCTAGTTGCAAACAAACCCAAGGAATTAAAAAAGTTGCGATTACGAGCAACGGCTTTAAATTACCTGAACACATACCGCAGTGGTTAGACGCGGGGATTGATGCCATAAATATCAGCATTGATAGTTTAGATCCTCGTAAATTTCTTGCCATTACCGGCCATAATAAGCTTGATACCATTTTAAAAGGTATTGACATGGCACTAGCCGATGGTCGACCGACCGTCAAAGTAAATACAGTATTGATGCGTGAATACAGTGGTAGAGATATTCAAAGCTATTTAGATTGGTTAAAAGACACACCCGTCACTTTACGTTTTATCGAATTAATGCAAACCGGAGATAATCAAAAATTTTTTGATGCACAACATGTGCAAGGTTCACGTATCAAGCAAAATTTAATTCTTGATGGTTGGTTGCCAGTCATTCAAGACAAAGCAGCTGGACCTGCCCAAGAATTTTACCACCCTGATTATAAAGGCCGCATTGGCTTAATCATGCCCTATTCAAAAGATTTTTGTGAAAGCTGTAACCGCTTACGCGTCAGTTCATCAGGTAAACTTCATTTATGCCTGTTTGGTGAAAGTGGTTTGTCTTTACGTGAGCAATTACAATCGGACGATATTGAACCATTACAAGCTAAAATATTATCATTATTGGGCGATAAAAAAGCCACCCATTTTTTGCATGATAAGCTAACCGGCGGTACTAAGCACTTGGCTATGTTAGGCGGTTAATATGACTTCTTTTAAAACAGTTTTACCCGGTAAAGTTTCAAGTGAATTTTCAAGTAATGAGTGCTTAGGTGTCGTGCTAGCAGGCGGGTTATCTTCTCGCATGGGTCAAGATAAAGCTAAATTACTACGTAACACCACGGATATGCTTAACTTTTCGAAGCAATTATTGATTAACTCAGGTGTCAATAATGTCGTGGTTAGCGGTAATGAATATGACATACCAGATAAGGTCAAAAATAGTGGCCCTGTAGGAGGAATTTATAGCGTATTATCAAATTTCCCTCAGACTAAATCATTATTGATACTCCCTGTTGATTTACCCTTTATGACGACAGAAATCTTAGCTAATTTGCGCATTAAAGGTGAATTGAGCCACAAAGCTACCTACTTTGAAGATCATCATATTCCGTTGTATTTACCGAACAATGCCTATATTGAAATGTTTTTTTCAAAGATATTTTCCAACAATTCATTAATAAACAGCGGCAATATTTCAGGAAAAGCAACGAAAAAGAACGGCCCATCAATAAAAGCGTTACTACAACAAATACCACATCAAGCGATTCAGTGTGGTGATAGTGAGGCTTTATTTAATACCAATACGCCTGAGCAATGGCAGCAGGCAAAAAAACAGTTTAATTTTTAAACGCTTAATTTACTCTATACATTTATATATTAATAAAAGGCACCACTATGTCAGCACACGGCGGCAAAACGTTTATCCCTTTAAATATTGCGGTCTTAACCGTATCAGATACACGCAACGAATCAAACGACACCTCTGGCCAAGCGTTAGTTGAACGCTTAACGACGGCAGGTCATAACCTAGCCGATAAAGCCATTGTTATTGATGATGTTTACCAACTACGCGCGCAAGTATCTAAGTGGATAGCAGACGACAGTATTAACGCTATTATTTCAACGGGTGGCACTGGTTTCACCGAGCGAGATAATACACCAGAAGCACTAATGCCATTATTTGATAAAAATGTTGAAGGCTTTGGGGAAGTGTTTCGTCACGTGTCTTTAGCTGAAATTGGCACATCAACCATTCAATCGCGCGCCTTTGGTGGCATAGCTAACAAAACAGTGGTTCTCTGTGTACCTGGGTCAACCAATGCTTGTAAAACCGCTTGGGATAAAGTGATTAAAGAACAACTTGACGCAAGTCACAGACCATGCAACTTTGTGCCACATTTAAATATGTCGGCTCAGCAATGTGAGACTCGCGGCTAATGAGTAATTCAACAACCTCAGCGCCAGAATTAAGTCACCTTAATCAGCAAGGTGAAGCCAATATGGTTGATGTCACCGAAAAAGCGATGACTTCACGCACGGCAACCGCACAAGGATTCATAAAAATGAATCGTGCAACTTTTGAGTTGATCACTACAGGTAAACACAAAAAAGGTGATGTTTTTGCCGTAGCACGTATTGCAGGCATTCAAGCGGCAAAAAAATGTAGTGACTTAATTCCTTTATGCCACCCCTTAATGCTGAGTAAAGTACAAGTCGATTTCACTTTAGATGCTGAAAACTCATCAGTGAAAGTAATAAGTTTATGCCGATTAACAGGGCAAACTGGCGTAGAGATGGAAGCATTAACCGCTGTATCTGTCGCCTGCTTAACCTTATTTGATATGTGTAAAGCCGCCGATCCTGCGATGGAAATTTCAGGCATAAAAGTGTTGACCAAAGAAGGTGGTAAATCAGGTCATTGGCAGGCTAACTAGTGTCACTTCTTTTAGGTAAAAGATGAAAATGAGTTTAGAGTAAAATTGTAGGAGAAAACCATGATCAAAGTTGTTTTTTTTGCCGCCCTACGCGAGCAATTAGACTGTAGTGAAATAACCGTAAGTAGTGAAAATATAACTACCGTGGCTGATTTAAAACTGCAATTAGCCAGTAAAAGTGAGCAATGGCAAGCCCTCTTTGCTAATACGTCATTATTGAGTGCAGTTAATCACGATATGGTTGATAGTGAGCAACAAATTAAATCCGGTGATGAAGTGGCTTTTTTCCCTCCGGTTACGGGTGGATAACATACCGTTCATCCTGAGCGTGAGGAACGAAAATCCTCCGTTCATCCTGAGCGTGAGGAACGAAAATCCTCCGTTCATCCTGAGCGTGAGGAACGAAAATCCTCCGTTCATCCTGAGCGTGAGGAACGAAAATCCTCCGTTCATCCTGAACGTGAGGAACGAAAACACTCCGTTCATCCTGAGCGTGAGGAACGAAAATCCTCCGTTCATCCTGAGCGTGAGGAACGAAAATCCTCCGTTCATCCTGAGCGTGAGGAACGAAAATCCTCCGTTCATCCTGAGCGTGAGGAACGAACAGTCGAAGGGCGACAAGCTTCCTTCGACAAGCTCAGGACAAACGGAAAAGCAGACAAACGAAAGAACGAAAAGCAGACAAACGGAAAAATGTATACCCTGACGGTAAGGAACGAAAATCCTCCGTTCATCCTGAGCGTGAGGAACGAACAGTCGAAGGACAAGTAAAAAAGTTAAAGAGCAAAAATATGAATCAAGAAATATCCATACAAACAAGTGATTTTAGCTTGGCTGACGAAGTTGCGTTGCTTGAGCAAGATAATCCCATCGATGGCGCTATCGTCACGTTTACAGGCCGTGTAAGAAATAATAACAATGGCATGGATGTCAGTGGCTTAACATTAGAGCATTATTCAGGAATGACAGAAAAGTCATTAGCGAAAATAATTAACATTGCCAAAACCCGGTGGAATATTGGTCGGGTAAAAGTAATCCACCGTATTGGCGAACTAAACATTGGCGAGCAAATTGTATTTGTTGGGGTAACCAGTAAACATCGACATGATGCTTTCGCCGCCAACGAATTTATTATGGATTTTTTAAAAGTAGAAGCACCCTTTTGGAAAAAAGAACGTACAGAGCAAGGCGAATCTTGGCTTGATGCTAAAGCAACCGACGATACTAAAGCGCAAAAGTGGTAAGTTAAAATGATCTTATCAAGGCTAGAACCACTAAACCTTATTTGCTTTCTATTGTATATAAGCATTAGCTGTATGGGCGTTAGCTTTGCCTCGAATCATAATACTGATAACCCATTACGTATTGCCGTTGCTGCAAATTTCACTCCCGTATTAAAAGAGTTACTGTTTGAATTTCACCAACAAACTAATATTAATACTCAAATTATTAGTGGCGCTACAGGGGCATTATTTTTACAAATAAAACATGGCGCCCCTTTCGATATATATATCGCCGCTGACAGCGTTAGACCTAAACTACTCGAACAGCAAAATTTAATACTAATCAACAGTCGAAAAACTTACGCTATTGGTCAGTTAGCACTGTTATCAATGCATAACAAAGCACAATTGAGTGACTTAGCAACACCACCAAAATATTTTGCTATTGCCAACCCTGACATAGCCCCTTATGGAAAAGCCGCAAAACAAACATTGCAACATTTAGGCTTATGGCAACAGTATCAAAACAGCTTAATTACTGGCATTAATATTAATCAAACTTTCTCTCAGGTACGCAGCCAAGCAGTACGCAGTGGTTTAGTAGCTAATAGCCAGTTAGTTATTAATAAGTTAGCTGGCGTTGTTATTCCCAGTAGTTATCATCTCCCTATACAGCAACAATTAGTCATTATTAAAAATAGGGCTAATATTGATCATGCTAAACGGTTAAGCCAATTTTTATTATCTCCAAAAATTCAGAAAAAAATAGTAAGCTTTGGCTATGCTAACAACGCGCTCCCTCAACAGCCAATTCAGCAATTCACTCAACAAGAGAAAAATCATGCCAAGCCCTGATCTTCTGGCCCTAGCAGTTACTTTGAAAATGGCGGCACTCACCACTGTGATCCTGTTATTGATTGGTACGCCGCTGGCTTGGTTTCTTGCTAAAATGACCAGTCGCTTTAAAGTAATTATTGAAGCCATTGTTGCCCTACCCTTAGTTTTACCGCCAACCGTATTAGGTTTTTATTTATTAATCGCTTTTTCACCACAGCATTTACCCGGGCAAATGTGGCAGCAAGTAACAGGGCAACAACTTGCCTTTAGTTTTTCGGCTATTGTCACTGGCTCAGTATTGTATTCGCTACCTTTTGTAGTGCAGCCATTACAAAAAGCTTTTGAGCAATTAGGTGGCTCATTATTAGAAGCTGGAGCTATGCTAGGTGCTGGACCGATAGATAGGTTTTTCACGATAGTGCTCCCCTTAACGAAATCCAGTTTTATCACCGCGGCTAGCCTCGGCTTTGCCCATACCGTAGGCGAATTTGGCGTGATATTAATGATAGGGGGTAATATTCCTGGTGAAACCCGCGTATTATCAATTGCATTATTTGATCACGTAGAAGCCTTTGATTATGCCAAAGCGCATGTCCTTGCCATCAGTTTACTTATCGGTTCAATGATTTTATTAGCCTCGGTTTATTTGTTAAACCTTCCTCGTCTTAAAACAGGAAAGCGAGCTAACTGATGACTATACTCAACCTAGACTTCAATCTCCATTACAAATCGTTTGATTTCGCTATTAATCAGGTGCTTGATTTAAAAGGTATCACAGGTGTTTTTGGTCATTCTGGCTCAGGTAAATCCACGCTACTAAGAGCTATTGCAGGTTTAGAAAAGAATATCACTGGCTCGATAGTTTTAAATGAAAAAACGTTCATCGACACTTCACAAAATTTAGGTGTGAAGCCTGAACAACGCAACATCAGTTTAGTATTTCAAGACAGCCGCTTATTTCCGCATTTAACCGTACGCGATAATTTAAAGTACGCAGCTAGGCGCTGTGTTAGTAGTCAATTAAATCTCATTGATATACTCAGGTTAACCGAATTAGACCATTTAGCTGATGCCAATGTGACTGATCTTTCTAGTGGTCAAAAACAACGCGTTGCCTTAGCACGAGCTTTATTAACTGAGCCAAAATTATTACTCCTTGATGAACCATTAAGTGCCCTTGATCAGGTAAGTAAAACTAAGTTATTAGGCTTAATTGTCAAAGTACAGCAGCAACTTAATTTACCTATTTTATACGTTAGCCACTCTTTAGATGAGCTACAACAAGTGTGTGACAACCTGTTGATATTGTCACAAGGAAAGGTCATAAATTATGGTAATATTCACCATACTATTCATCAACTAAACTTTCTGTCAGCTCGTTTACCAAATGAACAATTAATCCATCAACAAACCAGTTTATCTCTGCCAATAGCAAGCACAGACAATGGCCAAGGATTAATGGTATTGGCACTCGCTGAGCAGGAAATTTTATTACCACGTTTACCCGGTGAACTTACCAAGCATAAGCATCTACGTTGCTTTATTTTGGCTAGCGATATCAGTATTTGCTTATCTGAATCCCAAAATAGCACTATTGTGAATCATGTATCAGGGACTATTAAGGCAATAGAGTCGAGTTCTTTAGATGAGTCTACGCATTCTGTATTAGTTACCGTTATTTGCTCAGGACAAGAGTTTTTTGTTCATATCAGTACTTATTCACAACAAAAGTTAGCGCTATGTATAAATCAACAAGTGTATTTACAGTTTAAAGCTGGTGCCGTTCGAACTTATCTGTATTAAATGTTAGAAAGCCAATTTAGAAGAAATAGATAAAAGGAAAAAATGTGTTAACAACGCAAGAACAACTAAAATATTCCAGACAGATTATGCTCGACAAAATTGGCCAATCTGGGCAAGTATCCCTGCGTAACGCCAAAGTACTTATTGTTGGTGTTGGCGGCTTGGGAAATCCGGCTAGCTTATACTTAGCTGCCGCCGGTGTTGGCACTTTATATTTAGCTGACGGTGATACCATTGAATTAAGTAACTTACCTAGACAAATACAGTTTAGCGAACAAGATATTAATCAAAATAAAGCAGATACCGCCGCAGAAAAACTCAATCAACAATTCCCAGATTGCCAAATTGAAGCCATTGATGACATGCTAGATGAAGAGCTATGTGATTACTATTTACCACAGGTAGATTTGGTACTTGATTGCTCAGATAACATTGCCACTCGTTATTTAATCAACCAAGCTTGTGTTACTTATAAAGTCCCTTTAGTTGTCGGCGCAGCAACAGGCTTTGACGGTCAACAAATGGTGATAGACCCCAGAGATAACGACAGCGCTTGTTATCATTGCTTATTTCCATCATCAGAAAAAGCACCTGCCAACAATTGCCAAACCATTGGTATTTTAGGCCCTGTACTCGCAATAGTTGCAGGCATGCAAACATTACAAGCAATAAAGTTACTTACTGGCAATAAAGCTCAAATTAATAAATTGAATTTGTTTGATGGTTTATCAAACCAATGGCAACATTTTACCATGAAGAAACAGAAAAAATGTACTGTTTGTGGTGAAAAATAATAACTCTGTAGCAGAAATGAATAGTTTTTGAGCTCCATTAAAGAACTCATGCCAAAGACCAAAACCTAGCCTAATACCGACGGATAAACGACAAAAATTAATAGGTCACAATGAGCACTTTATAGTCGTAATGGACTTATACCCGCTCCACTTGAAGATGCAGCATGAGTGCTAGAGGGAATTGTTATGATAATGCTGTTGTGGAAAACTTTTTCGGGTCACTTAAAAGAGAGCGAATTTGTCGATACAATTACAGAACAAGACAAGGAGCTCAAATAGATGTGTTTATATAAAATGCTTCTATAATAAAAGGAGCCTTCACAGTTACCTAAGGAATAATACCAATCAGACTAACTAAGTGATCTTTTTAAATGGTCTAAATATCCAATAACATCGTTGCTTTCAATCCTAATAGCCAGCTATTGGTCAATCAAGCGTCTTGTTCTTGAAAATTTATCCTCATTAAAATTTGACCCATTGATTAATCTGATTGGTATAAAAGCCCGTCGGGCTTTGATTTTGATACTGTTAATTATTGAATGTCTATGGAGATTCGTTCCTATTTGGAGGGATTATGTTAAAAGGCATGACATCACAACGCCTGATTGCTCTATCGCTGACAGGCATAGTGTTTCTGAACTTCCCACTACTTGCGCTATGGGATAAGGATATACATGTACTGGGATGGCCACTCCTGCCATTTGGATTATTTCTGATCTGGGGAATATTAATTGCAGCCCTGGCCTGGGTGATGGAAAAGCGGAAGACTAGCTAATGCTCTCCCCAACTCTGGTCATAACTGTCTCTTTTACTTATCTGTTTATTCTGTTTGCTGTCGCCTATTTCGGTGACAAACGTGCAGAAACTGGGCAATCCATCATTGCCAGTCCGTGGGTATATGCCCTGTCCATGGCCGTGTATTGTACCGCATGGACCTACTTCGGTAGCGTGGGACTTGCCGCCAGCGCCGGAGTGTGGTTTCTGCCCATTTACCTCGGGCCTATGCTATCCATGATCCTGGCCTGGCTCGTGGTGCGAAAAATGATCCGCATTGCGAAAACCTACCGTATTACGTCTATCGCCGATTTCATTGCCAGTCGCTATGGCAAAAGTCCCTTGCTGGCTGGGCTGGTAACAATAATCACAGTGGTCGGCATTGTTCCTTATATCGCCTTGCAGTTAAAAGCCATTTCCAGCGGTTACAAAGTGATGACCACCCCTCTGGGTGGCATTGCTACACCACCGTCCGCCTGGTGGTCTGATGGAACCTTGTATATGGCATTGATACTGGCGGGGTTCACCATCATATTCGGTACCAGGCATCTAGATAGCAGTGAGCGCCATGAAGGACTGGTGGCAGCCATTGCCCTTGAGTCAGTCGTCAAGCTGGTGGCTTTTCTGGCGGTAGGACTATTTGTGACTTATGGCATTTTTGACGGCATGTCAGACATATTTTCCCAGGCATCAGCAATAGCAGAAATCAAGGCGTTACTGACCTTTGACCAAGGACGCTCGTTTGCCTACACCCAATGGTTTGCTCTGACACTACTGGCCATGCTGTCGGTTATTTTTCTACCACGCCAATTTCAGATCATGGTTGTGGAAAATGTCGACGAGCAACACTTGAAACGAGCAGTCTGGGTGTTCCCGCTTTATTTATTGCTGATCAATATTTTTGTCTTACCCATTGCATTGGGAGGACTGCTTTATTTTGGTACTGCCCCCGTAAATGCTGAGACCTTTGTGCTTTCCCTACCACTGGCACACGGCCAGAACATGCTGGCCTTATTCGCTTTTGTTGGCGGGCTATCGGCTGTGACCGGTATGGTGATTGTCGAAGTCATCGCTATATCAACCATGGTGTGTAATGACCTGGTCATGCCGGTGCTATTGCGCACCACGCGACTTGGTGAACGCTCCGGCGGCGACCTGACCAAATTGCTACTTTTCATTCGCCGTATTGCCATCATCGGCATCCTGCTATTGGGCTACCTGTATTTTCATTTAGCCGGGGAAGCCTATGCCCTGGTTAGCATTGGCCTGATCAGTTTTGCCGCTGTCGCACAATTCGCACCCGCTATGTTGGGCGGAATGTACTGGAAAAACGGTACACGCGACGGTGCACTTGCGGGACTTTTACTGGGTTTTGTGATGTGGTCTTACACGTTAATGTTACCTTCACTCGCCAAGTCTGGATGGATATCTGAAGATTTTCTTAATCAGGGTCTATTTGGTATTGAATTGCTTAAGCCAGAGCAATTTCTGGGGCTGGTAGGCCTTGACAATCTGACCCATTCCCTGTTTTGGAGCCTTTTTGTTAATATAGCGGCATACGTGGCGGTATCACTCTGGAAACGCCCAACAGCCCATGAAACCAGTCAGGCCTTATTGTTTGTAGATGTTTTCGAACGTACTCACTTATCCCATCCTGTATTCTGGCAGGGCCAGGCAAAAGTGACTGACCTGTTACACCTGACCGGACGTTTTATGGGAGAAACAAAGGCGCTGCGGCTGTTCACCGACTATGCTCAGGAAGTGGGCGTAGATGAGATCGGGCAAATCCCCGAAGACGCAACACTGGTACACTTTGTAGAAACCCATCTGACCGGAGCCATTGGCAGTGCCTCTGCACGGATTATGGTGGCTTCAGTAGTGGAAGAAGAGGCTCTGGAACTGGATGACGTAATGCGCATTCTGGAGGAAGCCTCTCAGTTACGCGCCTATTCGGAAGCACTGGAAGAAAAGTCGCGTTCGTTGGAACAGGCCACCAGGGAACTACAAGTGGCTAATGAACAGCTTAAAAGCCTAGATCGATTGAAGGACAACTTTATGTCATCCGTGACCCATGAATTACGTACTCCGCTGACCTCCATCCGCGCAATGACAGAGTTAATGCTGGATGACCCCGACATGGAGGAAGAACAGCGCCTAGAATTTCTCAGCATTGTGGTGTCAGAAGCAGAACGTCTTAGCAGACTGGTGAACCAGGTACTGGATATGGCAAAAATAGAAGCAGGTCATGCCGAGTGGCACAGCAGTGATGTGGACATACTCGAACTGGTAACGCAGTCAGTCAATTCCATCTCTGGCATCTATAAGGAACATGGTGCTGTATTGGAAGTTCATGCCCCGAAGCATGTGTCATTGATCCGCGCCGATGCTGATCGCTTGATACAGGTGCTGATAAACTTGCTATCAAACGCTGTCAAGTTTGTGCCCGAGCAGAAAGGTAAGGTTGAAGTGCATATACGAGATGCAAAGGAAGGCATCACGGTTGAAGTAATTGACAACGGGCCAGGGATCGCACCGGAAAAACAGCAACTGGTGTTTGAAAAGTTCCGCCAGGTAGAAGGTGAAATAGACCGTCAGCCAGGTACTGGCCTAGGTTTGCCAATTAGCCGTCAAATTGTGGAGCATTTTGGCGGGCGCATGTGGTTACAGTCAAAAATAGGCGAAGGTGCCTGCTTTGGCTTTTTCTTACCCAGGCAAAAAGACAGTCTGACCGATACATCATAATGATAGGAGTTCCAAAAAAATGAGTAAAACTATCCTGATTGCGGACGATGAGAAGAATATCTTGATTTCTCTGGAGTTCCTAATGAAACGGGAAGGCTATGTTGTAGTGGTAGCACATGATGGTCAAGAAGCGATCGATGCCATTTCCAGAGAGCATCCCGATCTAGTGTTACTTGATGTCATGATGCCTAAAAAGACTGGCTTTGATGTTTGCCAAGAAGTACGCGCGAACCCCGATCTTAAAGATATGCTTATCCTGATGTTGACAGCTAAAGGGCGTGATACCGATATCGCCAAGGGACTGGCAATGGGCGCTAATGGTTACGTCATCAAGCCATTTTCCACCCGAGAACTGGCACAAAGAGTACACGACATGCTGGATCAGGCATGAGACGTTTTGACTGGAGAGTAGCCATTGGTGTTGCCATCATTGGTATTATCTGCCTGCTATGGCTGCTGGCAACAGGCATATTGATCTGGTCATCCCTTGACGAAACAAGTCGTGATGCAGTTGCAGCCACGCTTGGGCCAAGCCTTGAATTGTTGATTTTAATGTGGGCGATATCTCTGGGTGCGGTTGGTATCGCACTGCGTTGGCTAGTGGCTTACTTCATGACAGCCCCTGCCCGTCTCGCAGAAGATGCTCAGGTTTTGCTTGGCACCGATGTAAAACGCCAACTTAAACCCAGTGGTAGTATTGAAAACCGTAGCTTGACCGATCTGTTCAATCAGTTAGTGCAGCAGCGAGAAACATTACGTGAGGAAATGGATACACTTGTGCAGGAAGCAGCCCACAACACAGAACTTGAAAAAAACCGCCTGGCCGCACTGATGTCCGAACTCAGTAAAAGTGTCGTGGTTTGCAATCTGGATGGGCGAATCCTGCTATACAACAACCGAGCCCGGAGGCAGTTCCATCGATTATCACAAAGCCCCAATGTTGCGGCTGGGGTTGAATTGATCGGTCTTGGGCGTTCAATTTATGGCGTGTTCAATCGCAATTTACTCAAACATGCACTAGAAAATATTCAACACCGTTTACACCATAACGTAACATCTCCATCAACACAGTTTGTAACCACCACACAGTCAGGGCAACTGCTACGAGTACAAATGGCACCGGTACGCGCTGTACAACTTGAAAACAGGGAATCCGCCCAGATGACGGGGTTTGTACTCTTAACCGAAAACATCACCCATGAATTTGAAGCACTATCACAACAGGATCACGTTCTAAATACGCTTACCGAACGCAGTCGTGCTGCAATAGCAAACATGCAGGCGGCTCTTGATGTACTGGAATACCCCGATATTGAACCGGCCATGCAAGAAAGTCTTCTGGCTGTTTTACGTGAAGAAACGCAGGGACTTGGGGAACGTATCCATGAACTAAAATCAACCACCGTGAATGGCTTCATGTCTCACTGGTCCCTCGAAGATATGCTGGGAGCTGACTTGGTTGAGGCCGCCATAAACCGTATTAATGCACTGGAGGGACTTACCGCGACCGAATCCAGTGTCGATACTTCCGTTTGGCTGAAAGTGGAAAGCTTTACATTACTAGAAGCAATCACCTATCTGACCGAGCATGTACACCAGGAATGTGGCGTCGACACGGTGCAATTTCGCCTTGGCATGACCGAAACTCATGGTCAGCTTGATCTTTGCTGGACTCCACTAAACAATAAAAAGGACACCAGGTTAAATTGCGAAAAAGATTTCATTCGCCTTGGCGGTGAAAAAAGCTCATTAACAATCCAGGATGTCGTTGAACGCCATGATGGTGCGTTCTGGTTTGAACACGAAGCAGAGGGTAATCAGGCATTATTCCGCTTCCTTATACCACTGGCTAAAGCACAAGAGGATCAGAATACATCAGCTTTGATGAATGAAGAAAGCCGCCCGGAATTTTACGACTTTGATCTGTTTCAGGCCTCGGAACAAACGCGTTCACTGGAAGATTGCAAGCTTAGTGAACTTTCCTACACCGTCTTTGATACAGAAACGACCGGGCTGGACCCTGCTGGCGGTGATGAAATTATTCAGATCGGAGCCATACGCATTGTCAACGGTAAGCTGTTACAGCAGGAGAACTTTGATCAACTGGTAGATCCCAGAAGATCCATACCAACAGCAACCATACCGATTCACGGCATACAGCCTGAAATGGTGGAAGGAAAGCCCGTCATTGAAGACGTATTACCAGCCTTTCATGCGTTTGTGGGTGATACCGTGCTGGTGGCACACAATGCCGCATTCGACATGCGCTGCCTGCAAGTGAAGGAAACGGCTACCGGGGTGGTGTTCGATCAGCCCGTACTGGATACCCTGCTACTGTCTGCTGTCGTCCATCCCAATCAGGAATCACACGCGCTGGAAGCTATTGCCGAACGCTTTAACATTAATATTCATGGGCGCCACACGGCCTTGGGTGACGCCATGGCAACAGCGGAAGTGTTCCTGCACCTGATTCACCTGTTGGCAGAGCAAGGCATACATACCATGGGACAGGCACGTGTCGCCGCCCAAAAGACCTACTATGCTCGTCTCAAATACTAGGGGCTGTTGATCTTTCATTTTAGTCTCTGCTATAGGCTAATTTTTAAGTTAACAAGGCGAAAATAGTGCTATGTAGTCACTCTACTTTAATGATTTTCAACGATGTAAGGTTGAAATTCTAACTCGCTATGTGCCGTGCGACGTGAAGTCGTATGAAACGCTGTTCACCGCGATAAGAGTGAACCATCTGTATCACCAGATGACCCTAAGACTCTGAATAAAGTAGCGAGTCTGACAATGTAACAAAGTCCACTGGACGGGAAACGAATCGTGAGAGGATGTTCCTCCTGATAACCACAAGTCGGGTAAGTGCTAGGGAGTCAGTATGATGAATGAAAGTGAACCCATGTAAGATGCGTAATGCGAGAAGCAGCGGAAGTGGTTAATACGCTGTGGCCAAAATGGCAACGAGGGTAGGAAAAAGGTTGGCATATACTCTTTCGTGATCGAGTAGCCCTTCGCATTAGAGTGGGCATCTAACCTGACACTGCGTTCCATGCGGAACACGGTAAGCCTGTATTGCTCCCGAAAGGGAAAGCTGTCTGTAAAGAAAGCCGATAGTGGTGCAGGTAAAGGAGGCTGGAGAAAGCTAATGCTGCGTTGTAATGATGCAGATACAGACTAATGTCTGACACGAAAGTGAGCCCACTTCCAGCTGGTCTCCCGTTGCAAGATGATTTGAAGAACTTTATTCAAGGAGAAACGCAAATGATAACTTTCAATGAAGTTAGTGCCTCTTCTTACGGCACTCAGTGGCAATCCATCAACTGGAAAGCCGTCGAGCTGCAAGTATTAAAGCTTCAGATGCGCATTGCAAAAGCAACCAGAGAAGGTAAACAAGGCAAAGTGAAAGCTCTGCAATGGATACTGACTCACTCGAAATCAGCAAAATTACTTGCTGTTAAACGAGTATCAA
>NZ_QOLD01000088.1 GCF_003333305.1 Candidatus Colwellia aromaticivorans | reverse complement strand
GTTTATTGATTTTAATGTTTGCTTTGAACACTTGAATTGATCATTTTAGATAATGATTTTTTGATAGGTAAAAATCTGGTCATTTTAAACTTCGGCAAATACCTGCTCTTTTAGAGTGGTGTTAACAAACGACTATATACGCACAAATTTTGCTTGTTCTAACTTCCCTGACACAGCTCTGAATTGACTCATTCATTATTTCATTTGGTATAACGTTTATCTGAACCAACAATCAACTATTATAGGCTCGGCGGACTAGTGTTTTTTCAACTCATTAGCCTTTAATAACATCGTTTTACTTTCTGCCAAAAAGTCATTAGCATAATCACCAAACCAATGTGACACTTGCTTAAACATAGTCACAAAAGCATCTTTATCACCCATTTCTACATCTTCTAATAGCTCAAGAAAACGATAGGCAAAACGCTTCATCATGGTGATATTTTCAGGGTTAGCAAAAATAATATCTGAGTATAAAATAGGGTTTTGTGCAAATAGACGACCTACCATGATCAACTCTAATCGATAAATGGGTGAACTCATATTAACCAAATTCTCAATGTCAGCCCCTTCTGCCATTAAATGATATCCATAAGCAATGGTAGAAAAATGTCGCATTACTTGAACCATAGACATAGCCTGATCATGCTCATGAGCCGCTACTTGATAAATTTTGGCACCCCACACTTGAAACTGCTTTAACAACCATTGATATTGTGATTCATCGCGGCCATCACAAACAATGATGGTTTGTTTAATTAACCCTGTCACATCTGGTCCAAACATAGGGTGTAAACCGACGACAGGCCCTGAATGCACTTTCATCATTTCATATAAGGGAGACTCTTTTACACTGGTAAAGTCAGCTAAAATACAATCCGCAGGTAAATTATTTAAATGATTAATAACCTGTGAAGTTAAGCGAATGGGTACTGCAACGATTACCAAACTTGCATCTGCTAAAATAACATCGCTATTAGGCCAATCATCTTGCTCAAGAATCGCTACTTGATAACCTGAGCGTTTAAACAAATCAACAAAAACACCACCTAATTGCCCTTTACCACCAACAACCACAACTTTTTTACAATCAGGATTAATACATTGGTAACCACTAGCATCTTGACTTATATAAGAGTCGCGCATTAAGCGACGTAATACATCTTCAATTAAATCACCACTTAAACCAGCCTCTTGGGCTTGTTCTCTACGTTTACTAATTAAAGCGGCTTCACGCTCAGGTGCAAAAATAGGCACACCCTCAAGGCTTTTAAGGGCGCCAACTTTGGTTGTTACCGCTAAACGTTTGGCCAGTAAGGCAACTAACTGGCTATCAATGTCATCAATCTCATTACGTAAAATTTTAAGATTGTCTTCAAAATCACTCATAGTTTCTCTTATAAAGTTATACGTTGCTTAAGTGTATCACTAAGCATTGCATCAGCTTCAGCTAATAAAGTTTTTGTACTGTCTAAATCAATACAAGCATCAGTTACCGAAACACCATACTCCATATCATCAAACGCTAAATCACTACTTTGATTACCGGCCTTTATGTTGCTTTCTAACATTATACCAATAATAGACTTATTGCCTTCACAAATTTGGTTAAAAACATTAGTAGCAACAAGTGGTTGACGACGGTAGTCCTTATTTGAATTCCCATGACTACAATCGACCACGATACCAGGCTCTAACTTATGTTTAGCTAAAACTTGCTCACATTCACTAATGTTAACACTGTCATAGTTAGGCTGTTTTCCGCCACGTAAAATAACATGACCATCAGGATTACCAGAAGTTTTAATTAAAGAGACCTGCCCTTGACGGTTAATTCCCATAAAACGATGTGATGAAGCCGCTGACTGCAAAGCATTAATTGCTACATCTAAACTACCATTAGTACCGTTTTTGAAGCCTATAGGCATAGATAAACCACTCGCCATCTCTCTGTGGGTTTGTGACTCTGTAGTGCGTGCACCAATAGCTGACCAACTAAATAGCTCAGCTAAATATTGCGGACTAATCGGATCAAGTGCTTCAGTGGCAAGTGGTAAACCAAGTTCAGTTAAATAAATAAGTAATTCACGTGCTTTTCTCAAGCCAGATTCAACATCAAACGAGCCATCCATGTGAGGATCATTAATTAATCCTTTCCAGCCAACCGTAGTACGAGGCTTTTCAAAATACACACGCATAACAATATATAAAGAATCTTGATGTTTATCATGTAGCTTTTTAAGTTCACGGGCATATTCTTTTGCTGCATTAACATCATGTACAGAGCAAGGACCACTGACAACTAATAAGCGCGGATCACGTTTGTGGATAATATCTGCAATTATTTTACGGGCAGACTTTACAAACTCTCGGCTAGACTCTTTTAACGGCAATACTTCTTTAAGTTGCTCAGGGGTAATTAATACATGCTCTTCGTTAACATGGATATCATTTAAGGTACTTTTATGAGTTGTAGACGACATTATTCATTCCTAAAAAAACTAATCATTAAAAATGCGCAGGATAAAACAAGATTTGCAGAAAATATTGAAAAGTACAAAGTACAGTTTTAAAGACCTGTAGCTTGACATAAAATAAAAACACAATATCGTAAAGATTTAGTTACGCGGTTTGTAAGGTTATTTTTACACATAAATTTAGCCGAGTACAGTACCTTTTATAAAAAATATAAAAGAGGTTAGCTTTCTTATAATCACTTCAATATAAGCTCACTACTCATTTAAGTTTACAGCCCAATTTTGACAGCTACAAAAACATTTACCACGATAAATTTTTCGTTGTCACACAAGTGTCATAAATCGTTCACTTAGTTGTCACATAAAATTTCTACACTGCACACAGTTAAAAAATGAGCTCGAACCTAGACACAATATTCAGTCTAAAAATTATTAATTCAATTAAAAATGAGAAATCATATGAACACTTTTACTAATAAAATGAATCTGAAGAAAACAATAATAAGCCTATCGCTTGTAACGGTTGCCTTAACCGGCAGCTTTGCCAGTGCTCAAAGTAATCGAGACACTATTACTGCCGTTGGCTCATCTACTGTGTATCCTTTCTCAACCGTAGTTGCCGAGCGTTTTGGTAAAAACACTAACTTTAAAACACCAAAAATCGAATCTACCGGTACGGGTGGTGGTATGAAGTTATTTTGTGCGAGTAATGCCATCAACACACCTGATCTTTCTAATGCATCACGTCGAATGAAAAAAAGTGAATTTGATATGTGTGTTAAAAATGGCGTAACAAGCATTACAGAAGTACTCGTAGGTTATGACGGTATTGTTGTTGCAAATTCAAATACGACCAAGCCAATGAAGATTACCCGCAAAGAGTTATTTCTAGCCTTAGCAAAAGACGTTCCTGCTAGAAACGGCAGTGAAACATTAGTCGCTAACCCATACAAATTATGGAGTGATATTAATCCTACATTACCTGCCAATAAAATTGAAGTATTAGGTCCGCCACCAACCTCAGGAACGCGTGATGCATTTGCTGAATTAGTGCTCGAAGGTGGTTGTAAAAAATTCTCATGGATTAAAGCCATTAAAAAACAAAATAAATCAAAATACAAAGAAATTTGTCACAGCGTTCGTGAAGATCACGCCTATATCGAAGCAGGTGAAAACGATAACTTAATAGTACAAAAATTATCTGCAAATACTAAAGCTTTTGGTATTTTTGGTTTTAGCTTTTTAGACCAAAACAGCGACAAACTACAAGGTTCAATTATTGATGGTCAAAGCCCTACTTTTGAAGCGATTGCTGATGGGTCTTACCCAGTTTCACGCCCATTATACTTTTATGTGAAAAACGCACACGTAAACAAAGTCCCTGGTATTTTAGAATTTTTGAAAGAATTCACCAGTGAAGCCGCTATGGGCGAAGAAGGTTATTTAACAGATAAAGGATTAATCCCATTAGGTACTGAGAAACTAGTAAAAGTTCGCCAAAGTGTATTGTCTCTTTCTCCATTAGTGTTGAACTAGCAACAGCGCTGTATATACCCGTTCCACTTGAAGATGCATGATTCAGCTGGAATTAGAAACGTCTTTAGGCAAGGCATTGATTGAAGAGAATGGTTATTCCCTTCTCAAAATTAATAACGCAGTATAAAGCGTTTCTAAACCAGCCCCTCGGGGAAGGCTGAGCAAATCATACTCTGCGTTCCCTTTCTTTTTAAGGGAATAACCCTTAATAAAAAAATGCGCCTTGATTATGAATCGCTCAGACTTCCTGAAACGAGCATCTTCAAGTGGAGCGGGTATAACATTCCCAACCATTGTTAACAATATCTTTCATCAATAATTGTTATCAATGGTTGGGTTTCTTTTTCAAACATTAGTTTTTCTAAAAATTAGTTTCTAAATATGAATTCATCTTTATTATTTTTTGTTTTGCTTTTCCTAACACTATTTAGTTATTGGTTTGGTATGCAACGTTCCTTAAAAGTAGCGGGTGGCGCTCAGCATAAGAAAGAACTGACTAGCCTTCCGCAACAGTTTGGTTTATTAACTGCTATGGTTTGTGGTTTACCTGCATTAATTACATTACTCATTTTTAATAGTGGTGAACATATTGTTGTTGAACAATTACTCACCTCAACACTACCGTTAAATATTCAATCATTATCAAGCGTTGATCTCGGCTTATACTTGAACAACATTCGTTCAATCGCAAATTCAGAAACAGCATCTGATATTTTACAAACATTAAGCCAAAACAGTGAGATAAAGACGCAAACTCAATATAACGCTGCATTTACCTTACAAACATTAAATCAACAAGCAACTTGGCTCAAAACAGCGTTAGTATTAATCATTGCGTGTGTCAGTGTTACTATTTTAGTCAGAAAATTTAGCCTAACTTACCAAGCCAGACAAAAGTCAGAAAGCATTATACGTGCCTTATTAGTTGCGTCGTCTGCCGTTGCTATTCTAACAACCCTTGGCATCGTTATTTCAGTGCTGTTTGAATCCATTCAATTTTTTAAAAGTGTGTCACCGGTAGAATTTATGTTTGGTACACAATGGAGTCCACAAACAGCAATGCGTGTTGACCAAGTAGGTGGCTCTGGAGCTTTTGGCGCAATTCCATTATTTGCTGGCACTATGTTAATTACCTTTATTGCCATGTTATTGGCAGTACCTGTTGGTTTAATGATTGCCATATACTTATCTCAATACGCTTCATCAAAATTACGTGCTTTTGCTAAACCTATGCTGGAAGTATTAGCGGGCATTCCAACGGTTGTTTATGGCTTTTTTGCCGCCTTAACCGTAGCACCCGTCATTCGTAATATGGGTGAATCATTAGGGTTAAGTGTCGCCTCTGAAAGCGCATTAGCAGCTGGCTTAGTCATGGGTACAATGATAATTCCTTTTGTGTCATCACTATCAGAAGATGCTATTAGCGCGGTACCTAACGCATTAAAAGAAGCCTCTCTTGGCATGGGCGCAACAAAAAGTGAAACAGTCTTAAAGGTATTATTACCTGCAGCATTGCCGGGCATTGTTGGCGCGATATTATTGGCCATTTCTCGCGCTATAGGTGAAACCATGATTGTGGTAATGGCAGCAGGCATGGCTGCTAACTTAACAGCCAACCCACTAGATTCGGTAACAACGGTAACCGTTCAAATAGTGACATTGCTCACTGGGGATCAAGAGTTTGATAGTCCAAAAACCTTAGCCGCCTTTGCTTTAGGTTTGATGCTATTTATCACTACGCTCGGTCTAAACGTTTTAGCATTAAAAGTAGTTAGAAAATATCGAGAACAATATGACTAGCATAAACAAAAACATAAATATAAACAAAAACGTAGATAACACTACTGCTATAAACACGCTTTCTACCACAGAAAAAGTATCACTAAGTCTTAAAAAGCGTCACAGTAAAGAAAAGCGCTTTAAAAGTATGGGGCTTTTTGCAGTGTTATTTGGCTTTTTACTGGTGGTTATTCTGATTGGGGATATTACCTCAAAAGCACTACCAGCTTTTCATCAACACTGGGTTAAACTTGATGTTAACTATCAGGCATCTTGGCTTGAGATTGGTGTTAGTACTGATGAGTACTCAGGACAAATTCCTACGGCTAAGCAACTGAACAAAGCAAACTATCGTAATGTGTTGAAAAAATCACTTTATCAAATGTTTCCTGATGTTAGTGGCCGTAAAGACAAACGTAAACTAACCCAGTTGTTCAGTAGTAATGCTGAGTTTACCCTTAAAGATAACTTACTCGCTTCACCACAATTATTTGATAAAAAAACACAGGTGTGGGTGAGACTTGATGATGACGTAGACAGTTACCTTAAAGAGGCATTTTCTTCAGGTGAAGCTGGACTGAGGATTAACCAAAGCCAAGCACAGTGGTTGGCAAAGCTTACCTCTAGTGATCGTGTTGAAAGTCGGTTTAACTTTAGCTTCTTTACTTCCGGTGATTCTCGAGAGCCTGAACTTGCGGGTATTAAAGGCGCGTTAATGGGCACTTTACTCACCTTATTTGTCACCTTGTTACTATCATTCCCGTTAGGCGTTGCCGGTGCACTGTATTTAGAAGAATTTGCCCCTAAGAATCGTTTAACCGATTTCATTGAAATAAACATCAATAATTTGGCTGCTGTGCCCTCTATTGTTTTTGGTCTGTTGGGCTTAGCAGTGATCATTAATTTATTTGGATTGCCCCGCTCTGCTCCTTTAGTTGGCGGCATTGTATTAACCCTAATGACCTTACCTACCATAATTATTGCCAGTCGTGCTGCAATAAAAGCCGTTCCACCTTCAATAAGAGAAGCAGCCACAGGTTTAGGTGCTTCAAAAATGCAAGTGACATTCTCTCATGTATTGCCACAAGCTATGCCCGGGATAATCACGGGAGCCATCATTGGTGTAGCACAAGCATTAGGCGAAACAGCGCCATTGTTAATGATTGGTATGGTGGCTTTTATTGTTGATGTACCCACCAGTATCATTGATTCTGCCACCGTTCTCCCCGTGCAAATATTTTTATGGGCTGATAGCCCTGAAAGGGCATTTTTAGCGAAAACCTCCGCAGCCATTTTAGTGTTATTAACATTATTATTAATAATAAACCTTACCGCGACTATGCTGCGCAGTAAATTTGAAAAGAGATAGGACAACATAATGAACGCTATAACGATACCCAAACAAGGGCATGTGAATGAAACAACGCAAACTGACTTGTCTCAAATAGAGCTAAACCAAACTGTTGGTAATATTTATGCTGATGACGCCAAAATGTCTATTAGGAACGCCAATATTTATTATGGTGATAAACAAGCCATTGAAAATATCAGCCTAGATTTAGCTAAAAACCAAGTAACTGCCCTTATTGGTCCATCAGGCTGTGGTAAATCAACATTCTTACGTAGTTTAAACCGAATGAACGATACCATCGACATTTGTAATATTACCGGACAATTCATCCTTGATGGTGAAGATATTTATGCCAAAAAATTAGATCCTGTGCTACTTCGCGCTCGTGTTGGTATGGTATTTCAAAAGCCTAACCCTTTCCCTAAATC
Source organism: Candidatus Colwellia aromaticivorans (assembly GCF_003333305.1). Classification (GTDB taxonomy): domain Bacteria; phylum Pseudomonadota; class Gammaproteobacteria; order Enterobacterales; family Alteromonadaceae; genus Colwellia; species Colwellia aromaticivorans. The sequence goes on along the minus strand of NZ_QOLD01000088.1, from coordinate 15,532 downwards.
AATATATGAAAATGTTGCTTACGGTGCGCGTATCCATGGTTTAACTAACAACAAAGCTGAATTAGATGAAATTGTAGAAACTAGCTTACAAAAAGCGGGATTATTTAACGAAGTAAAGGATCGACTTAATGACCCCGGCACTGGTCTTTCTGGCGGGCAACAGCAACGTTTGTGTATTGCCAGAACAATAGCAGTAAGCCCTGAAGTTATTCTAATGGATGAACCAGCCTCGGCACTTGACCCCATTGCCACTGCTATCATTGAAGAGTTAATTGACGAGCTAAAGGAAAAATATACCATAGCAATCGTCACTCACTCAATGCAACAAGCCGCTCGAGTATCACAACACACCGCTTATTTCCATATGGGTAAATTAGTTGAAATGGGTAAAACTGAAGACATTTTCACTCGCCCCAGTCATAAATTAACTGAAAACTATATCACTGGCCGTTTCGGTTAAATGGAGAAGAAAATGACAACAGCTACAACAACAGAAAAAACTAATAATCCTTCAGGTTTTACTAAAAACCTACATTTAGATAAACATATTTCTCGTCGTTTTAATGAAGAGTTAGAACAAGTGAGAACATTAGTAATGGACATGGGCGCATTAGTTGAACAACAAGTTAACGATGGTCTAAGTGCCGTATTAAATGCCGATGCCAAACTCGCAGTACAGGTGATAGAGCGTGATCACGAAGTCAATACCATGGAATTAGAGATTGACGAATACTGCACACAAATTTTAGCTCGCCGCCAACCTGCTGCTAGTGATTTACGCTTAATAGTCAGCGTACTTAAAAGTATTACTGATCTTGAGCGCATGGGTGATGAATCGGTTAAGTTTGGCAGAAATGCCATCAAACTGGCTAAAGGAAACTTTGCCGAAGAAGAAGGCTCAAGACCCTTAGTTGAACTGAGACATTTGGGTAAACATGTCAGTGAAACCTTAAATAAAGCCTTGACCGCTTACGCGCAAATGGATGTTAAAGCCGCATTAGAAATCATCAAAAATGATAATATCGTTGATGAAGAGTTCGATAACATTTCACGTTTACTCGTCACCAAAATGATGGAAAACCCACGTGAAATTAAAAATGCTTTACGGGTAACTTGGTGTGCCAGAGCCTTAGAACGCATTGGCGATCACACAACTAACCTGTGTGAGTACATTGTTTACTTGGTCGAAGGTAAAGATGTTCGCCATTCAACGATTGAACAAATAAAAGCAAGCATATCAAGCTAGCGCTTCACTGCATTCCCATTATCAAATAGTTCAAAATAATAGGTGTCGCACAGCCGACAGCTATTATTTTGAACAAACCAGAACCCCTCCTTTATTTAGCTGAATTTAGTTACCGCTTTAATCGACGTTTTCAGCTAGAGGATATGTTACCTCAATTTGTTTATATTGCTTTACAAATACCTCCAATGCAGAACAAGCGATTGAATATGACTGTGCTTTATGAATAATCAGAAAAGAAACTTTACGTTTGCTAACGGCAGCTTCGTGCTCATTGCGATTTTAAACAGTTGTTAATAATTAGTTGACCACTTGAGCTCTTAGCGATATTTGGTTAATAATGGTCTTTAGGATGGTTATGATTTATTATTAAATCAACTGCTTAAAAAAGAGTATTTACGTAAACAATGAAGCGTGTAGTTATCCCACATAAAAACAAAATTCTTATTATCGCATCGCTGTATGTTCTTTGGGTGATCGGGTTTACTTATTTCAGCGCCCTTCAGGAAAAAGTAACCTTATACAATCAGCTTGATCGGCAACTTGAAGATGCCTCGCTTACAGCTCGATTATTACTGCCTGAAACGCTACATTATAAGGGCATGCAAGCCGATAGCTTAACAGAAGAGCAAATTTACAATAATATTTTAGCGCTATCAGCTTTCACTGATCAACGAGATATCATCTACCTCTACACACTTATTTTGCGCAAGGATAAAGTGCTTTTCACCTCGTCCAGTGCAACACCTGAAGAACGTGAATCAGGCGAAAAGTTGAGTTTTTATTTTGATCATTACGACGATGTCGACCCTCGTGTTTTTGATATTTTTAACAACAAGAAAAAAAGTTATCTTGAATATACTGATCAATGGGGAACATTTCGAAGTGTATTTATTCCTTCTTATTCAGAAGATGGTACGTTTTATCTCGCCGTTGCTGATCTGTCAATTTCACATATCGAAGCACTACTCAACCAACAGGTTTATCGCTCACTTGCCATCGCGGTGCTGTTTTTGTTATTTGGTTACCCGCTCTATCGCGTAGCAACATCTAGACTTACAACTATAACCAATGAACAGCGTGAAACGATTCGGCATCAAACATCAGACCTTCGACTCAGTGAGGAACGTCTTAGCCACGCAATGAGTAGTGCCCATCAGAGCTGGTTTGATGCCAATCTACTAACCGGTGACGTTGAGGTTAGTGACGAATTCCCGAAGTTATTAGACCTCCCGCACACACGGCTCAAATTCAATCTAAACATATGGCAAAGAAATATTCATCCCGACGATAAAGACTCTGTTTTAAGCTTTTTTGACGAATGCCTCAAAACAGATGGGCCTACCGTGGCAGAATACCGGATAAAAGCCGCCACTGGTAATTGGCAATGGTTGAGTTCAGTGGGGCAAATTATTGAATGGGACGAAGATAATAAGCCTATTCGCATGATCGGTATTAATAGAAACATTACCGACCAAAAACGTAGTGAACTGGTGTTACAAGCCTTAGCTGAAACGGGTATATCGACAGCAGAGGGTGACATTTTCAAAACTATTGTGCGTCAACTGGCGTTATCACATGATATGCGTTATGCCTTTATAGCCACGCTCAACGAAGATGATAATACTCAAGCGAACGTTATTGCCGTATGGGCAAATGGCGAGTTTGGAGAGAATTTCAGCTATTCCTTAATAGGAACGCCCTGCGCTACCGTGGTCAATGACGATGATAAGGTCTCTTTTTGGCCTAATGATATCCAACAATTGTTTCCTGAGGATCTTATGCTGGTTGATATGGCGGCTGACAGTTATATTGGAGTGGCACTTAAAGACGGGACAGGGAAAACAATAGGCCTGTTATCAATGGTTGATGACCAACCCATGTCTAATTATCAGACTACATTAGGTCTATTAAAGAGTCTTGCCGCTAGAGCCGCTATTGAAATTGAGCGAGTTAAATCAACTGTTGAACGTGAACGAACCGCCGCTGCGTTACATCAACATCAAGAACAGGTTTTACAAAACCAACACGTGCTTTTAAAGCTAGGAAAAGAAACCTTCCTTGACCAGAATGATGCATTCACTAAAATTATTACTGTTGATGCCCAGCAACTAGAGGTTTCTCGTGTCAGCGTTTGGCTTTTCAATGAAGATAGGACTGCCTTTATCTGTCAAGCCTTATACAGTCATGGTGAACTTGCAACTGAATTACTCACACTTCAAACATTAGACTACCCGCGTTATTTCGAGGTATTAAATGATACTGGGTTTATCGTGGCGAATGACGCACAACATCACCCTTCGACACAAGAGTTGAGAGAAGGGTATTTAATACCGTTAGGTATAACATCTATACTAGATACACCTATTCGTATTAAAGGTAAGCTAGTTGGTGTCACTTGCCATGAACACATCGGCCCTAAAAGAACATGGACAACAGAAGCTGAGGATTTTGCTAGATCTATTTCTGATTTATTTGCACAGGTTTTGTTAGAAAGCGAGCGAAAACATGCAGAAGATCTGCTGCTAGAAAGTGAGGCAAGATTAAGGTTGAGTCAAGAATCTGGTGGTATAGGTACGTGGGAATACAACTTTATTACTAATAAAAGCTTTTGCTCCGATAATGTTTTTCAACAGCTGAAATTTCCTAGGTCAGCCGAAAATTCTGATTGGGATGATGTTCTCAAATCCATCATTCCTGAAGATCATATGCGTGTCAATGAGGCCATTAATCGCCATATGACTGAAAGTAAAGACATCGATGTCGAATATAGAATTACGGATATTGAAGGACATAGGCGGTGGATGCGTACTAAGGGGGAAATAGAGTTCAACTCAAATGGCACACGCCTAAAAATGAGGGGAACGATACAAAACATAAGCGCTCAAAAATCAGCCGAAGATAAACTCAGTTTTATGGCACATTATGATGAACTTACTAAATTACCTAATCGGGCGTTATTTGCCGATCGGTTTAGCCAAGCAGTGGCGCGCAGTAAGCGCACTGACAAGATGATTGCCATCTGTTTCATAGACTTAGATAACTTCAAATCCGTAAATGATAACTTTGGTCATGGTGTTGGCGATCAATTATTAATTGGGGTGGCTGGTCGTATTAAAGAAACCATCAGAGAAGTAGATACTGTTTCACGCCAAGGCGGTGATGAGTTTGCTCTTTTATTGACGGATATTGAATCCTATGCACAATGTGAGCAGCTGCTATATCGGATTCGTAGTGTGTTGGCGCGACCGTATATTATTGATGATTATCCGCATAAGGTCAGCGTATCCATCGGCACTACTATATATCCTATTGATGATACCGACCTAGATATCTTATTACGTCATGCTGATCAGGCGATGTATAAAGCTAAGTTGGCTGGTAAAAATCAACAACAGCTCTTCAACACTGCTTATGACCAACAACTCAGGCATGAACAATCTCAGCTGCAAGGGATTAAACAAGCATTAGTGAATAAAGAATTTCAACTGTATTATCAGCCTAAAGTTAACATGAAAACAGGGGAAGTGTTTGGTGCTGAAGCATTAATTCGTTGGATACACCCTGAAAAAGGCTTGATCCCACCGCTCGACTTTCTGCCACTTATTGACGGTACTAATTTAGAAATTCAGATTGGCGGCTGGGTCATTAATCAGGCATTGAAACAAATGAATCATTGGCAACAACAAGATATTAAGCTTGAAGTGAGCATTAATATCTCTTCTCATCATCTGGAATCGCCTGTTTTCTTTGACCAGCTTAATGAAGCATTGAGTAAATATCCTAATGTAGATTCACAAAGCTTGCAGTTAGAAATATTAGAAAGCAGTGCTCTTGGTGATCTGAATGATATAAGTGGTATTATCAAAAGCTGTCAAGACGTAATAGGTGTTTCTGTTGCTTTAGACGACTTTGGTACGGGGTATTCTTCTTTAACCCATTTGAGAAACCTTTCTGCTAATACCATTAAAATTGATCAAAGTTTTGTACGGAATATGTTAGAAGACGATGATGATTTGGCGTTAATTGAAGGCATTATTGGTTTAGCAAAGACTTTCAACCGTGATGTCATCGCTGAGGGTGTTGAAACTGCTGAGCATGGTGTTTTGTTGATGCGCATAGGTTGTGAATGTGCTCAAGGTTATGGCATTGCTAGACCCATGCCTGCAGATGAACTACCCCATTGGATGCAACACTACACGCCTGATGAATCATGGTCTATCTGGTCAGGTTCTACATGGGAAATGAGTAATCTGCCCTTAGTATTGGCAAAAAGTGATCACATTAAGTGGATTGAGGAAATATTTCATGTTTTAAATGGTCACACACATAGGTTAGAGCTTGGTGAGCTTACCAATCATAACGAATGCCGACTAGGTAACTGGTATAACAATCAGGGTAAAAAACAGTTTGGTCACATGGAAGCATTTCGAGCATTAGAAAGCATTCATATCGATGTTCATAAAACAGGTCATCAAATTATTCAACTCTATAATGAGGGTAATAAAGAATCGGCAATCCTGCTTTCAAAAGAGCTATTGGCACTAAAAAGTAAGGTGTTAGAGTCATTGACTACATTACAGAAACACGTTAATTTTCTGTTATAAACATGACTAAACAGTGAAACATAGCCTTAAAAATAACTTTTAAAGGCGATATTTTCTGTGTTTACCATCGATAATATCAGCTAAAATTAATGGTGTACTCGGTATTGAAGGAGTACAGACTTTTTATGTTAAAAAGCAGGTGGCGTGCCTTACGAGGTATAAAGAATTTATCGGTGAATCTGCAAACAACGGAAACGACTAATATTGTTTCTGGTGTTATCGTGTAGACGAGTATGTTGCTGTTTGTGTATAAGACATTGTTTCACTTTACCGCTTATTGTAGAACCTTTTCAGTAATATAACACAAATAATTTATTAGAAAATATATGGCTAAAAGTTTGAAGCGCAATTAATAATGCGCACAGATAAAGTAATCGCCTATTGGTGTTGCCTTGGGTATAGCGTCAGATAATGCCGTTTATATTGCGCGATGTTTGGTGGATTTGGGCTCTATGTTAGCTGCTTCAGTGTCAATAATGATCATGATTGAACTAAAAGCTCTTGATGGCCTATTTTTAATCTATTTTTCAGTAGAGGCTTTACGTGCACGTAATAGTTCATATTGACCAGGTCACAGCGCTAATAAAGCCGTTAGATAAAGATGCGTCTTGATCATGAATCGTTCAGGTGTCCTGAAACGCGCATCTTGAAGTATCATGGGTATATACAGGAGGTTTAATGAAATATTTTGCATACGGTTCAAATATGTCACTTTTAAGACTTCAAGAGCGAGTACCAAGTGCCAAAAAGCTTGAAATAGTCACACTTACCAATCATCAATTACGTTTTAATATGAATTGTGATGATGGCTCTGGAAAGTGTGATGCTTTTCAAACGAATAATATCAAAGACACCGTCATTGGGGCTCTCTTTGAAATAGATAAAAATGAAAAAGACGTTTTAGATCGAGCTGAAAGTTTAGGCTTTGGATATGATGAAAAATCAGTCTGTGTACAAAACTACTCGGGTGAAGTCTTTAAGGCATTAACATACTATGCAATCAAAATAGACGCGTCATTAAAACCTTATTCTTGGTACCTAAATCACGTAATTATTGGTGCAAAGGAAACAAAACTACCTACTGACTATCTTGCTGTAATTGAGTCTATTGAGTGTGTAGAGGACCCAGATAAAAACCGAGACGCAAAGCAACGTGCAATGTACAGTTTACTACTTCACAATTAAAGCCAAGGTTACCTTAGCAGTTCAATATAAGCGTCCGGAAATACACATATGACGTGGCTTATATAGAAATAGCTAGCTCAAATCAAGCGCGTACGGTTTTAATAACTCCATCGGTACTATTTCAAGTGCTTTAATATGAGTTCTTTTCAAATAGACCCTTGGCGCTCTATCATTTGCTAACGCTTCCATCCACCTAGCAGCACACAAACACCAAGCATCGCCAACATTTACCCCCTCAAAACCAAATTCAGGTCTAGGTGTAGAAAGATCATTACCTTTGAAACGCGAATATTCTAAAAACTGTTCTGAGGCTTCAATACATACAGTATGTGAGCCAGTATCTTCTTTACACGTATTACACTTACCATCACGATAAAAACCTGTAACGGGATTTCCCCCACAAATTTCTAGTGGTTCACCAAAAACATTAACTGATTCTTCCATTATATTTCCTATTTCTGTTTAATACTGCTGTCACGGCATATTTTTTTTATAGCTACACACGTTTATATACTAGTTGTACTCAGTGAGCGTAAACCACGTATAAAAACGTTATAACGCCTTGAGTATTGCTATTCATTCAAAATATGTGAAAATATTTATCTGTAAATTCCATACAGTTACTTTACTTAATTACAAAATAATAACACCTAACGATTTAATTTAGGCATAAAAAAAGCGCCTTTCGGCGCTTTCATAATTTTATATATTAATGACTAAATTATCCCGCATGAATAATGCGATTTTTAATTAAATCACCTACAACTTCAGGGTCAGCAAGTGTTGAAGTATCACCTAAGCTGTCTACATCATTTTCAGCAATTTTACGTAATATACGACGCATAATTTTACCTGAACGAGTTTTAGGTAAACCCGGAGCCCATTGAATGTAATCAGGCTTAGCAAAACGTCCCAATTCACCAGCAACAAACTCTTGAAGCTCTTTAGCCAGTCCATCAGTAACTTCTGCATTGTCCATCAAAGTAACGTAACAGTATACACCTTGACCTTTGATGTCATGTGGATAACCAACAACTGCAGCTTCAGCAACTGCCGGATGGTGTACTAACGAGCTTTCAATTTCAGCAGTACCAAGACGATGACCAGATACGTTTAATACGTCATCAACACGGCCAGTGATCCAGATGAAACCATCTGCGTCACGTTTAGCACCATCACCAGTAAAGTAGTTACCTGGGTATTGACCTAAATAAGTTGAATAGAAACGAGCATGATCGTTATATACAGTACGTAACTGTCCAGGCCAGCTAGCCGTCATCACTAATAAACCTGAGTTTTCACCTTCAAGGGTATTACCGTCTTTATCAAATAATGCAGGTTGTACGCCAAAGAAAGGCTTACCAGCACAACCTGGCTTCATATCAACAGCACCAGGTAGAGACGTAATCAAAATACCACCTGTTTCCGTTTGCCACCAAGTATCAACAATTGGACAGTTGCCCTTACCAATAACTTCATAATACCATTGCCATGCTTCAGGGTTAATAGGCTCGCCTACGCTACCTAAAATTCTCAATGAAGAAAGATCACATTTTTCAACAGGTGCATCACCGCCTGCCATTAATGCACGAATTGCTGTAGGCGCAGTATAAAACACATTTACTTTATGCTTTTCAATTACTTGCCAAAAACGTCCCGCGTCAGGGTATGTTGGAACACCTTCAAATACAATGGTAGTTGCACCATTAGCTAATGGACCGTAAACAATATAAGTATGGCCAGTAATCCAACCTGCATCAGCAGTACACCAGTAAACTTCATCTTCTTTATAATCGAAAACATATTTATGTGTCATCGCTGCATACAAGATATAACCGCCACAAGTATGAACAACACCTTTAGGTGTGCCTGTTGAACCTGAGGTATATAAAATAAATAATGGATCTTCAGAATCCATTACTTCAGGCTCACATACTGCTGACTGCTTAGCTACTGCGGCAGCATATTTAATATCAATTTTATCATTATAAGCAACATCACCACCGGTACGCTCAACCACGATAACAGAATGTACTAAAGGACAGTCTACAACAGCAGAATCAACATTAGCTTTAAGTGGGAGACTTTTACCACCACGTAAAGATTGGTCTGCGGTAATAACAACTTCACACTCTGCATCAAGTACACGTGCTTTAATTGATTCAGTAGAGAAGCCACCAAAAATAACAGAATGTATTGCACCAATACGCGCACAAGCTAACATTGCATAAGTAGTTTCTGGAATCATTGGCATATAAAGACAAACACGATCGCCTTTTTTAACGCCACGCTCTTTTAGCAAGTTAGCTAAACGACAAACATGATCATGAAGCTCTTGATAAGTAACTTTTAAATCATCATTAGGATTGTCACCTTCAAAAATAATAGCGGTTTTATCAGCCTTTGTTGCAAGATGGCGATCAATACAGTTATAACTAACGTTTAATTTAGCACCTGTAAACCAGTTGACTTCAGAGTTTTTCATATCTACTTTACTAACGGCATCCCAAGGTTGATACCAATCAATAAATTCTTTCGCTTGCTCACCCCAGAAAACGTCTGGCTGCTCAATAGATTGCTTATACATAGCATCATAGGTCGCGCTGTCGATAAAGGTATGCGCCTTAGCTTTTTCAGATACAGGATAGCGAAGTTTCAATTCATTCATGTAGAAGTTCCTTTAGGGTTTATTTATACTTGATGTGTATTATTTTTATTGTGAAAAATACAGTTACTTAATGCTAAAATTTTTGTGGTTGTTTTCATATACGCCTTTAGTCTTGTTTTACTACAGGCCTTTAGTACTAGCATAAATTTAACAACTTAATCACAATAGTTTTAAGTCAAAACCCATTATGATTTATTATAAGCTATACCGCTTTATATAAGCTTTCCCTTAACATTGAAACCGAAAACAGCAGCCCTTTTATTGATATCTACATAACCATTGTGAATAGCAAGTATATAGCTATTGATTAATAAGTAGGATAAAAAAAAGCGTCAGAAGACGCTTTTAATAAGAGAGTAATTTAAAGTTATAAATTATAAATTATAAATTATAAATTATAAATTATAAATTATAACCTGACTCTTCATGTTCAACCTGATCTAAGCCATTAGACTCTTGCTCTTCATCAACCCGTAAGCCGTTTGTCATCAATCCGACAAGCTTTAATAAAATATAGGTAACCACCCCAGTATAAACTAAGGTTGAAACAATACCGATAAGTTGTACGCCAACTTGTTCTGCCATAGACGCGATGCCTTCGGCAAAACCGAACCCACTAAAAACACCTAACGTGGTCGCTGAAAATACTCCCGCTAAGAGTGTCCCTAAAATACCACCAACACCATGCACAGGAAAAACATCTAATGAATCATCAATTTTTAATTTCTGTTTGATAAATACCGTTGAATAGAAACAAACAATGCCAGCACTAACACCAATAACAAGTGCGCCGCCAGGACCAACAAAACCCGAGGCCGGTGTAATAGTACCTAGGCCGGCAACCATACCGGTAACAGCACCTAACACACTCGCTTTACCAAATTTTTTCCATTCAATAGCAGCCCAAGTCAACGTGCCCGCTGCTGCTGAGATATGGGTCACTAACATCGCCATTGATGCATCTCCGTTTGCTGCTAAAGCACTCCCCCCATTAAAGCCAAACCAACCAACCCAAAGCATGCCTGCACCAGTAACTGACATAGTTAAGTTGTGTGGTAACATTGGTGTTTTGGGGAAACCGCGTCTAGGCCCTATCACCATAGCAGCAACTAGCGCCGCTGTACCTGCAGTTATATGAACAACAATACCACCTGCAAAATCATAAACGCCCATTTGACTTAACCAACCACCACCCCAAACCCAATGGGTAACGGGTGCATATACTGTTAACAACCATAATGCACTGAATATTAACACCGCTGAAAAGCGCATACGTTCAGCAAAGCCACCAATAATTAGTGCAGGCGTTATAACAGCAAAGGTCATTTGAAAGAGCATAAATAAACTTTCAGGAATATCTCCTGAAAGTACATCTTTTCCAATGCCATGCATCATAACTTTAGAGAAATCACCAATAAAGCCATTACCTTCACCAAAAGCAAGACTATAGCCTACAACAAGCCACAAAATAGAAGCAATTGCACCAATAGAAAAACACTGCATCAATATAGACAGTACATTCTTTTTACGTACTAGACCGCCGTAAAAAAGTGCTAAGCCTGGTAAAGTCATGAGCAGAACTAAAGCAGTAGAGGTTAAAATCCAAGCCGTATTAGCGCCATTAAGTGAACCTTCATCAGCGAAAGCGAATGTTGGTATTAATAACAGCACAAGGGTGTATATAAATGAAAGTGTTCTTGACATCTTTTAGTTCCAAGTTGATTTGTCGAATATTTGATAAGTATTGGTGCAACTCAATTTAATCAAAACTCGCTTTATTTAATTTCGCTTAAGGTATGCACAAAATAAGCCAGCAGAAGTTATCTATAATAAACAAATACATAGTTAACTAACAATCACAAGTGGCGCCCATTACTGCACAATAATAGTGAAAGACAACGTTAGACGCACCAATTTAGAGCATAGTAATACAATCTAGCAATACAGCAAATCAAACCACCTCATTCAAACTGGCTATACACCAAATCTATAGCAAACATCATAAATATTAATGACATAAATGACCATTGTAATCACTTAGCTATATCATTTTTTCGAGTTTTTGATAGAATCTTGGGGAAATTTAATTAAGCTCTTCAATCACAACTTGAGAACTGACATGAAACAACTTTTATTCATATTACTGGCAATGCTAGTACCTAGTATTGCATTTGCATCTGATGCTGCACATCAAACAATAGATTTAACAGCCCACTGGATTGGCTATGCTGCCATTGCTATTTTTGTTTTAGCATACACCTTAGTTATTCTAGAAGAACAACTGCACTTAAGAAAGTCTAAACCCGTTTTACTCGCAGCAGGATTAATTTGGATACTCATTGCCTATTATTATGGCGCTCATGGTATGCCACACGCTGCAGAAGTTGCTATTCGTCATAACTTCTTAGAGTACGCTGAACTTTTCTTCTTCTTACTTGTTGCGATGACATACATCAATGCCATGTTAGAGCGAAATGTTTTTGATGCGCTTCGTGATTGGTTGGTTGCAAAAGGTTTTAGCTACAAAGCTTTATTTTGGCTAACGGGTATTCTAGCCTTCTTTATCTCTCCTATTGCAGATAACTTAACCACCGCGTTAATTATGTGTGCTGTTGTTCTCGCCGTAGGTAAAGATGAGCCTAAATTTATTGCGTTAAGCTGTATTAATATTGTTGTTGGCGCAAATGCCGGTGGCGCATTTAGCCCGTTTGGTGACATAACGACCTTAATGGTTTGGCAAAAAGGTATGGTTCAATTTACTGAGTTTTTTGCGTTATTTATCCCATCAGTTGTTAACTTTGTTATCCCTGCATTTATTATGCAGTTTGCTATCACCTCAGGTAAACCAACAGCAACATCAAGTCAAATGACGCCAATTAAACATGGCGGCTTAACCATCGTTGGTCTATTTATATTAACTATTGCTACCGCCGTGTCTTTCCATAACTTCTTACATTTACCTCCAGTATTTGGCATGATGTTAGGTTTAGCTTACTTGAAGCTATTCGGTTACTACATTAAGAAATCAGGTAATTCTAAGGTTGATATATCATTAACGCCAGGACATAAAAATCAAGACGAGAAACATCAAGACGATAAAGAGTTTGATATTTTCGACAAAATAGCAGGAGCTGAGTGGGACACTTTATTCTTCTTCTATGGTGTAATTCTAGCCGTAGGTGGTTTAGGATTTATCGGCTATTTAGGCATGGCCTCTGAATTTATGTACGGTGAACTAGGCGCAACTAACGCTAACATACTCGTTGGTATTCTTTCTGCTATTGTTGATAACATCCCGGTCATGTTTGCGGTACTTACTATGAACCCTGATATGTCACATGCACAGTGGTTATTAGTAACATTAACCGCAGGTGTTGGAGGTAGCTTACTCTCTATTGGCTCTGCCGCTGGTGTTGCACTTATGGGACAAGCACGTGGTTACTATACCTTCTTCAGTCACTTAAAATGGACACCAGTCATTGCTTTAGGTTACGCTGCCAGTATCTATGTTCACATCCTTATTAATGGCACTTAATTTGTAACAATTTCAAATAACTTAATTGTTAACAAAAATATTTTATTTGTTATGATAAAAAGCCTCTAAATAACTTTAGAGGCTTTTTTTTATCTATCATCCACGCTCGGCACAAAACACAGGAATAAAATGAAATTTTTAAGTGACTTAACGACCAATTCCACACCTTGGTTATTACTCGCATTATCGGCCTTAGGACTAGAGCTATGCGCATTGTTTTTTCAATACGCTATGGACTTAGCCCCTTGCATCATGTGCGTATATCAACGTGTTGCTATTTGCGCAATTATCCTTGCTGGCTTTATTGGCTTTTGGGGCTGTAGCTTTTTAATTGCTAGAGTTATTGCTTATGGCTTGTGGTCAACAGGGGCAGTTTGGGGACTATTCATTGCTTTAGAGCATGTAGAAATTCAAGCTAATGCTGGATCGCTATTTTTTAGCTGTGACATTATTCCTAATTTTCCAACTTGGGCACCTTTGCATGAGTGGATCCCAGCATTGTTTGAAGCAACAGGTGATTGTGGGGAGATTAGTTGGCAATTTTTAGGTTATAGCATGCCACAGTGGATGGTTGTAGTATATGGGGCTTATGTTGTCGCTTTTTTACTGATATTGATAAACCGGCTTATTAGTGCGAAAAAACTTTAAAACATAGCGTCTAAATAGTGGTTGTAAATAAAGGCTGTAAATAGTAATTTACAGCCTTTATTTTTCGTTAATCTAACAGTAAATTATCTAACAATAGGTGCGGCAACCCCTGCAGCCACATAAGGGATAACTTGCTTGATCACACCAGCTATATCCACTTGGCGATCAAAATCATTTTGAGCAATATCAATTAACGCATCACTAGACGACATGGTAAAAACAATAGTCCCCATAGTGAAATGTAAACGCCAAAACATCTCTTCTTTGTTTAATTCAGGATAAGCTTTTTGAACAGCTTGCGTAAATTTAGTAAAAACACCCGGATATTGTGTCGTTAAAAACCAACGTAAAAAGCCCTGACTATCAGTATAGCCTCGGCCAAGTAATTGTAAAAAGGTACTCGTACCATTGTCTTTAAAGCTATTTAGATGTAGTAAGGGTTCAAGAAAAGCAGAGAATACTTCTATTAATGTAGGTTTTACTTCCTCAAGACAAAGTGCATTTAATGCTGACTCTAATCGAGGCGATAGTTCATTCATATAACGAGACATAACCGCTTTGATTAATTCTTTTTTTGAACCGAAATGATAATTAACCGCTGCTAAATTCACTTCAGCTTGACTCGTTATTTCTCTTAACGATGTGCCATTAAAGCCTTTATCAGCAAAAAGAACTTCTGCTGCATCTAAAATTTTAGTCTTTGTACTCATACTTTTAATTACTCACCGATGTGGGCATTCACCCGGATTCAAACACGTGTTTAAAATAGCTTACTTAATGTGATGAGGTCAAGAGTATTCCCTCTTCATCGTTGTTTTTTATTTTTCTGAGCAATATTTGAACTATTTTTAATGACAAACTTCTGAACCAAGGTCATATACCCGTGATACTTCAAAATGCGAGTTTCAGGATGCCTGAGCGATTCATGCTCAAGGCGCATCTTTTTATTAAGGGTTATTCCCTTAAAAACAGATGCAACGAAGAGCATGATTTGCTCAGACATCCCCGTAGGGCTGGTTTAGAAACGTTTTATGCTACGTTATTGATTTTGACAATAGAATAACTATTCTCTTCAATCAATGCCTTGCCTAAAGACGTTTCTAATTCCAGCTGAATCCTGCATTTTGAGGTAACACGGGTATACATGTAAATGTTTATCATTAGCCTCTCAAAACATTACAAACTGTTACTATTTCTATACAGTAAAAAACATCTTAGCGCGCTATTATAGTTTCACTTTCAAAGGTTAAAGCTCCTAGCAAACTAACTAAAAAAGTAATGTTTACCTCCCTTTTATATGTTTTCATGTTGTAGTTTTGGCTCATTCACATTTGAATGAGCCTTTTTTTGCCCTAACACTTACCTTTGCTGTATGTACTGCGGTACTGATATCTTTCAATATTCCTACTTTACCTAACCACATATAAAATATAATTAGTTTGTAAACTTAAGAATTTAAAAATATTCAGGTTTAATGGATTGGGACTTAGGTAAAGGGTATGATCCTAGTTAACAGCTGCCCCCTGTGTCAGGATTGTTGTCGCCTCAATTAATTTAGTAAATAAACAGGGAGCGGTAAGTTAACAACAGTGTACTATCAAAGGCATTCAAGCCAATTTAAAGAAGCAATATTAAATAAACTAAGT